>NZ_CM132202.1:0-673633 GCF_053653995.1 Peribacillus sp. JNUCC 23
ATGTTGAATACAAAAAACACATTCGATACCTTTGTCATCGGATCGGGCAACCGCTTTGCCCATGCTGCCTCATTAGCAGTTGCTGAAGCACCAGCTAAAGCATATAACCCTCTCTTTATTTATGGAGGCGTTGGACTTGGAAAGACACATCTTATGCATGCGATTGGTCAATACGTACTTGAGCATAACCCTCATGCTAAGGTTGTGTACCTTTCATCGGAGAAGTTCATGAATGAATTTATCAACTCTATTCGAGACAATAAAGCTGGTGAGTTCCGAGACAAGTACCGTACTGTTGACGTGCTTCTCATTGATGATATTCAATTTTTAGCTGGAAAAGAATCTACCCAGGAAGAATTTTTCCATACATTTAACGCTCTTCACGAAGAAAGTAAGCAAATTGTTATTTCAAGTGACCGTCCACCTAAGGAAATCCCTACTTTAGAAGACCGCTTACGCTCACGCTTTGAATGGGGATTAATTACCGATATTACACCGCCCGATTTAGAAACAAGGATTGCTATTCTTAGGAAAAAGGCAAAAGCAGACGGATTGGATATTCCAAATGAGGTTATGCTTTACATTGCTAATCAAATTGACTCCAATATTCGTGAGCTTGAAGGGGCATTGATTCGAGTAGTTGCTTACTCATCATTGATTAATAAAGACATCAATGCTGATTTAGCCGCAGAAGCATTAAAAGATATTATTCCAAGCTCAAAGCCTAAGATCATTACAATCCTTGAAATCCAAAAGACAGTCGGCGAACATTACAATATAAAACTGGAAGATTTCAAAGCAAAAAAGCGGACAAAGACTTTAGCTTTCCCGCGACAAATCGCCATGTATTTATCAAGGGAACTAACGGATTTTTCCCTCCCAAAAATAGGTGATGAATTTGGAGGTCGTGATCACACGACAGTTATTCATGCTCATGAAAAAATTTCAAAGCTTCTTCAAACTGACCCATTGCTTCAAAGACAGGTAAAAGAAATACAAGAACAGCTAAAAGTATAAGTTACTCTGAATTATGTGCATAACTCACTACCACTTACACACAGTCTGTCCACATGTGGATAGACTGTTTTTCCTTATGTTTCTCTGGGTTATCCACATATTCACAGGACCTACTACTATTACTACTATCTTTTAAATAAATATATATATAAATAACATATGCCTTTAGGCTATTCGTTAGAACTATATTGGAGGATGGAAAATGAGATTTATTATTCAAAGAGATCGTTTAGTGCATAGTGTTCAAGAAGTAATGAAAGCTGTCACATCAAGAACAACAATTCCGATTTTAACGGGAATAAAAATAACAGCAGTAGAAGACGGGGTAACCTTAACAGGAAGTGACTCCGATATTTCTATTCAATCGTTTATCCCCATTGAGGACGAAGAAAATGAAATTGTAGAAATTAAGCAGAGTGGTAGCATTGTTTTAAATGCCAGGTTTTTCGGAGATATTGTGAAAAAACTTCCGATGGATACAGTTGATATTGAGGTGTTAAATGGCTTTCAGACCATTATTCGTTCAGGTAAAGCTGAATTTAATTTAAATGGACTTGATGCTGAAGAATATCCTCATTTGCCAATTATAGAAGAGGATCAAACATTTAAATTGCCTGCAGATTTATTAAAGACATTAATCCGTCAAACAGTATTTGCAGTGTCCACCTCAGAAACACGCCCTATCTTAACAGGTGTAAACTTAAAGGTAGAGGATGATGAATTAATCTGTATTGCAACAGATAGTCATAGATTAGCCATGAGAAAAGCAAAAATTGATAATAAGGTAGTCGGTTCATATAGTGTTGTAATTCCTGGAAAAAGCCTAAGTGAATTAAGCAAACTTCTTGATGATACGAATGAATTGATTGAAATGGTCATTACGGAGAACCAAGTATTATTTAAGGCAAAGAATTTATTGTTCTTCTCACGTTTGCTTGAAGGAAATTATCCTGATACATCTCGCTTAATTCCAAATGAAAGTAAAACTTCAATTACCGTTCATTCGAAGGATTTTCTTCAAGCGATTGATCGTGCTTCTTTATTGGCTAAAGAAGGAAAAAACAATGTTGTGAAGCTGACTACTCTAGAACATGGGGTCATTGAGGTATCTTCGAATACGCCTGAAATCGGAAAAGTAAGCGAAGAGTTGCAAGCTGAATCCATTGAAGGGGAGGAATTAAAGATTTCCTTTAGCGCCAAATTTGTAATGGATGCTTTGAAAGCTTTAGAAGGAACAGACATTACAATTAATTTTACTGGAGCAATGCGTCCATTTATTATTCGTTCACTTCACGATGACACAATGCTGCAGTTGATCTTACCTGTAAGGACGTATTAATGAATGAGACAGTGAAGCTTAAATGCGGACAGACAAACTAATTCCTCCTTCAAGAAAAAAGGCCTTTAAAAAGGCTTTTTTTTGAAGGTCAAAAAGGTATAAACCTTTTTAATACGTTTTAATGTCTAAGCTCCGCTGGACTGTAGAGGGTCCCTTTTTAATAAATTATCCCCTAATTAACAGAATGTGGTACCCGCAACTACTTTTTCTCACAGTGTTTTTGCTTTGCTAATGTTAACTTTGTCTTTATCCAATTTATTTAGTACAATAAAATATTAGAGACTACTTTGAAAGAAGTGATGGACGGATGACTAAAATTCAGATTGACACGGAATATATTACGCTAGGTCAATTTTTAAAATTAGCTGACATTATTCAGAGCGGCGGAATGGCTAAATGGTTTTTAAGTGAATATGAAATTTTTATCAACGGTGAATTTGATAATAGACGGGGAAAGAAACTTAGAGATGGCGACAAGATTGATATTCCTTCGTTCGGTAGTTTTACTATTACGCGTTAAAGTAAAGGGAAGAAGCGCTTATGTATATTGAACAATTAAAACTGAAAAACTATCGGAACTATCAGGATATGGACCTTCACTTCGAAAATAAAGTAAATGTCATTCTAGGAGAAAATGCTCAAGGGAAAACGAATGTGATGGAATCTATTTTCGTTTTAGCGATGGCAAAGTCCCATAGGACATCAAATGATAAAGAACTTATTCGTTGGGATGAAGAATATGCTAAAATAGAGGGTAGGGTGAAAAAGAGAAATACTTCGATTCCACTTGAACTGGTTATATCAAAAAAGGGTAAAAAGGCAAAGAGTAATCATATTGAGCAACAAAAATTAAGCCAATATGTTGGTAATATGAATGTGGTTATGTTTGCACCAGAAGATCTTCACCTGGTTAAAGGGAATCCGCAAGGCAGGCGCCGTTTCATTGATATGGAAATTGGTCAGGTATCTCCAGTTTACCTTCATGATATGAGTCAATATCAAAAAATTCTACAACAAAGAAACCATTATTTGAAATTGCTCCAAACGCGTAAACAAGCCGATAAAGCAATGCTCGATGTATTGACAGAACAATTCATACAATATGCAGTAAAAATTTTACAAAGAAGATTTCAATTTCTTGCTTTGCTTCAAAAATGGGCTGAACCGATACATTCTGGCATCTCTCGCGGCTTAGAAGAGCTGAAAATTGAATATAAACCATCCTTGGATGTATCAGAAAGTAGTAATTTGTCGAAAATGATAGAAGTATTCCAGGAAAAGTTTGTTAAAATTCAAGGGAGAGAAATTGAACGGGGAATTACGCTTATAGGTCCGCATCGTGATGACCTAGTTTTTTTTGTGAATGGACGAGATGTTCAAACATACGGATCTCAAGGTCAACAACGGACAACAGCACTTTCTCTAAAGCTTGCTGAAATTGAATTAATTCATACAGAAATAGGGGAATATCCCATATTATTATTAGATGACGTATTATCTGAACTAGATGATTATCGCCAATCACACTTGTTAAATACCATTCAAGGGAAGGTTCAAACCTTTGTGACCACAACCTCTGTGGAGGGAATTGATCATCAGACCTTGCGTGAGGCTTCTACTTTCCATGTGAGTCAGGGAAATGTGACTAAAGTAAAATGATGGGGTGAATGCATGTATCTTCATATCGGTGAGGACATTCTTGTGAAAACGGATGAGGTTATTGCAATTCTGGATAAAAATTTACTCAATTCATCTCCAACCATGGAGGAGTTTTTGCAAAAAAAGGCAGAAGTCACACGAAATTTAGCAAAGGGTTCAATCAAATCAATCGTTATTACAAATACGGTTGTTTATTATTCACCTCTTGCATCGGCAACATTAAAACGCAGGTCATTACAACGAACAATATTAATCGATGAATAGAATAAGAAAAGTCGTCATCAGTTCTTGACTACGCAAAATAAGTTATTCTGCCATAACTTATTAGTCGAGGAGATGCAATGAACAACATAGCGCTTCGAACATAGGAAAGACCTACTAAGTTTGAGGCGTCCTGTAATGGTCCGAGTGGGGCGACACCAAACCATTTTGAAAAGACCTATATATCCATATCACTTATAATAGGCGGAGGTGCCCAGGAAGAACTTCGACTTTTGTCATCCCCTTCGCTAGTCCAACAAGCAAATCTTTCTAGGTCTCTGGAGTCTCTACTTTTACTTCAGAAGCTTGGAAGTTATTTGAACTCAAGTAGTTAGGTGCTGGACACTAAAACTACTTTTTTAAAATATATGATCTTATTTTTTGAACAAACAAAAGAATGCAAAAAGAAAAGTGTAGGTGAAATCGTATGACAATGGATCAAAAGGAAGTACAAGGTCAGGCATATGATGAAAATCAGATACAAGTTTTAGAAGGACTTGAAGCTGTACGTAAACGTCCGGGTATGTATATTGGTTCTACATCAGGAAAAGGACTCCATCATCTCGTTTGGGAAATTGTTGATAATAGTATTGACGAAGCACTTGCAGGGTTCTGTGACCAGATTCAAGTGATTATTGAAGAAGATAACAGTATAACTGTCATTGATAATGGACGGGGGATCCCGGTCGGAATTCAAGAGAAAATGGGTCGCCCTGCGGTTGAAGTTATTTTGACCGTCTTGCATGCTGGTGGGAAGTTCGGCGGCGGAGGTTATAAGGTATCAGGTGGTTTGCATGGTGTAGGTGCTTCGGTTGTTAATGCTCTTTCATCAACTTTAGAAGTATATGTACATCGTGAAGGGAACGTTCACTATCAAAAATTCATGCGTGGTGTCTCACAAGGCGACTTAGTAGTAATCGATGAAACGGACCATACCGGGACAACAATTCATTTTAAACCGGATAGCGAAATTTTCACAGAAACACTTGAGTATGACTTTGATACATTGGCAACGCGTATCCGCGAGCTTGCTTTTTTGAATAAAGGAATTTTAATAAGCATTGAAGATAAACGCGGTGAAGGCAAGAAGAGTGAATATCATTACGAAGGCGGAATCAAGTCATATGTTGAACACTTGAACCGTTCTAAAGAAGTAATCCATGAAGAACCGATATTCATGGAAGGTGAAAAGGACGGTATTTCCGTAGAAATAGCGATGCAATACAATGAAAGTTATATTAGCAATTTATTCACATTTGCAAATAATATTCACACATATGAAGGCGGAACGCATGAGTCAGGTTTTAAGACAGGCTTGACACGCGTTATTAATGATTATGCTCGTAAAAATGGGTTAATTAAAGAGGCAGATGCGAACCTGTCAGGAGATGATGTCCGTGAAGGCTTAACCGCAATTGTCTCCATTAAGCACCCAGACCCACAATTTGAAGGGCAAACAAAAACAAAGCTTGGAAACTCAGAAGTAAGAGCTGTGACAGATTCGATTTTGTCAGAAAGGCTTGATTCCTTTCTATACGAGAACCCCTCTATAGCTAGAAAGATTGTTGATAAAGGGCTAATGGCGGCTAGAGCACGAATGGCGGCTAAAAAGGCACGAGAATTGACAAGAAGAAAGAGTGCACTAGAGGTTTCGAGTCTACCGGGTAAGTTAGCGGATTGCTCATCAAAGGATCCATCTATTAGTGAATTATATATTGTTGAGGGGAACTCAGCGGGTGGTTCAGCTAAGCAAGGCCGTGATCGGCATTTTCAAGCCATTCTGCCACTTAGAGGTAAGATCTTAAATGTTGAGAAGGCACGCTTAGATCGAATTTTAAATAATGTTGAAATTGGTACGATTATTACAGCGCTTGGTACAGGAGTTGGCGAGGAATTTGACATTGCAAAAGCTCGATATCATAAAATTGTCATTATGACGGATGCAGATGTAGATGGAGCTCATATCCGTACATTGATGTTGACGTTCTTTTATCGATATATGAGAAAAATCCTTGAGCATGGATACATCTATATTGCCCAGCCGCCTCTTTTTAAGATTCAACAAGGCAAGAGAGTAGAATATGCTTATAATGATCGTCAGCTTACTGAAATTATGGCAAACTTGCCAAGTTCACCTAAACCTAGCCTACAGCGTTACAAAGGGCTTGGTGAGATGAATCCAGAGCAACTGTGGGAAACGACTATGAATCCTGAAGCAAGAACGCTATTACAGGTTAGCTTGAGTGATGCAATCGAAGCGGATGAAACTTTCGAAATGTTGATGGGTGACAAAGTAGAACCACGCCGTAACTTTATTGAGGAAAATGCTATTTACGTTAAAAACCTTGATATTTAACAAATAGAGATTGTTCCAAATCAAAGAAATCAGCCCTTGCAATTAACAATATACATTAAAAGTGATGTATGGGGGCTGACTCCTTTGGGACATTCCCTATACATACCGTCCTACTGATTAAACAAACTTAGGTCACAGCTTTAAATAAGGAGGTCTGCTCCATGTCAGAAAATCAAAGAGAAAATGTTAAAGAAATTAATATTAGTACCGAAATGAGAACTTCATTTTTAGATTATGCAATGAGTGTTATTGTTTCAAGGGCTTTACCTGATGTCAGGGACGGACTGAAACCAGTGCATCGAAGAATTCTTTATGCAATGAATGATCTTGGCATGACATCTGATAAACCGTTTAAGAAGTCAGCACGTATTGTTGGAGAAGTTATTGGTAAGTACCATCCGCATGGTGACGCTGCTGTATATGAGACGATGGTACGAATGGCTCAGCCATTCAACTATCGTCATATGCTTATAGATGGCCATGGGAACTTTGGTTCTGTCGATGGGGATCAGGCTGCAGCCATGCGTTATACAGAAGCGAGATTGTCGAAAATTTCAATGGAATTACTTCGTGATTTGAATAAAGATACAATTGATTATCAGGATAACTATGATGGTTCTGAAAAGGAACCCATTGTTATGCCAGCCCGTTTCCCAAACTTACTAGTGAATGGATCATCTGGTATTGCCGTTGGGATGGCAACCAATATTCCTCCACACCAATTAGGGGAAGTAATTGACGGCGTCTTGGCTTTGAGTAAGAATCCTGACATGACAATTGCTGAATTAATGGAATACATTCCAGGTCCAGACTTCCCAACAGCGGGTTATATTTTGGGTCGCAGTGGCATACGAAAAGCCTATGAAACTGGAAGAGGCTCCATCATTCAACGAGCGAAAGTGGAAATTGAAACGAAGTCAAATGGCAAACAAGTCATTTTGGTTACTGAAATTCCTTATCAAGTAAATAAGGCAAGACTAATTGAAAAAATTGCGGAACTTGCTCGTGATAAAAAGATCGAAGGCATTACAGACTTGCGAGATGAATCAGACCGGAACGGTATGCGGATTGTCATGGAAGTTCGGAAAGATGCTAATGCTAATGTGTTGTTGAATAACTTATATAAACACACTTCTATGCAGACGACATTCGGGGTTAACTTACTTGCACTTGTGGATGGACAACCAAAAGTATTGAACTTAAAACAATGCTTATATTATTACTTAGAGCACCAAAAAGTAGTCATTCGTCGAAGAACTGAATTTGAATTGCGAAAAGCAGAAGCTCGTGCTCACATTCTTGAAGGCTTACGAATTGCCCTTGATAATTTGGATGCCATTATTAAATTAATTCGTGGGTCACAAACGACGGATATTGCACGCGAAGGATTAATGACACAGTTTTCACTTTCTGAAAAACAAGCTCAAGCCATCTTAGATATGCGATTACAACGCTTGACTGGACTAGAGCGTGAGAAAATTGAAGAAGAATATCAAGCTTTAGTTGCACTCATTGCTGAATTAAAGGCTGTTCTTGCGGATGAAGAGAAGGTACTACACATTATCCGTGAAGAGTTGCTTGAAATTAAAGAACGCTTCAATGATGTACGTCGTACTGAAATCTTGATGAGCGGATTTGAAAGTATCGAGGATGAAGATTTAATACCAGTAGAAACAACAATTGTAACTTTGACGCATAATGGATACATTAAACGATTACCAGTATCTACTTATCGCAGTCAAAAACGCGGTGGACGAGGAATACAAGGGATGGGAACGAATGAAGATGACTTCGTAAACCATCTTTTAACGACATCTACACATGATACGCTGTTATTCTTCACGAATAAAGGAAAAGTATACCGTGCAAAAGGGTATGAAATTCCTGAATATGGTCGAACTGCAAAAGGCTTACCTTTAATCAATTTACTTGAGGTTGAAAAAGGGGAATGGGTAAACGCCATTATTCCAGTTAAGGAATTTACCGATGGTGATTTTCTATTCTTTACGACAAAGTTTGGTGTTTCTAAAAGATCACCATTATCCTCTTTTGCTAACATTCGTAATAACGGTTTAATTGCCGTAGGCTTAAATGAAGGTGATGAGTTAATTTCAGTCCGTCTTACAGATGGTGATAAACAAATCGTCATTGGTACAAAAGACGGCATGCTGATTAGATTCCCTGAAACGGACGTCCGTTCTATGGGCCGGACTGCAGCTGGGGTTAAGGGAATTTCCTTGAGGAAAGACGATGAGGTTGTTGGCATGGAGATTCTTGAAGAAAATGAAGAAGTGCTGATCGTAACTAAATTTGGTTATGGAAAACGGACTCCTGCAGAAGATTATAGAATCCAAAGCCGTGGTGGAGTTGGAATTAAAACCTGCAATGTAACGGATAAAAATGGCGAGCTGGTTGCTGTCAAAACAGTAACTGGGGAAGAAGATATCATGATTATCACTGCAGAGGGCGTATTGATTCGTATGGCAGTTGGAGATATCTCAACAACTGGTCGAAATACTCAGGGTGTTAAACTCATCCGTCTTGAAAATACGGAAAATGAATTTGTAGCTACAGTTGCAATGGCTGAACGTGAAGAAGAAAAAGAGAATGAAGACGATCTTGCTGAAGAACAGCCAAACGAAGCTATTGATGAAATAATTGAAGTAAATGACACGGAAGAATGATAAATAAACGGGACACGAGTCAATTAGCTCGTGTCCTTTTTTTTGAAGAGTAAATGCTTTAAACGAGTTTTGTGGGCATCCATACCTAAATGAGGCAGGTTTCATTTTATGCTGATACTAACACTTGTATTAAATACTACATGGTTTTTCTTGCTTAAATAAAGTAATATTATGGTAGTGTAATAAACAGATGTAAATTAAGAGGTGAGGAGCTTGCTAGTCAAAACAAAAGACTTGGTAGCAGGATGTATTCTTAGTAAGGATATTAACGGATTTACAAGCCATCCAATAATGAATAGGAAAACGATTTTAACAGAAGAATTGTTAGAAATACTTAAAGCTTTTTTAATCAATGAAGTTAGCGTGGAAAGTACCCTTGTTGATGGACAAAAATTTACACCTCGTGAAATAATTACTGAAGAAGGGGAAGAAGCAAATGAATACTCTAGCTTTATTGCCAATTACTTAAAGGTTGTTCAAACATATAAGCATCAGTTTCAGAATTGGCAGGCGGGAAGTGATGTTGATGTAGCCAAGATAAGAGAAATTATGATTCCGCTTTTTGAAAGGTCTCTAAAAATCCCTCTAGAAATCTTTTCATTACATCATTACTCTAATAAAGAAGATTACCTTTATCATCACATGGTTTCCATCGGCCTTTTAAGTGGATATCTTGCTAAAAAAATGGATTATAATAAAGCGGATGTGTATCAAATCACGCTTGCGGGGAGTCTTGCAGATTGTGGAATGGCTAAAATTTCTCCCACAATATTAGATAAAGGTACAAGTCTAACAGCTCTAGAATATGAAGAGATTCGGAAACACCCAATTTATAGTCTGAGAATGCTTCAAAGGAGTACCATATTAAAGGAGTCAGTTAAATATGCCATTCTCCAGCATCATGAGAGATTGGACGGCAGCGGATACCCGCGTGGGAAAGGCGAACAAAAACCGCATGCTTTTGCAAAGATTGTTGCAGTAGCAGACGTCTATCATGCCATGACATCCGAAAGGACCTATAGAAAGAAACAATCGCCATTTAAAGTCATGGAGATGATCATGCAAGATGATTTTGGGAAGTTTGATATTACCGTGATTAATAAACTCTTGTCTTGTATTATGAATTACTCGATGGGGAGCAGAGTACGATTATCAAATGGATATATCGCTGAGATTATATTTATTGATAAACAATCTCCGACAAGGCCGTTAATTAAAGTTATTGATACAAGCGAGTTAATCCACCTAAATAACAATAGAGATTTATTCATTGAGGAAGTTTTACAAAATGGTAGTAATCATTTCTTAGTCTAAAACTATAGATGGAAAAGTAAATCGCACTAATCAATGTTTGGTATAAATAGATCGGTATCTTTTTAAAATATTTAATTCAAATAAAGCTTGTAATTTAAAAAGATACCATATATAATAATAAAGTCGTCAACAAGTGATAGTAATTTCAAAAGAAATTTTATCCGAAAGAAAAGAAATTATTGACTGAAATAACATGATATGTTATATTAATAAGGTTGTTTCTGATAAACGACAAAGATTGCTCTTTGAAAACTGAACAAAACAAAGCGCCAACGTTTAAATTGAAGTGAGTACACACTATAACAACAAATGAGCAAGTCAAACACTTTTTGGAGAGTTTGATCCTGGCTCAGGACGAACGCTGGCGGCGTGCCTAATACATGCAAGTCGAGCGAATGATAGGGAGCTTGCTCCCTTGATTTAGCGGCGGACGGGTGAGTAACACGTGGGCAACCTACCTGTAAGACTGGGATAACTTCGGGAAACCGGAGCTAATACCGGATAATTTCTTTTCTCGCATGAGAAGAGATGGAAAGACGGTTTCGGCTGTCACTTACAGATGGGCCCGCGGCGCATTAGCTAGTTGGTGAGGTAATGGCTCACCAAGGCCACGATGCGTAGCCGACCTGAGAGGGTGATCGGCCACACTGGGACTGAGACACGGCCCAGACTCCTACGGGAGGCAGCAGTAGGGAATCTTCCGCAATGGACGAAAGTCTGACGGAGCAACGCCGCGTGAACGAAGAAGGCCTTCGGGTCGTAAAGTTCTGTTGTTAGGGAAGAACAAGTACCAGAGTAACTGCTGGTACCTTGACGGTACCTAACCAGAAAGCCACGGCTAACTACGTGCCAGCAGCCGCGGTAATACGTAGGTGGCAAGCGTTGTCCGGAATTATTGGGCGTAAAGCGCGCGCAGGTGGTTCCTTAAGTCTGATGTGAAAGCCCACGGCTCAACCGTGGAGGGTCATTGGAAACTGGGGAACTTGAGTGCAGAAGAGGAAAGTGGAATTCCAAGTGTAGCGGTGAAATGCGTAGAGATTTGGAGGAACACCAGTGGCGAAGGCGACTTTCTGGTCTGTAACTGACACTGAGGCGCGAAAGCGTGGGGAGCGAACAGGATTAGATACCCTGGTAGTCCACGCCGTAAACGATGAGTGCTAAGTGTTAGAGGGTTTCCGCCCTTTAGTGCTGCAGCTAACGCATTAAGCACTCCGCCTGGGGAGTACGGCCGCAAGGCTGAAACTCAAAGGAATTGACGGGGGCCCGCACAAGCGGTGGAGCATGTGGTTTAATTCGAAGCAACGCGAAGAACCTTACCAGGTCTTGACATCCTTTTGCCCTCCCTAGAGATAGGGACTTCCCTTCGGGGACAAAAGTGACAGGTGGTGCATGGTTGTCGTCAGCTCGTGTCGTGAGATGTTGGGTTAAGTCCCGCAACGAGCGCAACCCTTGATCTTAGTTGCCAGCATTTAGTTGGGCACTCTAAGGTGACTGCCGGTGACAAACCGGAGGAAGGTGGGGATGACGTCAAATCATCATGCCCCTTATGACCTGGGCTACACACGTGCTACAATGGATGGTACAAAGAGCTGCAAACCCGCGAGGGTAAGCGAATCTCATAAAGCCATTCTCAGTTCGGATTGTAGGCTGCAACTCGCCTACATGAAGCCGGAATCGCTAGTAATCGTGGATCAGCATGCCACGGTGAATACGTTCCCGGGCCTTGTACACACCGCCCGTCACACCACGAGAGTTTGTAACACCCGAAGTCGGTGAGGTAACCGCAAGGAGCCAGCCGCCTAAGGTGGGACAGATGATTGGGGTGAAGTCGTAACAAGGTAGCCGTATCGGAAGGTGCGGCTGGATCACCTCCTTTCTAAGGAATATAACGGGCGCTTTTGTTTTGTTCAGTTTTGAATGAGTAATTCATTCAATTTAATACCATTATAGTAGAATGGGCCTATAGCTCAGCTGGTTAGAGCGCACGCCTGATAAGCGTGAGGTCGATGGTTCGAGTCCATTTAGGCCCACCATTCACATTCTGTTTACAATGGGGCCTTAGCTCAGCTGGGAGAGCGCCTGCCTTGCACGCAGGAGGTCAGCGGTTCGATCCCGCTAGGCTCCACCAAATATCGTTCTTTGAAAACTAGATAATAGATAGAAGGCAAATTTTTGCATTAATTTTTCAAGACATCAAGTAAGACCTTTTAACAACTAGGTTGTTTGATAAATTTTTCGTTTATCAGCCACCATATGGTTAAGTTAGAAAGGGCGCACGGTGGATGCCTTGGCACTAGGAGCCGATGAAGGACGGGACTAACACCGATATGCTTCGGGGAGCTGTAAGTAAGCTTTGATCCGGAGATTTCCGAATGGGGAAACCCACTGTTCGTAATGGAACAGTATCTTTACCTGAATACATAGGGTACTGAAGGCAGACCCGGGGAACTGAAACATCTAAGTACCCGGAGGAAGAGAAAGCAAACGCGATTTCCTGAGTAGCGGCGAGCGAAACGGAAGATAGCCCAAACCAAGAGGCTTGCCTCTTGGGGTTGTAGGACACTCAACATGGAGTTACAAAGGAACGGGGTAAGTGAAGTGATCTGGAAAGGTCCGTCAAAGAAGGTAAAAACCCTGTAGCTGAAACTTCGTTCCCTCCTGAGTGGATCCTGAGTACGGCGGGACACGAGAAATCCCGTCGGAAGCAGGGAGGACCATCTCCCAAGGCTAAATACTACCTAGTGACCGATAGTGAACCAGTACCGTGAGGGAAAGGTGAAAAGCACCCCGGAAGGGGAGTGAAATAGATCCTGAAACCGTGTGCCTACAAGTAGTTAGAGCCCGTTAATGGGTGATAGCGTGCCTTTTGTAGAATGAACCGGCGAGTTACGATTTCATGCAAGGTTAAGTTGATAAGACGGAGCCGCAGCGAAAGCGAGTCTGAATAGGGCGCATGAGTATGAGGTCGTAGACCCGAAACCAGGTGATCTACCCATGTCCAGGGTGAAGTTCAGGTAACACTGAATGGAGGCCCGAACCCACGTACGTTGAAAAGTGCGGGGATGAGGTGTGGGTAGCGGAGAAATTCCAATCGAACCTGGAGATAGCTGGTTCTCTCCGAAATAGCTTTAGGGCTAGCCTCGAGATGAGAGTATTGGAGGTAGAGCACTGATTGGACTAGGGGCCCCCAACGGGTTACCGAATTCAGTCAAACTCCGAATGCCAAATACTTATTCTCGGGAGTCAGACTGCGAGTGATAAGATCCGTAGTCAAGAGGGAAACAGCCCAGACCACCAGCTAAGGTCCCCAAGTTTACGTTAAGTGGAAAAGGATGTGGAGTTGCTTAGACAACCAGGATGTTGGCTCAGAAGCAGCCATCATTTAAAGAGTGCGTAATAGCTCACTGGTCGAGTGACTCTGCGCCGAAAATGTACCGGGGCTAAACGTAACACCGAAGCTGTGGATGGATACCGTATGGTATCCGTGGTAGGAGAGCGTTCTAAGGGCGTTGAAGCTAGACCGGAAGGACTGGTGGAGCGCTTAGAAGTGAGAATGCCGGTATGAGTAGCGAAAGAAGGGTGAGAATCCCTTCCACCGAATGCCTAAGGTTTCCTGAGGAAGGCTCGTCCGCTCAGGGTTAGTCGGGACCTAAGCCGAGGCTGAAAAGCGTAGGCGATGGACAACAGGTTGATATTCCTGTACCACCTATACATCGTTTGAGCGATGGGGGGACGCAGAAGGATAGGGTAAGCGCGCTGTTGGATATGCGCGTCCAAGCAGTTAGGCCGGAAACGAGGAAAATCCCGTTTCCATTAAGGCGGAGCTGTGATGGCGAGGGAAATATAGTACCGAAGTTCCTGATTCCACGCTGCCAAGAAAAGCCTCTAGTGAGATGTAGGGTGCCCGTACCGCAAACCGACACAGGTAGGCGAGGAGAGAATCCTAAGGTGTGCGAGAGAACTCTCGTTAAGGAACTCGGCAAAATGACCCCGTAACTTCGGGAGAAGGGGTGCTTTTTAGGGTGAATAGCCCGGAAAAGCCGCAGTGAATAGGCCCAGGCGACTGTTTAGCAAAAACACAGGTCTCTGCGAAGCCGCAAGGCGAAGTATAGGGGCTGACGCCTGCCCGGTGCTGGAAGGTTAAGAGGAGAGGTTAGCCGCAAGGCGAAGCTTTGAATTGAAGCCCCAGTAAACGGCGGCCGTAACTATAACGGTCCTAAGGTAGCGAAATTCCTTGTCGGGTAAGTTCCGACCCGCACGAAAGGCGTAACGATCTGGGCACTGTCTCAACGAGAGACTCGGTGAAATTATAGTACCTGTGAAGATGCAGGTTACCCGCGACAGGACGGAAAGACCCCGTGGAGCTTTACTGCAGCCTGATATTGAATTTTGGTACAGCTTGTACAGGATAGGTAGGAGCCTGTGAAGCCGGAGCGCTAGCTTCGGTCGAGGCGTCGGTGGGATACTACCCTGGCTGTATTGAAATTCTAACCCGCGCCCCTTATCGGGGCGGGAGACAGTGTCAGGCGGGCAGTTTGACTGGGGCGGTCGCCTCCTAAAATGTAACGGAGGCGCCCAAAGGTTCCCTCAGAATGGTTGGAAATCATTCGTAGAGTGTAAAGGCACAAGGGAGCTTGACTGCGAGACCTACAAGTCGAGCAGGGACGAAAGTCGGGCTTAGTGATCCGGTGGTTCCGCATGGAAGGGCCATCGCTCAACGGATAAAAGCTACCCCGGGGATAACAGGCTTATCTCCCCCAAGAGTCCACATCGACGGGGAGGTTTGGCACCTCGATGTCGGCTCATCGCATCCTGGGGCTGTAGTCGGTCCCAAGGGTTGGGCTGTTCGCCCATTAAAGCGGTACGCGAGCTGGGTTCAGAACGTCGTGAGACAGTTCGGTCCCTATCCGTCGTGGGCGCAGGAAATTTGAGAGGAGCTGTCCTTAGTACGAGAGGACCGGGATGGACGCACCGCTGGTGTACCAGTTGTTCTGCCAAGAGCATCGCTGGGTAGCTACGTGCGGACGGGATAAATGCTGAAAGCATCTAAGCATGAAGCCCCCCTCAAGATGAGATTTCCCATAGCGTAAGCTAGTAAGATCCCTGAAAGATGATCAGGTTGATAGGTCAGAGGTGGAAGCGTGGCGACATGTGGAGCTGACTGATACTAATCGATCGAGGACTTAACCTTATTGTTCTTGAAAAAAGCAAAAACCCTTCTTATTATCTAGTTTTGAAGGAATGATATTCCTTTATTGTTTGGTGGCGATAGCAAAGAGGTCACACCCGTTCCCATTCCGAACACGGAAGTTAAGCTCTTTAGCGCCGATGGTAGTTGGGGGTCTCCCCCTGTGAGAGTAGGACGTTGCCAAGCAAATTGAAAGACCAGCTATTTATAGCTGGTCTTTTTTATTTAATGCAGCGGAGAAAAGTTTTATTGTTGTTATACCCTGAATGAGAGACAGTGGTGAAAGTTGACAAAGTAATCGGTCATTCATTGAATTTCAATAATAGCCCCGTATGTAAGACAGTACTAGCCAATTCGAAAGACCAGCTATAAATATAGCTAATCTTTCGAATTGGCTGTTTTCACATACGTTGTTGCTTTTAAATGATATTCACACGAATATCTTGGTTGATTTTCGTTGCAGGTACTCACTTTGTGCGGGCAGTCTAAAGGAGCCTACCTCAACACGCTTCTCTAAGCAGGAGTCTCGCAAACAACAATCTTTACGAAAAGAGCCTTTTTTTAAACGTATAAGTTTTTAAAAGATGTTTTGTTAACAACTTTACACCTGCTAAGCTCGGACTTCACTTAATGTGATAACGGTAGCAAAGCTCATAGGATGTGGGTGCATCAAGTAATTGATCCTTAAGGTATTAATGCATGTCGGCGGTCAAGCACGAGCACCTTCCCCCCTTTGAAATAGTGTATTAGCGATTTGAATGAATCCAATGGACAACTTTACTCGAATGACCTGTTAGTGTGCAACTAGATATCACCTAGAACTAAGAGACGGAATAACATAAAGAGCTCAGTCAATATTACGATATTAAGGGCTTATATTTTCAGGTGAAGAAAAAGGGGACAAGGCTTCGTTAACTTAAACAGCCTTCCCAATTAAAATGCTATTCTTCCCCCTTATTAGAGCTAGTTTCCCTGTTTTATTTTAACATCATGTTGTATCTTTAAAAAATTACTGAGTGAAAAACCTTTCATTTGTTAACCACTGGTAAATTAAAAATGGAATTTTTTCTTGCGTTATTGATAAAAATTGAAGGATCAGTGGATAGTCTTCGTTAGGCATTGTTTTCAATAGCTCTGACCACCACTCGGTTTCATAACGACATATCATGCTCAAGTTGTATAGCAAAAGATAGTGAAGCATAATTTCAGGTAAGGTGGAGCACTCAGAACTTTTAGTGAGAGAAAGCATAAAATTTTTATCAAATAAATGATATCGGATAGGGGCATGCTTATTGAATAAAAGCTTTTGATCTATTTTCATTTCTAAGTGATCAGATTCTGTAATAGATATATTTAGCTTTGTTTTTGATTCTAAGTATTCTTTAAAACGATTTGTTGTCATTTGATAAGTATCAAGTATTGAAGGTGATAAGTGATAGTGATTATTGTGATGCTGTAGAGTTTGATAACTTTTTTTACCGAATAAATATTGATGGCTCTCATAAAGTTCTGGGATTTCCTTCAACAAGGATTCCATAGTATAACGTTCATTTTCAATTTGTTTTATGCCGAATACTTTATTTAGTGCGTGCATATACAACCCATTTTTTTGGATTTTGATTTCATCTTGCAAAAATTCATATTGTTGTTTCTTACGCTTTCTTGTAGTTACTCCGTGTGCAAGGACTCCAGTGTTTTCCGGATAGTTGGGATCGCTAGTGAGAACACATGCCTTGAGAAGTTGAGTAAATCCATAAAAAATAAGGACAGGCTGAATAGAGAGAGGTGCAATTTTTGCTTGAGAATAATAGGTCTGGCCATGTTCAAGATAATAGATGAAGGGGTAACAGTTTTCGTAACTATTCTTATCGGCTGTTGGGTCATTTATGGAACGATAGCATTTATTTAAATAAATTTGTGTCCGAGATGCAGAGTAAAAGTTGCTAAGTGAGTCCCAAAAAGTAGGATAGTTTATCATAAAATATTCTCCTTCTAATAAATAGAATAATCAGAAATTTAGTGTTCTCCTTGACAGTATTTTGTCCAATTGATAACCTACTAATAATATTTTTTTAACTTGGAGGGAAAATAATGTGGGAAAATAAGTTCGCAAAAGAAGGATTGACCTTTGATGATGTATTATTAGTTCCAGCAAAATCTGAAGTTCTACCGAAAGATGTTAATCTACAAATTACTTTAGCAGAAAACTTAAAATTAAATTTGCCAATTTTAAGTGCTGGTATGGATACAGTTACTGAAGCTGAGATGGCAATTTCTATGGCTCGTCAGGGTGGATTAGGTATTATTCATAAAAATATGACGATTGAAGAGCAAGCGGAAATGGTAGACAAGGTCAAACGATCAGAAAGCGGAGTTATTACTGATCCATTTTTCCTAACTCCAGAGCATCAGGTTTTTGACGCTGAGCATCTAATGGGAAAATATCGTATATCTGGTGTTCCGATTGTAAATAATCTTGAAGAACAAAAACTTGTTGGAATACTTACAAATAGAGATTTACGCTTTATCCAAGATTTTTCTATTAATATTTCTGATGTTATGACTGTTGAAAATTTGGTCACAGCACCAGTTGGAACAGATTTAAAACAAGCTGAAAATATTCTTCAAAAACATAAAATTGAAAAACTTCCGCTTGTTGATGAAAAAGGCGTATTAAAAGGTCTTATCACAATTAAAGATATAGAAAAAGTCATTGAATTTCCAAACTCAGCAAAAGATAAACGTGGCCGACTACTTGCTGGTGCAGCAGTTGGAGTAACAGGAGATACGTTAAAACGTGTTGAAATGCTCGTCAAAGCTCATGTTGATGCAATTGTAATCGATACTGCGCACGGACATTCAAAAGGTGTAATCGAAACAGTCAAAGAAATACGCAAGGCATATCCTGAGCTAACGATTATCGCTGGTAACGTAGCAACAGCTGAAGCTACGAGAGAACTTATTGAGGCTGGGGCTGATGTGGTCAAGGTTGGAATTGGGCCTGGATCTATCTGTACGACGCGTGTCGTTGCTGGTGTTGGAGTTCCGCAAATTACAGCTGTTTATGATTGCGCAACAGAGGCAAGAAAACATGGGAAAACGATTATTGCTGACGGTGGCATTAAATACTCTGGCGATATCGTCAAAGCTTTGGCAGCTGGTGGGCATGCCGTAATGTTAGGTAGTATGCTTGCAGGCGTATCAGAGAGCCCTGGAGAAACGGAAATATTCCAAGGGCGTCGCTTTAAGGTATATCGTGGAATGGGATCTGTAGCAGCCATGGAAAACGGTTCAAAAGACCGTTACTTCCAGGAAAACAATAAGAAATTTGTACCTGAAGGCATTGAAGGTCGTCTAGCCTATAAAGGGCCATTATCTGACACAATTTATCAGCTGATCGGTGGGATTCGTGCAGGAATGGGCTATTGTGGAGCTGCGCATTTGCAGGATTTACGAGAAAAGACTCAATTTATTAAGATGACGGGTGCAGGATTGCGTGAAAGTCATCCACATGACGTACAAATCACAAAAGAAGCACCGAATTATTCCTTATAATTAGAACTTTATATTCATATTAACAAGTTAAAATAGGTGGGCAGAGTAGGAAAGTACTCTGTCTACTTTTTTTGATTTTTTTATGATAAACTAGACAAGGTGTACATCAAATAACGAGGAGAGATTCTTCGAAATATATAGATCAAGTTAGTTGGAGGTATTGAAAATTGAAAAGATTTAGCAAGATTTCACTAGTTTTTATCACGGTCCTTACTCTAGCATTATCACAACTTGCCTTTCTACCAAATGAAGCAAAGGCCAATACAGTCGATCTAGGTTTAAAGGCAGAAGCTGCAATCATTCTTGATGGAGAAACAGGTCGTATCCTATATGAGAAAAATGCAGATAAAGTACTTGGTATTGCATCAATGTCTAAAATGATGACAGAGTATATTGTTTTGGAAGCAATAAACAATAAGAAAATTACATGGGATCAGAAAGTTAACATTAACGAATATGTTCATAAGCTATCAAGGGCACCTGGTTTGTCCAATATTGGACTAACTCAAGGTGAAGATTACACCGTGAAAGAATTGTACGAAGCCATGGCCGTCTTTTCCGGAAATGCTGCTACTGTAGCATTAGCAGAACTTATAGGCGGAAGCGAAAAGAACTTTGTTGGATTAATGAATAAAAAGGCTGGAGAGTTAGGGTTAAAAGAGTATAAGTTTGTGAACTCTAGCGGTTTAAATAATTCGAGCTTAATGGGGAATATACCAGCTGGTAATGAAAATGAAGAAAATGTTATGACGGCGAAAGATACAGCAACACTTGCTTACCGTTTAATTACCGATTATCCGGAGGCATTAGAATATTCAAAAATTCCAAAGTTGAAGTTCAGGGATGGGAGGGAATATCCAAACTTTAACTGGATGTTGCCTGGATTGATTTTTGAGTATGAGGGTGTCGATGGTTTAAAGACAGGATCTACAGATTTTGCAGGATTTGGCCATACAGCTACTGCAATTAGAGATGGTCAACGTTATCTCACAGTAGTAATGAAGTCAACTTCCAAAAATGAACGTTTTGAGGATAGCATTAAACTTATGAATTACGCCTTTGGTAATTTTGGCAAGGAAGAACTTGTTCCAGCAAATTATCAAGCGAAAGGTCATAAGACGATTCCTGTAGCAGACGGGAAAGAAAATTCAGTGAAGATCCAATCAAAAGAAGCCATTACTGCAGTCATTAATCATGCTGATAAGGAGAATTATAAACCTGAACTGGTTATTGACGAAAAGAAGCTGAATAAAAACGGTAAGCTTGAAGCTCCTGTTAAAAAAGGCGATGTAATTGGTTACTTAACAGTTAAGCCGAAGGATGGAACGGATTACGGATTTATCGACGAAGCGGGTGCAAAGACAGTTAAAGTAGATGTTGTAGCAGCTGAAACAGTAGAAAAGGCAAATTGGTTCGTATTGTCTGCTCGAGCTGTAGGTGGATTCTTCGCTGATATTTGGAGTAGTGTTTCCGCGACAGTTAAAGGTTGGTTCTGATTTCCACCTCATGATAATGGATAAAAAGGTTGCAACATGGTAAGAATTATAGTACATTATGGAAAACAATTTCATTCATTAAAACGATGACAGGAACCAGTAGTAAGTCTTGCTTTCTAAAGAGAGCCGGTGGCAGGTGTGAATCGGTGTGAGAAGCTTATGAATCCATCCTGGAGTAAAGTATGGAACCCCATTGATATGGGTAGTAATTACTTTCGGCTTATGCCGTTATCTTTCGAGTGGAAGGTACAATTGTGCCTTCAACTAGGGTGGCAACGCGGGTTAACTCTCGTCCCTTTTATAGGGACGGGAGTTTTTTGCGTTCCTGAAACTAATTGTAATCAAAATTAAGGAGGAATGTGAGATGTTAGATTTAAAATATCTACGGAATCATTTAGAAGAAGTAAAACGAGCATTGCAATTCCGAGGTGAAGACTTAACTGATCTTGGAAAGTTTGAGGAGTTGGATGGTAGACGCCGAGTACTAATTGCTGAGGGGGAAAAGTTAAAAAGCCGTCGAAACGAAGTATCTCAAGAAGTTGCTATGTTAAAGCGTGAGAAAAAAGACGCGGATCATTTAATTACTGAAATGAGAGAAGTTGGCGATCAAATTAAAGGGTTTGATGATGAGCTACGCGAAGTGGAAGCTGATTTACAAAGAATGCTTTTGTCAATTCCGAATATACCTCATGAAAGTGTTCCTGTAGGGGAAACAGAGGATGATAATGTTGAAGTGAGAAAATGGGGAGGGCGTCCTCAATTTTCATTTGAACCTAAGCCACATTGGGATATTGCTGTTGAATTGGGAATTTTGGATTTTGAACGAGCAGCGAAGGTAACGGGAAGCCGTTTTGTATTCTATAAAGGCTTAGGCGCCCGTCTTGAACGTGCATTGATCAGTTTTATGCTTGATTTACATGTAGAAGAGCACGGGTATGAAGAGATGATGCCTCCTTACATGGTGAATCGCACAAGTATGGTAGGTACTGGGCAGCTGCCGAAATTTGAAGAAGACGCGTTCCGAATAGAAAGCGAAGATTATTTCTTAATTCCTACATCTGAGGTACCGGTTACGAATTATCACCGTGATGAAATATTAAATGGAGAAGCACTGCCATTCGGCTATGCGGCATACAGCGCTTGCTTCCGTTCAGAAGCTGGATCTGCTGGTCGCGATACACGTGGATTAATTCGTCAGCATCAGTTTAATAAAGTAGAGCTTGTAAGGTTTGTTAAACCTGAGGATTCATATGCAGAACTCGATAAGCTTACAGGTCATGCTGAAAAAGTGTTACAGTTGCTTGAGCTACCATATCGAGTACTAAGTATGTGTACGGCGGATCTTGGGTTTACAGCAGCTAAGAAGTACGATATTGAAGTTTGGATTCCAAGCTATGGAACATATCGCGAAATTTCTTCTTGCAGTAACTTTGAAGCATTCCAAGCAAGACGGGCAAATATCCGCTTCCGTCGGGATCCAAAAGGTAAGCCAGAACATGTTCATACATTAAATGGATCTGGCCTCGCTATCGGAAGAACGGTAGCGGCTATTCTGGAAAATTATCAACAAGCCGATGGCAGTGTAATCGTCCCAGAAGTATTACGTCCATACATGCGTGGAGCAGAAGTAATAAGACCGTAACGAAAGCGGAGGTTGTCTCATAAAGGGTTAAACCCTATGAGACAACCTCCGTTACATATATTATGAAAAAAAACGATCCGTTGACTTTATCATAAACCTATTGTAATATAATACATGTCAATATGGAGGTATACCCAAGTTTGGCTGAAGGGATCGGTCTTGAAAACCGACAGGGGAGTCAAATCCCGCGGGGGTTCGAATCCCTCTACCTCCTCCATTATTTTTTAAATTAACCACAACGCATAAATTGGAAATCGTAAAACTCGTTACATATGTAACGAGTCTTTTTTTATTGCTTAGGAAATTATTTAAGTGGAAAACTTAATTTGTCTGTTGGAATCCAGTACAAGTAGCTAACTCCTTTAATCATGGGCTGCTCAATCTATTGGTGAGAAGCTCTCTACCCGTTGAAGTTGATAGGTTTATGTTTGACTGATTTGTACAGGACGTGGTAAATCTAAGTCGAAGTTCCACAATAGGCGCTTGTGCTTTCGTTCTTTAGATTAATTTTTTATACTCTTCTTAATTTTTTTGTTTGATTTATGAAGGTTGAAATTTGATCAACAATTGGTTCAATCGATTCTTTACTTTGGATCAGGTCATATTCATTAATGTTCAATCGTAAGACTGGACAAGCGTTGAACTGATTAATCCAATTTTCATAGCGTCGGTGCATTTCTGTCCAATACTCGATAGGGGTTTGTTGTTCCATAGGACGCCCGCGGACTTTAATTCGAGCCAAGATGTCATCTAATGAGCCTTCTAAATATATAAGCAAGTCTGGGTGTGGGAAGTATGGGGTCATGACCATCGCGTCAAAAAGACTTGTGTAGGTCTCATAATCGGTAGGGTTCATTGTTCCCTTTTCGTAATGCATTTTTGCAAAAATTCCCGTATCCTCATAAATAGATCGATCTTGAATAAATCCTCCACCATATTCAAATATACGTTTTTGTTCCTTGAAACGCTCAGCAAGAAAATAAATTTGTAAATGGAAGCTCCATCGGTCGAAGTCTTCGTAAAACTTATCTAAGTATGGGTTTGTATCAACTTTTTCAAAGGAAGTGCGAAAGTTTAAGGCATTAGCCAATGCATTTGTCATGGTGGATTTTCCAATACCTACCGTTCCTGCAATCGTAATGACTGAACTTGACGGGATATCATATTTTTTTCGTAGATTCATTTGTATATACTCCTTTTTGAAGCGCGTTCTCAATGCGGGTCAAGATCATAGACCGGTCTTCTTTGTTTTCGATAAAATCAATTTCATCCCCATTGAAGCGCAGAACTGGAATATTTGGGTGCTGTTCTTCGAATGTAGCCATGAAATTATGATAATCAATGGTTAATTGTTCAAGGTAAATGGGACTGATATTCTTTTCAAAATCCCGGCCGCGCTTTCCTATTCGTTTTAATAATGTTTCTAGACCTGCATCTAAGTATACGACCATATTTGGATTGGGCATGTCTTTGGTAAGGATCTTAAAAATATTTAAGTATTTATCATATTGACGATTTTTCAACGTGCGTTCTGCAAATATCAAGTTTTTAAATATATGATAGTCTGCTACAACAGCTTGGTTGTTAGCAAGAAAGTTCATCTCAATATCTTCGAGTTGTTTGTAGCGGTTGCAGAGGAAAAACATTTCTGTTTGAAAGCTCCACTCATCTATATTTTCATAAAATTTACCCAAAAAAGGATTTTCATCGACAATTTCTTTTAATAAGGCAAATTGGAAGTGTTCAGAGATTGCTTTAGCAAGTGATGTTTTCCCCACACCAATTGGTCCCTCAACGGTGATAAATGGTGTGTTTATCATGAATTACGTCCTCCTTTAAAGCGATATCCCAATGGAATAATCGGTCGTTTCTGTCTATGGTTATTAATAGCCACCGATTATTGTATCATAGACTGCTGAACTGGGGTGATAGAATTCTCGTTAATAGAGAATTGTATATATTGAAGGAATTATACGTAGCTATACCTTTTGGGTGATGCCTGAAATCAAGAAAAATTATACTGATTCTACTTGTGCCTTTAGTACATTTTTCATCATGGTAAGGGCGTATTGATTATCATCATTACTGGCAGATGCAAGGCAATTCTCTGGAACCCATAGCGGGTATTCCCTCATATAAGCATCATTTGCAGTGAATAATACACAAATATTACCCGCAATCCCTGTAATAATGAGACGCTTGACACCTAAATGGTGCAATAATATGTGAAGAGCAGTTCCATAAAATGCCGAATGCTTTGGCTTAATTAAAAAGTAATCATCTTCTTCTGGCACAATTTGTTCAATAATCTGTGTGTTTTTCTCGTTTTTACATAATGCGATAATTTTGTCGTAATTAGCCTGCCATAAATTATAATGATCGTTAATATAAATAATAGGATATCCCTTTGCTTTACAGATGCCTTTTAAAGTGATAATTGGTTGAATGATTGGTATAGTATGTTGAAGAAGCATATCGCCATTCTGGAACTTGAAATCATTAATCATATCTATAATAAGTAAAGCTTGTTGTGATTTTTCTTGATTCATCTTAGGTAGTCTCCTTTTTTTTGTAGATGTTTGTTCAATGTGTAATTGTCCTTACAAGTACAAAGTGAATATGAGTAGTGTGTCTAAATGACTGGCGCTTTACTCGTTTTGAAATAGTCGGGTCGATGTGTGAAAAGAACGTGAATGAGGGCGAAAGGAAAATGAAGATGGACGATCAATACTATATGATGGAAGCGTTAAAAGAAGCCAAAAAGGCCGGTGAAATAAATGAGGTTCCAATCGGTGCAGTCATCGTACTTCGAGATAAGATTATCGCAAGGGGGCATAATTTACGAGAAACAGAGCAAAATGCAATCTCGCATGCTGAACTTCTCGCAATTGACCGTGCTTGCCGATCGCAAGGGACATGGCGCCTAGAGGAGGCTACACTTTATGTCACACTTGAGCCTTGTCCGATGTGTGCAGGAGCAATCATTCAATCAAGGGTAAAGCGTGTTGTATTTGGTGCAAGTGACCCGAAAGGTGGTTGTGTGGGGACGTTTATGAATTTATTGCAGGATGAGCGCTTTAATCATCAAGCTGAAGTGACAAGTGGTGTCTTGGATACGGAGTGCGGGCAGATTTTGACGGAGTTTTTTAAAGGTGTTCGCTTACGGAAAAAGGCGGAAAAGGAAGCAAGAAAAGCTATGCGGGAAAAGGAATAGTAATAAGTTATTTTTCTTACTCGTTTTTTGAGGTATATAACATTGCTTTTTTCTATATAACTTAGTATAATAAATCATGCCGTGCTAAGCGGGGAGGTAGCGGTGCCCTGTACTCGCAATCCGCTCTAGCGAGGCCGAATCCCTTCTCGAGGTTAGTTTCCTGTAGGGTCTGCCTTAAGTAAGTGGTGTTGACGCCCGGGTCCTGCGCAATGGAACTCCATGAACCATGTCAGGTCCGGAAGGAAGCAGCATTAAGTGGAAGTTTCCATGTGCCGCAGGGTTGCCTGGGCCGAGCTAACTGCTTAAGTAACGCTTATGGGAGCTAATCGACAGAAGGTGCACGGCATATTACATAATAAATCAACTCATCCTTTTGGGTGGGTTTTTTTTATATCATTTTTGAAATGGATAAAAATAGCTAAATCAACATCAAGGAGATGGCGTAAGCAGAACAAATTAACACATTACAGGCTTTTACACAAAAACTTATCTTTTTAACGTTATTTGGTAATGCTTTTTATGTATTGTGACGTTCCGTGCCCTTTTCCTTCATACAAATAGTACGCTATAATAGATAAGGAGAAAATAAGGGGGTGACAACGTGGGGTATCAAGCATTATATCGAGTTTGGCGACCGCAGCAATTTATTGATGTAGTCGGTCAGGAGCATGTAACGAAAACATTACAAAATGCGCTTCTGCAACAGAAAGTTTCCCACGCCTATTTATTTTCTGGTCCACGCGGTACTGGGAAAACGAGTGCAGCGAAGATACTTGCTAAAGCTGTTAACTGTGAGAAGTCACCAACAAATGAACCGTGTAATGAATGTGCATCCTGCCGGGGAATTACAGATGGATCGATCCCGGATGTAATTGAAATTGACGCTGCATCCAATAATGGCGTGGAAGAAATTCGTGATATTCGAGATAAAGTGAAATATGCGCCAAATTCAGGTACATATAAAGTATATATTATTGATGAAGTACACATGCTTTCACAAGGCGCCTTTAATGCTTTATTAAAAACATTGGAAGAGCCACCACAGCACGTCATTTTCATTTTAGCAACTACAGAACCTCATAAAATTCCTTTAACCATCATCTCAAGAACACAGCGCTTTGACTTTAAACGCATACAGCCCCAGGATATAATCGGGCGGATGTCTCAGATTATTTCTGAGAGTGGTATTACTGTAGATGAACAAGCTCTACATATTATAGCTAGAGCAGCTGAAGGAGGTATGCGGGATGCTTTGAGTCTGCTTGATCAAGCAATCTCTTTTAGTTCTGATGAAGTGAGTGTAGAAGATGCATTAACCGTAACAGGTTCTGTTTCCCATGTTTTTTTAGGGAAATTAGCACGGGCCATTTATGATAAATGCGTAGCGGAAGCTTTGGATGTATTAGATGAGCTATTAGCGATGGGGAAAGACCCAGCTAGGTTTATTGAGGATATGATTTTCTTTTTCCGAGATATGCTCCTTTATCAAGCAGCACCAGGGATGGCGAATTCATTTGAGAGAGTACTAATTGACCCGCAGTTCAAAGAATTGGCAGAGGTTATTTCAAACCGAGATATTTATGGTATTATCGAAAGCTTTAATAAAACGCAGCAAGAGATGAAATGGACAAATCATCCGCGAATTTTTCTAGAAGTTGCATTAGTTAAGCTCTGTAATCAGGAACGTGAGAGTGCTGTGTCAGATGTTCAGGTGAGGCAGCTTACTAGTAAAATAGAAGAGCTTGAAAAGCAACTAAAGGAATTGAAAGAAAGAGGAATTGGCCAAGCGGTTACGGCTCAAGCTGAAAAGCAGCCACAGACCCCTCGTTCAGTGAAAAAATCATATAAAGCACCAGTAGGAAAAATAACTCAGGTCCTCCGTCAGGCCACGAAACAAGATTTAACGCTTGTGAAAAGCAGATGGGGTGAAGTACTTGAGCAGTTAGGTCAGCAAAATTTAAAATCATTGGCAGCATTATTAAATGAAGCAGAACCAGTAGCTGCTTCTTCACAAGCTTTTGTGTTAAAATTCAAGTATGATATTCATTGCCAAATGGCTATGGAAAACCCCCGTTTTATTGAAGTAATGGCTTCAATCATGGAAAACGTGACGAGTCATGGACTCGAAATGGCGGGAGTGCCTGAGAGCCAGTGGCAAAGTATACGAGAGGGGTTTCTCTCCACTCAGCAACTTGACGGTCAAAATGAACCGGACATGAAAGAAGAAGATCCATTTATAACGGAAGCTCGAAAGTTAGTCGGAGATGAATTACTTGAAATTAAAGAATAATGGGAGGTAATAAAATGGGAATGCGTGGAATGGGAAATATGCAGAATATGATGAAACAAATGCAAAAAATGCAAAAAAAGATGGCTGAGGCTCAAGAAGAGCTAGGTGAAAAGAAAATTGAAGGAACAGCGGGCGGTGGAATGGTGACTGTCGTAGTAACGGGTCATAAGGAAATTGTTGATGTAACCATTAAACCTGAAGTTGTGGATCCTGATGATATTGAAATGTTACAAGATTTAGTATTAGCGGCAACAAATGATGCATTGAAAAAAGCCGATGAGTTGACTAATTCAACGATGGGGCAATTCACGAAAGGGTTAAATCTTCCTGGTGGGATGATGTAACTAGCTAAATTGAAGGATGAACGAGCGCCTTATTGAAGGCGCTTGTGCTTTTTTAGTAATAAAAAGATCCGTTTTTTAATAAATTTTGGTGTCTATTGAAAGCAGCTAAGTTCCTTATGATCTAGCCAAGCAAGAATATGCTAGCTTTTAGGTTGAACAAGGCGTTGTGTTTTTCTTAATAGGAGGTATTTTATGCATTATCCAGAACCAATTACGAAGCTAATTGATAGTTTTATGAAATTACCAGGGATTGGACCTAAAACGGCTGCGAGACTTGCATTCTTTGTACTAGGCATGAAAGAAGACACTGTATTGGACTTCGCAAAAGCACTTGTGAATGCCAAGCGAAACCTCTCCTATTGTACGGTTTGTGGTCATATAACAGATCAAGATCCATGTTATATATGTGAAGATCAGCGAAGAAGTCGTGATGTTATTTGCGTTGTACAGGAACCTAAAGATGTTATTGCTATGGAAAAAATGCGTGAATTCACTGGGCTTTACCATGTGTTGCACGGGAGTATCTCACCGATGGATGGGATTGGGCCAGAAGACATTAACATTCCAGACTTATTAAAGCGTCTTCAAGATGAAACGGTTCAAGAAGTCATTTTGGCAACGAACCCTAATATTGAAGGGGAAGCGACTGCCATGTATATTTCTAGGTTATTAAGGCCTTCAGGAATTAAAGTCACAAGAATTGCACATGGATTACCTGTAGGTGGAGATCTAGAATATGCAGATGAAGTGACATTATCTAAGGCGCTCGAAGGAAGAAGGGAAATTTGAGAAGTAGCGGGGAGGGGTTTTTGTGTTCTTTCGTCGAAAGGGTAAACTACGCAACGAAAATAACCAAAAACTAGTGCAACAACTGGAGGAAATTAAAAGAAGTTGGCTTAACCAGAAATCATTACTGGAAAAAAGTCTTGATCCATCAGAAGATACAATCATACAAACAAAGATTTCCGAAATTAAGTATTTCTATCTATTTAAAGAAGCGAAAAGAAGAAAAGTGACGGCTAGTAAACGTAAGTGAGGAATGCAACCATTTCTTCTTTGTTCTTATTTAGTTTTATCTACATAGAATGTAGTACGAGCTAATGAGGAGGAATGATAGTGGAGCCAATTGTTATTGTAGGTGTAATAGCTGGTTTAATTGTATTACTGCTTTTTGTCGGGGCACCTATAAAACCAATTCGACTAATAGGGCAGGGGGTTGTTAAATTAATTATCGGAGCTGTTTTTTTGTTCTTTCTAAATGTGCTTGGTAATCAAGTAGGGATTCATGTTCCTATCAATTTAGCAACTTCTGCAGTAGCGGGAATTTTAGGCATTCCAGGTGTGGCTACCTTAGCAGCAATTGATTATTGGATTATTTGAAGAATTCGAGGGAAACTTCTCTTGGGTTCTTTTTTTGTATACTCTTCAAGAGTTATATAATAATGAAATAAATAGGAAGTATGTAGCTATTAAGTAGTAGGTTAAAGGTTTGGGTTTAAACGAGTTTTAATATAAACGTTATTTTTGTAAAAAAGGTATTGACGAATCTTTGGAAAGTTGTTAGTATATATTTTGTCGCTTGAGTGACATTGCATCTACTAGAGGTTAGTTAGAAAGAAATACTTTTTTAAATAAAAAGTTATTGACACTAATAAAGAGATGTGGTAAATTTATAAAGTCGCTTCTGAGAGAAACGACAAAGATTGCTCTTTGAAAACTGAACAAAACAAAGCGCCAACGTTTAAATTGAAGTGAGTACACACTATAACAACAAATGAGCAAGTCAAACACTTTTTGGAGAGTTTGATCCTGGCTCAGGACGAACGCTGGCGGCGTGCCTAATACATGCAAGTCGAGCGAATGATAGGGAGCTTGCTCCCTTGATTTAGCGGCGGACGGGTGAGTAACACGTGGGCAACCTACCTGTAAGACTGGGATAACTTCGGGAAACCGGAGCTAATACCGGATAATTTCTTTTCTCGCATGAGAAGAGATGGAAAGACGGTTTCGGCTGTCACTTACAGATGGGCCCGCGGCGCATTAGCTAGTTGGTGAGGTAATGGCTCACCAAGGCCACGATGCGTAGCCGACCTGAGAGGGTGATCGGCCACACTGGGACTGAGACACGGCCCAGACTCCTACGGGAGGCAGCAGTAGGGAATCTTCCGCAATGGACGAAAGTCTGACGGAGCAACGCCGCGTGAACGAAGAAGGCCTTCGGGTCGTAAAGTTCTGTTGTTAGGGAAGAACAAGTACCAGAGTAACTGCTGGTACCTTGACGGTACCTAACCAGAAAGCCACGGCTAACTACGTGCCAGCAGCCGCGGTAATACGTAGGTGGCAAGCGTTGTCCGGAATTATTGGGCGTAAAGCGCGCGCAGGTGGTTCCTTAAGTCTGATGTGAAAGCCCACGGCTCAACCGTGGAGGGTCATTGGAAACTGGGGAACTTGAGTGCAGAAGAGGAAAGTGGAATTCCAAGTGTAGCGGTGAAATGCGTAGAGATTTGGAGGAACACCAGTGGCGAAGGCGACTTTCTGGTCTGTAACTGACACTGAGGCGCGAAAGCGTGGGGAGCGAACAGGATTAGATACCCTGGTAGTCCACGCCGTAAACGATGAGTGCTAAGTGTTAGAGGGTTTCCGCCCTTTAGTGCTGCAGCTAACGCATTAAGCACTCCGCCTGGGGAGTACGGCCGCAAGGCTGAAACTCAAAGGAATTGACGGGGGCCCGCACAAGCGGTGGAGCATGTGGTTTAATTCGAAGCAACGCGAAGAACCTTACCAGGTCTTGACATCCTTTTGCCCTCCCTAGAGATAGGGACTTCCCTTCGGGGACAAAAGTGACAGGTGGTGCATGGTTGTCGTCAGCTCGTGTCGTGAGATGTTGGGTTAAGTCCCGCAACGAGCGCAACCCTTGATCTTAGTTGCCAGCATTTAGTTGGGCACTCTAAGGTGACTGCCGGTGACAAACCGGAGGAAGGTGGGGATGACGTCAAATCATCATGCCCCTTATGACCTGGGCTACACACGTGCTACAATGGATGGTACAAAGAGCTGCAAACCCGCGAGGGTAAGCGAATCTCATAAAGCCATTCTCAGTTCGGATTGTAGGCTGCAACTCGCCTACATGAAGCCGGAATCGCTAGTAATCGTGGATCAGCATGCCACGGTGAATACGTTCCCGGGCCTTGTACACACCGCCCGTCACACCACGAGAGTTTGTAACACCCGAAGTCGGTGAGGTAACCGCAAGGAGCCAGCCGCCTAAGGTGGGACAGATGATTGGGGTGAAGTCGTAACAAGGTAGCCGTATCGGAAGGTGCGGCTGGATCACCTCCTTTCTAAGGAATATAACGAGCGCTTTTGTTTTGTTCAGTTTTGAATGAGTAATTCATTCAATTTAATACCATTATAGTAGAATGGGCCTATAGCTCAGCTGGTTAGAGCGCACGCCTGATAAGCGTGAGGTCGATGGTTCGAGTCCATTTAGGCCCACCATTCACATTCTGTTTACAATGGGGCCTTAGCTCAGCTGGGAGAGCGCCTGCCTTGCACGCAGGAGGTCAGCGGTTCGATCCCGCTAGGCTCCACCAAATATCGTTCTTTGAAAACTAGATAATAGATAGAAGGCAAATTTTTGCATTAATTTTTCAAGACATCAAGTAAGACCTTTTAACAACTAGGTTGTTTGATAAACTTTTCGTTTATCAGCACCATATGGTTAAGTTAGAAAGGGCGCACGGTGGATGCCTTGGCACTAGGAGCCGATGAAGGACGGGACTAACACCGATATGCTTCGGGGAGCTGTAAGTAAGCTTTGATCCGGAGATTTCCGAATGGGGAAACCCACTGTTCGTAATGGAACAGTATCTTTACCTGAATACATAGGGTACTGAAGGCAGACCCGGGGAACTGAAACATCTAAGTACCCGGAGGAAGAGAAAGCAAACGCGATTTCCTGAGTAGCGGCGAGCGAAACGGAAGATAGCCCAAACCAAGAGGCTTGCCTCTTGGGGTTGTAGGACACTCAACATGGAGTTACAAAGGAACGGGGTAAGTGAAGTGATCTGGAAAGGTCCGTCAAAGAAGGTAAAAACCCTGTAGCTGAAACTTCGTTCCCTCCTGAGTGGATCCTGAGTACGGCGGGACACGAGAAATCCCGTCGGAAGCAGGGAGGACCATCTCCCAAGGCTAAATACTACCTAGTGACCGATAGTGAACCAGTACCGTGAGGGAAAGGTGAAAAGCACCCCGGAAGGGGAGTGAAATAGATCCTGAAACCGTGTGCCTACAAGTAGTTAGAGCCCGTTAATGGGTGATAGCGTGCCTTTTGTAGAATGAACCGGCGAGTTACGATTTCATGCAAGGTTAAGTTGATAAGACGGAGCCGCAGCGAAAGCGAGTCTGAATAGGGCGCATGAGTATGAGGTCGTAGACCCGAAACCAGGTGATCTACCCATGTCCAGGGTGAAGTTCAGGTAACACTGAATGGAGGCCCGAACCCACGTACGTTGAAAAGTGCGGGGATGAGGTGTGGGTAGCGGAGAAATTCCAATCGAACCTGGAGATAGCTGGTTCTCTCCGAAATAGCTTTAGGGCTAGCCTCGAGATGAGAGTATTGGAGGTAGAGCACTGATTGGACTAGGGGCCCCCAACGGGTTACCGAATTCAGTCAAACTCCGAATGCCAAATACTTATTCTCGGGAGTCAGACTGCGAGTGATAAGATCCGTAGTCAAGAGGGAAACAGCCCAGACCACCAGCTAAGGTCCCCAAGTTTACGTTAAGTGGAAAAGGATGTGGAGTTGCTTAGACAACCAGGATGTTGGCTCAGAAGCAGCCATCATTTAAAGAGTGCGTAATAGCTCACTGGTCGAGTGACTCTGCGCCGAAAATGTACCGGGGCTAAACGTAACACCGAAGCTGTGGATGGATACCGTATGGTATCCGTGGTAGGAGAGCGTTCTAAGGGCGTTGAAGCTAGACCGGAAGGACTGGTGGAGCGCTTAGAAGTGAGAATGCCGGTATGAGTAGCGAAAGAAGGGTGAGAATCCCTTCCACCGAATGCCTAAGGTTTCCTGAGGAAGGCTCGTCCGCTCAGGGTTAGTCGGGACCTAAGCCGAGGCTGAAAAGCGTAGGCGATGGACAACAGGTTGATATTCCTGTACCACCTATACATCGTTTGAGCGATGGGGGGACGCAGAAGGATAGGGTAAGCGCGCTGTTGGATATGCGCGTCCAAGCAGTTAGGCCGGAAACGAGGAAAATCCCGTTTCCATTAAGGCGGAGCTGTGATGGCGAGGGAAATATAGTACCGAAGTTCCTGATTCCACGCTGCCAAGAAAAGCCTCTAGTGAGATGTAGGGTGCCCGTACCGCAAACCGACACAGGTAGGCGAGGAGAGAATCCTAAGGTGTGCGAGAGAACTCTCGTTAAGGAACTCGGCAAAATGACCCCGTAACTTCGGGAGAAGGGGTGCTTTTTAGGGTGAATAGCCCGGAAAAGCCGCAGTGAATAGGCCCAGGCGACTGTTTAGCAAAAACACAGGTCTCTGCGAAGCCGCAAGGCGAAGTATAGGGGCTGACGCCTGCCCGGTGCTGGAAGGTTAAGAGGAGAGGTTAGCCGCAAGGCGAAGCTTTGAATTGAAGCCCCAGTAAACGGCGGCCGTAACTATAACGGTCCTAAGGTAGCGAAATTCCTTGTCGGGTAAGTTCCGACCCGCACGAAAGGCGTAACGATCTGGGCACTGTCTCAACGAGAGACTCGGTGAAATTATAGTACCTGTGAAGATGCAGGTTACCCGCGACAGGACGGAAAGACCCCGTGGAGCTTTACTGCAGCCTGATATTGAATTTTGGTACAGCTTGTACAGGATAGGTAGGAGCCTGTGAAGCCGGAGCGCTAGCTTCGGTCGAGGCGTCGGTGGGATACTACCCTGGCTGTATTGAAATTCTAACCCGCGCCCCTTATCGGGGCGGGAGACAGTGTCAGGCGGGCAGTTTGACTGGGGCGGTCGCCTCCTAAAATGTAACGGAGGCGCCCAAAGGTTCCCTCAGAATGGTTGGAAATCATTCGTAGAGTGTAAAGGCACAAGGGAGCTTGACTGCGAGACCTACAAGTCGAGCAGGGACGAAAGTCGGGCTTAGTGATCCGGTGGTTCCGCATGGAAGGGCCATCGCTCAACGGATAAAAGCTACCCCGGGGATAACAGGCTTATCTCCCCCAAGAGTCCACATCGACGGGGAGGTTTGGCACCTCGATGTCGGCTCATCGCATCCTGGGGCTGTAGTCGGTCCCAAGGGTTGGGCTGTTCGCCCATTAAAGCGGTACGCGAGCTGGGTTCAGAACGTCGTGAGACAGTTCGGTCCCTATCCGTCGTGGGCGCAGGAAATTTGAGAGGAGCTGTCCTTAGTACGAGAGGACCGGGATGGACGCACCGCTGGTGTACCAGTTGTTCTGCCAAGAGCATCGCTGGGTAGCTACGTGCGGACGGGATAAATGCTGAAAGCATCTAAGCATGAAGCCCCCCTCAAGATGAGATTTCCCATAGCGTAAGCTAGTAAGATCCCTGAAAGATGATCAGGTTGATAGGTCAGAGGTGGAAGCGTGGCGACATGTGGAGCTGACTGATACTAATCGATCGAGGACTTAACCTTATTGTTCTTGAAAAAAGCAAAAATCCTTCTTATTATCTAGTTTTGAAGGAATGATATTCCTTTATTGTTTGGTGGCGATAGCAAAGAGGTCACACCCGTTCCCATTCCGAACACGGAAGTTAAGCTCTTTAGCGCCGATGGTAGTTGGGGGTCTCCCCCTGTGAGAGTAGGACGTTGCCAAGCAAATTGAGAGTCCAGCTATTTATAGCTGGTCTTTTTTTGCATTAAAAATGAAATAAAAAAGGTAGACATACACACATTGAAAAACTCTTTCATACATTATTATAGGCAAACGAATCAATATCTCTCACACTGTTTTGAAAAGTGTATACAATTGTGCTTTTCGGGGGAGAATGCAAACAGGGAGGTGGAGAGTTTGGAAATAAGCACATTAAAGAAGAATACAGAGGAAACCTGTATTGTGTGTGATCAGGTCAAAGATGATGGAATACACTTATATACTTCTTTCATTTGTAAACAATGTGAGTTAGCTATGGTTGAGACGGAGACAGATGATCCAAGGTATAAATATTACTTAAAACGATTAAAAAAAGTGAATACACCAGAAATTTATTCGTAATGACTTGATTGTTTATTTAAGTAGAGTAGGTATTGAGGCAAATTAAGTGGCCTCCATACCTGCTTGGAATAGAATAAATAGCTTACATGTATGTATATATGAAAATACAAATAATGAATCATTATGTTGTAATAATGAACTTTGATAAAATAAGAGGATAAGATAATAGTAGAGAGGTAATAATATGAATCAAGAAAATACACCATTGTTTGATGCGCTTATCCGCCATAAAGAAAAACAGACAAGGTCATTTCACGTACCAGGGCATAAAAATGGACTGTTTTTTTCAGAGAGGGCTCGATCATTATTCAATCCATTGCTTTCTATTGATGCTACAGAGATTAGTGGCTTAGATGATCTTCATGCACCTGAAGGACCAATATTAGAGGCACAGAATCTGTTAGCCTGTCTTTACGGTGTTAGGTATAGTTATTTCCTTGTAAATGGGTCAAGCGTGGGGAATATGGCTATGATTCTTGGGAGCCTTCAAGAAGGCGATACGGTGCTTGTTCAGAGGAACTGTCATAAATCTATATTGAATGGATTAATGCTGGCTTGTGTAAGCCCAATTTTTATAGAACCAAAGGTAGATGAGGATTGGGGTATCTCTGAGGGATTGCGGCTTGAGTCAGTTAAGGAGGCTTTTTTGTTATATCCGCAGGCAAAGGCAATCATTGTAACGCATCCTACCTATTATGGACATTGCGGTGGCTTGAGTGAGATTGTAAGATTTGCACATTCAAAGCGGATCCCTGTATTGGTAGATGAAGCACATGGTGCCCATCTTTGTCTTGGAGATCCCTTTCCCGAAAGTGCAATTGAGGCTGGAGCTGATATCGTTGTCCATTCGGCCCATAAAACGTTACCTGCGATGACAATGGGTTCATATTTACATATAAACAGTTCATTCGTAGATCGAGAGAAAGTGGAATTTTACTTACAAATGCTTCAGTCCAGTAGCCCTTCTTATCCAATTATGGCATCGTTGGATTTAGCACGGTCCTATTTGGCTTCCTTCGGTGAATATGATAAGACTATATTGATGAAAACTATTCTTGGATTTCGAAAAGAACTGGACGAGATTGCCCATATTGAAATCTTAGAAAAGGATATGCTTGATCCTTTAAAAATAACGATACGATCTCATGAGGAAATAACGGGATTCGAATTTCAACGTCAATTAGAAAAAAAAGGCGTGTTTACAGAACTTGCAGATCACAGGAATGTTTTGTTTGTCCTACCGTTAATGAAAGAGAACAGCCGTGAATATTTTCAAAACATTGCATCCGTGATTGCAGATGTTGTTTGTGAAGGAAGTGGGGAAGCAAAGAATCACTTGATTTATAAACAGTCAGACTCGATTACAACCCTCGCCTTAACTTATCCGGAAATGAAAAAAAGAAGAAGGCGGTCTGTTTCCATTTCCAAGAGTATTGGAATGGTTGCGGCTGAAATGGTCATACCCTATCCCCCAGGAATTCCAATTATTATGATGGGTGAACGTATTACCGAAGAGCAAATACTGTACCTAGAGCAGATAATCATAGCTGGATCAAGGTTTCATGGAGGAAAAGAATTAAGAATAGGAAAGCTTATGGTTTTCGAATGACCTTTGTAGTTTGAAAATGGTATACTTAGATGGGAAACAAGTTTGGCTGGAGGTAAAATAATTATGAGTCGCGGAATATTTATTACATTTGAAGGTCCTGAAGGGGCAGGTAAAACAACGGTTCTTCATAAACTGGGAGAAGTATTGGCTGATGTTGGATATCAGATGGTCATTACGAGAGAGCCAGGTGGTATTCCTATATCTGAACAAATTAGGGAAGTCATCTTGAATAAAGATAATACAGTAATGGATGGAAGAACTGAGGCTTTACTATATGCGGCTGCAAGAAGGCAGCACTTAGTTGAAAAGGTTATGCCTGCTTTGGATCGTGGCGTGATCGTTCTTTGTGATCGTTTTATTGATAGCTCTCTTGCTTATCAAGGTTATGCAAGAGGATTGAGTATTGATGAAGTGTATAAAATGAACCAATTTGCGATAGCAGGGGTTATGCCCGACTTAACAATATATTTTGATATTGACCCGGATTTGGGACTCCAACGTGTCCATAGTAATCAGGAACGGGAAGTTAATCGTCTTGATATGGAAGAGTTACAATTTCACGAAAAAGTGAGAGAAGGCTACCAAATCATAATGGAACGCTTTAGAGAAAGGTTTTATGTTGTCGATGCAGCGCAACCTTTAGATATTGTCGTCGATAAGACTATGAGGAAAGTGATTGAATTCATCAAGGAACGTATCCAATAATTATATTTATGAAAGCGTCTGTTTAATCAATTGAACTGGTCGCTTCTTTTTTTTATAAATTTTGGTGTCTAGTGTAAGTAGCTAAAAAAAATGCCTATCGATCACTGTGAAGGATATAAATAATTGTTATAATTAAAGAAAATGGTCTGCTCCTCGACCAATCAACTGCAATGGAGGATGATAGGGATGAAAATGATTATTGCAATTGTACAGGATAAAGATAGCCAAAGGCTACTTACAGAGCTCGTTGATTATAATTTCAGGGCAACGAAGCTTGCGAGTACTGGCGGATTTTTAAAATCAGGGAATACGACGTTTATGATTGGTACAGATGACTATCGTGTAGATAAAGCATTGGAACTCATTAAGGAAAATTGTCAGTCCCGCGAACAGCTGGTCGCACCTGTATCTCCAATGGGAGGGAATGCAGATTCATATGTACCCTACCCAGTTGAAATTCAAGTAGGAGGAGCAACGGTATTTGTATTGCCAATTGAACAGTTTTTACAATTCTAGTACATGAAAGCATATAGTTTCTTTATTTTATAGATATAAGAGAGCTGATTTATTGTGACACAAACTTGGCAAGATTTATATGAGTTGCAGCCGCAAATTTCTGGGATGCTGAAGAATAGCATTCTCCGAGAAAGGGTTGCTCATGCGTATCTCTTTGATGGTGAGAAGGGTACGGGTAAGAAAGAAATGGGGCTGCTTTTTGCGAAAAGCCTGCTTTGTGAAGATTTGACAAATGAATATGAGCCATGTAACCGATGCAGTCATTGTAAGCGGATTATGAGTGGAAATCACCCGGATGTCCATCTTATTGAACCGGATGGGCTTTCCATAAAAAAGGATCAAATTAAAAGTCTTCAAGAAGAGTTTTCAAAAAAGGGTGTAGAGTCGAAACGAAAAATCTATTTAGTGATAAGTGCAGATAAAATGTCTGTACAGGCTGCAAATAGTTTGTTGAAGTTTTTAGAGGAACCTGCTACAGGCACGGTTGCTATACTGATGACTGAACAAATACAACGTATCTTACCTACCATTTTATCAAGATGCCAAACCTTATCCTTCAAGCCGTTATCACCAGAAATGGTGAAGAAAAGGTTGCTGAATCATGGATTGGACATGCAAAGTTCCTCTATTATTTCTCACGTGACGCAAAATTTTGAAGAGGGGATCCTATTAGGTTCAGAGGAATGGTTTGCACAATCCCAAAAAAAAGTGGTAAAATTATATGAAGTGTTAAATACAAATTCACTGAAGGCATTGCTATATCTTCAGCAGGAGTGGTTTACACACTTTAAAGAACGAGATCAACTGAACCGTGGTTTAGATCTTTTATATCTTATTTATAAAGATTTATTATATATTCAGTTGGATAGACGTGACCAAATTGTCTTTCAAAATTTACAGGAGGAGCTGGAGTTACGTGCTCTTCATCTTACTCAAAGACGTTTGGCTGAGCAGATGAGTTCTATTTTGGAAGCAAAACGGAAGCTAATGTCCAATACAAATCCACAGCTGTTGATGGAACAGCTTGTGTTGAATTTGCAGGAGGGGTCATCATTTGTATAATGTTGTAGGGGTCCGTTTTAAAAAGGCGGGCAAAATATACTACTTTGATCCGGGCGAGCTTATCATTTCAAAGGATGATTTCGTTATCGTAGAGACTGTGCGTGGAGTAGAATTCGGCAAAGTTGTTACGGAAAGGAAACAAGTAGATGAGAACGACGTTGTACTGCCATTGAAGAAAGTGCTTCGAGTTGCTGATGCAAAGGACAAGCTAATTGTTGAGGAAAATAAATCTGCTGCTATTGAAGCTTATAATACATGTGGTAAAAAGGTTGAGGAACATCAACTTGATATGAAACTGGTTGATGTGGAATATACATTTGATCGCAATAAGGTTGTCTTTTATTTTACTGCGGATGGACGCGTAGATTTTCGCGACTTAGTAAAAGATCTTGCAGCCATATTTAGAACACGAATTGAATTGCGCCAAATAGGTGTCAGAGATGAAGCAAAGATGCTCGGTGGAATAGGGCCATGTGGCAGAATGCTCTGTTGTTCAACATTTCTTGGCGATTTTGAACCAGTTTCCATTAAGATGGCCAAAGATCAAAATCTATCGCTTAATCCAACAAAAATCTCAGGATTATGTGGACGTTTGATGTGTTGTCTTAAATACGAAAATGATGAGTACGAAAATGCGAAAGAATTGCTTCCTGACTTAGGTGAAATGATTCGGACACCTAATGGAAAAGGCAAGGTAGTGGGGCTTAATATTCTAGAACGAGTTCTTCAAGTTGAATTAGTCGAACAGAATAGAGTATTAGAGTATACGTTAGATGAGATTCTAAACGAGGGAGCCGTTTCTATTCAAGCCACAGATTAACAAGGTGGTGGGAAAGCATGGATAAGAAAGATATATTTGAATCAGTAACGAGCATGGAAGCCCAAATTGGTCATTTATATACACAGCTTGGGGAATTAAAGCAACATCTTGCTGAGATTCTTGAGGATAACCAATCTATTAAGCTTGAGAATGAACATTTGCGCAGGCGTCTAAACCTTGGAGAGAATCCTAGCCCTTCTACAAAAAATAAAACCAAAGCAAAGGCACTGAAAGAAAATCTTGATGATAAGACAATGGATATCGGCGAAGGCTATGATAATCTAGCTCGATTATATCAAGAAGGTTTCCATATTTGTAATTTGCATTTTGGTAGCCTTAGAAAAGAAGGCGATTGTTTGTTTTGCCTGTCCTTTTTGAATAAAAAGTAAGCTTGGCCTTTCCTGTCTAGGGAAGGCTTTTTCGTTGAAGTAAACAATGTTTCTATAAATAGTAATTAGATAATGGAGTGAAGAAGATGGCAGAATTAATTGGTGATGAGCGCCTCGATCATTTATTAGCAGAAAAGTTAAGAATTATTCAGAGTCCAAGTGTGTTTTCATTTTCTCTTGATGCAGTTCTTTTATCAAAATTCGTAAATATCCCGATTCAAAAAGGAAGAATCGCTGATCTTTGTTCAGGTAATGGTGTGATTCCCCTGTTACTAAGTACAAGAACAAAGGGGAAGATCATCGGGGTAGAAATACAGGAACGATTATTTAACATGGCAGAGCGCAGTATTAAATATAACGGTCTTTCTGAACAGATTCAGATGGTACATGGTGATATAAAAACATTCCCAAGGGAGATTGGGAATGATAAATTTGACGTTGTGACATGTAATCCTCCTTATTTTCCAACACCATCGCAAGAAGAAATCAATCGGAATGAACACTTTGCAATAGCAAGACATGAAATTATGTGTACGCTTGAAGATGTTGTTCAGAATACAAGCCAATTGTTGCGACAGGGTGGGAAGGCGGCTTTTGTTCACCGCCCAGGAAGGCTAATGGATATTCTTAGTTTAATGAGGAAGCATCGGTTGGAACCAAAACGTTTGCAATTTGTTTATCCGAAAGCAAGTAAAGAAGCCAACACTATTCTAATAGAGGGAATTAAGGATGGAAGTCCTGATTTAAAGGTTTTACCACCGCTTGTCGTGTACAATGAGGATAATGTGTATACTCCTGAGGTTAGAAGGGTTTTATATGGAGAAGAATAAGCATATCTTCTATGTTCTTGAATGTCGGGACCATAGTTATTATGCGGGATATACAAACGATTTAGAAAAAAGGATAAAGCTTCATAATGAAGGAAAGGGTGCTAAATACACACGAGGACGCGGACCGGTAAAGCTTGTCCATTTTGAAACGTTTCTAAGAAAAACAGAAGCAATGCGAGCTGAGTATCGCTTTAAGCAGTTATCTAGAAAACAAAAAGAAAAAATTGTTGGTAAGGAGAATGTAGATGTGGCAACAGAAAAGCTTTGAAAAGGAAGGACAGCAATCCGTTTTATATTTAGTGCCAACTCCAATTGGGAATCTGGAGGATATAAGCTACCGAGCTTTAAGGATTCTTAAGGAAGCAGACATTATTGCTGCAGAAGATACACGGAATACAAGAAAGCTTTGTAATTACTTTGAAATTGAAACACAAGTCATTAGTTACCATGAACATAACAAACAAGCGAGTGGGAAGCAGATGATTGAGCGGCTTCTTTCAGGCCAAACGATTGCATTAGTGAGTGATGCCGGAATGCCGACTATATCAGACCCTGGGTTCGAACTCGTTCAAGAAGCACTAGAACAGCGTATACCGGTTATTCCATTACCAGGTGCAAATGCTGCACTTACGGCACTAATTGCTTCAGGATTAGTGCCGCAGCCTTTTTACTTTTATGGCTTTTTGCAAAGAAATGCCAAAGAAAAGAAAAAAGAGCTGGAGAAGTTAAAGAAGATGGAGGCAACTTGGATAGTCTATGAATCACCGCACCGATTAAAAGATACATTAAAACACATGCGTGAAGTGCTCGGAAATAGAAATATTGTTCTATGCCGAGAGCTGACCAAGAAATTTGAGGAATTTATTAGAGGTACGATAGATGAAGCACAAATATGGGCTATTGAAAATGAAATCAGAGGCGAATTCTGCTTGATTATTGAAGGTGCAGAATTCGTGGAAGAACAAACAGAAGAAGTATGGTGGCAAAGTATTGAGCTTGCTGAGCATGTTCAATATTATATCGATGAAAAACAACTTAACTCAAAAGATGCTATCAAACAGACAGCGATGGATCGTGGCTTGCAGAAAAGAGATGTATATCACGCTTATCATGTAATAGAAAGTTAACCAAACGGGTAAGAATAACTGCCACAAAGATACTTGTAAATTAGTGTACAAAAAAAGAAGGCTTCCTTGGAAGCCTTCTTAAAAATAGAAAAAGTAATTAAACAGTTTCTAATTCCATGTTTTGTTGAATTTCTTTGATAAGCAGTTCTGCACCTTCACGGCTAAGGATTAACTTTCCGTTAGCAAGTGTTAAATTATTATCAGATACTTCACCAGTAACCTGGCAAGTCATATTAGGTTTATATTTTTTCAAAATGATGCGCTCATCATCAACGTAAATTTCCAAAGCGTCTTTTTCTGCAATTCCTAGTGTACGGCGTAGTTCAATTGGAATTACCACCCGTCCTAATTCGTCAACTTTACGTACAATTCCTGTAGATTTCATATATGAAAATCTCCTCTCAATTTAAAATAGTATTCTAGTACCTTTTATCTCTATTTCGTCAATTTTCGACATTTTTTATAAATATTATAATACCAGCCATTCCCAAATACGTCAATCCTTTTATTCAAGTTTATACATTTTTTTGAAAAAAAAAATTAAAAAGCAGGTTAAACTTAAAGATTTACCCCAATATTAACGGGCAGTAAGACTCCCACCTCAAGCTTATGTGGAACAAAGAAGGTAGGTTTTTAGGGGACAAACTGCCCGTAAAAGCCCGATTGGTTCAACTAATCATCAGTGGGGGATGAAGAAAACTCTCACTGATGGAAGTTTCACTTTATTGAAAAAAATTTTATGAATGAATGGCGAGAAAGAGAAATATGACTGCATAATCCAATATAACCCTGTCACTTTTTTTATTAAATTCGACAAAGTTCGACAAATATCTCGAAAGTCCCATATATCAAAATTTTTTCAATAAGATTATTTTCCCTTTTTTCTATTATACTTCTTCGCAAATTTAAAAAACAATAGAAAATAACAATAAAAGGAAGTTTGTGTTGGGGATTTTACAACTTTTCAAATCAGTATAGTTTATTGATCAAGGAAGATAGTAAATGGGGAACCTTTAGGTTAGTAGGATTTTGATCGGAAACAAGTTGCGATTGTTGGGGGATTTTAGGTATATTTTTGGGGTATAAGAGGTTATGCTGACAATAAGAAAAATCTGCATTTAAAGCGCTGCTATCCAGTGTGGAGGAGAATCTATTTAATATTAGAAAACCAACTCTAATCAAGCGTTGTACGTTATGATCAAAGATATAGACTTTTACTTTTGCATAAGTTATCGAAGCCATATTGACTTGCTTTCATAAAATGGCTTTGATCGCTTAAATTTTGTAGCTTTGTCTCTATTAAAAATTAATCTCAATAGATTTTCTTTATCGCTCTTATGGTGAGATAAGGTAATATAGAGGTATAGGGTTAAAAGTAAGTTAGTGAATATCATTTCTAGATCTACATATGATAGGAGGAAAAAACAATGGAAGACAAACTGAAGACATTTTATATTACAACCCCGATCTATTATCCGAGTGGGAATTTACATATTGGGCATGCCTATACAACGGTAGCTGGTGATGCGATGGCTCGTTACAAGCGTATGCGCGGATTCGATGTCATGTATTTAACAGGTACAGATGAGCATGGACAAAAAATTCAAAGAAAAGCTGAGGAACAAGGAGTTAGCCCACAGGAATACGTGGATACTATTGTTTCCGGAATTAAAGATTTATGGAAGAAGCTTGATATATCCTATGATGACTTTATTCGGACTACGGAAACTCGCCATAAGGATGTCGTAGAGAAGATCTTTAAACGATTGCTTGATCAAGGAGATATTTACTTAGACCAGTACGAGGGTTGGTATTCTGTACCAGATGAGACATTCTATACTGAGCTTCAATTAGTCGACCCGATTAAAGAAAATGGAAAAGTTGTCGGAGGGAAAAGTCCAGATAGCGGCCATCCAGTAGAATTAGTGAAGGAAGAATCTTATTTCTTCAAGATGGGAAAATATGCAGATCGACTTTTGAAATATTACGAAGAAAATCCTGAATTCATTCAACCTGAATCTCGTAAGAATGAAATGATTAATAACTTTATTAAACCAGGTCTAGAAGATTTAGCTGTTTCTCGTACAACCTTTGATTGGGGGGTTAAGGTACCAGGAGACCCTAAACATGTCATTTATGTCTGGATTGATGCGCTTTCAAATTATATTACGGCATTAGGATATGGAACAGAGGATGATTCGAAATATCTAAACTACTGGCCTGCAGATGTACATTTGGTTGGGAAGGAAATTGTTCGCTTCCATACGATCTATTGGCCTATCATGCTGATGGCACTTGATATTCCACTACCTAAAAAAGTATTTGCTCATGGGTGGTTGTTAATGAAGGATGGCAAAATGTCAAAATCCAAAGGGAATGTAGTGGATCCGGTAACATTAATTGACCGCTATGGATTAGATGCGCTTCGTTACTATCTACTTCGTGAAGTTCCTTTCGGTTCTGACGGTGTTTTCACCCCTGAAGGTTTTGTGGAAAGAATAAATTTTGACTTAGCGAATGATTTAGGGAATTTACTAAATCGTACCGTTGCGATGATCGAAAAATACTTTGGTGGGATTATCCCAGAGTATAAAGGTTCTATTGGGGAGTTTGATGAATCTCTTCTTGAAGTCAACAAAAACGTAGTAACGAACTACGAAGAAGCCATGGATAAAATGGAGTTTTCGGTGGCACTCTCCGTAATTTGGCAACTAGTAAGCAGAACAAATAAATACATTGATGAAACACAGCCATGGGTATTAGCGAAAGATCAGGCCAAACTTGAAGAGTTGGAAAGTGTAATGGTACATTTAGCTGAGACGCTAAGAAGAACAGCTATTTTATTAAAGCCATTTTTAACACAAACACCTGAGAAGATTTTTAATCAATTAACGATTACAGATGAAATATTAAAGTCCTGGGATAGCCTAGAGAAATTTGGTCTAATTCCAGCGCAAACAAAGGTTGAAAAAGGAGATCCTATTTTCCCGCGTCTTGAGATGCAAGAAGAGATAGAATTTATCAAAGAGCAAATGCAAGGAAGTGCTCCACAACCAGAAGACAAGAAAGAGGAACCAAAAGTAGAGGAAATTCCAGAAGTAGATGAAATAACGATTGATGATTTCATGAAGGTGGAATTACGTGTCGCACAAGTGCTGGAAGTAGAGCCTGTCAAGAAGGCGGATAAGTTGTTGAAATTACAACTTGATCTGGGATATGAAAAACGACAAGTTGTCTCTGGTATTGCTCAATATTATACGCCAGAACAATTAGTAGGAAAAAAGGTGATTTGTGTAACAAATCTTAAACCTGTGAAACTGCGTGGTGAATTATCTCAAGGGATGATTCTAGCTGGAAGCGGTGAAGGAAAGCTTTCAGTGGCAACAGTTCCTGATACATTGCCAAATGGGTCGAAAGTAAAATAACTCTATTCCTAAATAGCATAGAAATGTTCCATGTGAAACATTTCTGTGCTATTTTTTTCCATTATAATATAGCATATCATGCTAAAAATTTGGGTTCATTTTCAATATGGCTTCATGAAAAAGTTGTGGTTCAGCAAACTTATCAATAGTTATTTTACCTAAAGGCTAACATTAAAAAAGAATGTGACTCGCTTAGTATAATAAAAAAGGTATTTGATAAACTACAGATGAAAAATAAGTCTGTTTGCAAAGATGGAAAAATTGTAAAATGCAAGGAATTTTTCTTATGTTTTGGTATGAAGGACATGAGGACGGGTCTACGCGATTTACTATGATAACGAATTTACTTAACAAGAATACTTATATAATCAAGAAAGCGTCCGAAATTCCGACTCCGCACCGCCACCATTATGATTAGGTGAGCGTAGCCAGTAATAGAATTTATCCTTCATAGTAAATGGTGACGTTTTAACGTCATATTTGTTTTGTATGTAATATATTTGTTACATAAATGTGAAACATGAAAACTTGTAATTACTAATAGAATGTTACTAGAAAGGGCGAAGAAGATGTTATTTGATACACATGTTCATTTGAATGATAAGCAGTTTGAGGAAGATCTAGAAGAGGTGATTCAAAGGACGAAAGAAGCTGGTGTTTCGAATGTGGTCGTTGTTGGTTTTGACCGTCCGACGATAACACGCGCAATGGAATTGGTTGACGGATATGATTTTATCTATGCTGCAGTGGGTTGGCATCCTGTTGACGCAATTGACATGACAGACGAAGACCTAAACTGGATTGAAGAATTAGCAGCACACCCTAAAGTCGTTGCAATTGGAGAAATGGGACTTGATTACCATTGGGATAAATCACCAAAGGAAATCCAGAAAGATGTATTTAGAAAACAAATCAAGCTAGCAAAAAAGGTAAAACTACCAATCATTATTCATAACAGAGAAGCGACAGCAGATATCATTGAAATACTAAAAGAAGAGAATGCACATGAAGTAGGCGGCATTATGCATTGCTTTAGCGGCAGTGCTGAAATTGCTAAGGAATGCGTAGAGATGAACTTCTACATTTCGCTTGGAGGACCTGTAACGTTTAAGAATGCTAAAAAACCGAAAGAAGTCGCAGCTGAAATCCCACTAGACCGTTTGCTAATTGAAACCGATTGTCCGTATCTTGCACCCCATCCATTCCGAGGCAAACGAAATGAGCCTGCCTATGTAAAATTGGTAGCAGAGCAAATTGCAGAGATTAAAGAGATTACTTATGAAGAAGTAGCGGAGGCAACAACTAGGAATGCAAAGAAATTATTCGGCATAAACTGACAGCAATTTTTGTCAGTTTGTTGCTAAGATTGTCTAATGGAAACTTGTTTCTTGAAAGTTCTACAAATCTCAAGTGGTTCATAGGATAGACGTGTCGATAACTCTTCCTTTTCAATTTACTAGAGAGTGTTCATAATAGGAACTACTTTCCAAAGAAAGAAATGTATGAGTTGACAGCTTTGTTAGAATGTCTATATAATCACCCAGAGGAAGGAGGAGTTTTTCATTATATTACAATCTATGAAAAACCTGATTCCCAAGTCTTTTGGGAAAAAGCGAATAGCCATTGTGCTAGGCAGTACTATAATAGTTGCTGCTTCAGTTGGAATGCTGTTTTATCAAGGGACAAAGAACACGGTGTCATTAACGCTTAATGGACAGAAAACAATCGTGAAAACACATGCAGACACCGTAAATGATATATTGGCAGAGTTCGAGATTACTGCAAAAGCTGAAGATTATATACATCCCTCGAAAGACAGTATCATAAAGGATGGGGGAGGGGTTGAGTGGAGACCAGCCCAGCAAGTGAAGCTGAATGTTGATGGGAAAGAAACAGTCATTTTGACAACAGCCCAAAAGGTAGAGGAATTTCTTTTAGAACAGAAATTGGATGTAACGCAACACGATAAGCTTAGCCTATCTGAAGATACAACAATTAAAGATAACATGCAGATTACCATCGAAAAGGCTTTTCCAATTAAGCTGGTTTTAGGCGGTAATGAACAGCAGGTTTGGTCAACTTCGACTACGGTCGCTGACTTTTTAAGGCAACAAGATGTAAAGCTCAATGAATTAGATCGAGTTGAGCCGCAGTTGGCGGAAAACGTTCAACCACAGAATACTGTAAACGTCATAAGAGTTGAAAAAGTCACCGATGTAGTGGAAGAACCTGTTCAGTTTGCAACCATCACAAAGAAGGACCATTCATTGCATAAAGGCAAAGAAAAGGTTGTACGTGAAGGGAAAAACGGACTAATATCTAGACAATTTGAAGTAACAAAGGAAAATGGCGAAGAAGTTGCTCGTGCGCTTATATCTGAAAAAGTTGTGACTGAAAAGGCAGACAAAGTAGTAGCAGTAGGAACGAAGCAATTAGTTGCTCAAGTATCCCGTGGAGAAGACAATTCACAAGGTTCAGGCAAGGAGCTCTACGTATCGTCGACTGCTTATACAGCAAGCTGTAACGGATGTTCCGGAACAACAGCAACGGGGATTAATCTAAAGCAAAATCCAAACGCCAAGGTCATCGCAGTTGATCCAAGGGTGATTCCACTTGGCACAAAGGTGTATGTTGAAGGATATGGTTATGCAGTTGCAGCGGATAAAGGTGGGGCAATTAAAGGTCATAAAATTGATGTGTTCTTCCCCTCAAAATCGGATGCATACCGATGGGGAGTAAAGAAAGTGAAAATCCGCGTCTTAAATTAATCATTTTACAGTGGCAGGGGATTGCATATCTCCTGCTTTTTTACGTTATAATGATACAAGTGAAGTTCAACTATCCTAAAACATACACAAATCTATAGTATTAGACGTTGTGACGCTATAAATAGTTTCAGTTATTTGGAGGAAAAGATGAAAAAACTTAAAGAAATTATTGTTGTAGAAGGTAAGGATGATACCGTTGCAATTAAGCGGGCTGTCAATGCTGATACAATTGAAACAAATGGATCGGCTGTTAACGAGTCAGTGATTGATCAAGTAAAACTTGCTCAGCAAATGAGGGGTGTCATTATTTTCACTGATCCGGATTTCCCTGGACAGAAAATCCGAAATACAATTACAGAACAAGTACCTGGCTGCAAGCATGCATTCTTGTCTAAGCAAGAGGCACTGCCAAAGTCAGGTAGAGGAATCGGGGTTGAGCACGCTTCACCTGAAGCGATTCGCAATGCGTTGAAGGAAGCTCAAACAATGGATGAAGATGCAGGCGAAGAGATTTCCAAGGAAGAGTTAATTGATGCTGGATTGATTGGTGGAGCAGGGGCACGGGAACGAAGAGAGCAACTTGGTCTTTTATTGAAAATTGGATTTACAAACGGGAAACAGTTATATAAAAGGTTAAAGATGTTCCAGATCACTAGTAATGATTTTTATCAGGCATTAAAGAAGATGGATCAGGAGGAAGAACATGCATAAGGATATAGCAACACCCATTCGCACACAGGAAATTTTAAAGAAGTATGGCTTTGCTTTTAAAAAGAGTTTGGGTCAGAATTTTTTAATTGATACGAATATATTACGAAGAATTGTTGATCATGCTGAATTGACTGAAGAGAGCGGCGCTATTGAAATTGGACCGGGAATTGGTGCATTGACGGAACAACTTGCGAAAAGAAGTAAGAAAGTGACGGCCTTTGAAATTGATCAGCGTCTGCTACCTATTTTAAAAGATACATTGTCTCCTTATGATAATGTAACAGTCATCCTTGAAGATATTCTAAAAGCGAATGTGGCGAAAGTCATAGAGGAAGAATTTGCGGGTATCGATGATGTAATGGTCGTTGCGAACCTTCCCTATTATGTAACGACTCCGATCATTCTTAAATTATTGACGGAAAATTTGCCGATTCGCGGATTGGTTGTGATGCTGCAGAAGGAAGTGGCAGATCGTATCGCTGCTAAACCAGGAACGAAGGAATATGGCTCTTTATCCATTGCGATTCAATACTACACGGAAGCGGAAACGGTCATGATTGTTCCAAAAACGGTGTTTATGCCGCAGCCGAATGTAGACTCCGCTGTCATTCGATTGGTGAAAAGAGCAAAACCGATTGTTGAAGTGAAAGACGAAGACTTTTTCTTTACAGTGACACGATCCAGCTTCGCACAGCGTAGGAAGACTATTCTCAATAATTTAACGAGCCAGCTTCCTGATGGGAAATCTAAAAAAGACCAAATTCTTAAAGCGCTAGAACAGACCGGAATAGATCCAACAAGACGAGGAGAAACATTATCTATCGCGGAATTCGGCAGATTAAGTGATGAACTCCTTCTTCATTTTAAATAAACCAGTGTCAAAAAGAGGTTGCCCAAAATGAAAGGTCAGACCCATATCTTCTATATATCGTTTATATTACGTGTGCATGACGCAATAAACGGTGTATAGAGTGTGAGGTCACCTTTTGGGACAGCCTCTTTTTTCAATGCTGTTTTCGCATACTTTGTTGCTTTTAAATGATATTTACACGAATATCCTGGGTTGATACCGTTGGCAGGTACTCTCGCCTTCCATAGGTGGTCTCAGGAGCCCCCTCAGTGCTCTGTGTGGGTCTCCTGAGACACGCTTCTCCCGTAGGAGCCTCGCATAACTACAATCAACATCTGCTCAAATTTGTTACTTGCAAAAATCATCAATACCTCTAATCAAATACTTTTAGGTTGAACCACGGCACTTGCATTTTTTTATAATACAAATCGTATGGATATTTCACCAATCGAGATAAGCCCGCATAGTGTAATAGGAATGAAAATCTGGCAAGACTTGGTGTTATCTTGTCTCGAGGTGAGAGCATGAATGTACAAGTGAATGATATTGTCGGACGATCATCTTATCGATGTGACATCTTATTCAGAGTGATTGACATACGTTTGGTGGGTGGCGAGCAGGTTGCGATTCTTTATGGCGAGGATATTCGCTTAATTGCAGACGCTCCTTTTGACGATTTAATTAAGATTAATGATGAGGAAAGACAAACCCGGCAAAAAACAAGTGAAGCTCTCCAAGAGCAATCGTATCATTTATTTAGCCAAGATAAACAGTTACAAACAGAGAAAAGCAATTACCAATCAAGTGATGGGTATCGGTATAATGGGGAGTATTTTCAAATTCCGGGGAAAGTGCTGCATGTTGATGGGGACGCCTCTTATTTAAATAAATGCCTCACATTATATGAAAAGATTGGAATTCCAGTAAAGGGAATTTATTGTAATGAGAAAGAAATGCCTAACCGCATTGGTAGTCTTATTGATCAATATCGTCCGGACATCCTGGTCATAACGGGGCATGATGCTTATTCGAAGTCCAAAGGCCCATCCCATGACATAAATGCTTATCGCCACTCCAAGCAATTCGTGCAGACAGTGAGGGAAGCAAGAAATAAAGTCGCACACCTTGACCAACTCGTTATCTTTGCTGGAGCCTGTCAATCACACTTTGAATCATTAATTCAAGCAGGAGCTAATTTTGCGAGTTCGCCATCCAGAGTGAATATACATGCATTGGATCCGGTGTATATAGTCGCTAAAATTAGTTTCACGTCTTTTACCGACAATATTCATGTATGGGATGTGCTTAGAAATACATTAACTGGAGAAAAGGGACTCGGCGGTATTGAAACGAGGGGCGTCCTTAGAACTGGTATGCCTTATAATATCAATAAAGATGAATAAAGCTGCATCTCATTGTATGCAGCTTGTTTTTATTTAGCTAAATATGCTTGTCTGAATCCCATGGGACGGGAGAATTATAATAGTTATTCTTCTTATTCTAAGGCGCCTTGTGGATGAAGGAAAGAGGGGATAGCTAAACGGTTTTAAAAATTAAATGGAAAATTTACTTGGGCTTCAAGTGGGAATCTCTAAAATGTGACTCAGCTTTACAACCGTATCGAAGTTCGCTTTCTGGTGTTCGGCCGTCCTTCAAACTATATCGTGGCGTTTTAATGTAGCGCCATATTGCTTCATATGGGCAGGATCGGAAGAAGAATATTTTACATAATTTTTCAAAATTATAGAGATAATAAAAAAAGTATCTAAATTATTACGGATTTGTATAAAAAAATATTGACAAACAAATTTAAATGCTGATATAATTTATTATTTTGTTTGACCTTGTTGCCGGTTTGTGATATACTAAACGTAGTGAGGTGGACCGAAAATGCCAAAAACTTTAGCGGATATTAAAAATTCACTAGACTCCAATTTGGGGAAACGGTTGCTCTTAAAAGCAAACGGCGGAAGAAGAAAAACTGTTGAACGTTTTGGTACGTTAGCAGAGACTTATCCGGCTGTCTTTGTGATTGAGCTCGATCAGGATGAAAATGCGTTCGAAAGAGTATCTTACAGCTATGCAGATGTATTAACAGAAACCGTAGAATTAACATTTTTGAATAAACAGCAAGAAATGTAACTTTAAGCGGCGGCAAACAATTGTTTGCTGCTTTTTTATGTCTTTTAACAGAGACTTCTCAATAAATATCGCCGCGTATTAACGGGCAGTAAGACTCACACTGTTTGAAAAACACAAGCGGCCTGAACTTTGGGGGTTAGGACGCATATCAAAAGTCCACAGGATGTAAGTTAGGGGACGTATTAATACGGTGAATGCTTTCGATGGATAAATAAGGAGTTCATGTTTTACTTTCGATTGTAGAAACTAATTTTGTGTAGCATGATAAAAGGGGCTGATTCGTTTGGGCAGAAGAAAAGGCATCATGTCACCAGGTCTTAAAGAAGAGTTGGCTAAGGAATTAGGATTTTATGATGTTGTCCAAAAAGAAGGCTGGGGAGGAATACGTGCACGTGATGCAGGTAATATGGTTAAACTTGCTATCGAAATGGCGGAGCGCCAATTGATGGAGAAAAGATAATCAAGCATGGCTGAACGCATTTGTACCGAACACTTAATTAATCATTGTTGCACATAAGATAATAAAGCCAGACCCTTTATCCACATATGGAGTCTAACAAAATGTTGGATGGCCAATATGGATAGGTCTGGCTTTTTATAAACTTCTCCTCCATATCACCTTCATAACTTTCCTTATTTTCATTGCGGATTTGAACAGTATGCATTGAAATTACCATGAAAAAACCTTTAGAATGAAAACAAATATGATAAAATAGGACAAGAACTTTAGAAGAACGTAAAAGTAGGTGGAAATATTGAAGCTTATGGAGAAAGCACCAGCTAAGATTAATTTAGCATTGGATGTGCTTTTTAAGCGGCCGGATGGATACCATGAGGTGGAAATGATCATGACGACGGTCGATTTGGCAGATAGAATTGAATTGAAAGAGATCGGTGGAAGTCAAATCGAAATTCTATCACATAATCGTTTTGTCCCGGATGATCATCGGAATTTAGCTTATCAAGCAGCATACGTATTAAAGCAACGATATGGAATTAATACGGGGGTTCAAATTGCTATAGAAAAAAATATCCCAGTAGCAGCTGGCTTGGCTGGTGGAAGCAGTGATGCTGCAGCTACCCTAAGGGGATTGAATAAACTTTGGAATCTGGATTTATCTATGGACGAGCTTGCTGAAATCGGCGCTGAAATTGGCTCAGACGTTTCATTTTGCGTTTATGGTGGTACTGCTTTAGCAAAAGGCAGAGGTGAGAAAATTACTCAGCTACCAGTTCCACCTAAATGTTGGGTAGTCTTAGCTAAGCCTACCATTGGAGTATCAACAGCTGATATTTATCGAAGGCTCCAAGTTGGGGAGATGGGTCATCCAAACATTAAGGAAATGATCTCTGCGATTGAAAACAATAGCTATGAAAGAGTGTGCAATGGCGTAGGGAATGTACTTGAGCAAGTTACGTTACAATTATATCCCGAAGTTGCGAATATTAAGTCACAAATGAAAACCTTTGGTGCAGATGCGGTGTTGATGAGTGGAAGTGGCCCTACTGTGTTTGGCCTTGTCGAGCACGATTCTCGTATGCAGCGAGTCTACAATGGCTTGCGCGGCTTTTGCGATCAAGTATATGCCGTTCGAATGCTTGGTGATTTAAGCGCTCTTGAATAGAGACGTACATTAGTGGTATATTTATGATATAATATTCGTTTTTGGTGAGGAGTGTTGAAATGAAATTTAAGCGTAGCGAGAGGCTTATTGATATGACGAATTATTTACTAGCTCATCCTGGTCGCTTGGTGTCGCTCACCTTTTTTGCAGAAAGATATAGTTCGGCAAAGTCATCGATTAGTGAAGATTTAACCATTATTAAAGAGACCTTCGAGCAAAGGGGGATTGGGACGTTAACAACAGTACCTGGGGCAGCTGGTGGTGTTAAGTACTTGGTAGGTATAAAGCCAGATGAAGCTACTGCTTTTATCGACCACCTTTGTAGTATTATAGCGAGTCCTGAACGTTTGCTACCTGGTGGATATTTATATATGACAGATATCTTGGGTCATCCAGAGACAGTTAATATGATTGGTCGAATTATCGCAGCGGCTTACGCAGACAAGCAGGTAGAAGTCATTATGACCATGGCTACGAAGGGAATTCCGCTTGCATATGCGGTTGCGAATTATTTAAATGTTCCTGTTGTGATTGTTCGGAGAGATAACAAAGTGACAGAAGGGCCTACGGTTAGTATTAATTATGTATCAGGATCTTCTAAACGTATTCAGACAATGGTTCTTTCGAAAAGAAGTCTAGCTGAAGGGTCTAATGTACTGATTGTCGACGATTTTATGAAAGCTGGTGGGACTGTTAAAGGAATGGTTAGCTTATTAGAAGAGTTCAAAGCGACTCTTGCTGGAATTACTGTTTTTGTTGAGTCAGATGAAATTGAAGAACGTCTCGTTGATCAATTCGTCTCTTTAATAAAATTAACAGAAGTCGATGAACGTGATAAAATAATATCAGTATCAAGAGGTAATTATTTAAATAATTGAATGATAAAGGAGATGGCAAGATGAATTCCATCCATACTAACGAGGCACCTGCTGCAATTGGTCCATATTCACAAGGAATTATCGTCAATGATCTGTTTTTTAGTTCGGGACAAATTCCACTTACAGCTGAAGGGGAAATGGTAACGGGTGATGTAAAAGAACAAACTCACCAAGTATTTAAAAATTTGAAAGCTGTCTTAAGAGAAGCTGGTGCTTCCTTGGAAACCGTTATTAAAGCGACAGTTTTTATTAAAAATATGGAAGAGTTCGGTAGTATTAATGAAGTATATGGTGAATATTTTTCAACTCATAAGCCGGCACGTTCTTGTGTAGAGGTAGCTCGACTTCCAAAAGATGCTTTGATTGAAATAGAAGTAGTTGCGCTCGTTAAATAATACGGGCGTTTTTTTATGGGAAATTATCTGGCTTTTCAATATACTTTGGTGTCTAGTGCAAGTAACCTTCCCCAATGATGGAAGTTCCACTTTATATAAAATTTGTTTTCTTTGTTGGTTGTTAACTTCTTCCATAACGTATTTAGGCCTCTGTTTTCTCCATTCGAAAAACACCACTTAATTTACTGTTACTAACAATAAAAGAAAAAAATTCAAAAAATTACATACTTTTTTTAAAAAATCTCATTTAAAAAAAGGAGAATTCACTATCTGTGTTGAATATATATTCTAAGTTTTTAATTAATTCGAGGTGGTGAACAGGAATGGAAGTAACTGACGTAAGATTACGCCGCGTAAATACTGATGGTCGAATGAGGGCTATCGCATCCATTACATTGGATAATGAATTTGTTGTCCATGATATTCGTGTGATTGATGGGAATAATGGTCTTTTTGTGGCAATGCCTAGTAAAAGAACACCGGATGGAGAATTCCGCGATATCGCCCATCCAATTAATTCTTCAACACGTGGTAAAATCCAGGAAGCTGTTTTAGCGGAATATCATCGTTTAGGAGAATTGGAAGTTGAATTAGAAGAAGCAGGAGCAGGAGCTTCATAAAACTTCAATTTAAATGGAAAAGCATCAGGAGCCTACTTCAAAAGTAAGGCTCTTTTTATTATGCTTTCAAAATTCGCTGTGAATTTTGAAAGCATTCTCCCCCGTTTACTCTTTCATTGTGCATATAGAAAAAATTTCCCCAATAAAATTTGTTAATAGTGCTAAAAAAGTCTTTGGAAAGGTATATAATAAAAACAGACTAGCTTGTGACGAATTGAGCAAATGCATTTGATGCTCTGACGTATTGATTGAATGAAGGGTATATCCTATTAAAAATGATACAGTATGATAAGCGTGAATGGAATGTGCATTTTTCTGATTTGTCTAGTGAATGCTGTTTCGCCTTTGTAAGAATATTTGTTTGTTTGGCTTTACAAGGTATGCTGAATTCGACGACGACATTAGGATATGTCAGGACAGCGATGACATAGGAACGTCGCGTTTGGGCTTTTCTTATTGAAAACTATACTTATTTAAGATATATTTTTTAATGGATAAAAAGGTAAAGATGGAGGCTTGTTATGATGAATCGCTATGCAGTCATTTTGGCAGCAGGACAAGGGACAAGAATGAAATCTAAGTTATACAAAGTCTTGCATCCTGTTTGTGGCAAACCAATGGTCCAGCATGTTGTGGATCAGGTTAGTCAATTGCAAATAGAAGAGATTGTTACTGTTACTGGACATGGGGCACAGAAGGTTCAAGAACAGCTTGGTTCTGCATGTGTGTATGCTTTGCAAGCAGAGCAGTTAGGGACGGCGCATGCTGTGATGCAAGCAGATTATGCGCTGGGCGACAAGAACGGAACGACAATTGTTATTTGTGGAGATACGCCGTTAATTAAAGCGGAAACCATGGAAGCTTTGATGAAGATTCATGAAGAAACGAATGCAAAAGCGAGTATTCTAACAGCTCTAGCGACAAACCCGGATGGGTACGGCCGTATCATTCGAAATGAAGCGGGCCATGTTGAGAAAATTGTGGAACACAAAGATGCGAATGAGTTAGAACGCAATGTGAAGGAAATTAATACGGGTACATATTGTTTTGATAACAAGGCTTTATTTACGGCTTTACAAAATGTATCCAATGATAATTCCCAAGGCGAATACTATCTTCCAGATGTCATCGAAATTCTGAAAAAACAGGGTGAGACGGTTACGGCTTATCAAACGGAAGATTTTAATGAGACAATGGGTGTCAATGATCGCGTTGCTTTGTCACAAGCAGAGAAATTGATGCGTCAGCGTATTAACGAAACCCATATGCGAAGCGGTGTGACTATTATTGATCCTGAAAATACGTATATAGAAGCGGATATTACAATTGGCTCGGATACAATCATATACCCAGGATCGATCATTAAAGGAAACAGCGTAATTGGGAACGATTGTATAATTGGACCTCAAACAGAAGTCGATAACTGCCATATAGGTGACAGTTCGGTTTTGAGACAGTCGGTTGCCTCTGACAGTAGCATTGGTCATCATGTTCATATTGGTCCGTTTGCTCATATCCGCCCGCAATCGGATATTAAGGATGAAGTGAAAATCGGCAACTTTGTTGAAATTAAGAAAACGGTTTTGGGTAAGGGAAGTAAAGCATCTCATCTAAGTTACATTGGAGATGCCGAAGTTGGAGAAGATGTAAATATAGGCTGTGGTTCCATTACAGTTAATTACGATGGTTTTAACAAACATTTAACCAAAATTGAAGATGAGGTCTTTATAGGCTGTAATTCTAATTTGGTGGCACCAGTGACTGTAGGAAAAGGGGCGTACGTTGCTGCTGGATCTACGATTACTTCGGATGTACCAGGGAAAGCCTTGTCCATTGCTCGTGCTCGCCAAGTTAATAAGGAAGATTACGTTAAAAACCTGAAATTTAATAAATAACCTGTGGAGGTCATCATGTCAAATCAGTATTTAGATCCAAATTTAAAAGTTTTTTCTTTAAATTCAAACCTTGGTTTAGCGGAAGAAATTGCAGAAGTGATTGGAGTAGGACTTGGGAAGTGCTCTGTTACTCATTTTAGTGATGGGGAAATTCATATTAATATTGAAGAAAGTATCCGTGGCTGTGATGTTTATGTCATCCAATCAACAAGTGATCCTGTTAATGAACATTTGATGGAAGTATTGATTATGATCGACGCTTTAAAACGTGCCTCTGCCAAAACAATTAATATTGTGATGCCGTATTATGGGTATGCTCGTCAAGACCGTAAAGCGCGTGCTCGTGAGCCTATTACAGCTAAGCTTGTCGCTAATTTATTAGAAACAGCTGGCGCACACCGCGTAATTGCATTAGATCTACATGCTCCACAAATCCAAGGATTCTTTGACATTTTGATTGACCACATGCAGGGTGTACCTATTTTAGCCGATTATTTTGAGGGAAAAGATTTGAAAGATGTCGTCGTTGTCTCTCCTGACCATGGTGGGGTTACACGTGCCCGTAAATTGGCAGAACGCTTAAAAGCACCGATTGCCATTATCGACAAACGTCGACCACGTCCAAACGTGGCAGAGATTATGAATATTGTCGGAAACATTGAAGGGAAAACGGCTATTCTAATTGATGATATCATCGATACAGCTGGGACGATTACTTTAGCAGCCAATGCTCTTATCGAAAATGGGGCGAAGGAAGTGTATGCGTGCTGTACACACCCAGTTTTATCAGGACCGGCTATTGATAGAATCCAAAATTCCAAAATTAAGGAATTAGCCGTAACAAACTCGATTGCTTTATGTGAAGAGAAAAAAATAGATAAAATTGTTCAATTATCAGTAGCTCCATTGATTGCGGAAGCAATTATCCGTGTCCATGAAGAGCAATCTGTTAGTACATTATTTGATTAATATAAAAAACAGCAGGGATTATTTCCTTGCTGTTTTTTATATTTCCAAAAATACGTTTAGAAGTTTCAATTTAAGGGCAATTTTTATAGAGAGATACTTTGAATTTTGATTAGAAAGGCGGAATGAGATAAATGAGTAATGTATTAGTAGCAAAAGAGCGAGCTAAATCTCCAGGGTCCACATTACGTCAACTAAGACTGAGTGGTGAGATTCCGGCAGTTGTGTACGGTAACAAAAATGAAAGCGCGGCAATCTCAATTAACAGTAACGATTTCTTTAAGACGATTAAAGATGTAGGGAGAAATGGAATTATTTCTTTAGAAGTTGAAGGCCAAAAGAGAAATGTTATGCTTACAGATTATCAGCAAGATCCACTTAAAAATGAGGTTTATCACGCGGATTTTCTTATTGTAAATATGTCTACTGAACTGCAGACACATGTAAGGGTTAATCTTGTAGGTGAGTCTTCGGGTGTTAAGGATGGTGGGGTTTTGCAACAATCTGTTCATGAATTGACGATTACCGCTAAGCCAAATGATATTCCTGAAACAATTGATGTGGATGTAACAAGTTTAGCTGTAGGTAGTGTTGTAACAGTGGGGGATGTAAAAGGAAATTATAGGATTACATTTAACCATGACGATGAAGAAGTTATTGCATCGGTCCTTGCTCCACGACAAGAAGAGGAAATTAATACAGGTGAGCAGCAAGATGGTGGTACTCCTAATAATGAAGAAGGTCGTGAAACGAAAGCTTCACATGAATCTAAAGCGTAAGATTTGTCGTATATTTTGATAACTGTTCGACAGAATTCTTGCATATCAAACATTCTGCTCATGATATAATAGACGTAACCGATAATGGTTGCGTTCTTTTTTGTTTTGAAGGAGAAAAGGACATTTATGATAGTAGGACTCATACCGCTTGCAACGATCCGTAGATATAAGGTAAAATTTTTATATAACGTGAAATTTAGTGTACTGCAACCGAGGGGCAGTGACGGCTTTTTCTGTGGAATAAAAAGGGACAAAGCTTCCCGAAATCAGTTCTGCACTGCCACTTTCATAAGGTAATACAGTTTTTAGAACCTGTATCTTTTTCGTCGATGGGTTTTAGAGCAGATGCTCATGGATGTTTCTTATAAAATGAAACTTCAATCAGTGGGGGATTCTTCATCCCCACTGATTGTTAGTTGAACCAATCGGGCTTTCCGTTAATGCGGGATAAATGGAGTGTGAAGCATGAAATTAATCGTTGGGCTGGGGAATCCCGGCAGACAATATGAGAAAACGAGACATAATATCGGGTTTGAAGTGATAGATGAACTCTCGAAAAAGTGGTCCATTCCTTTAGATCAAGCAAAGCATAAAGGAATCTATGGTAGCGGTTCGGTAAATGGTGAAAGAGTCATGTTGCTAAAGCCACTTACATATATGAATTTATCAGGAGAATCCATTTCGGCTGTTATGAACTTCTTTAAGCTTGAAGTTGATGATTTAGTCATTCTATACGATGATTTAGATTTGCCTCCTGGTAGAATTCGCTTGCGTCAAAAAGGGAGCGCCGGTGGGCATAATGGAATTAAATCAACAATCGCTCATCTTGGTATGCAAGAGTTCAACCGGATTAGAATCGGTATAGGCCGACCGGAGGGGAGAATCCCAGTGACTGACTATGTATTAGGTCGGTTTACGGAAGAAGAGTGGACAAAGATTGAACCGATAATTGAAAAAAGCGCTCATGCATGCGAGGCATGGTTGGAGTCTTCATTCTTACAAGTTATGAATGAGTATAATCAATCATAATGCTAAAAGTGCGTGTTCAAAAAGGAGCCGAGAAGTTCTCCGAGTGATCACGTCTCTAGACCTGCGTGATTTCAATAGAAGGTCAAAAATGAGCTTTGATGCAATTCGCAAACCTTTTTACCAGACTTTTTGAACAACCCCTAAAAAATGTTCTGGAGGCTGAATAATTATCCCCTATTTAGGCCTATACTAAGGATAATCTTTCTAAATTAGGGGGTTAGTTAATGGCTCTCCATTACACATGTAGGCATTGTGGTACTAAGATTGGTACGATAAGTGAAACGATACTACATTCAGAGCAGCTGGGTCTTACCCAACTTAATGATGAAGAACGGCAAGATATGATTGCTTATGATTCAGTGGGGAATGTACATGTGAAAGCAATTTGCGAAGATTGTCACGAAACATTGCAAAGGAACCCTGACTTGCATCAAAATGATTATATAATTCATTAAGCGGAAGTAAGCTTTGGATCGAAATCCAAAGCATTTTTCCGTTTCGGTGATTTTTGATTTTTTTTAAAAGGAATATATATAAGTGCATGTTCAAAAAAGAGGATACAAAGAGCTGAGCAGTTCGAGGAACGATTACCTTTCGCGTATGCAGTTAATACGTGAGGATCGGACTTTTTGAATAACCTCTATAAGCACATAAAATAGTCAGAAAAGGGAGGAGAAGGTGATATGAATGGTTTACAAAATTTGTTCTCCAAACATAATGAAGTCCATTCGTTAATTACTGGGATAAATGAAGGATTGAAGGAACAATTAGTTTCTGGATTATCAGGTTCATCCCGCTCGATGTTAATCGCTGCATTATACGAGGAAACTGAAAGACCTTTGCTAGTTGTTACACATAATCTATTGCAGGCTCAGAAGCTTCAGGAGGATTTGGTGAACTTTATTCCAGAAGAGGAGTTGTTTATTTATCCGGCGAATGAATTAATTGCAGCCGAGTTGAGTGTGGCGAGCCCTGAGTTGAGAGCGCAACGTATAGAGGCTTTAAATTATTGGTCACATGCCGAAAAGGGAGTTGTCATCGTCCCGATACCGGGCTTGCGAAAGATGCTGCCATCAAAAGAATTATGGCAGAAGTATCAATTACATTTTTCATTAGGTACAGATGTTGATTTAGCAAGCTTATTACACACTTTCATTTCCATGGGGTATTCCAGGTCAGAAATGGTGTCATCTCCTGGCGAATTTAGCTTGAGAGGCGGGATTATTGATATTTATCCGATAACAGAGCCCAATCCAATTCGGATTGAGTTATTTGATACAGAAATTGATTCAATCCGTACGTTCTCTCTTGAAAATCAACGTTCACTTAATAAACTTGACCATGTAAAGATTGGCCCGGTGACTGAAGGTCTATTGGAGTCTGAACATTATGAAAGAATCATCGAATCACTTGATGGTAAATTAAGCAAAAGTTTAACAAAGATAAAAAATGATAAGGCTAAGGAACAAATGCTGCAAACGATTTCGTACGAGCTAGAGCAGCTAAAAACGGGGAAAAGACCTGAACAAGTCTTTAAATATTTAAGTCTTGCTTATGAAAATCCTACTAGTTTGCTAGATTACATGCCCGGTAATGGGCTGATTATCCTTGATGAAATTAGTCGAATTCAGGAGATTAACGATACGCTTGAAAAAGAGGAAGCGGAATGGTACACAAGTTTGCTCGAAGCGGGAAAAATTGTTCATGATATACAAATCTCGCATAAGCTCCCTGAGCTTTTCGCGCAATCAAAGCAAAAGTTGATTTACTTATCATTGTTTTTGCGTCATATACCGCATACAAACCCACAAAATATTTTGAATTTCACATGTAAGCAAATGCAAAATTTTCATGGACAAATGAATGTTTTTAAAACTGAAATAGAACGTTGGAAAAAAGGAAAATATGCAGTTGTCATTTTAGGCCCTGACAATGAACGGGTAAAAAAGCTAGTAGGTGTTTTGGCAGATTATGATATTGACGCTGCGGAACTTTCTGATTCAAGCAAGATATTACCGGGAAAGGTTCAAATACTTAAAGGCAGTCTGAACACAGGATTTGAATTACCACTTCAAAAATATGCGGTGATTACGGAGCAGGAATTATTTAATAAAAAATCGAAAAAGTCGACAAGACGTCAAAAGCTCTCAAATGCTGAACGGATTAAAAGCTATTCAGAATTGAAAGTGGGAGATTATGTAGTTCATGTTAACCACGGGATAGGAAAATACCTAGGTATCGAGACGCTTTCGATTAATGGCATTCATAAGGATTATTTGCATCTTCGCTATCAAGCTGATGATAAATTATATGTACCAGTAGATCAGATTAATCTAGTTCAGAAATATGTAGGCTCAGAAGGTAAGGAACCGAAGCTCTATAAATTGGGCGGAAGCGATTGGAAGCGAGTAAAAAACAAAGTTCAATCCTCTGTTCAAGATATAGCAGATGATCTTATTAAATTATATGCAGAGCGGGAAGAAGCAAAGGGATATGCCTTCTCTCCAGACGGGGATATGCAACGTGAATTCGAAAGTGCATTTGCCTATAACGAAACCGATGATCAGTTACGTTCCATACATGAGATAAAAATAGACATGGAACGTGAAAGACCGATGGATCGTTTGTTGTGTGGTGATGTGGGATATGGAAAGACAGAAGTGGCGATTCGCGCTGCCTTCAAAGCAATGGCTGATGGAAAACAAGTAGCTTTTCTAGTACCAACGACAATCCTTGCTCAGCAGCACTTTGAAACACTTCGTGAACGATTCCAAGAATATCCGATTAATATTGGGCTATTGAGCCGTTTCCGAACAAGGAAGCAGCAAACTGAAACGATGAAAGGCCTGAAAGCGGGCACGATTGATATCGTTGTCGGAACGCACCGACTGTTATCAAAGGATATTGAATACCGTGATCTCGGCTTACTTATTATTGATGAAGAACAACGCTTTGGTGTTACACATAAAGAGAAAATCAAGAAGCTTAAAACAAATGTAGATGTATTGACATTAACAGCGACGCCTATTCCGCGCACATTGCATATGTCCATGCTTGGTGTTAGGGATTTATCTGTCATTGAAACGCCACCGGAGAACCGTTTTCCAATCCAGACCTATGTGATGGAGTACAACGGCGTTTTAGTTACTGAGGCAATTGAAAGAGAGATGGCAAGAGGGGGACAGGTTTACTTTCTGTATAATCGGGTAGAAGATATAGCTAGAAAAGCAGAAGAAATTTCCATGTTAGTGCCAGATGCCCGAGTCACCTATGCTCATGGCCGTATGACAGAACAAGAATTAGAAGCGGTCATGCTTGGTTTCCTAGAAGGCGAGTACGATGTGTTAGTCAGTACAACGATTATCGAAACTGGTGTTGATATTCCAAATGTGAATACATTAATTGTACATGACGCTGATCGAATGGGTCTTTCTCAGCTTTATCAGCTAAGAGGCCGAGTAGGACGTTCAAATCGGATTGCCTATGCATTTTTTACCTATCGAAAGGACAAGGTCTTGACGGAAGTAGCTGAGAAGCGTCTTCAATCGATTAAAGAGTTTACAGAACTAGGTTCAGGTTTCAAAATTGCCATGCGTGATTTATCAATCCGAGGAGCAGGAAACTTGTTAGGGTCTCAGCAACACGGCTTCATTGATTCTGTTGGATTCGACTTATTCTCGGAAATGCTCAAAGAAGCTGTGGAAGCAAAAAGGAATGATAAACCGGCTGAAGAGAAATCAACACTTGAAATCGATGTGGATGTGGACGCATATATCCCTGATACGTATATTGCTGATGGACATCTAAAGATCGAAATGTATAAACGATTTAGAGGTATCTCTTCCCTAGAGGATTTAGATGAATTGAAAGAAGAAATCGTCGATCGTTTTGGGGACTATCCACCGGAAGTAGCCTATTTATTGTTAATTTCAGAAATCAAAGTGTATGCGAGTCTTGCATCTGTTGAAAGCATTAAGCAATTGAAGCAGGAAATCACAATTTTTATCTCAGAACAAGAAAGCAGTAAAATCGATGGACAAAAAGTATTCCTTTTGAGTTCGAAGTTTGGTCGTGCAGTTGGACTAGGTATGGAAGGGAATCGAATGAAGCTTGTGCTTTATCTAAAAGGTATGGACCATGACAAATGGTTAAGTATGCTATTCGAACTAGTGATGGGTTTACAGCATGTTAATAAAGAAAATCAAACGATGAATCAATAATTAGGAGAAATGGGTAAATCGTCGATAAAGTAATTTTTTAAGGAAATAAAGAAAAATTTTTTCAAAGTGTATAGAACTTTCCATTAGAAAAATACTATATTCAAGGTCGATGATGATTTTGTCTTAAATACGAAGTCATTATTAGGAAATCAATTTTGATGAAAGTGAGGCAACATAAGATGAAAGCAACTGGTATAGTTCGCCGAATTGATGATTTAGGAAGAGTGGTAATCCCGAAAGAAATTCGCAGAACCTTGCGTATTCGTGAAGGAGATCCCTTGGAAATCTTTGTAGACCGAGATGGAGAAGTTATTTTAAAAAAATATTCACCGATTAGTGAACTAGGAGACTTTGCAAAGGAATATGCAGAGGCCTTATTTGATAGCTTGGGTAATCCTGTATTAATTTGTGACCGTGATACATATATCACAGTTGCAGGAGGCTCAAAAAAAGATTATTTAAATAAAAATGTAAGTGATTTTATTGAAAAAACGATGGATGATCGTAATTCAGTGATCAATACAGCAAAATCACAAGTCTCATTTGTCGATTCCAATGATGAAGAAGTTCAATCATATACAGTGGCTCCCATTGTTGCCAATGGAGATCCAATTGGAGCTGTTGTGATCTTCTCTAAAGAAGAAACGGTAGGAGAAGTAGAACATAAAGCGGTAGAAACAGCAGCAAGCTTCTTAGCTAGACAAATGGAACAATAATATAAGCCAGGCATTATACAAATATTAAAAAGGACGGCGTGCTGCTGTCCTTTTTATGTGTCTGGAGACTAAAAAAAGGAACTGACAGTAGAACGGGCCTAACCATAAGTGGGGATGAAAGGCCTCCACTGATAGAAGTGTCACTTTATCCTGGTTTAACAGGCTGTAATAATCCTATCTCAACCTTTGTTGGAGAATTAGGGAAGAATAGGTAGTGATTAAACAGCCTGTAAAACCCCGATTGGTTCAACTAACCATAAGTGGGGATGAAAAGCCCTCACTGATAGAAGTTTCACTTTATGCTATAATACAACCACATATGTGTGGAAGGGGTTCTTTAGATGGTTGGAGGGCCTTTGAAGACAACAAGAGAGCTCGTACGAGGAGCGTTAATATTAAGTATAGCCAGCCTTATCGTGAAGGTATTAAGTGCTGCTTATCGCATTCCATATCAAAATATAGCTGGAGATATAGGTTTTTATATTTATCAGCAAGTGTATCCCTTTTATGGGATTGTTCTAACATTGTCAACTGTGGGGTTTCCTGCGGTCATATCAAAGTTGCTGGCAGAACGTAATGATTCTGAAGAAGGTTTTTCTGCTAACGAAATTCTTATGAGTTCGTTGGTTATACTTGGAGCATTAGGAATAGTAATGTTTGGTGGCTTATTTTTCTTTGCAGATTTAATTGCAGCTGTCATGGGTGATCCACAGTTAACAGGGCTCTTGAAAATCATCGCTTTTTCTTTTTTACTAATGCCTGCTACTTCAGTAATCAGGGGGTATTATCAAGGACAAGGAAATATGATTCCAACTGCCTTATCCCAAGTATTCGAGCAATTCATAAGAGTCGCTACTATCTTGTTGCTTTCATTATTCCTTATTCGACACGGTTCTTCCTTATATGAAGTGGGGGCAGGTGCTGTTTTTGGCTCTGTAACAGGGGGGGGAACAGGTTTATTCATTCTTTTAGGTTTCATTATTTTAAGAAAAGAATGGTTGAACCTGAAAAAGGCACCTTTGGAATTTAGGAATTTCCCATTCATCATGAAAGCTCTAATCTTTCAAGGTTTTTCTTTTTGCATGACAGGGTTAATTCTCGTACTCATTCAGCTTGTCGATTCTCTGCAACTTTATAATCTATTGCGAGAAATTGGCTTAGGTGCTACTGAGGCAAAAGAGTGGAAAGGTGTATACGATCGTGGTCAGCCACTTATCCAGCTTGGAACGGTTATTGCTACGTCTCTATCACTGACAATGATCCCGATCATCTCTTTCGCTATGAAAAAAGGGGATAAGGAGGAGCTGGTAAACAAAATAAGTCTTACATTAAAAGTTAGCGCCTCTGTTGGAGTGGCTGCTTCTAGTGGATTAATTTGCCTGATTAAACCGGTAAATATCATGCTATTCACTGACATGAAAGGGTCTGGTACTCTTGCAATATTAGCCGTCTCCATTTTGTTTACATCGGTTATTATGGCCCAATCGGCAATTTTGCAAAGTATGGGGTATACGTGGGCGCCAGTTGTGGTAGTTGGTTTTGGGCTTGTTTGTAAATGGAGTCTTAACAGACTGCTCGTACCTCATTACTCGATCACAGGAGCGGCTGTTGCAACTGTTCTTAGTTTCGTATTGATGGCGCTACTGCTAGCTATATTTCTACAAACAAAAGTTAGTATGCCTTTGTTTGAAAAAAACAGTGTATATATTATCATAGGAGCAACGGTTACTATGGTTGTGACGTTGATGGTGTATAATCAGCTATTTCAACTTTTCCAGCTTTCAGGCCGATCCATTTCTAGTGTCCAAGCTTTAACTGGTGCAAGCCTCGGAGGAATCCTGTTTATATACAGTATCCTTAAGACCGGGCTATTTACAAAGAATGAGCTTCTTCTTCTTCCGTTAGGAGAAAAGCTTGTTACATATTTACATAAAGAGGAGTATCAATAAAATGGTAAACGATATTGTGATAATAGGCCTTGGTGCAGGTGATTTAGACCAGCTTCCTTATGGCATTTATAAAAAACTTAAAGGAGCATCTTCCTGTTTTGTGCGAACGATGGAACATCCTGTCATAAATGAACTGTTGAATGAAGGTGTTTCATTCATCAGCTTTGATGATGTTTATGAAAAGCATGATACATTTGAAAAGGTCTATGAGGAGATCGCCAAGACATTGCTTAAGCAGGCTTCAGTCGAAGCGGTACTTTATGCTGTGCCAGGCCATCCAATGGTTGCTGAAAAAACGGTACAGATTCTTATTGAAGAGGGACCAAAATGTGGAATATCTGTTAAAATAGAAGGTGGTCAAAGCTTTCTTGATGCGTTGTTTCAATCAGTGAAGATTGACCCAATTGAAGGATTCCAACTTCTTGATGGAACAGCACTCGAGAAAGACGATTTGCATATCAATCAGCATATGATAATTGGACAAGTATATGATCCGTTTATTGCATCGAATGTTAAGCTGACACTTATGGAAAAATTGCCTGATGATCACGATGTTTATCTTGTTACCGCAGCTGGTAGCAAAATGGAATCGGTAAAAAAACTACCTCTTTATGAGCTCGATCATGAAATGGAATTAAGTAATCTGACGAGTGTCTATGTTCCACCTGTCAAAGAAATAAACAAGCAATACCGCGAATTTTCTACTTTTAGGAAAATTATTGCACAATTAAGAGGACCAAATGGTTGTCCGTGGGATATAAAACAAACGCATGAAAGCTTGAAACAGTATTTAATCGAAGAAACGTATGAATTAATTGATGCCATCGACAAACAAGATGAAGATGAAATCATAGCTGAATTAGGAGATGTACTCCTGCAAGTCTTCCTACACGCCCAAATTGGTGAAGACGAGGGGATGTTTACTATTGAAGATGTAATAGAAGGTATCTCTTCAAAAATGATTCGCCGTCATCCACATGTGTTTGGGGATATCGAAGTAAGTGGGGAAGAAGATGTTCTGAGAAATTGGCAGCAAATTAAAAAAGAAGAAAAAGAACAGGCTGGATTTACTCATAAATCATTACTTGACGATGTTGGCAAATCAATTCCTAATTTAATCCGTGCGCATGAATATCAAAAACGAGCAGCAAAAGTAGGCTTTGATTGGAATGAAGTTGCAGAAGCATGGAAAAAGGTTAAAGAAGAAATCATCGAAGTAGAAAACGAAATGGATCAAGGGGATGAGGCTGCTCTAAGAATGGAATTGGGTGATCTATTCTTTGCTCTTGTTAACGTTACCCGTTTTTATGGGATTCAAGCCGAAGAAGCAGTACATGCAGCTAATCAGAAGTTCTATAACCGATTTACATATATTGAAGAGTGTATTCAAAATGAGAGAAAAGAATTTGCTGACTATACGCTTAATGAGCTTGATCAATATTGGGAGGAAGCAAAATCTAAGGGATTATAAGTGTGTGTTCAAAAAGGAGGAGAAAAAGAGCCGAGAAGTTCGAGGAGCGCATCTCGAGAGGACCGGAGAGACAGAGCGACGAAGAAGTTCGAAAGCTGTTTTTACCGGACTTTTTTGAACAACCCCTATAAGTGAAGGAGAGAATTTCTATGTCGATGAGACTTGATAAGTTTATGAAAATATCACGTTTAATAAAGCGCCGTACACTTGCTAAAGAAGTGGCCGATAAAGGGCGCATCAGTATTAATGGTACTCCGGCTAAGGCAAGTTCCAATGTCAAAGAGGGCGATGAGCTAGCTATTCAATTTGGACAAAAGCGGGTTACGGTCCGAATTGAAAAAATACAGGAGTCAACAAAAAAAGAAGAAGCAGCCAATATGTACACAGTCCTAAAGGAAGAGAAACTAGGTGGCGAGTAAAATAATCGGATCGTCAGGCTTGTTCTAATCTTTGTCCAACTCACATAAACATGTACAAAACGTTCTATTGTGAGGGATGAAAATGAGCCAATATTATGAGCCAGTCCAAAACAATCAAAAAGCAACAATTCAAGAACATGACGTCACCATGAGAGGACGCCGTTTGCTAGATATTACTGGAGTAAAGCAAGTAGAAAGCTTTGATAATGAAGAATTTCTTCTTGAAACGAGTATGGGTTTTTTATCAATACGCGGGCAAAACCTACAAATGAAAAATTTAGACGTAGAAAAAGGCATTGTATCTATTAAAGGTAAAATTTTTGATCTTGTCTATTTAGATGAGCACACAGGGGAAAAGGCAAAAGGGTTCTTTGGGAAGCTGTTCAAATGACGCTAACCATTCAATTTTATACCTTACTTGCCATGATTGGAATGGGCAGCTGCTTTGGCGCTGCCCTGGATACGTATAACCGCTTTTTAAAGCGGACAAAGCGAAAATCCTGGTTTGTTTTTCTAAATGATTTTCTTTTTTGGATTGTACAAGGCCTAATCATTTTTTATGTACTATTCTTAATCAATGAAGGGGAGTTTCGTTTCTACCTATTCCTTGCATTACTTTGTGGGTTTTCTGCATATCAAGCGCTTATGAAAAAGAGCTATCATAAAATTCTAGAAGCTTTCATTACGAGTGTTATTGTAACTGCAAAATTTATAAGGCGATCCATTCAACTCTTAGTTTATCAACCGGTAAAATGGTTGGTAACAGGGATTGTATTTTTGATATTTGGTATAGGGAAAATTCTTTTTTCAATTATTAAGTGGATCATTCGTTTAATTTTTATGACTATAAACATAATCTTACGACCTTTTTTCTGGATCTTCCTATTTCTTTGGAATAAGTTGCCGAATGCTGTTACAAAAAACGTCGGTAAGTTTTATAATGAAATTACAGGGATATTTATAAAGATGAAGAAGTTTATAAAAGTAATCGTTACGAAATGGAGAAATAAAACAAAGTGAGGGGTGAATAATAAAGTGGATAGCCTCCGAAAAAAGAAAGTGGCGAAAATTGAATCAGACTATGTCCTACAACGTGAGCAGCAAGAGCATACAAATGTAAAAAAGAGACGCGGATTGATTCGACGCCTCACTTTTTATGGACTATGTGCTGCCATTATTTCAGTGTTGGCCGCTATTACGCTTATTTCCCAAGCAGAGGCCCTAGAAAAAGGGACTACAGAAATGGAGCAGGTTGAGAGTAAGTTAGCTCAATTAAAAAAGGCAGAAAACCTATTAAAAGAGGAAATTATGAGGCTCGAGGATGATGAGTATATAGCGAAATTGGCAAGGAAGGAATACTTTTTATCTGAAAAAGGGGAGATCATTTTTAATCTGCCTGAAAAAGAAGACGATGGTGACTAATATTGACACTGTTTTTTTCCTTTCGTTATAATATAATATGAAGTGATAGTTAACATTTCTAAGGAGGAACATTTTTTTTATGTCAATTGAAGTAGGCAGCAAGTTACAAGGTAAAGTAACAGGGATTACTAATTTTGGTGCGTTTGTAGAATTACCCGAAGGTTCAACAGGGCTTGTTCATATCAGTGAAGTTGCCGATAACTATGTAAAAGATATCAATGATCATCTTAAAGTCGGTGATGCAGTTGAGGTTAAAGTTATCAACGTTGAAAAAGACGGAAAAATTGGCTTATCTATCAAAAAGGCAAAAGATAAACCTGAGGGACAACCGCAATCTTCTTATTCACAACGTCCACGTCAAGGAAGAGGAAATGATAACCGTTCCAAAGACTCCCGCTCAAAAACAAGTTTCCAACCAAAGGAAAATTTTGAGCAAAAAATGACCCGTTTCCTAAAAGATAGCGAAGACCGCTTAACTTCTCTTAAACGTAGTACAGAAACAAAACGTGGAGGCCGAGGAGGAAGACGCGGATAAACTGCTGCCTAAAACAATAGTTTAGCAATTTTTCCTTGAAAAATTTTATATAATATAGTAGGCAGGCTTATCATTAAGCTTGCTTTTTTTGTTGCTCAAGAAACTATACGAATATAATTATCCCGGGTTAGCGGGCTGTATTCCCCCTATTGATGGAAGTTTCACTCTGCGTGAATTACATTTTGTCCGTATCTAGCAAAAGTAGCCCTACCTTTTAGTCGCATTTAACCAACCAGTAAAAGAAAATTTGAAATTAAATGTAAAATCGTCCCGGTTGGTTTCTTAATGAAAAGAATATAACTGGGACGCTTCTGTTTATCTACACTGCTTTTTTCACAAATTGACTAAGACACTTATGTCTATTTGATAGCCCTTGGCTTTACGGATAACCGCATGCTCTAACCAACTAAGCTACGTCGCTGTAATGCCTTAAAGCACAAGCTATATCTTACAATCGGTAAGGGATAATGTGCACTCTAACCAATGATTTTATGTTGGAATAGCTAGTTTTTTGTAGTCAAGGATCAAAGACAATTTTTCTGATTGTCGTTTCATACTATAAATCACAATATTCTCAGTTTTATTTTCAATGAAAGTATAAAAACCTCCCTTTTATTTAAACGAATTTGAATATAAAGCTTAGTTTTTCAGAGAATGGTTTAAAAATCTGTATGTAATTGAATATTCCTATAGAAAATAGTCGAACGTTTTTAATTTAATTTATAAAATTCTGACAAAATATGTGTGATACTCTCTTTATAATAAAAAATACTAATATGAATGGGAGTGTTTCATATATGGAAAAGGTTGAACGAAATGTATTGGAGCCCATTGCCGAGGTGCATCTGCAGGGAGCAAGAGCAGGCGCTATTCATTGGATCACTCATCTTCAGACAAAGTTAATAGATATCTTCATAAAACGTGGAATCGTCTTAGCCTTTATTGGCTTCTTATTAGGACGAGCACTTATATTATCGCAATTATCCCCATTTGGATTAGCCTTCTTCGCCGCTGTATTCTTGATGAGGCGAGATCGTGCCCCGTTGGCATTGGTCGGATTAATTATGGGAGCGTTAACAGTTTCTATTTCAAGCAGCCTTACTCTTTTCTCTAGTACGGTGCTATTTTTACTTTTTCACAAGATGAAGAAGTTAAAACCAGAATCTCAAATCAAGGTCATTTCTTTGTATGTATTTCTTTCGTTAGTCATCGTTGGTTTGTCAAAGCAATATATGATTCACCGTACACTTGTATTATATGATGGCATGATGGTAGGAGTAGAAGCGGGTCTTGCGCTAATTCTTACACTCATATTCATACAATCGATTCCTCTCCTTACAGTTAGGAAAAAATCACAATCTTTAAAGACTGAAGAAATTATCTCGATCATTATATTACTTGCATCAGTTATGACTGGAACAATTGGGTGGTCCATGTACGATCTTTCTGTCGAACATATTTTATCACGCTATCTTGTTCTTTTATTCGGACTAGCAGGTGGGGCAGCTATCGGTTCCACAGTTGGGGTAGTTACTGGCCTGATTTTCAGTTTATCTAGTGTAACAAGCTTATTACAAATGAGCTTGCTTGCTTTTTCGGGCTTGCTTGGTGGACTTTTGCGTGATGGAAAAAAGATAGGTGTTTCAATAGGGTTAGTTATTGCTACCTTACTTATTGGTTTGTACGGGGAGGGATCGAACAATATTACGATCACCTTATATGAAACATTAATTGCTGTGCTCTTGTTTTTTATTACACCAAGTTCCGCAATTGGGAAGATTTCAAAGCATATTCCAGGTACTAATGAACATACGAATGAACAACAGCAGTACATGCGGAAAGTACGAGATGTAACAGCGCAAAGGGTATCACAATTTTCGAATGTATTCGAAGCACTATCCAATAGCTTTGCACAAATGGATGATCGAGGAGAGGGAGAGGAAGATGAAAAGGAACTCGATTACTTCTTAAGCAATGTGACTGAAAGGACGTGCCAGATGTGCTTTAAAAAAGAACAATGCTGGGCAAAGAACTTTGATACAACATATGAGGGGATGCAGGAAATTATGTTTCAATTAAGTGAACATGATGGACAGCTTTCTAAAAAAACTGTGAAAGAGTGGGAAAAGCATTGTATTAACAGTCCAAAAGTTATTGCGACGATTTCTCAAGAGCTTCTTTATTATCAAGCCAATAAAAGATTAAAAAGGCAAGTCCAAGAAAGCCGGAAGTTAGTCGCTGATCAATTAAAGGGTGTATCAGCTGTTATGGAAGATTTTGCAAAGGAAATCCAACGTGAACGAATCAATCATCATCAACAGGAAGAGTCCATTATGGAAGCTATTCAGGATTTCGGATTGCATATCACGAATGTAGAAATTTATAGCCTTGAACAAGGAAATGTCGATATTGAAATGAGTGTTCCGTACTGCCAAGGAAGAGGTGAAAGTGAAAAGCTAATTGCACCCATGCTTTCTGATATTCTAGGTGAAACAGTGATTGTTCACTCAGAGGAATGTGCAACTTTCCCTAACGGACAATGTGAAGTCGTTTTCCGTTCAGCTAAGAAGTACACAGTGGAAACAGGAGTGGCTCATGCAGCAAAAGGAGGAGGCCTAGTCTCGGGAGACAGTTTTACTATGACGGAAATAGGATTTGGCAAATACGCCATAGCTATTAGTGATGGGATGGGAAATGGGGAAAGAGCTCACTTTGAGAGCACGGAAACGTTAAAACTTCTGCAAAAATTCCTCATGTCAGGTATAGAGGAGAGAATCGCAATTAAATCGGTGAATTCCGTCCTTTCTCTTCGAACGACAGATGAAATTTTTTCAACGTTAGATTTAGTTATGATTGATTTGCAAGATGCGCAGGCTAGATTTTTGAAAATTTGTTCAATACCTAGCTTTATAAAGAGGGGGGATAAAGTAATTAAAATTGAAGCAAGTAATTTGCCAATGGGCATTATTCAGGAATTCGATGTGGATGTTGTTTGTGAAGAGCTGAAGGCAGGGGATATCCTTATTATGATGAGCGATGGTATTTTTGAAGGGCCTACTCATGTGGAGAACTTTGAGTTTTGGATTAAAAGAAAATTGAAGGAACTACAAACGGAAGATCCACAGGAAATTTCTGATTTAATTTTAGAAGAGGTAGTTAGAACGAAAGGGGATATTGATGATGATATGACAGTGGTTACAGCGAAGATTATGCATAATACACCGAAATGGGCATCCATTCCTGTTCAAGCTCATCGGAAAAGGGCATGAAGATCGCACAAGAAGAGGAACTGAATTAAAAGTATAATTTTCTATTTTCTTGTCGAAAATGGTAACAGTATTTTTTCGAGAGGAGTATGAACATGAAAACAGGAACGTTGAAGCAAATCTTGTTAATTACTGATGGGTGCTCAAATCAAGGTGAAGATCCTGCTGCAATGGCAGCTTTGGCAAGAGAACAAGGGATTTCGGTTAATGTTATAGGGGTTATGGAAAATGATACAATTAATGAAAAAGGGTTACAGGAAATCGAATCCATTGCGTTATCTGGTGGTGGAATAAGTCAGATTGTGTATTCAAAACAGCTGTCACATACTGTCCAAATGGTAACGAGAAAGGCAATGACGCAAACGATACAAGGACTTGTGAATAAAGAGCTACAGCAAATACTTGGAAAATCCACGTCAATGGAAGACTTACCACCCGATAAACGCGGAGAAGTCATGGAAGTAGTAGATGAACTTGGTGAGACAAGCAAATTGGAAGTACTTATTCTCGTAGATACAAGCGCGAGCATGAAACATAAGCTTCCGACTGTTAAAGATGCGCTTTTGGATTTATCGCTAAGTATGAATGCCAGAATGGGTGATAATAAATTTTCTGTATTCGTATTTCCTGGGAAAAGAAAAGATGTCGAGAAACTATTGGATTGGACGCCGAAGCTTGAGGTGCTTACGAAAATATTTCCGAAACTTACAACTGGCGGAATAACACCGACGGGCCCTGCTATCAACGAAGCACTGGGATATTTTCAAAAAAAACGATCACTAAGGGGATTGTTGTCTCATGATGACGAATCATACTTTGAGGAAACAGTGTAACCTCCTGCCTGGTAGTCTCATAACTGGGAAGTGGAATAAGAACCCATACCAGATTAAAGAGGAGTTGGGATATGGGGCAAATGGAATTGTCTATCTTGCAGAAAGCAATTATGGACAAGTTGCGTTAAAACTAAGTGATGATTATTCGTCGATTAGTTCAGAAATGAATATACTAAAATCCTTTTCCAAGGTCCAGGGACACTCTCTTGGACCTTCTTTTTTTGAAGCAGACGATTTGTTGAAGAATGGAAGGCCACTCCCGTTCTATGTAATGGAATACATAAGAGGAGAAGGATACTTGGCGTTTATTGAGAAGAAAGGGGAATCGTGGATTGGTGTATTAATGCTGCAACTTCTGTCAAGCTTGGATGAACTTCACAAGCAAGGTTGGGCGTTTGGAGATTTGAAACCAGATAATTTGATCGTTACACTCCCTGCTTATAAAATTCGTTGTATCGATGTTGGTGGGACTACATTATTTGGTCGGTCTATCAAAGAGTTCACGGAGTTTTTTGATAGGGGGTATTGGGGAATGGGTTCAAGAAAAGCAGATCCGCAATATGATTTATTTGCAGTGGCGATGATTATCATCAATTCCTTCTATCCAAAACGGTTTTCGAAAAAAGGAGATGGCTATACACAGCTTAATGAGTTGATTAAGCAAAAAAGGGGACTTCACCCATATAGTAAAGTGTTAAATGGTGCAATGAGAGGTCAATATCACTCAGCAGATGAAATGCGAAATGATTTATTGAACGTATTAAACAAGGAGCACGAACATAAGAAAACTCAAACGAATTCAACATCCCAAGGTAAGAAAAATAACAAAGGCACTAGTCAAACACGCACAATGAGAAAAAGGAAGAAAAGAAGAGGCGTTCTCGAGACACTTATCTTAGCTATTTTTGTATCGATATTGTATGTTCTGTATGTATATAATCAGTTCCTATGATATAGTAAAAAAATTAAGGAATTGTTAATTTTACGAAGAGTTATGCTATCTAACGCGTACAATTTAGAGATAGGATAAAACAAGTTTATAAAGAGGGAAGATAGGATGTTTGCACAAAAAGTATTGTCTGAGATAAAACGGTATCAATTAATCCCACAAAAATCCCGACTACTTGTAGGTGTTTCTGGTGGACCTGATTCACTAGTTCTTCTGCACTTTCTTTGTTCATTAAGAGAAAGATTGGAGCTAGAACTCGTTGTTGCACACGTCGATCATATGTTCCGGGGAGAAGAATCATATGTGGATTATCAGTTTGTAGAGAAAACTTGTCAGGAATGGAATATTCCATTTGAGGGAAAAAGAATAAATGTACCTGCTTATATGGAACAGACAGGTGACAGTTCGCAATTAGCAGCAAGAAATCTTCGTTATGCTTTTTTTGAAGAGGTAATGAAGAAGTATCAACTGTCCATCTTAGCACTTGGTCATCACGGTGACGATCAAATTGAAACGATGCTTATGAGGCTGACGAGAGGAGCGTCAGGAATGGCGCGAGCAGGCATTGCCGTCAAGCGCCCCTTTCTAAACGGAGAGATTATTAGACCTTTCCTTGTTGTGACAAAGGAGGAAATCAATGCATATGCCAATCGCTATGAATTGACTCCTCGAATGGATCCAAGTAATGAACATAATGATTACGTGAGGAACCGATTTCGACATGATGTATTACCGGCCTTGAAACGGGAAAATCCAAAAGTACATGAGCATTTTCAAAGGTTTAGTGAAGAATTAGCTGAGGACGAACAACTTTTGCAACAAATGACAAATCGCTATATGGAAAAGATTTGGCTTAGTAAAACGAAGAGTGAGTCTTCAATTGATTTGAATCAGCTACTTATGATACCAAAACCTTTACAAAGAAGAGCGATTCAACTAATATTAAACTATCTTTATATAAAGAGACCATCATCACTTTCAGCAGTACATATTGACCAGCTTTCTGCTTTGTTTTTTAATCCCCATCCTTCAGCAGAATTACATCTTCCGGAAGGGCTTATTTGTGAGAAATCTTATGAAACGTGTACGTTTCGATTTCAACAAAAAGAAAGCTCTGATTATTCCGTTACCATCACGATTCCTGGAGAGACCTTTCTACCGAATGGATTTAAAATTAAAGCACAGTATTTAGAAGAAATTTCTGGCCAAGCTGGAAACCATTCTTTTTACCTGCCTATCCACAAAACAACACTGCCACTCATCGCCCGTAACCGAAGAAATGGTGATAATATGGTTATCAAGGGCAAAGGCAATCATACAAAAAAGCTAAAGGATATTTTTATTAATGAAAAAATCCCGATGCAAATGAGGCGGAACTGGCCAGTACTAACTGATCAATCAGGGGTGATTGTTTGGATTCCTGGTCTGAAAAAGTCCAATCTGGAGTTTGTTGATACGTATGATGAACAATCTTTTATTTATTTAGAATATCATAAAGCTTAAATCTTCTTGGGGGGCAATCAATTACAATGACCATGCAAAACGACATTGAAAAGGTGTTAATCACTGAGGAAGAACTACAGGATAAAATTAAAGAGCTAGCATCGCAGTTGGAGCACGAGTATAAAGATAAGTTTCCTTTAGCTGTTGGAGTTTTAAAAGGTGCAATGCCATTTATGAGTGACCTATTAAAACGTATCGATGCACATTTAGAAATGGATTTTATGGATGTTTCCAGCTATGGAAATTCCACAGTATCTTCAGGTGAAGTAAAAATTATTAAGGATTTGGATGCATCTGTAGAGGGGCGTGATATTTTAATTATCGAAGATATCATTGACAGCGGCCTAACGCTTAGCTATCTTGCAGAACTTTTCCGTTATCGAAAAGCAAAATCAATAAGTATCGTAACATTGTTAGATAAGCCTACTGGAAGAAAGGCTGACATAACACCTGATTATACTGGTTTTATCGTACCAGATGAATTTGTGGTTGGATATGGCCTAGATTACGCGGAAAGATATCGCAACCTTCCGTATATCGGCATTCTTAAACCAGCAATTTACGAAAAAGGTGAATGATTTAATATACGATTTTCTTTAAATCACGTAGCGATGTTAAATAATTGTAACTCCATTATTTTCTATGATACTATTTACTATAGTTGTTTACCAGTGGGAGGAGGTAAGGGATGAATCGGATCTTCCGTAATACAATATTTTATTTACTCATCTTTTTAGTCATCATTGGAATTGTTAGTATTTTTAATACGAATAATGAGCCGACTAAAGAAATATCTCAAGACCAATTTTATAGTCAATTGGAAAAAGGGCAATTAAAATCATTCGAAATCCAGCCTGTACGCAATGTTTATGAAATCAGAGGAGATTACAAAAAAGGCACGGATAAATTCTTTACCTATGTAACAAATAGTGAGGTTACGCAAACTCGTATATACGATCTTGCGGAAGAAAAGGGAGTTGCTATTAAAACAATTCCTGCACAGCAAACAAGCGGATGGGTGACATTCTTCACGTCTATTATACCTTTCGTGATCATCTTTATTTTATTCTTTTTCTTGCTTAATCAGGCACAAGGCGGCGGCGGTCGTGTTATGAACTTTGGGAAAAGCAAAGCGAAGTTGTATAATGATGACAAGAAAAAGGTACGTTTCAATGATGTAGCGGGTGCGGATGAAGAAAAGCAAGAACTTGTTGAAGTAGTTGAATTCTTGAAAGACCCTCGGAAATTTGTTGAGCTAGGTGCACGTATTCCTAAAGGTGTCTTACTTGTAGGACCACCGGGAACAGGTAAAACTTTGCTTGCGAGAGCAGTTGCGGGAGAAGCAGGAGTTCCTTTCTTTTCAATTAGCGGTTCTGACTTTGTTGAGATGTTCGTCGGTGTCGGCGCGTCTCGTGTTCGTGACTTGTTTGAGAATGCGAAGAAGAACTCTCCATGTATCATCTTCATTGATGAAATTGATGCGGTTGGACGTCAGCGTGGTGCGGGTCTAGGTGGCGGTCATGATGAGCGTGAGCAAACACTTAATCAGTTACTTGTTGAAATGGATGGTTTCGGTGGAAATGAAGGAATCATCATTATAGCAGCAACAAACCGTGCAGATATTCTGGACCCTGCATTATTGCGTCCAGGTCGTTTTGATCGCCAAATTACGGTGGGGCGTCCAGATGTTAAAGGGCGTGAAGCGGTATTGCAAGTTCATGCACGCAACAAGCCTTTGGCAGAAAGTGTTGACTTAAAAGCAATCGCTCAACGTACTCCAGGTTTCTCCGGAGCCGATTTAGAAAACTTATTAAACGAAGCTGCTCTTGTAGCGGCCCGTCAAGATAAGAAGAAAATCGACATGTCCGATCTTGATGAAGCGTCTGATCGGGTTATTGCAGGGCCGGCCAAGAAAAACCGTGTTATCTCCAAGAAAGAACGTAATATCGTCGCTTGGCATGAAGCGGGCCATACAATCATTGGGTTGGTTCTAGACGATGCTGAAACAGTCCATAAAGTAACGATTGTTCCGCGTGGGCAAGCTGGTGGTTATGCGGTTATGCTTCCTAAGGAAGATCGATTCTTTATGACAAAACCGGAGCTTCTTGATAAAATTGTTGGACTTTTAGGTGGGCGTGTAGCTGAAGAAGTTGTTTTCGGTGAAGTTAGCACAGGCGCTCATAATGACTTTCAAAGGGCTACTGCCATTGCACGCAGTATGGTAACTGAATATGGGATGAGTGATAAACTTGGACCACTTCAGTTTGGGCAGTCTCAAGGAGGTCAAGTTTTCTTAGGGCGTGATTTCAATAATGAGCAGAATTATTCAGATGCGATTGCCTATGAAATTGATCTGGAAATTCAACGAATTATTAAAGAGTCTTACCAAAAAGCGAAAAGTATCATCACGGAAAAACGTGATAAATTAGATCTTATTGCAAAAACGTTATTGGAAATCGAAACATTGGATGCTGGACAAATCAAAGGTCTTTATGACCATGGCAAATTGCCGGAACGTGATTATACAGCTCTTAACGGTCGATTGGGCAATGATGGTGACCTGAAAGTTACCATCAATAAGAAAGAAGAGAAGGAAGCGTTGCTTAAGCCTTTGGATGAAAGAAATCCAGAGAGCCTAGAAGTAACGAACGATTCTCTTCGAGATACACCAATCGAGGAGAAGCATTCTGATGATGTACCTAATTCATTTCCTAGCGAAGAAGATCAGAAGAAATAAACATGTAAAAGGTATTTCCTTCCGAGGAAATACCTTTTCCTATTCCGGGAGAAAATAGACATGGAAAGTCCGCCTGTTAGCGTCTAAACCGAGCATTATGTTATGATGTTTGAGAATAATTTGCCGGAGTGGTGAGATCGATGATTATTGTTTTGGATGTCGGTAATACGAATATCATGTTAGGGGTATATGAAAGAAGTGAGTTAAAATTTCATTGGCGTATTGAGACGAACCGCCATAAAACAGAAGACGAATATGGCATGACGATTAAGTCACTATTAGAACACGAACAGATTTGCTTTGAAGATTTCGATGGGATTATTATTTCATCTGTTGTTCCACCTATTATGTTTGCTCTTGAAAATATGTGCGAGAAATATTTCGGTATTCAACCAATTATTGTTGGACCAGGAGTTAAAACGGGTTTGAATATTAAGTATGACAATCCAAGAGAGGTAGGGGCTGACCGAATCGTTAATGCTGTGGCGGGTATTCATGAATATGAATGCCCATTGATTATTGTGGACTTTGGTACAGCTACGACGTATTGCTACATTGATGAGCATAAACAATATATGGGGGGAGCGATAGCCCCGGGGATTGGTATTTCAACGGAAGCTCTATATTCAAGAGCAGCTAAATTACCTAGGATTGAGATTGTGCGTCCGGATGAAATTATTGGAAAAAATACAATAACAGCTATGCAGGCTGGAATATTGTATGGGTTTGTTGGGCAGGTAGAGGGGATTGTCTCTAGGATGAAGGCCCAAAGCAAGTTTCCGCCTAAAGTGATTGCGACAGGAGGATTAGCGCAATTAGTTGCCAATGAATCCACAATTATTGACGTCGTCGATCCCTTTTTAACATTAAAAGGTTTACAATTTATCTATAAGAAAAATCAAGGATAATCCTTTTTAGCAGACGGTAAGTTTTAAATTTACCAAATAGGAGGCGTATGGAGATGGAAGATTATTTAGTAAAAGCTCTAGCTTATAATGGCCAAGTTCGTGCCTATGCAGTTTCAACGACAAAAACAGTAGGAGAAGCACAGCGGCGTCATTATACATGGCCAACTGCATCTGCTGCACTTGGTCGTTCAATGTCAGCGGGTCTAATGTTAGGGGCCATGCTTAAAGGAGAAGAAAAACTAACCATTAAGGTTGAGGGTGGCGGTCCACTCGGGGTTATTTTAGTTGATGCGAATGCCAAAGGCGAAGTGAGAGGATATGTAGCGAATCCTCAGACCCATTTTGATCTCAATGATCATGGGAAGCTTGATGTAAGGAGAGCGGTAGGGACGGACGGAATGCTTTCAGTTGTAAAAGATATTGGACTCCGTGATTACTTTACAGGCCAAGTACCGCTAGTGTCTGGTGAACTTGGAGAGGACTTCACATATTATCTTGTAACATCTGAACAGGTCCCTTCTTCAGTTGGAGTGGGTGTCTTAGTTAATCCTGATAATACGATTCTTGCTGCTGGTGGTTTTATTATTCAGCTTATGCCGGGAGTAGAAGATGAAACGATAACTGCGATTGAAGAACGATTAAGAACAATCACACCTATTTCGAAAATGATTCAACAGGGGTTAACACCAGAGCAAATTCTTGATGAAGTATTAGGTGAAGGAAATGTCAGGTTACTTGAAAAAATGCCTGTTCAATTTAAATGCCAATGCTCCCGCGAACGAATTTCCAATACGTTAGTTAGTTTAGGTAAAGATGAGATTCAGGATATGATCGTTACAGATGGTAAGGCTGAGGCTCAATGTCATTTCTGTAATGAGACCTATCTTTTCTCGAAGGAAGATCTTGAATCATTAATTGAGGAGTTAAAGTAAAAGAGAGAGTAGGGAGGATTCCAATAGAAGCCCATTTTCATTTAGGTCGAATGTACTAGCGGATGGGGAATTCTGGTGGTATTTTGCTTACAACTAGGTTTGATTAATAGGCAGAATAGTTCAAATAGATTGACAGTTATGCGCTATCGGTGTATGATTTATATTAAACCAATGAAATTACTAGGTATTAGGAGTGTGGATAATGACACATATTGTAAATTCTGTCGCTGAATTAATCGGCCAAACGCCAATTGTAAAATTAAATCAACTACAAGATGAGAATAGTGCGGACATATATGTAAAACTTGAATATATGAACCCGGGAAGCAGTGTAAAAGATCGCATTGCTTTAGCTATGATTGAATCAGCGGAAAAAAGCGGTAAACTAAAAAGTGGTGATACCATTATTGAGCCTACAAGTGGTAACACAGGTATCGGTTTAGCAATGGTAGCATCAGCAAAAGGATATAAAGCGATACTTGTCATGCCTGAAACAATGAGTATAGAGCGTCGCTCCCTGTTACGTGCATATGGGGCGGAATTAGTGTTAACGCCTGGTCCTGATGGGATGAAAGGGGCAATTGCAAAAGCGAATGAGCTTGCAAAGGAAAATGGCTACTACGTCCCACAACAATTTGAAAATGAAGCAAACCCTGAAGTGCATCGCAACACGACTGGTCCTGAAATTGTAGAAGCATTTGGAGAAGAAAAACTGGATGCCTTTATTTCTGGTATTGGTACTGGAGGGACTATCTCTGGTGCAGGTGAAGTCTTGCGAGAGAAATACTCAGATATTAAAATCTATGCAGTTGAGCCTACGGATTCAGCTGTTTTATCAGGCGGTAAACCTGGTCCGCACAAAATCCAAGGAATTGGTGCAGGATTTGTTCCGGAAACTTTAAATACTGAAATTTATGATGATGTGATTACTGTTAGCACAGAAGAAGCGTTTGAATCTGCACGCCGTGTTGCACAAGAGGAAGGAATCCTAGGTGGAATCTCTTCGGGCGCAGCTATTTTCGCCGCGATGCAAGTGGCGAAGAAATTAGGTAAAGGTAAAAAGGTCTTAGCCATTCTTCCGGATAATGGGGAACGTTATCTAAGTACACCTTTATATCACTTTGATTAAGGTTTAATTAAAAAAAGATGTCTATAAGGGTCTGACCTCACATTCTATATACAGTTTATTTAAACTGTATATAGAATGTGAGGTCAGACCCTTTTTTCTATGGGACAGTCTTTGGGATAAGGTAAGTGAATAGAAGTGGTAGCAGATGAGTGTTATCACACTGATGCGGGTTTCTGTTACCTGGGCTTGTGGCGTATATTATCGACCATTCTTAAATACGAAGACGTCTTATGGTACACTCGTTATATAAGGATTTTATTAGAATGAGGGGACCGATACATGCCATTAGTAAATAGTAAATATAGTCCGTATTCGTTGGACTTTAGTAGAAAAACAGTAATTATGGGAATTTTAAATGTCACACCAGATTCATTCTCTGATGGGGGACGTTATAATCGTATTGATCATGCTCTAAAGCATGCTGAGCAAATGGTTAAGGATGGAGCAGACATTATAGATATTGGTGGAGAGTCGACCCGCCCTAACTATGATAAAATTTCAGATGAAGAAGAAATTGAACGGGTCGTGCCTATTATTGAAGCAATTACACGGAATATTGAAGTGACGATGTCGATCGATACGTATAAGTCTGCTGTGGCAAGGGAATCGTTGGCAGCAGGTGCGCACATTCTCAATGATATTTGGGGAGCGAAGGCGGATTCTGACATGGCTAAGGTAGCTGCAGAGTTTCAAGTGCCGATTATATTAATGCATAACCGTGAGAAGATTGATTATCAACTTTTTATGCGTGATGCCTTCAATGATCTATACGAAAGTATTATGCTTGTGAAAAATGCAGGGGTCTTAGATGAAAATATCATTCTTGATCCTGGAATTGGCTTTGCTAAAGATGTTTCTTTGAATTTGGAAATGATGAGAAATCTAGATAAGCTCGTTGCGTTAGGGTATCCAGTACTATTGGCTACTTCCAAGAAGTCCATGATTGGAAATGTACTTGACTTACCTCCTAATGAGCGGATGGAAGGAACTGCTGCTACAATTTGTTTTGGGATTCAGCAAGGGTGCCAAATGATCCGGGTACACGATGTGAAGGAAATGGCACGTGTAGCAAAGATGATGGATGCCCTGATGGGAAAGGGAGAATACAGTGGATAAAATTTTTCTAAATAATATGCAGTTTTACGGCTATCATGGTGTGTTTTTGGAAGAGACACGTCTAGGACAGCGCTTTTATGTAGACTTGGTTGTAGAAGCTGATTTAGCTGCAGCAGGTATAAGTGATGAGCTAGAGGATTCTATTAACTATGGTGAGTTATATGAAGTGTGTAAGGAAATAGTGGAAGGGAAACCATTTAAATTAGTAGAAGCTGTTGCTGAAAAGATAACGTCAGAACTGCTTTCACGCTTTTCTAAGGTGCAAACATGTACGGTAAAGGTGTATAAACCCGATCCGCCAATCCCTGGACACTATCAATCTGTGGCGGTTGAGATTAAAAGGGGAAGATAACATGGAAAATTATTCGTTTTTATCAATTGGCTCTAATGTGGGGGATCGTTCGGAATATATAAAAGAAGCCATTCGACTATTACATGAAGAAAAAGAAGTAAAAGTTTTACAAACATCTTCATTGTATGAAACTGCACCCATTGGATATATAGATCAGCCACAGTTTTTAAATGCGGTTATACTAGTCAATACTGGATTAAGTGCAGTTGAGTTACTAAATGTTTGCCAGGAAATCGAGCGGAAATTAGGAAGGAAAAGGGAAATTCGTTGGGGACCTAGAACGTTGGACCTTGACATTTTATTATATAATCATGAAAATATTGAGACAGAGAGACTTTCTGTACCGCATCCTCGGATGGTGGGAAGGGCGTTTGTGCTCGTTCCGTTATTAGAGATAAATCCAACTATCATGCTACCTACTACAGATACACCTTTAAACGATATTCTTGAGAAATTAGAGGATAAAGAAGGAGTCCAACTATGGAAGCAGAAAAGTGGGGAAGGCGCATACGCGCTTTTCGAAAATTAAAAGGTTTCACTCAAGAAGGTTTCGCGAAGGAAATTGGTATTTCTGTATCTCTTCTTGGCGAAATTGAAAGAGGTAATCGTTTTGCCTCAGATGAATTATTACTTAAGTTGTCAGAAGCACTGGGAATAACAGTAGAGGAACTTCAGCCAATTGAAGATAAAGAATAAATTGAACAACAATGAAGGAGGTAAAAGTGTGTTAAAGATTGGAAATGTTGAAATGAATAACCAGGTCGTTCTTGCGCCAATGGCTGGTGTTTGTAACTCTGCTTTTAGATTGACGGTAAAAGAGTTTGGAGCAGGTCTTGTTTGTGCGGAAATGGTAAGTGACAAGGCGATAAATTTAAAAAATGAAAAAACGATGAATATGCTTTATATAGATGAAAGAGAGAACCCACTTAGCTTGCAAATCTTTGGTGGTGAAAAGGAATCATTAGTTCAAGCAGCGAAATTCGTTGATAAGAATACGAATGCTGATATTATCGACATCAACATGGGATGTCCTGTTTCGAAGATTATCAGATGCGAAGCGGGTGCTAGATGGTTGTTAGATCCAAATAAAATTTATGATATGGTATCAGCGGTAGTAGATGCAGTGGACAAACCGGTAACTGTAAAAATGCGTATAGGTTGGGATGATGAGCATATCTTCGCTGTTAAGAATGCACAAGCTGTTGAACGTGCAGGTGGCAGTGCTGTAGCCATTCATGGTAGGACGCGTGTTCAAATGTACGAAGGAAAGGCCAACTGGGATATCATTCGTGAAGTAAAAAATTCCGTAAATATTCCTATTATTGGTAATGGCGATGTTGAAACACCTCAAGATGCAAAAAGAATGCTTGAAGAAACTGGAGTAGATGGTGTCATGATTGGGAGAGCTGCACTAGGTAACCCATGGATGATTTATCGCACAGTGAAATATCTTGAGACAGGTCAATTGATGGATGAACCTGGAGTGCGTGAGAAGATGGATGTATGCGTCCTTCATATGGATCGTCTAATTGCCTTGAAGAACGAAAATATTGCTGTTCGAGAAATGCGTAAGCATGCTGCGTGGTATTTAAAAGGGGTCCCCGGCAATGCGAAGGCAAGAAAAGGAATAAATGAATGTAATACAAGAGAAGACGTTGTCACACTTCTATACGATATGGTGGAAGAAATTGAAGCGAAAGAGCCAACAATTCAAATGGCTTAATAATTTGACATTACTTCCCTGTTTACCTATAATACGCTTAAAATAACTGCCAGAGATAACTGGCAGTTTTTATATGGATGTTTTTAAGGGAAAAGACTGTTCGATTACTTTACTTTGTGTAAAAATAATAGAGTATCTAAATTTAGTAGCGAATCAATATAAAGAGAAATAGAAAAATGGAGATGAACGTTCATGACTGAAGAGTTAAATGACCAATTACAGGTTAGACGAGATAAAATGCAAGCAATCTTGGGTAATGGACAAGATCCGTTTGGAAGCAGATTCGATCGAACTCATCAAGCTAAGGAAGTTATACAAGCTTATAATGAAGTATCGAAGGAGGATCTAGCGGAGCAAGAAATTGAAGTGACAATTGCTGGACGTATCATGACAAAACGAGGAAAGGGTAAAGCTGGATTTGCCCATGTGCAAGATCTGACAGGACAGATTCAAATCTATGTAAGACTGGATGCTGTTGGAGAAGAACAATATCAATCATTTGGACAAACAGACTTAGGGGATATCGTTGGTATTACTGGATTGGTTTTCAAAACAAATGTAGGAGAATTATCAATTAAAGCGACTAACTATGTTTTCTTAACGAAAGCTCTTCGTCCACTGCCAGATAAATTCCACGGATTGAAAGACGTTGAAGAGCGTTACCGTAAACGATACGTTGACCTCATAACAAATGAAGAAAGTAAAAACACGTTGATTTTACGCAGCCAGATTGTCCGATCAATGAGAAGATATTTAGATGATCATGGATATCTTGAAGTAGAAACACCTTTATTACATTCTATTGCAGGTGGAGCGGCAGCACGTCCATTTGAAACGCATCATAACGCATTAGATATGCCTTTAAATCTAAGAATTGCGATTGAACTTCATCTAAAACGCCTGATTGTCGGTGGTCTTGAGAAAGTATATGAAATTGGTCGTGTCTTCAGAAATGAAGGTGTTTCTACACGTCATAATCCTGAATTCACCTTGATTGAATTATATGAAGCATACGCAGATTATCAAGATATCATGAGTCTTACAGAGAACTTAATTGCTCATATTGCAAAAGATGTATTAGGTACAACTACTATTCAATATGGAGATTATGAAATAGAGTTAAATCCTGAGTGGAAACGTCTGCATATGGTTGATGCAGTTAAAGAGTATACAGGTGTAGACTTCTGGAAAACGATGAGCAAGGAAGAAGCGCAACAATTGGCTAAAGAACACGGTATTGAAGTGAAAGATACAATGGAATTTGGACATATTGTTAATGAATTCTTTGAGCAAAAGGTAGAAGAAAAGCTTATTCAACCTACCTTTATTTTTGGTCATCCGGTTGAAATTTCACCATTAGCCAAGAAGAATCCGCAAGATTCACGATTTACAGACCGTTTCGAACTATTTATTGTTGGTCGTGAACATGCAAATGCATTCACTGAGCTAAATGATCCAATAGATCAACGTCAACGATTTGAAGCACAACTAAAAGAACGAGAGCAAGGTAATGATGAAGCGCATGAAATGGACGAAGACTTCATTGAAGCACTTGAATACGGAATGCCGCCAACTGGAGGATTAGGAATTGGGATTGATCGTCTGGTCATGCTATTAACGAATTCTCCATCCATCCGTGACGTGTTATTATTCCCACTTATGAGACAACGTTAATTTCCTATATAACAAAGGACCGTTTAGATAATATCTGCTCGGTCCTTTGTTTATAATAGTTTTAGAATTATGATGTTCTTTAATAAAGCAATGGTTCATTCCTGCATGCTAAGTGAATTTTATATGTTAACTTATAATTTTAGAGGAATTATAAAAAAGTCTTGCGTAATTATTATTATGGTGTTATATTTATATCTGTTGTTAAGAACGAGTTACAAAGACATTAAATTTGTTTTAAAAAACTCTTGACTCTTACATAAACGACATGTTAATATAAAAAAGTCGCTTCTGAGAGAAACGACAAAGATTGCTCTTTGAAAACTGAACAAAACAAAGCGCCAACGTTTTAATTGAAGTGAGTACACACTATAACAACAAATGAGCAAGTCAAACACTTTTTGGAGAGTTTGATCCTGGCTCAGGACGAACGCTGGCGGCGTGCCTAATACATGCAAGTCGAGCGAATGATAGGGAGCTTGCTCCCTTGATTTAGCGGCGGACGGGTGAGTAACACGTGGGCAACCTACCTGTAAGACTGGGATAACTTCGGGAAACCGGAGCTAATACCGGATAATTTCTTTTCTCGCATGAGAAGAGATGGAAAGACGGTTTCGGCTGTCACTTACAGATGGGCCCGCGGCGCATTAGCTAGTTGGTGAGGTAATGGCTCACCAAGGCCACGATGCGTAGCCGACCTGAGAGGGTGATCGGCCACACTGGGACTGAGACACGGCCCAGACTCCTACGGGAGGCAGCAGTAGGGAATCTTCCGCAATGGACGAAAGTCTGACGGAGCAACGCCGCGTGAACGAAGAAGGCCTTCGGGTCGTAAAGTTCTGTTGTTAGGGAAGAACAAGTACCAGAGTAACTGCTGGTACCTTGACGGTACCTAACCAGAAAGCCACGGCTAACTACGTGCCAGCAGCCGCGGTAATACGTAGGTGGCAAGCGTTGTCCGGAATTATTGGGCGTAAAGCGCGCGCAGGTGGTTCCTTAAGTCTGATGTGAAAGCCCACGGCTCAACCGTGGAGGGTCATTGGAAACTGGGGAACTTGAGTGCAGAAGAGGAAAGTGGAATTCCAAGTGTAGCGGTGAAATGCGTAGAGATTTGGAGGAACACCAGTGGCGAAGGCGACTTTCTGGTCTGTAACTGACACTGAGGCGCGAAAGCGTGGGGAGCGAACAGGATTAGATACCCTGGTAGTCCACGCCGTAAACGATGAGTGCTAAGTGTTAGAGGGTTTCCGCCCTTTAGTGCTGCAGCTAACGCATTAAGCACTCCGCCTGGGGAGTACGGCCGCAAGGCTGAAACTCAAAGGAATTGACGGGGGCCCGCACAAGCGGTGGAGCATGTGGTTTAATTCGAAGCAACGCGAAGAACCTTACCAGGTCTTGACATCCTTTTGCCCTCTCTAGAGATAGAGACTTCCCTTCGGGGACAAAAGTGACAGGTGGTGCATGGTTGTCGTCAGCTCGTGTCGTGAGATGTTGGGTTAAGTCCCGCAACGAGCGCAACCCTTGATCTTAGTTGCCAGCATTTAGTTGGGCACTCTAAGGTGACTGCCGGTGACAAACCGGAGGAAGGTGGGGATGACGTCAAATCATCATGCCCCTTATGACCTGGGCTACACACGTGCTACAATGGATGGTACAAAGAGCTGCAAACCCGCGAGGGTAAGCGAATCTCATAAAGCCATTCTCAGTTCGGATTGTAGGCTGCAACTCGCCTACATGAAGCCGGAATCGCTAGTAATCGTGGATCAGCATGCCACGGTGAATACGTTCCCGGGCCTTGTACACACCGCCCGTCACACCACGAGAGTTTGTAACACCCGAAGTCGGTGAGGTAACCGCAAGGAGCCAGCCGCCTAAGGTGGGACAGATGATTGGGGTGAAGTCGTAACAAGGTAGCCGTATCGGAAGGTGCGGCTGGATCACCTCCTTTCTAAGGAATATAACGAGCGCTTTTGTTTTGTTCAGTTTTGAATGAGTAATTCATTCATTCGTGGTAAATGAAAGCAACAGATTAGTCTTTTGCTTATTCGTTGCCGAATCGTTCTTTGAAAACTAGATAATAGATAGAAGGCAAATTTTTGCATTAATTTTTTCAAGACATCAAGTAAGACCTTTTAACAACTAGGTTGTTTGATAAACTTTCCGTTTATCAGCCACCATATGGTTAAGTTAGAAAGGGCGCACGGTGGATGCCTTGGCACTAGGAGCCGATGAAGGACGGGACTAACACCGATATGCTTCGGGGAGCTGTAAGTAAGCTTTGATCCGGAGATTTCCGAATGGGGAAACCCACTGTTCGTAATGGAACAGTATCTTTACCTGAATACATAGGGTACTGAAGGCAGACCCGGGGAACTGAAACATCTAAGTACCCGGAGGAAGAGAAAGCAAACGCGATTTCCTGAGTAGCGGCGAGCGAAACGGAAGATAGCCCAAACCAAGAGGCTTGCCTCTTGGGGTTGTAGGACACTCAACATGGAGTTACAAAGGAACGGGGTAAGTGAAGTGATCTGGAAAGGTCCGTCAAAGAAGGTAAAAACCCTGTAGCTGAAACTTCGTTCCCTCCTGAGTGGATCCTGAGTACGGCGGGACACGAGAAATCCCGTCGGAAGCAGGGAGGACCATCTCCCAAGGCTAAATACTACCTAGTGACCGATAGTGAACCAGTACCGTGAGGGAAAGGTGAAAAGCACCCCGGAAGGGGAGTGAAATAGATCCTGAAACCGTGTGCCTACAAGTAGTTAGAGCCCGTTAATGGGTGATAGCGTGCCTTTTGTAGAATGAACCGGCGAGTTACGATTTCATGCAAGGTTAAGTTGATAAGACGGAGCCGCAGCGAAAGCGAGTCTGAATAGGGCGCATGAGTATGAGGTCGTAGACCCGAAACCAGGTGATCTACCCATGTCCAGGGTGAAGTTCAGGTAACACTGAATGGAGGCCCGAACCCACGTACGTTGAAAAGTGCGGGGATGAGGTGTGGGTAGCGGAGAAATTCCAATCGAACCTGGAGATAGCTGGTTCTCTCCGAAATAGCTTTAGGGCTAGCCTCGAGATGAGAGTATTGGAGGTAGAGCACTGATTGGACTAGGGGCCCCCAACGGGTTACCGAATTCAGTCAAACTCCGAATGCCAAATACTTATTCTCGGGAGTCAGACTGCGAGTGATAAGATCCGTAGTCAAGAGGGAAACAGCCCAGACCACCAGCTAAGGTCCCCAAGTTTACGTTAAGTGGAAAAGGATGTGGAGTTGCTTAGACAACCAGGATGTTGGCTCAGAAGCAGCCATCATTTAAAGAGTGCGTAATAGCTCACTGGTCGAGTGACTCTGCGCCGAAAATGTACCGGGGCTAAACGTAACACCGAAGCTGTGGATGGATACCGTATGGTATCCGTGGTAGGAGAGCGTTCTAAGGGCGTTGAAGCTAGACCGGAAGGACTGGTGGAGCGCTTAGAAGTGAGAATGCCGGTATGAGTAGCGAAAGAAGGGTGAGAATCCCTTCCACCGAATGCCTAAGGTTTCCTGAGGAAGGCTCGTCCGCTCAGGGTTAGTCGGGACCTAAGCCGAGGCTGAAAAGCGTAGGCGATGGACAACAGGTTGATATTCCTGTACCACCTATACATCGTTTGAGCGATGGGGGGACGCAGAAGGATAGGGTAAGCGCGCTGTTGGATATGCGCGTCCAAGCAGTTAGGCCGGAAACGAGGAAAATCCCGTTTCCATTAAGGCGGAGCTGTGATGGCGAGGGAAATATAGTACCGAAGTTCCTGATTCCACGCTGCCAAGAAAAGCCTCTAGTGAGATGTAGGGTGCCCGTACCGCAAACCGACACAGGTAGGCGAGGAGAGAATCCTAAGGTGTGCGAGAGAACTCTCGTTAAGGAACTCGGCAAAATGACCCCGTAACTTCGGGAGAAGGGGTGCTTTTTAGGGTGAATAGCCCGGAAAAGCCGCAGTGAATAGGCCCAGGCGACTGTTTAGCAAAAACACAGGTCTCTGCGAAGCCGCAAGGCGAAGTATAGGGGCTGACGCCTGCCCGGTGCTGGAAGGTTAAGAGGAGAGGTTAGCCGCAAGGCGAAGCTTTGAATTGAAGCCCCAGTAAACGGCGGCCGTAACTATAACGGTCCTAAGGTAGCGAAATTCCTTGTCGGGTAAGTTCCGACCCGCACGAAAGGCGTAACGATCTGGGCACTGTCTCAACGAGAGACTCGGTGAAATTATAGTACCTGTGAAGATGCAGGTTACCCGCGACAGGACGGAAAGACCCCGTGGAGCTTTACTGCAGCCTGATATTGAATTTTGGTACAGCTTGTACAGGATAGGTAGGAGCCTGTGAAGCCGGAGCGCTAGCTTCGGTCGAGGCGTCGGTGGGATACTACCCTGGCTGTATTGAAATTCTAACCCGCGCCCCTTATCGGGGCGGGAGACAGTGTCAGGCGGGCAGTTTGACTGGGGCGGTCGCCTCCTAAAATGTAACGGAGGCGCCCAAAGGTTCCCTCAGAATGGTTGGAAATCATTCGTAGAGTGTAAAGGCACAAGGGAGCTTGACTGCGAGACCTACAAGTCGAGCAGGGACGAAAGTCGGGCTTAGTGATCCGGTGGTTCCGCATGGAAGGGCCATCGCTCAACGGATAAAAGCTACCCCGGGGATAACAGGCTTATCTCCCCCAAGAGTCCACATCGACGGGGAGGTTTGGCACCTCGATGTCGGCTCATCGCATCCTGGGGCTGTAGTCGGTCCCAAGGGTTGGGCTGTTCGCCCATTAAAGCGGTACGCGAGCTGGGTTCAGAACGTCGTGAGACAGTTCGGTCCCTATCCGTCGTGGGCGCAGGAAATTTGAGAGGAGCTGTCCTTAGTACGAGAGGACCGGGATGGACGCACCGCTGGTGTACCAGTTGTTCTGCCAAGAGCATCGCTGGGTAGCTACGTGCGGACGGGATAAATGCTGAAAGCATCTAAGCATGAAGCCCCCCTCAAGATGAGATTTCCCATAGCGTAAGCTAGTAAGATCCCTGAAAGATGATCAGGTTGATAGGTCAGAGGTGGAAGCGTGGCGACATGTGGAGCTGACTGATACTAATCGATCGAGGACTTAACCTTATTGTTCTTGAAAAAAGCAAAAACCCTTCTTATTATCTAGTTTTGAAGGAATGATATTCCTTTATTGTTTGGTGGCGATAGCAAAGAGGTCACACCCGTTCCCATTCCGAACACGGAAGTTAAGCTCTTTAGCGCCGATGGTAGTTGGGGGTCTCCCCCTGTGAGAGTAGGACGTTGCCAAGCATTATTCATAATGGAGGATTAGCTCAGCTGGGAGAGCATCTGCCTTACAAGCAGAGGGTCGGCGGTTCGATCCCGTCATCCTCCACCATTATCTATAGTGCCGGTGTAGCTCAACTGGTAGAGCAACTGACTTGTAATCAGTAGGTTGGGGGTTCAAGTCCTCTTGCCGGCACCAGTTTCATTTACAGATTATTTATTAGGACGAGCCATTAGCTCAGTTGGTAGAGCATCTGACTTTTAATCAGAGGGTCGCAGGTTCGAATCCTGCATGGCTCACCATTATATTATTATGCGGGTGTGGCGGAATTGGCAGACGCACCAGACTTAGGATCTGGCGCCGCAAGGCGTGGGGGTTCAAGTCCCTTCACCCGCACTTTGTATGCGGAAGTAGTTCAGTGGTAGAATACAACCTTGCCAAGGTTGGGGTCGCGGGTTCGAATCCCGTCTTCCGCTCCACTTTTCATTTCGTATATGCCGGGGTGGCGGAACTGGCAGACGCACAGGACTTAAAATCCTGCGGTAGGTGACTACCGTACCGGTTCGATTCCGGTCCTCGGCACCATTTTTTACATCTATACGCGCCCGTAGCTCAATTGGATAGAGCGTCTGACTACGGATCAGAAGGTTATGGGTTCGACTCCTTTCGGGCGCGCCATATAGACGGGAAGTAGCTCAGCTTGGTAGAGCACTTGGTTTGGGACCAAGGGGTCGCAGGTTCGAATCCTGTCTTCCCGACCATTTATTTTGGGGCCTTAGCTCAGCTGGGAGAGCGCCTGCCTTGCACGCAGGAGGTCAGCGGTTCGATCCCGCTAGGCTCCACCAAAAAATGTTGACAAATTATAAAAGATTTGTTAACATGATAAAGTCGCTTCTGAGAGAAACGACAAAGATTGCTCTTTGAAAACTGAACAAAACAAAGCGCCAACGTTTAAATTGAAGTGAGTACACACTATAAAAACAATGAGCAAGTCAAACACTTTTTGGAGAGTTTGATCCTGGCTCAGGACGAACGCTGGCGGCGTGCCTAATACATGCAAGTCGAGCGAATGATAGGGAGCTTGCTCCCTTGATTTAGCGGCGGACGGGTGAGTAACACGTGGGCAACCTACCTGTAAGACTGGGATAACTTCGGGAAACCGGAGCTAATACCGGATAATTTCTTTTCTCGCATGAGAAGAGATGGAAAGACGGTTTCGGCTGTCACTTACAGATGGGCCCGCGGCGCATTAGCTAGTTGGTGAGGTAATGGCTCACCAAGGCCACGATGCGTAGCCGACCTGAGAGGGTGATCGGCCACACTGGGACTGAGACACGGCCCAGACTCCTACGGGAGGCAGCAGTAGGGAATCTTCCGCAATGGACGAAAGTCTGACGGAGCAACGCCGCGTGAACGAAGAAGGCCTTCGGGTCGTAAAGTTCTGTTGTTAGGGAAGAACAAGTACCAGAGTAACTGCTGGTACCTTGACGGTACCTAACCAGAAAGCCACGGCTAACTACGTGCCAGCAGCCGCGGTAATACGTAGGTGGCAAGCGTTGTCCGGAATTATTGGGCGTAAAGCGCGCGCAGGTGGTTCCTTAAGTCTGATGTGAAAGCCCACGGCTCAACCGTGGAGGGTCATTGGAAACTGGGGAACTTGAGTGCAGAAGAGGAAAGTGGAATTCCAAGTGTAGCGGTGAAATGCGTAGAGATTTGGAGGAACACCAGTGGCGAAGGCGACTTTCTGGTCTGTAACTGACACTGAGGCGCGAAAGCGTGGGGAGCGAACAGGATTAGATACCCTGGTAGTCCACGCCGTAAACGATGAGTGCTAAGTGTTAGAGGGTTTCCGCCCTTTAGTGCTGCAGCTAACGCATTAAGCACTCCGCCTGGGGAGTACGGCCGCAAGGCTGAAACTCAAAGGAATTGACGGGGGCCCGCACAAGCGGTGGAGCATGTGGTTTAATTCGAAGCAACGCGAAGAACCTTACCAGGTCTTGACATCCTTTTGCCCTCTCTAGAGATAGAGACTTCCCTTCGGGGACAAAAGTGACAGGTGGTGCATGGTTGTCGTCAGCTCGTGTCGTGAGATGTTGGGTTAAGTCCCGCAACGAGCGCAACCCTTGATCTTAGTTGCCAGCATTTAGTTGGGCACTCTAAGGTGACTGCCGGTGACAAACCGGAGGAAGGTGGGGATGACGTCAAATCATCATGCCCCTTATGACCTGGGCTACACACGTGCTACAATGGATGGTACAAAGAGCTGCAAACCCGCGAGGGTAAGCGAATCTCATAAAGCCATTCTCAGTTCGGATTGTAGGCTGCAACTCGCCTACATGAAGCCGGAATCGCTAGTAATCGTGGATCAGCATGCCACGGTGAATACGTTCCCGGGCCTTGTACACACCGCCCGTCACACCACGAGAGTTTGTAACACCCGAAGTCGGTGAGGTAACCGCAAGGAGCCAGCCGCCTAAGGTGGGACAGATGATTGGGGTGAAGTCGTAACAAGGTAGCCGTATCGGAAGGTGCGGCTGGATCACCTCCTTTCTAAGGAATATAACGAGCGCTTTTGTTTTGTTCAGTTTTGAATGAGTAATTCATTCATTCGTGGTAAATGAAAGCAACAGATTAGTCTTTTGCTTATTCGTTGCCGAATCGTTCTTTGAAAACTAGATAATAGATAGAAGGAAAATTTTTGCATTAATTTTTTCAAGACATCAAGTAAGACCTTTTAACAACTAGGTTGTTTGATAAACTTTCCGTTTATCAGCCACCATATGGTTAAGTTAGAAAGGGCGCACGGTGGATGCCTTGGCACTAGGAGCCGATGAAGGACGGGACTAACACCGATATGCTTCGGGGAGCTGTAAGTAAGCTTTGATCCGGAGATTTCCGAATGGGGAAACCCACTGTTCGTAATGGAACAGTATCTTTACCTGAATACATAGGGTACTGAAGGCAGACCCGGGGAACTGAAACATCTAAGTACCCGGAGGAAGAGAAAGCAAACGCGATTTCCTGAGTAGCGGCGAGCGAAACGGAAGATAGCCCAAACCAAGAGGCTTGCCTCTTGGGGTTGTAGGACACTCAACATGGAGTTACAAAGGAACGGGGTAAGTGAAGTGATCTGGAAAGGTCCGTCAAAGAAGGTAAAAACCCTGTAGCTGAAACTTCGTTCCCTCCTGAGTGGATCCTGAGTACGGCGGGACACGAGAAATCCCGTCGGAAGCAGGGAGGACCATCTCCCAAGGCTAAATACTACCTAGTGACCGATAGTGAACCAGTACCGTGAGGGAAAGGTGAAAAGCACCCCGGAAGGGGAGTGAAATAGATCCTGAAACCGTGTGCCTACAAGTAGTTAGAGCCCGTTAATGGGTGATAGCGTGCCTTTTGTAGAATGAACCGGCGAGTTACGATTTCATGCAAGGTTAAGTTGATAAGACGGAGCCGCAGCGAAAGCGAGTCTGAATAGGGCGCATGAGTATGAGGTCGTAGACCCGAAACCAGGTGATCTACCCATGTCCAGGGTGAAGTTCAGGTAACACTGAATGGAGGCCCGAACCCACGTACGTTGAAAAGTGCGGGGATGAGGTGTGGGTAGCGGAGAAATTCCAATCGAACCTGGAGATAGCTGGTTCTCTCCGAAATAGCTTTAGGGCTAGCCTCGAGATGAGAGTATTGGAGGTAGAGCACTGATTGGACTAGGGGCCCCCAACGGGTTACCGAATTCAGTCAAACTCCGAATGCCAAATACTTATTCTCGGGAGTCAGACTGCGAGTGATAAGATCCGTAGTCAAGAGGGAAACAGCCCAGACCACCAGCTAAGGTCCCCAAGTTTACGTTAAGTGGAAAAGGATGTGGAGTTGCTTAGACAACCAGGATGTTGGCTCAGAAGCAGCCATCATTTAAAGAGTGCGTAATAGCTCACTGGTCGAGTGACTCTGCGCCGAAAATGTACCGGGGCTAAACGTAACACCGAAGCTGTGGATGGATACCGTATGGTATCCGTGGTAGGAGAGCGTTCTAAGGGCGTTGAAGCTAGACCGGAAGGACTGGTGGAGCGCTTAGAAGTGAGAATGCCGGTATGAGTAGCGAAAGAAGGGTGAGAATCCCTTCCACCGAATGCCTAAGGTTTCCTGAGGAAGGCTCGTCCGCTCAGGGTTAGTCGGGACCTAAGCCGAGGCTGAAAAGCGTAGGCGATGGACAACAGGTTGATATTCCTGTACCACCTATACATCGTTTGAGCGATGGGGGGACGCAGAAGGATAGGGTAAGCGCGCTGTTGGATATGCGCGTCCAAGCAGTTAGGCCGGAAACGAGGAAAATCCCGTTTCCATTAAGGCGGAGCTGTGATGGCGAGGGAAATATAGTACCGAAGTTCCTGATTCCACGCTGCCAAGAAAAGCCTCTAGTGAGATGTAGGGTGCCCGTACCGCAAACCGACACAGGTAGGCGAGGAGAGAATCCTAAGGTGTGCGAGAGAACTCTCGTTAAGGAACTCGGCAAAATGACCCCGTAACTTCGGGAGAAGGGGTGCTTTTTAGGGTGAATAGCCCGGAAAAGCCGCAGTGAATAGGCCCAGGCGACTGTTTAGCAAAAACACAGGTCTCTGCGAAGCCGCAAGGCGAAGTATAGGGGCTGACGCCTGCCCGGTGCTGGAAGGTTAAGAGGAGAGGTTAGCCGCAAGGCGAAGCTTTGAATTGAAGCCCCAGTAAACGGCGGCCGTAACTATAACGGTCCTAAGGTAGCGAAATTCCTTGTCGGGTAAGTTCCGACCCGCACGAAAGGCGTAACGATCTGGGCACTGTCTCAACGAGAGACTCGGTGAAATTATAGTACCTGTGAAGATGCAGGTTACCCGCGACAGGACGGAAAGACCCCGTGGAGCTTTACTGCAGCCTGATATTGAATTTTGGTACAGCTTGTACAGGATAGGTAGGAGCCTGTGAAGCCGGAGCGCTAGCTTCGGTCGAGGCGTCGGTGGGATACTACCCTGGCTGTATTGAAATTCTAACCCGCGCCCCTTATCGGGGCGGGAGACAGTGTCAGGCGGGCAGTTTGACTGGGGCGGTCGCCTCCTAAAATGTAACGGAGGCGCCCAAAGGTTCCCTCAGAATGGTTGGAAATCATTCGTAGAGTGTAAAGGCACAAGGGAGCTTGACTGCGAGACCTACAAGTCGAGCAGGGACGAAAGTCGGGCTTAGTGATCCGGTGGTTCCGCATGGAAGGGCCATCGCTCAACGGATAAAAGCTACCCCGGGGATAACAGGCTTATCTCCCCCAAGAGTCCACATCGACGGGGAGGTTTGGCACCTCGATGTCGGCTCATCGCATCCTGGGGCTGTAGTCGGTCCCAAGGGTTGGGCTGTTCGCCCATTAAAGCGGTACGCGAGCTGGGTTCAGAACGTCGTGAGACAGTTCGGTCCCTATCCGTCGTGGGCGCAGGAAATTTGAGAGGAGCTGTCCTTAGTACGAGAGGACCGGGATGGACGCACCGCTGGTGTACCAGTTGTTCTGCCAAGAGCATCGCTGGGTAGCTACGTGCGGACGGGATAAATGCTGAAAGCATCTAAGCATGAAGCCCCCCTCAAGATGAGATTTCCCATAGCGTAAGCTAGTAAGATCCCTGAAAGATGATCAGGTTGATAGGTCAGAGGTGGAAGCGTGGCGACATGTGGAGCTGACTGATACTAATCGATCGAGGACTTAACCTTATTGTTCTTGAAAAAAGCAAAAATCCTTCTTATTATCTAGTTTTGAAGGAATGATATTCCTTTATTGTTTGGTGGCGATAGCAAAGAGGTCACACCCGTTCCCATTCCGAACACGGAAGTTAAGCTCTTTAGCGCCGATGGTAGTTGGGGGTCTCCCCCTGTGAGAGTAGGACGTTGCCAAGCAAATTGAGAGGAGAGGTCAGCTATTTATAGCTGGCCTCTTTTTAATTTAAATGAGCCGTTTAAGGTACTGCTACGAAATCAAAAAACCCAGCTATTTATAGTTGAGTTTTTTGATTTCTCACATATATACTCAATAAATAGCATCATTCCTGAAACTAACTATAGTAATGGTGCTTTTACACACCACTTTTATTCATTAAAGCTTTGCTTGGTATTGAAGGCTAACTCCTTGATTTAAGTTTGAATTTTATAAATTTGTTTAGAGTTTTCTTTTCGAACAAAAATTAAAAATCCTGCACAACCTTTCATTATGGTTAAAGAAATCACTGAGTATTAAAAAAATTAATTTTCAAGTTAAAATACATAACAAATGGAAATAATGGATTATATAATCAAAAAAATAAATGCATCTAGGTTGCAAAATTGGTTTTTCGTTGTATAATGATAGTCAAATATAGTCAAAGTCAGGATGGGGGAGGGCGAGTGAAAAATATATCTGATATTATCGAAGGTTATTTAAAACAAGTTCTCGAGATGAGTCAGAAAGACATTTTAGAAATTAAAAGAAGCGAAGTTGCTGATAAGTTTCAATGTGTACCATCTCAAATAAATTACGTAATTAATACGAGATTTACCATTGAACGAGGCTACTTAGTGGAAAGTAAGCGCGGTGGTGGGGGTTACATTAGAATTATGAAGGTTCAAACACACGACCACGCGGATTTAATAGATCAACTACTGGCATTAATTGGTTCTAGAGTTTCTCAAACAGCAGCTGAAGATATTATTATACGGCTTGTGAATGAGGATATTATTTCTAATAGAGAGGCGAAAATCATGCTTAGTGTGATTGATCGTTCTGTGATTTATATCGATTTACCTGTACGTGATGAATTAAGGGCAAGCATTTTAAATGCAATGCTGACCACTTTAAAATATAAATAAAGACCCGGCAGAGGTGATAAAATGGTTTGTCAAGAATGTAATCAAAGACCAGCAGCTTTGCACTTCACAAAAATTATTAATGGTGAAAAGAAAGAAATCCATATTTGCGATAAGTGTGCACAAGAAAAAGGTGATTTATTTATGCAAAGTGGTGCAAACGGATTTTCAATAAACAACTTATTGTCCGGTTTACTTAATATAGAACCATTTCTTCAGCAAAAGAAAACGAGTACGTTTCCACATGTTGAAGAGTTAAAGTGTAAGAACTGTCATTTAACGTTTAAAGAATTTGTCCATGTTGGGAAATTTGGATGTGCAACATGTTATGAGGAGTTTAAAGATAGTTTGGATCCTATTTTAAAAAGAGTGCATGGCGGCAATACTGCACATGTTGGGAAAATACCAGAAAGATTAGGCGAGAGCATTCATCTTAGAAAACAAATAAAGGATTTAAAAAGTGAACTGAAAGCCCTCATTGATCAAGAAGAATTTGAACAGGCGGCTTTGGTGCGAGATCAAATACGTTTACTTGAAAAAGGTGACGAAGCAGCTGTAGAGGAAAGGGGAAACCAGCTATGACTTTAGATCACTTTGCGCAAAATGCAAAAAGCTCTTGGTGGAATGAAGCTGGTCCTGATGCGGATATTGTTCGAAGCTCCAGAATTAGATTGGCGAGAAACTTCAGGGATTATAAATTCCCAACTATATACAATAAAGAAGAAGCCAACGAAATTATGGAGTTAGTAAAGGAAAAGCTAGAAAAGTCAAATGCCACTGTAGTGGGAAATTTGGAGCTTTTCGAATTAGAGAAGCTTGAACCTCTCGAAAGGCAGGTATTGGTTGAAAAACACTTGATCAGTCCCAATTTAGCCGAAGATTCCTTGTACGCTGCTTGTCTGCTATCTGAAAATGAGGAAATTAGCATTATGGTGAATGAAGAGGAGCATATCCGGATTCAATGCATGGTATCTGGTTTGCAGTTAACAGAAGCCTTGGAAGTAGCTAATAAATATGATGATTGGGTGGAGCAGCAGATTGATTATGCGTACGATGAAGAGAGGGGCTATTTAACAAGCTGTCCAACAAATGTAGGAACAGGCTTAAGAGCGTCAGTTATGATGCATCTACCGGGCCTAGTCCTGACTCGTCAAATTAACAAAATTATCCCAGCAATTAACCAATTAGGTCTTGTTGTCAGAGGAATGTATGGGGAGGGCAGTAGTGCAGTAGGTAATATTTTTCAGATATCAAACCAGATTACACTTGGAAAATCAGAGAAAGATATTGTGGAAGACTTGACTAGTGTTGTTCAACAAATCATTGCACAAGAAAGGTCCGCCAGAGAAGCATTAGTTAAAACCTCTCACATACAATTAGAAGATAGAGTATATCGTTCTCTTGGAGTTTTATTGAATGCGAGGATTATTGAATCAATGGAAGCTGCTACATGTATATCAGATGTTAGTTTAGGTATCGATTTAGGGTATATAAAAAATATAGAAAAAAGTGTAATGAATGAATTAATGATTTTAACGCAGCCAGGATTTTTACAAAAGTACGCAGGTGGACCGTTACAACCATATGAAAGAGATGTTCGCCGCGCTTCGTTAATACGTGAACGGTTAGATTCAGCCCAAATTGAAAATTCTTAAGGAGGAATTATCCTATGATGTTTGGACGATTTACTGAGAGAGCTCAAAAAGTATTAGCATTAGCCCAAGAAGAAGCTATTCGTTTGGGACATAATAATATTGGAACCGAACATATTCTATTAGGTCTCGTTCGTGAGGGAGAAGGTATTGCTGCAAAGGCACTATACGCACTGGGGCTTGGCTCAGATAAAATTCAAAAGGAAGTAGAAAACTTAATTGGCCGTGGTCAAGAGAAGGCTCAAACGATTCATTATACCCCAAGAGCCAAAAAGGTCATTGAGCTTTCTATGGATGAAGCACGAAAACTTGGGCATTCTTATGTTGGTACTGAGCATGTTCTACTAGGGTTAATCCGTGAAGGAGAAGGCGTCGCTGCCCGTGTTCTTAATAATCTTGGAGTAAGTTTGAACAAAGCACGTCAGCAAGTACTACAACTGCTAGGGAGCAATGAGACTGGTGGTCATCAGGGTACTGCATCAGTAAATGCCAGTACGCCAACCCTAGATGGTTTAGCCCGTGATTTAACGGCAATTGCACGTGAAGGAAGTCTGGACCCGGTCATTGGCCGTAGTAAAGAAATCCAACGTGTGATCGAAGTGCTAAGTCGTCGTACAAAAAATAACCCAGTCCTAATCGGAGAACCGGGAGTAGGTAAAACAGCAATTGCAGAAGGACTTGCGCAACAAATTATTAATAATGAGGTTCCAGAAATTCTTCGTGACAAGCGCGTTATGACACTTGATATGGGGACTGTAGTAGCTGGCACGAAATACCGTGGTGAGTTTGAAGATCGTCTGAAGAAAGTGATGGATGAAATTCGCCAAGCTGGAAATATCATTTTATTTATTGATGAGTTACACACATTAATTGGTGCTGGTGGAGCAGAGGGAGCGATTGATGCATCCAATATTTTAAAACCTTCATTAGCTCGTGGTGAGTTGCAATGTATTGGAGCAACGACTCTCGATGAATATCGAAAATATATTGAAAAAGATGCAGCCCTAGAACGCAGATTCCAGCCAATTACAGTTAATGAGCCTACAATAGAGGAATCGATTCTAATTCTTAAAGGGCTACGTGATCGTTATGAAGCGCATCACCGTGTTTCAATTACAGATGAATCGATTGATGCAGCGGTTAAGCTTTCTGATCGTTATATTTCTGACCGTTTTCTTCCAGATAAAGCGATTGATTTAATTGATGAAGCTGGTTCGAAGGTTCGATTGCGTTCTTATACGACTCCACCAAATTTAAAAGAATTAGAAGTGAAACTTGATGAAGTACGAAAAGAAAAAGACTCTTCTGTACAAAGCCAAGAGTTTGAAAAGGCAGCTTCTTTACGTGATACTGAACAGCGATTAAGAGAGCAGCTGGAAGAAACGAAGAAGACATGGAAAGAAAAGCAGGGTCAAGAAAATAGTGAAGTAACAGTGGATGATATCGCTCACGTCGTATCAAGTTGGACGGGTGTCCCTGTTACAAGACTCGCACAAACAGAATCAGATAAATTATTGAATATGGAATCTATACTTCACGATCGTGTAATTGGTCAAGAGGAAGCGGTCATTGCTGTTGCAAAAGCCGTTCGCCGTGCTCGAGCAGGCTTGAAAGATCCGAAACGTCCAATAGGTTCATTTATTTTCCTTGGACCGACAGGAGTTGGGAAAACAGAATTAGCAAGAGCATTGGCTGAATCCATCTTTGGTGATGAAGAGGCAATGATTCGTATTGACATGTCGGAATACATGGAGAAACATTCGACTTCACGCCTTGTTGGTTCACCTCCGGGATATGTAGGATATGAAGAAGGTGGGCAATTAACGGAAAAAGTACGTAGAAAGCCGTACTCTGTCGTTCTATTAGATGAGATTGAAAAGGCTCATCCAGATGTATTCAACATCCTTCTTCAGGTATTAGAGGATGGGAGATTAACGGACTCTAAGGGTCGTACAGTAGATTTTAGAAATACGATTCTAATTATGACTTCTAATGTGGGGGCATCTGCTCTAAAATTGAATAAATATGTAGGATTTAACATTCAAGATCAAGGTCAGGATTATAAGGATATGAAAGGAAAGGTAATGGAAGAGCTGAAGCGAGCATTCCGTCCAGAGTTCCTTAACCGTATCGATGAAACAATTGTATTCCATGCACTTGAGAGAAAGCATCTGAAAGAAATTGTTACACTAATGTCAGCTCAACTTACAAATCGCCTAATCGAGCAGGAAATTCTCATTGAATTGACGGATGCTGCGAAAGAAAAGATCGCTGAAGTAGGGTATGATCCCGAATATGGGGCTCGCCCAATTCGTAGGGCACTTCAGAAACACGTGGAAGATTACTTATCTGAAGAGCTATTGAAAGGAAATGTTCAAAAAAATCATCCGGTTACTATAGATGTAAAAGACGGCGAATTTTTACTAAAATATGAAGAGCCAGTAAATAGTAATATATAAGGCAATGACAAGAAGAGGTACATACTATAATGTGATGTACCTCTCTTTTATTAAGTAAATCTATATTTTTTTAGAAAATAGTTGGAATGATTATGAGATAAGCAGGATTATTACGACTTCATACATAATATCTTTAGTGTAGGGATTTTTTTACATAAATATATTTGGGAATAAGAGGATTATTTATTTTACTAAAAGAGAGGAAGCTATTATGGCAACAAAGAAAAAGACAAAATTTATGTGTCAATCATGTGGATATGAGTCAGCAAAATGGATGGGGAAATGCCCAGGCTGTGGCGAATGGAACAAGATGGTTGAGGAAGTTGAAATTGTGAAGCCACAGAGACGTGGAGGAGCCTTTACGCATTCAGAGGGTATCACGGGAAATGCAGAACGTCAAAAGGCAATACCCATTACAACAATTGAAACGTTGCAAGAGCCAAGGATTGCTACGGATTTAGCTGAGCTAAACCGGGCATTAGGTGGAGGGATTGTTCAAGGGTCACTCGTTTTAATCGGTGGTGATCCGGGTATTGGTAAGTCAACACTTTTGCTACAAGTATCATCTCAACTCGCACAGAAGCAGAAGAAGGTCCTCTATATTTCCGGAGAAGAGTCTGTTAAACAAACAAAGTTACGTGCCGATCGACTTGGTGTTACATCTGACCATTTATATGTGTATTCAGAAACAGATATGGATTATATCCAGCAGGCGATTGCTGAAGTGAATCCAGACCTTGTTATTATTGATTCCATTCAGACGGTCTACCAGTCGGAAGTCACCTCAGCCCCTGGAAGTGTATCACAGGTAAGGGAATGTACAGCTACTTTAATGCGCATCGCAAAATCGAATGGAATTGCCATTTTTATTGTTGGGCATGTAACGAAGGAAGGGGCAATTGCAGGTCCTAGATTATTGGAGCATATGGTAGATACGGTATTATACTTCGAAGGAGAGAGACATCATACATATCGAATTATCCGAGCTGTCAAGAATCGCTTTGGTTCGACAAATGAAATGGGTATTTTTGAAATGAAAGAGAGTGGCCTGGAAGAGGTCGCAAATCCATCTGAAATTTTCCTCGAAGAACGGTCCCAAGGTGCCGCTGGTTCAACAGTCGTTGCCTCTATGGAAGGAACACGACCTGTGCTTGTGGAAATCCAAGCACTCGTATCTCCGACAAGCTTTGGAAACCCACGAAGGATGGCAACTGGAATTGACCATAATCGAGTATCGCTTTTGATGGCTGTTTTAGAAAAAAGAGTCGGTTTACTCTTACAAAATCAAGATGCTTATCTAAAAGTAGCGGGCGGAGTAAAACTGGATGAACCTGCAATCGACCTTGCTATTTCTGTAAGTATTGCTTCGAGCTTTCGTGACAAATCAACGAAACCTACGGATTGTATTATTGGAGAGGTAGGACTAACAGGTGAAGTTAGAAGAGTATCAAGAATTGAACAAAGGGTTCAGGAGGCGGTTAAACTTGGCTTTGAACGGGTGATTGTTCCAGCTAATAATATCAGTGGTTGGAGTGCACCTAAAGGAATTGAAATTATCGGAGTGTCAACCGTTGCGGAAGCTCTTAAGTATGCTCTAGGAGGCTAAAAATGACAGACAAAAAAGCGTTTGAAAAGATAAAATTAGAAATCCTTCACATGATTGCCCCAGGTACACCATTAAGAGAAGGGATTGATAATGTCTTACGTGCTAATACAGGAGGACTCATCGTTGTTGGTGATAATGAGAAGGTCAGATCCATAGTTGACGGTGGATTTCAAATTAATTCTCCTTGTACACCAAGCACATTATATGAATTGGCAAAGATGGACGGTGCGATTCTTTTAAATGAAAAAGCGGATAAAATCATCCTTGCGAATGCACAGTTGGCACCAGACACATCTGTACCATCCAAGGAAACTGGTATGCGTCATAGAACAGCTGAGCGTGTGGCAAGGGAAACGAAATCACTTGTTATTGCGATTTCACAGCGGAGAAATGTCATTACCCTCTATCAAGGGAGTTTCCAATATGTACTTAAAGATATTGCTGTTATTTTAGCAAAAGCGAATCTTGCGATACAAACGCTGGAAAAATATAAAATTGTTTTGCAGCAAAGTATTAATGACCTTGGTTTGCTTGAATTCGAGGATATGGTGACCTATACAGATTTATTGCAGGTCTTCCATCGCTATATTATGGTTTTAAGAATAAAAATTGAGTTAGTGAATTATTTGAATGAGCTTGGTACAGAAGGTAGATTAATCCGTCTTCAAATGAATGAGCTGCTTTTTGAATTGGAAAGTGAAGGAAAACTGATTGTAAAAGATTATATTAATCAGAAGGGAGACCATCCACAGGAAATAATAGAAAAGCTGCACGAATTGGCCCAGCAGGAGAAGTTTGAAGAAGGAAATTTGTTAAAAGTACTTGGATATAATGGCTACATTCATTTGGATGAAACGATCAGTCCGAGAGGGTATCGAATTCTACATAAAATTCCGAGATTGCCATTTTTGATTGTAGAGAATCTTATCAATCAATTTAGTAATTTTATTACTATCTATCAGGCTTCTGTTGAAGAGCTGGACGATGTTGAAGGTATTGGAGAAGTACGGGCGAATAAAATTCAAGAGGGTCTTAAGCTACTGAAAACACAACTTGTTGCAGAGCAAAGAATGTGAATGGGGGGTGAATAATTTTTGACACTCCAATATGCGAATGCTAGGCTGAGGTATGGAAGTTATCTATATTTTATAGCGAAATCTTATCAAAATATTAAATAACAAGGTTTCGAATTATAATATTTGTTAATAATGAATAAAGGGAGGTGAAGGGATGTTAAAACGCATTATACAAGCATGCTTCTTAATTGTCGGGGGAACACTTGGCATTGTGTTAATTCCGTGGCTATTGACGATGGTACATGCAGATGATATTGCATTAATAAATAACCCTTATGTTACTGCTATTTTAGGAGCCATCATTTTTTATCTTATTACTTTTGGGGCTGTAGAGTATGTCGTTAATTTTATGAAGTGGCTTGAGGAACAGCTTGTCAAGGCACCGATTACAGATATTGTTTTCGGAAGTATCGGCTTGCTCGTGGGGCTCTTAGCTGCCTATATTATCGGTTCAGCGCTCAATGCCATCCAAGTACCTATTCTAAATACAGTAGCACCGATTCTTTTGACTTTATTGTTTGGGTATCTCGGCTTTCAGGTTGGATTTAAGAAGCGGGATGAATTCTTGAATTTATTCTCCAAAGCAGGGAAAAGGAAAATTCAAGACAGTGAACAGGAGTTAGAAGAACAAAATCGAAAAATGAAAATACTGGATACAAGCGTCATTATTGATGGGAGAATTGCGGATATTTGCCAGACGGGATTTTTAGAAGGCGTGATTGTCATCCCACAATTCGTTTTGGCAGAGCTTCAACATATTGCTGATTCCTCAGACGCGTTAAAAAGAAATCGTGGCCGTCGAGGGTTGGATATCCTTAATCGCATTCAAAAGGAATTATCGATTAAGGTAGAAATATATGAAGGGGATTTTGAGGATATTCAAGAGGTAGATAGCAAATTAGTTAAGCTTGCGAAAGTTTCCAACGGTGTTGTTGTTACAAATGATTTTAACCTCAATAAAGTGTGTGAATTTCAAGGTGTACCTGTGTTGAATATTAATGATTTAGCAAATGCAGTCAAGCCTGTTGTACTACCAGGGGAAGAAATGAGTGTACAAGTCATTAAAGATGGGAAAGAGCAGAATCAAGGCATTGCTTATCTCGACGATGGAACGATGATTGTTGTTGAAGGTGGAAGAGATTATATCGGCAAGCGGATCGATGTATTAGTAACGAGTGTCCTTCAAACATCTGCGGGTCGTATGATTTTTGCAAAGCCTAAATTATTAGAAAAAGCATTATAGGAGGAAACAGAGTCTTATAGTGTAACAAGGAGAGGCCGGCATGTTTTATGAAGTAGTTATACCAGCAGCAGGACAAGGGAAAAGAATGAAGGCTGGAAAGAATAAGTTATTTATCGAGCTGATAGAAACCCCTATTATTGTTTATACACTACAAGTATTTGATCGTGACCCTGCCTGTAAGCGGATTATCCTAACAATTAATCCTGAAGAAGCAGCCATTTTCACAAGCCTAATTAAGAAGTATGAGATAAAAAAGACGATTAAGCTTGTTCCTGGTGGTAAAGAGCGTCAGCAAAGCGTGTTTAACGGATTGAAAGAAATCAAGGAAGATGGCCTTGTGCTAGTTCACGATGGAGCAAGGCCGTTTATTGACCATTTGCTTATTAAACGGTTAACAGAAGCAGCATTCACTCATGGTGGGGCAATAGTTGCGGTCCCTGTTAAGGATACAATAAAAAAAGTGAAAGATAGTATGGTTATAGAAACCGTGGAGCGATCTAGCTTGTGGGCAGTCCAAACACCACAGGCTTTTCGTGTGTCCATTTTAAAAAAGGCACATGAAGATGCAGAGAAAGCCAATTATTTAGGTACAGATGATGCTAGTCTTCTTGAACGAATGGGGCAACCTGTTGTAATTATTGAAGGCAATTATGATAACATTAAGATTACGACTCAAGAAGATTTATATTTTGCGGAAGCAATTTTACATAAAAATAAAAGGTGAAGAAGGAGAGATGAAATGATGTTTAGAGTTGGACAAGGATTTGATGTTCATCAGTTGGTAGAAGGAAGGCCATTGATTATTGGTGGAGTTACAATTCCTCATGAAAAAGGCTTACTTGGCCATTCAGATGCGGATGTATTACTTCATACAGTAGCCGATGCATGTCTTGGTGCTATTGGGGCAGGGGATATTGGAAGGCACTTCCCAGATACAGATCCGGAGTATAAAGATGCCGATTCAGCGAAGCTACTTCAACACGTATGGGCGATTGTGAAAAAGGAAGGGTATGTACTTGGAAATGCGGATTGTACGATCATAGCCCAAAGTCCTAAAATGGCCCCCTATAATGAAAAAATAAAAGCAAGAGTAGCCGAGTTGCTGGAAGCTTCCGTGGATCAAATCAATGTGAAAGCAACGACAACGGAAAAGCTTGGTTTTACTGGTCGTGGAGAAGGAATTGCTGCACAAGTTGCTGTACTCTTAGTGAAAGCGGAGTAACCGCCAAGAGATACTTTATTCAATGACCTATTGATGGTAAAATAAAACGAGACAACCCACATGGTTAGGCCAATCTGGGATTATGAAGTGACGTATGGAATGTATTCATTAGGAGGAGTCAGATATGAGCAGTGACATTCGAGTTAGATATGCACCTAGTCCAACAGGGCATTTACATATAGGTAACGCACGTACGGCTTTGTTTAATTATTTGTTTGCACGAAATCAAGGCGGGAAGTTTATTATCCGGATTGAAGATACAGATCAAAAGCGGAATATTGAAGGTGGAGAAGAGAGTCAGCTTCAATATTTAAAATGGCTTGGGATTGAGTGGGACGAAAGCGTTGATATTGGTGGAGAATTTGGGCCTTACCGTCAATCTGAGCGAAATGATATCTACAAAGATTTGTATGAAGAGCTACTCGAAAAAGGCTTGGCATATAAATGTTATTGTACCGAAGAAGAAATTGAAGCAGAGCGCGAGGAACAGCTTGCTCGTAATGAAACCCCGAAATATTCAGGGAAATGCCGTCATTTGACAGAAGAAGACCGGAGTAAGTTAGAAGCAGAGGGAAGAAAGCCTAGCATTCGCTTTGCAGTTCCATCCGACAAGGTCTTCACGTTTAAAGATATGGTTAAAGATGACGTGTCCTTTGAAGCGGAAGGGATTGGCGACTTTGTTATTGTGAAAAAGGACGGGATTCCTACATATAATTTTGCGGTGGCAGTAGATGATCACTTGATGAAAATCTCACATGTACTTCGTGGCGATGATCATATTTCGAACACGCCAAAACAATTGATGATTTATGAAGCATTTGGTTGGGAGCCCCCTATGTTTGGGCATATGACTCTTATCGTTAATGAGAGCCGCAAGAAATTAAGTAAACGCGATGAATCAATTATTCAATTTATTGAGCAATATGAAGAATTAGGGTATTTGCCAGAAGCGTTATTCAATTTCATTACATTATTGGGTTGGTCTCCGAGCGGTGAAGAAGAAATTTTTTCAAAAGAAGAGTTTATCAAAATGTTTGATGCAGACCGTTTGTCGAAATCACCGGCATTATTTGACACGCAGAAGCTAACATGGATGAACAATCAATATGTGAAACAACTTGATGTCAGCCGTGCTGTAGATTTATCACTGCCTCATCTTGTAAAAGCAGGGAAAGTATCTGCTGAGCTAAGCGAAGAAGAAGCTAAATGGGTCTATCAATTAGTTGATTTGTATCAAGAACAAATGAGCTTTGGTGCGGAAATCGTTGAACTATCACAACTATTCTTTAAGGAAGAACTGGATTTTGAAGGAGAAGCAAAAGAGGTACTTGCAGAAGAGCAAGTGCCAGAGGTTATGCAAGCATTCCTTCAAGAACTCGATACCCTTGAAACATTTACCGCTGACGAAATTAAGAAGGCCATTAAAGCCGTTCAAAAAAGTACAGGACAAAAAGGGAAAAAACTTTTTATGCCGATTCGTGCAGCAGTTACAGGGCAAACACACGGGCCTGATCTACCGAAAGCTATTGCGCTTTTAGGGAAGAAAAAAATAAAACAGCGTGTAGAGAGCATTTTAAGTTAACAATTTGTTGGAAATGTAATATAGTATTAGATAATTATTAGCTAAAAAACGCGTAGATAGGGAGAAGTAAGAAAATGATGCTTGAAAGAGAGAACCATAACCTGCTGAAAGTGGTTTAAGCCCCTCATTTCCTGAAATGCACCCTGGAGCCCTTTGTTGAACTAACTGATAGTAGGCAAAGGCGGAATTTCCTCCGTTATCGGGAAATAAGTTGGAAACGGAAGCGATTCGCTGAACATTTCAAACAGAGTGGAACCGCGCTGACAAAGCGTCTCTGTCTATTGGACAGAGGCGTTTTTTTATTGAGTAAACGGAAACATCGTTCATGTGGAGAATGTTTAGCAAGTTCACAGGTAGCTAGAAAAGATCACACTGATCCATTACATCATGCTAAATAGAAAAGAATAGAAGGGATATATAGGAGGTAACAACGGTGTTTAAACTATTCAAGGAAGATTTAGAGGTCATATTTGACCAGGATCCTGCTGCACGTAGTTATCTAGAAGTTATTTTGACATATGCTGGATTGCATGCAATTTGGAGTCATCGACTGGCCCATGCCTTTTATAAACGTAAATTCTTTTTCATTGCAAGAACTATTTCACAAATTAGCCGCTTTTTTACTGGTGTTGAAATTCATCCAGGTGCGCAAATTGGGAATCGTTTTTTTATTGATCATGGAATGGGGATCGTGATTGGTGAAACTTGTGAAATTGGAGATAATGTATCTGTATTCCAAGGTGTTACACTTGGAGGAACAGGAAAAGAAAAAGGAAAAAGGCATCCCACGATTAAAGATAATGTATTAATTGCTACAGGTGCTAAGGTTTTGGGATCCATTGAAATTGGAGAAAATTCCAAAATCGGCGCAGGTTCAGTTGTATTGAAAGAAGTTCCTCCAAATTCGACTGTTGTTGGTATTCCAGGAAAAGTCGTCATTCAGGATGGGGTAAGAATAAGTAAAGATTTAAACCACACAGACCTTCCTGACCCTATTGCAGACCGCATTATAGAATTGGAAAAGGAACTGTTGGATATGAAAGCGGAATTGTATGTGTTGAAGGAAGAAAGGAGAAAAGAATATGACTATTAAAATTTATAATACTGTAACCCGGCAGAAGGAAGAATTTATTCCATTAGAAGAAGGTAAGGTTAAGATGTACGTTTGCGGACCTACCGTATACAACTATATTCATATTGGCAACGCTCGCCCTGCCATCGTGTTTGATACTGTTCGCAATTATCTTAAGTTTAGCGGTTACGATGTGAACTTTGTTTCAAATTTCACAGACGTAGATGATAAATTAATTAAAGCTGCAAAGGAATTAGGGGAAGATGTTCCGACGATTGCAGAACGATTTATTAACGCCTATTTTGAAGATGTCTCAGCGTTAGGCTGCAAAAAGGCAGATAAACATCCGACTGTAATGGAGAATATGGATACGATTATTGACTTTGTTGCTGCATTGATTGAAAAAGGATATGCATATGAATCTGAAGGGGATGTCTATTTCCGTACTCGTAAATTCGACTCGTATGGTAAGCTTTCACATCAGTCCATTGATGAACTGCGCATTGGCTCAAGAATTGAAGTGGGGGATAGGAAACAAGACGCTTTAGACTTTGCCTTGTGGAAAACAGCGAAGGAAGGCGAAATTTCTTGGGAGTCTCCATGGGGAAATGGCCGTCCGGGTTGGCATATTGAATGTTCCGCAATGGCGAAGAAATACCTCGGTGATACAATTGATATTCATGCAGGTGGGCAAGATTTAACATTCCCACACCATGAAAATGAAATTGCCCAATCAGAAGCATTGACAGGGAGAACGTTTGCGAAGTACTGGATGCATAATGGCTATATAAATATAGATAATGAAAAAATGTCGAAATCTCTAGGGAATTTTGTCCTTGTACATGACATTATTCAGCATCATGATCCACAAGTATTGAGATTTTTCATGTTATCTGTTCATTATCGCCACCCGATCAATTATAGCGAAGAAGTACTTGAGAAGACAAAAGCGGCATTTGACCGTTTGAAAACATCTTTTCAAAACTTAAAGCATCGTTTAGATTCAAGCACGGGATTAACGGATAACGATGGCTTATGGTTGAAGAAAATTACGGACTTACATGATGAATTCACCCGTGAAATGGACGATGACTTTAATACAGCTAATGCAATCTCTGTCTTGTTTGAACTTTCCAAGCAAGCCAATTACTATCTGATGGAAAACAATACAGATCAGAATGTGATTGAGAAATTCATCAAAGAGTTTAAAACGTTAACGTCCGTTCTTGGTTTGACTCTAGAAGAAGAAGCCTTGTTGGATGAAGAAATTGAAGTGTTGATTCAGCAGCGCATTCAAGCACGTAAAGACAGGAACTTTAAGCTTTCAGATGACATTCGTGACCGGTTAAAAAATGTAAATATTATTCTCGAAGATACACCTCAAGGTACAAGATGGAAAAGAGGATAAGCAATATGCAATATGAGAAGAAAGTCGATGAAAAAATGGTGAACAGCCTTGCTCTTGCTTACATGGGTGATGCCATATATGAAACGTATATACGGCATCATCTTCTGAAAAAAGGTGCAGTGAAGCCGCATCTGCTTCATAAAGAAGCAACTTCTTTCGTATCAGCAAAAGCACAAAGTAAAATCATCCATTTCTTTATCGAAAACAATCAATTAACAGAGGAAGAACGAGCTGTGGTAAGGCGCGGACGGAACGCTAAATCAGGTAGTGTACCTAAGAATACAGATGTTCAAACTTATCGATATGGCACAGCGTTTGAAGCTTTAATGGGCTATGTATACTTATCAGGGAACAATGAGAGATTAGAAGTTCTTATCGATCAATCGATACAATTTATTGAAGAAGAAAAAGGGAGATGAGCTTATGAGTGAGGAATATATTATTGGAAAGAACCCTGTACTTGAAGCATTGCGGTCTGAGCGTGATATGAATAAAATATGGATTGCTGAAGGGTCGCAAAAAGGTACAATGCAGCAGATTATTGCACTAGCAAAAGAGCGGAATATATTCGTTAATTTTGTCCCGAAGAAAAAGATTGATCAAATGACAGAAGGCATTCATCAAGGGGTTGTTGCCCAGGTAGCTGCGTATACATATGCAGAATTAGATGATCTATTTGCTGTGGCAGAGTCTCGTGATGAAGCTCCCTTTTTTATATTATTAGATGAAATTGAAGATCCTCATAATCTTGGATCGATCATGCGTACAGCTGATGCAGTAGGAGCTCATGGAATTATTATTCCGAAACGTAGAGCCGTGGGTTTAACTGCAACTGTAGCAAAATCATCAACAGGAGCCATCGAATACATCCCTGTTGCCAGAGTTACAAATATGTCTAGAACGATTGATGAATTGAAAGAACGCGGGGTCTGGATTGTTGGTACCGATGCATTGGGCAAAGATGATTACCGAAACATGGACGGTAAGATGCCGATAGGTCTCGTAATTGGCAGTGAAGGAAAGGGAATGGGCCGCCTTATTAAAGATAAATGTGATTTCCTTATTCGTATGCCAATGATTGGAAAGGTAACTTCTTTGAATGCATCTGTTGCAGCAGGTTTGTTGATGTATGAGGTTTATCGAAAAAGAAATCCTTTAGGGGAATAGGTAATGAATATTCTGTTGGTAGACGGTTATAACATTATTGGAGCTTGGCCGGAACTAAGAGAATTAAAGGAACACAATTTATCAGAAGCGCGTGATCGCCTGATTGAGAAGATGGCAGAATATCAAGCTTTTTCAGGTTACAGAGTCATAGTCGTGTTTGATGCCCATTTTGTTCAGGGAATTGAGCGTAAATATAAAAATTTTAAGGTGGAAATTATTTTTACAAGAGAAAATGAATCCGCGGATGAACGGATTGAAAAAATGGCTAGCCTTTTAAATAATATTAAAACGCAGATTTATGTGGCAACCTCTGATTTTACTGAACAATGGGTGGTTTTTGGGCAAGGAGCTTTACGGAAATCTGCACGTGAGCTATTAATAGAAATGGAACATATAGAAATTGAAATTGACAAAAAGCTTGACAAAACGACAAAATCCAAACAAAATTCCAAGATTGATTTAACAGATGAAGTGGCAGAAATTTTTGAAAAATGGCGTCGGGGGAAGTTTTGAGCTGTTGACGAGTAATTTTCACCTACTGTATAATATTGCTAACTATGTGTACGGTCAGGGGGATAAAATGTGGGGTCCAACTTCGGAATAAAAGTGAATGAGGATTATGGCCAGTTTGATGATGACGTGCTTGTGGATTATGTGCATAAAGGAGACAGTGAGGCTTTGGATTATCTAATCCAAAAATACCGTAACTTTGTAAGAGCTAAAGCTAGAACCTATTTTTTAATCGGTGCTGATAAAGAAGATATTGTGCAAGAAGGTATGATAGGTTTATATAAGGCAATTCGTGATTTCAAAGGAGATAAACTGTCATCATTTAAAGCATTTGCAGAGCTTTGTATTACAAGACAAATCATTACAGCGATTAAAACAGCAACAAGACAAAAACACATCCCCTTAAACTCATATGTTTCTTTGGACAAGCCTATCTATGATGAAGAATCAGATCGCACGCTTATGGACGTTATTTCTGGAGCAAAAGTTTTAAATCCCGAAGAACTGTTCATAAATCAGGAAGAATTTGACGACATCGAATTAAAAATGGCGGAATTATTGAGTGATTTAGAAAGAAAGGTTCTTGCACTTTATCTTGATGGACAATCTTATCAGGAAATTTCAGAGGAATTAAACCGACACGTAAAGTCAATTGACAATGCTCTTCAACGAGTCAAGAGAAAACTTGAACGGTATTTGGAAGTGAGAGAGATTACCCTATAAACCCTTGTATGCATGCGGTATTTAGGCTTATTGTTTATTGACAATAAGTAACAGCCATGATAAAGTTTTAACGATGTAGAGATAGATAGGTGTGGAAATGATGAGAAAAAAGTTAATCCTCGCTTGTACGGATTGTGGTTCAAGAAATTACTCTTCTGAAAGCAATAAAACAGCAAGTGTAGAACGTCTGGAAATTAAGAAATTCTGTAGTACTTGCAATGCCCATACCATGCATAAAGAAACAAAGTAACTGTTTAAATAGATTGACAGAAGCTACCTAATTGGTTGGAGGTTACATTCATGAATCGCATAACCGAATTTTTCCGTGGTGTTGCCAGAGAGATGAGAAAAGTAAGCTGGCCTAAAAGAAAAGAGCTTACAAGATATACGGTTGTTGTGCTTTCAACTGTTGTCGTTATGGCAGTGTTCTTTGCTGTAGTAGATTTAGGCATATCTGAACTAATTCGTCTTGTTATTGAATAAGAGATTCGAAAATAAGCTATAATAGTGCTAGAATGATAAACAACAGCAAAAAGCCCGGAAACGGGTTTTTTAATTTGTCTTTTTTAAGATTAAGAAAGTATTGGTTTTTCTAAGGGTTTTGATGCTTAGCGAAAGTGAACTGACCTCGATAGTCAATAGACAAGTAATTGGATGGACTGAAAATGATTCTTTCCATACAGCTTATTTGACACATACTCGCTTTCGGGTGAAACAAGGCGCTTGCGCTTTTCTTAAAAAGTAATGTCTCCAGAAGTCAGTGACGGCTTCTCGAGTTTTTTTGTGCAAAATGAAAAATGGTGTCAAAAAAGTTACGGGGAGGGAAGGGCGATTTAGTCCTAATGATATGGAGAAAAATTGGTATGTTGTACACACATACTCAGGATATGAGAATAAAGTAAAAGCGAATCTTGAGAAACGTGTCGAGACAATGGCGATGCAAGATAAGATATTCCGCGTCGTTGTCCCTGAAGAAGAAGAAACAGAAATTAAAGATGGTAAGAAAAAAGTTTTAAAGAAGAAGGTATTTCCAGGGTATGTGCTTGTAGAGATTATTATGACGGATGACTCTTGGTATGTAGTTCGTAATACACCCGGAGTAACAGGGTTTGTAGGTTCTTCTGGGGCTGGTTCGAAACCAACTGCTTTACTACCTGAAGAAATTGAAGTCGTTCTGAAACGCATGGGTGTTGATGAACAGCGGATCGAAGTAGATTTCGAATTAGGTGACACCGTAACGGTTAAGGAAGGTCCTTTCTCCGATTTTACGGGAGTTATCGAAGAATTGGATAAGGACAAAGGTAAAGTACGGGTGCTTGTCAATATGTTCGGTAGAGATACCCCGGTTGAACTCGACTTTAATCAGGTGGAAAAAATATAATCTGAAAAAACTTGAAATCAATGTTGGAAAGTGGTAAAATTTCAAAGGTCAGTATGTTTCTATTATGAGACCTAAATGATACAACATTCTTTATTTAATTAAAGAATTTAAGATGAGTGGGAGGGTATACCCCTATTACCACATCACGGACTTAGACTTATAAGGAGGTGTGTCTCGTGGCTAAAAAAGTAATTAAAATGGTTAAATTGCAAATTCCTGCTGGGAAAGCGAATCCGGCACCGCCGGTTGGTCCTGCACTAGGTCAAGCTGGTGTTAACATCATGGGATTCTGTAAGGAGTTCAACGCTCGTACAGCAGATCAAGCTGGTCTAATTATTCCTGTTGAAATTACGGTATTTGAAGACCGTTCATTTACATTCGTAACAAAAACTCCACCTGCTGCAGTATTGCTTAAAGTTGCAGCTGGAATTGAGTCTGGTTCTGGTGAACCTAACCGTAATAAAGTTGCTACAGTCAAACGCGATAAAGTACGCGAGATTGCAGAAACAAAAATGCCTGATCTAAACGCAGCAAACGTTGAGTCTGCAATGCGTATGGTTGAAGGTACAGCACGCAGCATGGGTATTGTCATCGAAGATTAATCCCATCTAAACAGTTATTCGTTTCTACGGGGTTGCGATTCATACTCGCAACCTTTATTCGTGGGAGGTTATTCCGTTAAAACCACAATATAGGAGGATTTTATATCATGGCTAATAAAGGTAAAAAATATCTTGAAGCGGTACAATTAATTGACCGTACTAAAGCATATTCAGTAACAGAAGCTGTAGAACTTGCTAAAAAAACTAGCTTTGTAAAATTTGATGCAACAGTTGAAGTTGCTTTCCGTTTAGGCGTTGACCCTAAGAAAGCTGATCAACAAATCCGTGGAGCAGTTGTGCTTCCAAACGGAACTGGTAAAACTCAACGTGTATTAGTTTTTGCTAAAGGCGAAAAAGTTAAAGAAGCTGAAGCAGCAGGCGCTGATTATGTTGGAGATTCAGAATACATCAACAAAATCCAACAAGGTTGGTTTGAATTCGATGTGATCGTTGCTACTCCAGATATGATGGGTGAAGTTGGTAAATTAGGACGAGTATTAGGACCAAAAGGTCTAATGCCGAACCCGAAAACTGGTACAGTTACATTTGATGTAACGAAAGCAGTTAATGAAATCAAAGCTGGTAAAGTTGAATACCGCGTTGACAAAACAGGTATTATTCACGCTCCAATTGGTAAAGCTTCTTTCGAAGACAGCAAATTGGTTGAAAACTTTACAACGATCTATGATACGTTAATGAAAGTAAAACCTGCGGCAGCTAAAGGAACTTACATGAAGAATGTTTCTGTAACGACTACAATGGGCCCTGGTGTTAAGGTTGATCCTTCTTCATTCAGTGTAAAAAATTAACATTTGACAATATGAAACGATTATTGCTATAATCTGTTTTGTTAATATAAAAGAATATCATTTGTACCGTAGACAGTAGGTGCTCAAAAATTGAGCTTAATTTCCTGCCGAGGTAATTCGATAAAATAGTCCATGACTATGACTTTCAAATTACTGCCTCCTCGTCTGCAAGATGTGGAGGCTTTATCTTTGACCGGTATAAATGTTTTCAAGCAAATCTAATAGGAGGTGTAAGGATGAGCGCCATTATCGAACAAAAGGTTCAAATTGTTAATGAGATTACTGAGAAATTCAAAGCTAGCCAATCAACTGTTGTTGTTGACTACCGCGGATTATCTGTTTCAGAATTAACAGAACTTCGTAAACAACTTCGTGAAGCAGGCGTTGAGTTCAAGGTTTACAAAAACTCTATGACTCGTCGTGCTGTTGAAGCTGCTGAATTAGTTGCTTTAAATGAATCATTGACTGGCCCGAACGCAATTGCATTCTCAACTGAAGATGTTATTGCTCCTGCGAAAATCCTTAACGATTTCGCGAAAAAACATGAAGCATTAGAAATTAAAGCTGGAGTTATCGAAGGAAACGTTGCAACGGCTGAAGAAATTAAAGCTCTTGCAGAACTTCCATCACGCGAAGGTCTACTTTCAATGCTACTCAGCGTGCTACAAGCACCTATTCGCAATCTTGCTCTTGCTACAAAAGCTGTGGCAGATCAAAAAGAAGAACAAGGAGCGTAAGTTAACACTTAGCCCTTGGTAACAAAAACTAAAACAAAACCCTAGGAGGAAATATACAATGACTAAAGATCAAATCATTGAAGCAGTTAAAACTATGACTGTTTTAGAACTAAACGACCTAGTTAAAGCAATCGAAGAAGAATTTGGCGTAACTGCTGCTGCTCCTGTAGCTGTAGCTGCTGCTGGTGGCGCTGCTGCTGAAGAACAAACTGAGTTTGATGTTATTCTTACTTCTGCAGGCGACCAAAAAATCAAAGTTATCAAAGCTGTTCGTGAAATCACAGGACTTGGTCTTAAAGAAGCGAAAGAAGTTGTTGATAACACTCCTAAAGCAATCAAAGAAGGCGTATCTAAAGAAGAAGCTGAAGAATTCAAAGCTAAACTTGAAGAAGTTGGAGCTGGCGTTGAAGTTAAGTAATCTTTCTTGTTAAAAAGCTCGCTATTATGGCGGGCTTTTTTTCTCTTACTTTTGAAACAGTAAGCTTCTAATCTTCACAAATCTTCTCTCGAAATTCTTCAATTAATCTTTTCTGATAGGAGGAGATGACTCTGGCAGATCATTACTACTCACAAAAACCGGATGTTGAAAGCAATCCGAAATTTTGGGACTACACTCTAAGAGGACGCTCGTTTCGCTTCAAAAGTGACAATGGAGTGTTCTCGAAAAAAGACATTGATTTCGGATCGCGCTTATTAATTGAAACCTTTACTCTTGATGAAGAGATTAAGGGAAGTATTTTAGATGTGGGTTGTGGATATGGTCCGATTGGGCTTTCCATTGCTGCATCTTTCCCTGAAAGAACAATAGAATTGATAGATATTAATAGTCGTGCAGTGGATCTTGCAAAAGATAATGCGAAATCAAATGGAATTGCTAATGTAAGTATTTATGAAAGTGATCAATTGGACAGTGTTGAATTCGATCAATTTGCAGCAATACTGACTAACCCGCCTATCCGTGCGGGGAAAACAGTCGTTCACGGTATTTTAGAAAAAAGTCATGCAAAATTGACAGATGGCGGCGAGTTATGGGTTGTCATTCAGAAAAAGCAAGGTGCTCCGTCTGCGATGGATAAGATGGAACAGGTTTTTGGGAATGTTAAGACGGCTGTAAAGAAAAAGGGTTATTATATACTTGTATCTAAAAAAAATTGACTCAGTTTTTCCGCTATGTTAGTATTGTATAATGCAAATATATAATTCCTTAACTATGCAATTTTTATACTGAATGTGTATAAAAAGTGGTTTAATTGGAAAAAATATATAAATAATAGTTCGTTTTATGAAAAATTGTGGTTTTTAAAACAAAAACCATTTTCTTTTTGTCTATGGAATTACACTTTTTCCAAGAGGCAAATGGAACCTTATAACGCTTGATTTAAGGGGTGAATCGGTTGACAGGTCAACTAGTTCAGTATGGACGACACCGCCAACGTAGAAGTTATGCAAGAATCAGTGAGGTATTGGAATTACCAAACCTAATTGAAATTCAAACCGCTTCTTATCAATGGTTTCTTGATGAAGGATTAAGAGAGATGTTCCAGGATATTTCTCCTATTGAGGACTTTACGGGCAATTTATCGCTTGAATTTATCGATTACAGTTTGGGAGATCCAAAATATTCGGTAGAAGAATCGAAAGAACGTGATGTAACGTACTCAGCACCACTTCGTGTAAAAGTCAGACTTGTAAATAAAGAAACTGGGGAAGTCAAAGACCAAGATGTATTCATGGGTGATTTTCCTCTTATGACTGAAACAGGTACATTTGTCATTAATGGTGCAGAACGTGTTATCGTTTCACAACTTGTTCGTTCACCAAGTGTGTACTACAATGGAAAAATGGATAAAAACGGAAAGTACGGCTTTACAGCTACTGTTATTCCTAACCGAGGTGCATGGTTGGAGTATGAGACAGATGCAAAAGACGTAGTTTATGTCAGAATTGACCGTACGCGGAAGTTGCCAATTACAGTATTGATGCGTGCTCTTGGGTTTGGGTCTGATCAAGAAATTCTTGACCTTATTGGAGACAATGAGTATATCCGTAATACGCTAGAAAAGGATAATACCGAAAGCGTAGAAAAAGCATTACTAGAGATTTACGAACGTCTTCGCCCGGGTGAACCACCGACTGTAGAAAACGCGAAAAGTCTTTTGGTTTCACGTTTCTTTGATCCAAAGCGTTATGACTTAGCGAATGTAGGCCGCTATAAACTAAATAAAAAACTGCATATTAAAAACCGTTTATTTGGTCAACGTATCGCTGAGACATTAGTTGATCCGGAAACTGGTGAGATTATTGTTGAAAAGGGTACACTTCTGGACCGACGCATTTTAGACCGCATCCTTCCTCATCTTGATGAAGGAATTGGCAATCGCACATATCAGCCAGTAGGCGGTGTGGTAGAAGATGAGATTTTGCTTCAACCAATTAAGATATATGCTCCAAATGATACAGAAGGCGAGAAAATCATCAACGTAACCGGGAATGCAAATGTAACGGATCGTGTGAAAAACATTACACCTGCCGACATTTTATCTTCTATTAGCTACTTCTTTAATTTACTTCATGGGGTAGGGATTACAGATGATATCGATCACCTTGGTAATCGCCGTCTTCGTTCAGTAGGTGAATTATTACAAAATCAATTCCGAATTGGATTATCAAGGATGGAGCGAGTTGTTCGTGAAAGAATGTCTATTCAAGACACGAATACCATTACACCGCAGCAATTAATTAATATTCGTCCGGTGATTGCTTCTATCAAAGAATTCTTCGGAAGTTCTCAATTATCACAATTCATGGACCAAACGAATCCATTAGGCGAATTGACGCATAAACGTCGTCTTTCTGCATTAGGACCAGGCGGTTTAACACGTGAACGTGCCGGTTTTGAAGTGCGTGACGTTCATTATTCTCACTATGGTCGTATGTGTCCAATTGAAACACCAGAGGGTCCAAACATTGGACTGATCAACTCATTATCTAGCTATGCGAAGGTGAATCCATATGGATTTATCGAAACGCCATTCCGTCGTGTGGATCCTGAAACAGGAAAAGTTACAAATCGCATTGACTATTTGACAGCAGATGAAGAGGATAACTATGTAACGGCGCAAGCGAATACTCGCTTAGATGACGATGGGTCATTTGTAGACGATCAAATCGTAGCCCGTTTCCGTGGTGAAAACACGGTAGTACCACGCGACCGCGTTGACTATATGGATGTTTCCCCGAAACAGGTTGTATCAGCGGCGACAGCTTGTATTCCGTTCTTGGAGAATGATGACTCTAACCGTGCCCTAATGGGAGCAAACATGCAACGTCAAGCAGTGCCGTTATTACAACCAGAAGCACCACGTGTCGGAACAGGTATGGAATATGTATCTGCTAAAGATTCTGGAGCAGCTGTGATTTGTAAGCACGAAGGAATCGTTGAGCATGTTGAATCTCGTGAAGTCTGGGTTCGACGAGTAAGTGTTGTGGATGGACAAGAGGTCAAAGGAAATCTTGATAAATACCGTCTTTTGAAATTTATCCGTTCTAACCAAGGAACGTGTTATAACCAACGCCCAATCGTAAGCGTAGGGGATAAAGTGGTCAAAGGGGAAATCTTAGCTGATGGTCCGTCAATGGAATCAGGTGAGCTTGCTCTAGGTCGTAACGTCCTTGTGGCATTTATGACATGGGATGGTTATAACTATGAAGATGCTATTATTATGAGTGAGCGTCTTGTGAAAGATGATGTCTATACATCGATTCACATTGAAGAGTATGAGTCAGAATCACGAGACACAAAACTTGGACCTGAAGAAATTACTCGGGATATTCCAAACGTTGGGGAAGATGCACTTCGTAACCTTGACGAACGTGGCATAATCCGCATCGGCGCTGAAGTTAAAGACGGAGACTTACTAGTAGGTAAAGTAACGCCAAAAGGTGTAACGGAACTTACAGCTGAAGAACGTCTTTTACACGCTATCTTTGGTGAAAAAGCACGTGAAGTACGTGATACGTCCCTTCGTGTACCACATGGCGGTGGCGGAATCGTACATGACGTTAAAGTGTTTAACAGAGAAGATGGAGATGAACTTCCACCAGGCGTAAACCAACTTGCACGTGTGTATATTGTTCAAAAACGTAAAATTCACGAAGGTGACAAAATGGCAGGTCGTCATGGTAATAAAGGGGTTATCTCTCGCCTTCTTCCGGAAGAAGATATGCCATATTTACCGGACGGCACACCGGTTGACATCATGTTAAACCCATTAGGTGTACCATCTCGTATGAACATTGGGCAGGTATTGGAATTGCATTTAGGAATGGCAGCCAGGGCCCTTGATATTCATGTTGCTTCTCCGGTTTTCGATGGAGCAACAGAGGAAGATGTTTGGGCAACAATTGCTGAAGCTGGAATGGCGAGCGATGCGAAAACAGTCTTATATGATGGACGCTCAGGTGAACCATTCGATAACCGCGTATCAGTAGGTATTATGTATATGATCAAACTTGCTCATATGGTTGATGATAAGCTTCATGCGCGATCAACAGGACCTTACTCACTCGTTACGCAGCAACCACTTGGTGGTAAAGCGCAATTCGGTGGACAACGTTTCGGTGAAATGGAAGTATGGGCACTTGAAGCATATGGTGCTGCATACACCTTGCAAGAAATTCTTACTGTTAAGTCCGATGATGTCGTTGGTCGTGTGAAAACATATGAAGCGATTGTGAAGGGCGAAAATGTACCGGAGCCGGGTGTTCCTGAATCATTCAAAGTATTGATTAAGGAGCTTCAAAGCTTGGGATTGGATGTCAAAATCATGAATGCACAAGACCGCGAAGTTGAAATGCGTGATTTGGAAGATGAGGATGATGTAAATCATTCTGACTCCTTGAACATAGATAAAGAAGGTAAAGAAATGGTTGCCTCAGATGCTGGCACGAAGACAAATGCCATCACAACGGATTAACACTTTGAATAAATAGTTTTTTTACCACTCTGACTAGGCAGTATTGGCTCTTCAACTAATCGAACCATGCTGCCTGTTGGAGTTCAATTAATTAGGTCGGTCATTCTAAGGGAAAGTGGCGCCTGATAGTATGAAAGAACAATTTAAGCAATTTGGGTAAAACTTGGAGATCAAAAGGGAGGTAGGCCCCTTGATAGATGTAAATAATTTTGAATATATGAAAATTGGTCTTGCTTCACCAGATAAGATTCGTTCTTGGTCACATGGCGAAGTAAAAAAACCAGAAACAATTAACTATCGTACATTAAAGCCTGAGAAGGACGGTTTGTTCTGCGAAAGAATTTTTGGACCACAAAAGGACTGGGAATGTCATTGTGGTAAATACAAACGTGTTCGTTATAAAGGTGTCGTTTGTGATCGCTGCGGTGTAGAAGTTACACGTGCGAAGGTTCGCCGTGAGCGTATGGGGCATATTGAGCTTGCTGCACCTGTATCTCACATTTGGTATTTCAAGGGTATTCCAAGCCGAATGGGACTTGTATTAGATATGTCTCCACGCGCTTTGGAAGAAGTGATTTATTTTGCATCATACGTTGTCACTGAAACAGGTGATACAACGTTAGAAAAGAAACAGCTTCTTTCTGAAAAAGAATATCGTGCATACCGCGAAAAGTACGGAAAAAAATTCCAAGCTGGTATGGGTGCGGAAGCAATAAAAAAATTACTACAAGACATTGATACAGAAAAAGAAACAGAAGCTTTAAAAGAAGAATTAAAAACAGCTCAAGGACAACGTAGAACTCGAGCAATTAAGCGTCTTGAAGTGTTGGAGGCTTTCCGTAATTCTGGAAACGAGCCTTCTTGGATGATTCTTGATGTACTTCCTGTTATTCCACCGGAACTTCGTCCTATGGTGCAATTAGACGGTGGTCGTTTTGCGACTTCTGACTTGAATGATTTGTATCGACGAGTAATAAACCGTAACAATCGTTTGAAACGTTTATTGGATCTTGGTGCTCCGAGCATCATCGTTCAAAACGAAAAACGTATGCTTCAAGAAGCAGTAGATGCTTTGATTGATAATGGTCGTCGCGGCCGTCCGGTAACAGGACCTGGTAACCGCCCATTGAAATCACTTTCTCATATGCTTAAAGGGAAGCAAGGGCGTTTCCGCCAAAATCTACTTGGTAAGCGTGTTGACTATTCTGGTCGATCAGTAATTGTTGTTGGACCGAACTTGAAAATGTATCAATGCGGACTTCCGAAAGAAATGGCAATTGAACTATTCAAACCATTTGTTATGAAAGAACTCGTTCAAAAAGGGTTAGCACACAACATTAAATCAGCTAAACGTAAGATTGAACGGTTGTCTCCAGAAATTTGGGACGTACTTGAAGCTGTCATTAAGGAGCATCCGGTATTACTGAACCGTGCACCTACACTTCACAGACTTGGTATTCAAGCATTTGAACCGACACTTGTTGAGGGCCGGGCAATCCGACTTCATCCGCTTGTATGTACTGCATACAATGCTGACTTTGACGGTGACCAAATGGCTGTACACGTTCCATTATCATCTGAAGCACAAGCTGAAGCAAGATTGCTAATGCTAGCTGCGCAAAACATTCTAAACCCGAAAGATGGAAAACCAGTTGTTACTCCTTCACAGGATATGGTATTAGGTAACTATTACTTAACTTTAGAAAGAGCTGGAATCATTGGCGAAGGAATGATTTTTAAAGATACAAGCGAAGCTTTGTTAGCTTATCAAAATGGCTATGTACACTTGCACTCGCGTGTTGCTGTTCATGCAGGATCCCTAAATAACGAAACATTTACTGAACAACAAAATAAACAGCTCTTATTAACAACTGTTGGTAAAATGATTTTTAATGAGATTTTACCTAAATCATTCCCTTACATCAATGAACCTACAGGATATAATTTAGAAGTGAAAACTCCTGAGAAGTATTTTGTCGAAAATGGGGCAAACATTAAAGAACTTATCCAAGCACAACCATTGATTGATCCATTCAAGAAGAAAATTCTTGGGAACATTATCGCAGAAGTATTTAAACGTTTCAAAATTACCGAAACGTCAAAAATGCTTGATCGGATGAAAAACCTTGGATTCAAACATTCTACAAAAGCCGGAATCACTGTTGGTGTTTCTGATATCGTAGTTTTGGGTGAAAAACAGGAAATCATCGAAGAAGCACAACAAAAAGTGGATAATGTATTGAAACAATTTAGACGTGGTCTCATAACGGAAGACGAGCGCTATGATCGTGTTATTTCAATTTGGAGTGCGGCTAAAGATACGATTCAAGCTAAACTAATGGATTCATTAGACCGTAGCAACCCAATCTTTATGATGAGTGATTCTGGAGCGCGTGGTAACGCATCTAACTTTACTCAGTTAGCGGGTATGCGGGGATTGATGGCCAACCCGGCTGGACGTATTATCGAGTTGCCAATTAAATCAAGTTTCCGTGAAGGCTTAACGGTATTAGAGTACTTTATCTCTACTCACGGTGCTCGTAAAGGTCTTGCTGATACAGCACTTAAAACAGCCGATTCCGGATATCTTACTCGTCGTCTCGTAGACGTTGCACAAGATGTTATTGTTCGTGATGACGATTGTGGAACTGACCGTGGATTGAAGGTTTCAGCTCTAAAAAATGGTACAGAGATTATAGAGACATTAGAAGAACGTTTGATTGGTCGTCATGCTAGAAGAGCAATTAGACATCCTGAAACGAAAGAAGTTATTGTTCGTGAAAATGGGCTAATCACTGAAGACCTTGCTAAGTATATTGAAGATAGCAGTATCGAGGAAGTATGGATTCGTTCTGCATTTACATGTAACACCAGTCATGGTGTATGTAAAAAATGTTATGGACGCAATCTTGCAACAGGGCAGGAAGTTGAAGTTGGAGAAGCAGTCGGAATTATTGCTGCACAATCTATCGGAGAGCCTGGTACACAGTTAACAATGCGTACATTCCATACAGGTGGAGTTGCCGGTGATGATATCACCCAAGGTCTACCTCGTATCCAAGAAATCTTTGAAGCAAGGAACCCTAAAGGACAAGCGCTTATTACAGAAATTGAAGGTACTGTTGTTTCAATTAATGAAATACGCGACAAGCAACAAGAGATTGTGGTCCAAGGTGCTGTTGAGTCTCGCACGTTTACCGCGCCATACTCTGCACGATTAAAAGTGTCCGTAGATTCATATGTACAGCGTGGAGAAGAATTAACAGAAGGGTCAATTGATCCGAAAGAGTTACTTAGAGTTACGGACGTACTTGCAGTTCAAGAGTACTTGTTAAGCGAAGTACAGAATGTATACCGTATGCAAGGGGTAGAAATCGGGGACAAACATATCGAGGTTATGGTTAGACAAATGCTTCGGAAAGTCCGCGTGCTTGATGCAGGTGAAACGGATGTTCTTCCAGGAACGTTACTTGATGTGCATCAGTTTACTCAAGCGAATACAGACGCACTTCTTAGTGGCAAGAACCCAGCTACTGGCCGACCAGTACTGCTCGGTATAACAAAAGCATCACTAGAAACAGATTCCTTCTTATCGGCGGCATCATTCCAAGAAACGACTAGAGTTTTAACAGATGCAGCGATAAAAGGAAAACGCGATGAATTACTTGGGTTAAAAGAGAATGTTATCATTGGTAAACTTGTACCAGCAGGAACAGGAATGCTTCGTTACCGCAAGGCAAGCCCAGTTATTGTTGAAGATACAAATGAAGACAGCGTCCCAGTAGAGTAATAATATAAACACTGGCTCGTGAGGTGCTTGCTCTTTTACAAGACGGAGTTTAAACTTGCTAAAAGGTCATGCATATCACGAGTCGGTATTATATAATTATTATTAAAAGATAAGTTGACAAAAAGACATCATAAGTGATATTATTGCAAATGTGCTCCTATGATACCCTGTAACTTTGGAGGATATGATAGATGTCTTATGAAAAAGTACTACAGGCAAAGTCAGTGATAATAGGAACGAAACAAACCCTGAGAGCTCTCAAACAGCATTTAATTCGAGAGGTCATCATTGCACAGGATGCTGATCTGTTGCTGACAGCTCATGTTGCAGAGACTGCTCGAGAATTAGAAGTTCCAATCACGTACGTTGATTCGATGCGGATGCTTGGAAAAGCATGCGGTATTGATGTCGGAGCAGCTACTGTTGCCATTAAAAAGTAAAACTGTTTTTGCGGAATTGTTTTTTGCAAAAACTTTGTTTTTGCTCATTTATGAACCACCTGGATGTGTGGTACTAGAACTGAAAAGTGAAGGGAGGACAAATTAATGCCTACTATTAATCAATTAGTGCGTAAAGGTCGCGAGTCTAAAGAATACAACTCTAAATCACCAGCACTTAACAAAGGCTATAACAGCTTTAAAAAATCACAAACTAACGTAACTTCTCCACAAAAACGCGGTGTTTGTACTCGTGTGGGAACTATGACACCGAAAAAACCAAACTCAGCGTTACGTAAATATGCGCGTGTACGTTTGACGAATGGTATCGAAGTAACAGCTTACATTCCTGGTATCGGACATAACCTACAAGAACACAGCGTGGTACTAATCCGTGGAGGTCGTGTAAAAGATTTACCAGGGGTACGTTATCACATCGTTCGTGGTGCGCTTGATACAGCTGGAGTGAATAACCGTATGCAAAGTCGTTCTAAATACGGAACAAAACGTCCAAAAGCACCAAAAAAATAATAGAACCAAAATATGAACTACACCGAAAGGAGGAAACATAATGCCTCGTAAAGGACCTGTTTCTAAAAGAGACGTATTACCAGATCCAATTTATAATTCAAAACTTGTGACTCGTTTAATCAACAAAATGATGGTTGATGGACAAAGAGGTAAATCACAAAAAATTCTTTATTCTGCATTTGATACAATCCAAGAACGTACTGGCAACAACCCGATGGAAGTGTTTGAACAAGCACTTAAAAACATCATGCCTGTACTAGAAGTAAAAGCACGCCGTGTGGGTGGTGCTAACTACCAAGTACCAGTTGAGGTGCGTCCAGATCGACGTTCAACTCTTGGTCTTCGTTGGTTAGTAAACTATTCTCGTTCTCGTGGAGAAAAAACGATGGAAGAGCGTTTAGCTTACGAAATCATGGATGCTGCAAACAACACTGGAGCAGCTGTTAAGAAACGTGAAGATACACACAAAATGGCAGAAGCTAACAAAGCGTTTGCTCATTACCGTTGGTAAGATTGTATTATATAAAAACATTCTCATAAAAAGGAAGGAGAAAGACCAAGATGGCAAGAGAGTTCTCCTTAGCAAATACGCGTAATATCGGTATCATGGCTCACATCGATGCTGGTAAAACGACGACAACCGAACGTATTCTTTTTTACACTGGTAAAATCCATAAAATTGGTGAAACGCACGAAGGTGCATCACAAATGGACTGGATGGAACAAGAGCAAGAGCGTGGTATTACAATTACATCTGCGGCTACAACAGCACAATGGAATGGAAACCGCGTAAATATCATTGATACACCGGGACACGTAGACTTCACTGTAGAAGTTGAGCGTTCCCTACGTGTACTTGATGGAGCTGTAGCTGTACTTGATGCACAATCAGGTGTTGAGCCACAAACAGAAACTGTTTGGCGCCAAGCTACGACATACGGTGTACCACGTATCGTGTTCGTAAACAAAATGGACAAAACAGGTGCGGATTTCCTATATTCTGTAGGAACTTTACATGATCGCCTTCAAGCGAACGCGCACGCAATCCAAATTCCTGTGGGCGCTGAAGATCATTTCACAGCTATCATTGACTTAGTAGAAATGAAAGCTACTTTCTATGGCAATGACCAAGGTACTGAAATCTCTGAAGGTGAAATCCCTGAAGAACATCTTGAATTAGCTCAAGAACACCGTGAGAAATTAATTGAAGCGGTAGCTGAACTTGATGAAGAATTAATGGAGAAGTACCTAGGCGGAGAAGAAATCTCAGTAGCTGAACTTAAAGCTGCAATCCGTAAAGCGACACTTAGTGTTGAATTCTACCCTGTAATTTGTGGTACTGCTTTCAAACACAAAGGTGTTCAATTAATGCTTAATGCAGTAGTTGATTACTTACCATCTCCTCTTGATGTACCTGCTATCAAAGGTACGCTACCTGACACAGAGGAAGAAGTTGAGCGCCATGCTGATGATGAAGAACCATTCTCTGCACTTGCATTTAAAGTTATGACGGATCCTTATGTAGGGAAACTTACATTCTTCCGCGTATACTCTGGTACATTGCAATCTGGTTCTTACGTAATCAACTCAACAAAAGGTAAACGTGAACGTGTTGGTCGTATCTTACAAATGCACGCAAATAGCCGTGAAGAAATCTCTGTAGTACACGCAGGGGACATCGCAGCTGCTGTAGGTTTGAAAGATACTACAACTGGTGACACATTATGTGATGACAAAGACCAAGTTATTCTTGAGTCTATGGTCTTCCCAGAACCGGTTATCTCACTTTCTGTTGAACCAAAATCAAAAGCTGACCAAGATAAAATGGGTCAGGCACTACAAAAACTTCAAGATGAAGATCCAACATTCCGTGCACATACTGACCAAGAAACTGGTCAAACGATTATTGCAGGTATGGGAGAACTTCACTTAGATATCCTTGTAGACCGTATGCGTCGCGAGTTTAAAGTAGAAGCAAACGTAGGTGCTCCTCAAGTAGCGTACCGTGAAACATTCCGTGGATCTGCGCAAGTTGAAGGGAAATTCGTTCGCCAATCTGGTGGTCGTGGACAATTTGGTCACGTTTGGATCGAGTTTTCTCCAAACGAAGAAGGAAAAGGATTCGAATTTGAAAATGCTATCGTCGGTGGTGTTGTTCCTCGTGAGTACATCCCAGCTGTTCAAGCAGGTCTAGTTGACTCACTTGATCGTGGTGTTATCGCAGGATATCCACTTGTAGATATTAAAGCAAAACTATTTGACGGATCTTACCATGACGTTGACTCCAACGAAATGGCATTTAAAATCGCTGCATCTATGGCACTTAAAAATGCAGCATCTAAATGTAAACCAGTTATTCTTGAGCCGATTATGAAAGTAGAAGTTGTTATTCCAGAAGAATACATGGGAGATATCATGGGTGACGTTACATCACGCCGTGGCCGTGTAGAAGGTATGGAAGCTCGCGGAAACACACAAATGGTTAAAGCGATGGTTCCACTATCTGAAATGTTCGGATATGCAACATCTCTACGTTCTAACACTCAAGGAAGAGGAACGTTCTCTATGCACTTCGATCACTATGAAGAAGTACCGAAGAGCATCGCTGAGGAAATTGTTAAAAAAAATAAAGGTGAATAATTGATTTTCATCTTCTATTAAAGTATAACTACTTATGTAAGCTGCGAAACTAGGTATTACCTTGTTTCGTAGTGTCATAAGTCTAAAAAAAATTTATAATTTCAAGGAGGAATATCCTAATGGGTAAAGCAAAATTTGATCGTTCAAAACCACACGTTAACGTTGGAACAATTGGTCACGTTGACCATGGTAAAACAACTCTTACAGCTGCTATCACAACTGTACTTGCAAAAGCAGGTGGTGCAGAAGCACGCGGATATGACCAAATCGACGGTGCACCAGAAGAAAGAGAACGTGGTATCACAATTTCTACTTCACACGTTGAGTATGAAACAGAAGCTCGTCACTATGCACACGTTGACTGCCCAGGTCACGCTGACTATGTTAAAAACATGATCACTGGTGCTGCACAAATGGACGGCGGAATCTTAGTAGTATCTGCTGCTGACGGCCCAATGCCACAAACTCGTGAGCACATCCTTCTTTCTCGTCAAGTAGGTGTTCCTTTCCTAGTTGTATTCATGAACAAATGTGACATGGTTGACGACGAAGAGTTACTTGAATTAGTAGAAATGGAAATTCGTGACCTTCTTTCTGAATATGAATTCCCTGGTGATGATATTCCAGTAATCAAAGGTTCTGCTCTTAAAGCTCTTGAAGGTGAAGCAGCTTGGGAAGAAAAAATTCATGAATTAATGAACGCTGTTGATGAATATATTCCAAACCCAACTCGTGACACTGACAAACCATTCATGTTACCAGTTGAGGATGTATTCTCAATCACTGGTCGTGGAACAGTTGCTACAGGACGTGTTGAGCGTGGACAAGTTAAAGTCGGAGATGTTGTAGACATCATCGGTATGACTGAAGAGCCAAAACCAACTACTGTAACTGGTGTTGAAATGTTCCGTAAGCTTCTTGATTATGCTGAAGCTGGTGACAACATTGGAGCACTTCTTCGTGGGGTTTCTCGTGAAGATATCCAACGTGGACAAGTACTTGCTAAACCAGGTTCAATCACTCCACACACTAAATTCAAAGCGGAAGTTTATGTTCTTTCAAAAGAAGAAGGTGGACGTCATACTCCATTCTTCACAAACTACCGTCCACAATTCTACTTCCGTACAACGGATGTAACTGGTATCTGTAATCTTCCTGAAGGCGTAGAAATGGTTATGCCTGGAGATAACATTGAAATGACAGTAGAACTAATTGCACCAATCGCTATCGAAGAAGGTACTAAATTCTCTATCCGTGAGGGTGGACGTACTGTAGGCGCTGGTGTAGTTGCTAAAATCACTGAGTAATTGAATAATTGAAAGGGACGCCTTTCGAAAGGGAGCAGCAGGGACGCCGGCTGCTCCCTTTTTGTATTTTAAAAAGGAAAGGATAAGAGTTTGTTCTAAAAAGATCAGTAAAATAGCTTGCGAATTTGGTCAAAGATCATTAAGGTTATCTGTAAAATCGTACAAATTCAGTTCATATTGCAAAAGTTAAGGTACCCTAATCAAGGAACGTCCCCTATATTTTCCTATTTACAAACTCTTCTTCCATACTGTATTCTGTTTTAAGTACAAGAACGAATAGATGTTTACAGTAGGATCTTTACTAGATGTTTGATAAAGTACATTGAAGTTCAGATGACTATTGATAGTAAGAGACGAATCATAAAAAATGCATATAAAAATTAAACTTGATAAAGAGTTACTTACTATGTATAATAGTAAAAGTGTCTTGCACAAAGAAATGTTTAAGTTTTACTTGATTATTTTAGGTGCTTTAGATATAATAGACAATGTTGGTCTTTGACTGCGATGATTTGGAAGGTTGCTGACACACCCGGCCGCTTTGCCATGGCGAGTGTGTGGGAAATTTCCAATGAGAAAGTCTATTTAGAAAATAGGCGAAAAGGAGGGAAAATAATGGCAAAACAAAAGATTCGTATTCGTTTAAAAGCATATGATCACCGAATCCTTGATCAATCTGCTGAGAAAATTGTTGAAACTGCAAAACGTTCTGGTGCTGCTGTATCGGGTCCAATCCCATTACCAACTGAACGTTCTGTTTACACGGTTCTTCGTGCAGTTCACAAATATAAAGATTCTCGTGAGCAATTCGAGATGCGTACTCACAAACGTCTTATCGATATCGTGAATCCAACTCCTCAAACAGTTGATTCATTGATGCGTTTAGACTTACCATCTGGTGTTGACATTGAAATCAAACTTTAATTATAGAAAATTAGAAAAAAATCAGGAGGTGTGACTAATGACCAAAGGAATCTTAGGAAGAAAAATTGGTATGACGCAAGTATTTGCTGAAAATGGTGAACTTATTCCAGTAACAGTAATCGAAGCAGCTAACAACGTAGTTCTTCAAAAGAAAACAATTGAAACTGACGGTTATGAAGCAATTCAAATCGGTTTTGAAGATAAACGTGAAAAGCTTTCGAATAAACCTGAAAAAGGCCATGTTCAAAAAGCAAACACTGCACCTAAGCGCTTCGTTCGCGAATTCCGTTCAGCAAATCCAGCTGATTACGAATTAGGTCAAGAAGTCAAAGTTAGTATTTTCGCAGAAGGCGATACAGTAGATGTAACAGGGATCTCTAAAGGTAAAGGTTTCCAAGGTGCAATCAAGCGCCACGGACAATCTCGTGGACCAATGACTCACGGATCACGTTACCACCGTCGACCAGGTTCAATGGGTCCTGTTGCTCCAAACCGCGTATTCAAAGGTAAATTATTACCAGGACGTATGGGTGGAGAACAAGTAACTGTTCAAAACTTAACAATTGTTAAAGTGGATGTAGAACGTAACTTACTTTTAGTAAAAGGTAATGTTCCGGGTGCGAGAAAAGCTTTAATCAAAGTTAAGTCTGCTGTTAAAGCTAAGTAATATCTGAGAAAGGAGGAGCATTAGAATGCCAAAAGTTACATTGTTCAACCAAACTGGCTCAAAAGTTGGCGATATCGAACTAAATGAGTCGATTTTCGGAATTGAACCTAATAATTCTGTATTATTTGAAGCAATTATCATGCAAAGAGCTTCTTTAAGACAAGGAACTCATAAAGTGAAAACTCGTTCTGAAGTTGCAGGCGGCGGTCGTAAACCATGGAAACAAAAAGGAACTGGACGTGCGCGTCAAGGTTCAATTCGTTCACCACAATGGCGTGGCGGCGGTACTGTATTCGGTCCGACACCAAGAAGCTACTCTTACAAATTACCTAAAAAGGTTCGTCGTTTAGCGATTAAATCTGCTTTATCGGCTAAAGTCCTTGAAGATAATGTATTAGTACTTGAAAACCTAGTTTTCGAAGCTCCAAAAACAAAAGAATTTGCAGCTGTTCTTAAAGGACTTTCTATTGAAACTAAAACGTTGATCGTAACTGACGGTTTAGATGAGAAAGTTGCGTTATCTGCTCGTAACATCCCAGGTGTTACTGTTGTAGAGGCGAATGGTCTTAATGTTCTTGATGTTGTTTCACACAACAAATTGATCTTGACTAAATCTGCTGTTCAAAAAGTAGAGGAGGCTCTAGCATAATGGATGTTCGTGATATCATTAAGCGACCAGTAATTACAGAAGCTTCTTCAGACGCAATGGCTGAGAAGAAGTATACGTTTGAAGTTGATGTGAAAGCTAACAAGACTCAAGTTAAAGATGCTGTTCAAGAAATCTTTGACGTACAAGTTGAGAAAGTTAACATCATGAACTACAAAGGTAAATTTAAACGCATGGGTAAACATGCAGGTTATACAAACAAACGCCGTAAAGCGATTGTTAAACTAACTGCTGATAGCAAAGAAATCGAATTATTCGAAGCTTAATTCATTAGAGAAGGAGGGAAATACACATGGCGATTAAAAAGTATAAACCTACCTCTAACGGTCGACGTAATATGACTACATCTGACTTTGCTGAGATTACTGCAAGCAAACCAGAAAAATCATTACTTGCTCCTTTAACACGTAAAGGCGGCCGTAATAACCAAGGTAAGTTAACAGTTCGTCATCAAGGTGGCGGCCATAAGCGTCAATACCGTATCATTGATTTCAAACGAATCAAAGATGGTATACCAGGACGCGTTGCTACAATTGAGTACGATCCAAATCGTTCTGCAAACATTGCATTAATTAACTATTTAGATGGAGAAAAACGTTATATCCTAGCTCCTAAAAACCTAGAAGTAGGCATGGAGATTATGTCAGGCGTTGACGCTGATATTAAAGTAGGTAACGCTCTTCCATTAGCAAACATTCCAGTTGGTACAGTAATCCATAACATCGAATTAAAACCAGGAAAAGGTGGACAATTAGTCCGTTCTGCAGGTACATCTGCACAAGTTCTTGGTAAAGAAGGTCGTTATGTACTTGTACGTTTAAATTCTGGTGAGGTTCGTATGATTCTTGCAACTTGCCGTGCTACTATCGGTCAAGTGGGTAATGAGCAACACGAATTAATCAACATCGGTAAAGCCGGACGTTCACGCTGGTTAGGAAAACGCCCAACAGTTCGTGGATCTGTAATGAACCCGAATGATCACCCACATGGTGGTGGGGAAGGCCGTTCACCTATCGGACGTAAATCTCCAATGTCTCCTTGGGGTAAACCAACTCTTGGTGCTAAAACCCGTAAGAAGAAAAACAAATCCGATAAATTTATCGTGCGTCGTCGTAAAAAATAACGGGATTGAACTACGGTTCATATATAGAGCCGTAGCACAATCACGAAGGGAGGTACACTCATGGGTCGCAGCTTAAAAAAAGGTCCATTTGTTGATGAGCATTTGATCGTTAAGGTTGAAAAGTTAAATGAAACTGAGAAGAAACAAGTTATTAAGACTTGGTCTCGTCGTTCAACAATCTTCCCACAATTTATCGGTCACACAATCGCTGTCTATGATGGTCGTAAACACGTACCGGTTTATGTAACGGAAGACATGGTAGGTCATAAACTTGGCGAATTCGCACCTACACGTACTTATAAAGGTCACGCAAGTGATGATAAGAAAACAAGACGTTAACGAGAGGAGGGCATCTCATGCAAGCAAAAGCTGTTGCTAGAACAGTTCGTATTGCTCCTCGTAAAGTCCGTTTAGTTGCAGATTTAATTCGAGGAAAACAATTAGGTGAAGCTGTAGCGATTCTTCGCTTAACTCCAAAAGCCGCTTCTCCAATCGTAGAAAAAGTTTTGAAGTCTGCTGTTGCAAACGCAGAACACAACTACGAAATGGATATCAATAACCTAGTTGTTTCAGAGGCATACGTAAATGAAGGACCAACATTGAAACGTTTCCGTCCACGCGCAATGGGTCGTGCGAGTGCGATTAACAAACGTACTAGTCATATTACTATCGTTGTATCAGAAAAGAAGGAGGGGTAAACTGTGGGTCAAAAGATAAATCCAATCGGTATGCGTATCGGAATTATTCGTGATTGGGAATCGAAATGGTACGCTGATAAAGACTATGCTACTCTTTTGCATGAAGATCTTAAAGTTCGTGAGTATATCACGAAACGTTTAAGCGATGCTTCTGTATCAAAAGTTGAAATTGAACGTGCTGCTAACCGCGTAAATGTTTCAGTACACACTGCTAAACCAGGTATGGTTATTGGTAAAGGTGGTACTGAAGTTGAAGCACTTCGTAAAGCTTTGAACCAGTTAACTGGTAAAAGAGTTCATATTAATATCATCGAAATTAAAAGAGCAGATCTTGATGCTAAATTAGTTGCTGAAAACGTAGCACGTCAATTAGAAAACCGTGTTTCGTTCCGTCGTGCACAAAAACAAGCGATTCAACGTACTATGCGTGCTGGCGCTAAAGGAATCAAAACACAAGTATCTGGTCGACTTGGCGGAGCTGATATCGCTCGTGCTGAACACTACAGTGAAGGAACTGTACCTCTACACACACTTCGCGCTGACATTGACTATGCACATGCTGAAGCGGATACTACTTATGGTAAGCTAGGCGTGAAAATATGGATCTATCGTGGAGAAGTTCTTCCTACTAAGAAGAAATCTGAGGAAGGAGGAAAATAATATGTTATTGCCTAAACGCGTTAAATACCGTCGTGAACATCGCGGTAAAATGAGAGGTAATGCTAAAGGCGGAACTGAAGTACACTTCGGTGAATATGGCCTTCAAGCAATAGATGCATCATGGATTACAAACCGTCAAATCGAAGCTGCTCGTATCGCTATGACTCGTTATATGAAACGTGGTGGTAAGGTTTGGATCAAAATTTTCCCAAGCAAACCATACACTGCTAAACCTCTAGAAGTACGTATGGGTTCCGGTAAAGGGGCACCTGAAGGCTGGGTTGCAGTTGTAAAACCGGGTAAAGTAATGTTTGAAATCTCTGGCGTATCTGAAGAGGTGGCACGAGAAGCGTTACGTCTTGCAGCACACAAACTTCCGATTAAATGTAAGTTTGTTAAACGTCAAGAAATTGGTGGTGAATCAAATGAAGGCTAATGAAATTAAAGAGTTAACCACTGCCGAAATTGAACAAAAAGTAAAATCTCTTAAAGAAGAATTATTTAATCTTCGTTTCCAGTTAGCTACTGGACAACTTGAAAATACAGCACGTATTCGTGAAGTTCGTAAATCGATCGCTCGTATGAAAACAGTTGTTCGTGAAAGAGAGATCGGTGTCAACAATCGATAATTGAGGGGAGGTTTGCAGAATGAGCGAACGCAACCAACGTAAAGTATATACTGGACGCGTTGTATCCGACAAAATGGATAAAACGGTAACTGTTCTTATAGAAACTTACAAAAAGCACTCACTATACGGTAAGCGCGTAAAGTATTCTAAGAAATTCAAGGCTCATGATGAGTTAAATGAAGCTAAAATTGGCGATGTAGTTAAAGTAATGGAAACTCGTCCATTATCCGCTACAAAACGTTTCCGTTTATTAGAAGTAGTAGAAAAAGCTGTAATTATCTAATCTATGTTCGGATTAAGTTAAATCCGAAGGGAGGTTTCGTACATGATTCAACAAGAATCACGTTTAAAAGTAGCTGATAACTCTGGTGCTCGTGAAGTACTAACAATTAAAGTTCTTGGTGGTTCAGGCCGTAAAACTGCTAACATCGGTGATGTTATCGTTGTAACAGTCAAACAAGCAACACCAGGTGGCGTTGTTAAAAAAGGTGAAGTAGTTAAAGCAGTTGTTGTACGTACAAAACGCGGTATGCGTCGTCCTGATGGATCTTACATTCGTTTCGATGAAAATGCATGTGTCATTATTAAAGATGATAAGAGCCCGCGTGGAACACGTATTTTTGGACCTGTTGCACGTGAACTACGTGACAGCAACTTTATGAAAATCGTATCACTTGCTCCAGAAGTTTTATAATGATAAATATCGTAAAAAGCCTTTCAAGGAGGTGCGAAGCTAATGCATGTTAAAAAAGGTGACAAAGTCGTAGTCATCTCTGGTAAGGACAAAGGCAAACAAGGTACAATTCTTGTAGCATACCCTAAGAAAAATCGTGTGCTTGTTGAAGGAATTAATATCGTGAAAAAGCACTCTAAGCCATCTCAATTGAATCCACAAGGTGGAATCATCAGTAGAGAAGCTGCTATTCACGCATCCAATGTTATGCCACTTGATCCGAAAACAGGTAAACCAACTCGTGTTGGTTATAAGATTGAAGACGGCAAAAAAGTACGCGTAGCTAAAATTTCAGGTGAATCTTTAGATAAATAAGTCATTAATGAAGGGAGGTACACTAAGTAATGAACCGCCTAAAAGAAAAATTTCAAAAAGAAATTAGTCCTGCTCTAGTGAGCAAATTTAATTATAAATCAGTAATGCAAGTCCCTAAAGTGGATAAAATCGTTATTAACATGGGTGTTGGTGATGCAGTTTCAAATTCAAAAGCATTAGATGTTGCTGTTGAAGAATTGGCACTTCTATCCGGACAAAAACCTGTTGTAACAAAAGCTAAAAAATCTATCGCAGGCTTCCGTCTACGTGAAGGTATGCCTATCGGTGCGAAAATTACATTACGCGGTGAGCGTATGTATGATTTCCTTGATAAGCTAGTTTCTGTTTCTTTACCACGTGTACGTGACTTCCGCGGAGTTTCAAAAAAATCTTTTGATGGTCGCGGGAACTACACTTTGGGTGTTAAAGAGCAACTTATCTTCCCTGAGATTGACTACGATAAAGTGAGCAAAGTTCGTGGTATGGATATCGTTATTGTAACGACCGCTAATACTGACGAAGAATCTCGTGAACTACTTACTCAATTAGGAATGCCGTTCCAAAAGTAATCTCTAAGTAAAGGGAGGCGAAAACGTGGCTAAAAAATCAATGATCGTGAAGCAAAAACGCGGAGCTAAATTTGGTGTTCAAGAGTACACACGTTGCGAACGTTGCGGACGTCCACACTCTGTATACCGTAAATTTAAACTATGCCGTATTTGTTTCCGTGAACTTGCATATAAAGGACAAATTCCTGGCGTGAAAAAAGCTAGCTGGTAAAACCCGATTATGGGAAGGAGGTAAATAATAATGGTCATGACAGATCCTGTTGCAGATATGCTGACTCGCATTCGTAATGCGAATATGGTTCGTCACGAGAAATTGGAAGTTCCCGCTTCTAAGATCAAAAAGGAAGTTGCTGAGATCTTAAAGCGTGAAGGCTTCGTACGTGACGTTGAGTTAATCGAAGACAACAAACAAGGTATCATCCGCATCTTCTTAAAATACGGTGCAAACAATGAACGTGTTATCACAGGACTAAAACGTATCAGTAAACCTGGTCTACGTGTTTATGCGAAAACTGGTGAGGTTCCACGCGTTCTTAATGGTTTAGGTATCGCAATTGTTTCTACTTCTCATGGAGTTTTAACAGATAAAGAAGCTCGCGCTAAACAAGTTGGCGGAGAAGTGCTAGCATACGTTTGGTAATACATTTTCACAAGAATGGAGGTGCACTAAATGTCACGTATAGGTAAAAAACCTATTGAAATTCCTGCTGGTGTAACAGTAACTATCAATGGTAGTGAAGTAGCTGTTAAAGGACCAAAAGGTGAATTATCTAGAACTTTCAATTCAGATCTTACAATTTCTATGGAAGAAAACGTGTTAACCGTAACACGTCCATCTGACGCAAAAGAACACCGTGCCCTTCATGGTACAACTCGTGCGGTTATCGCAAACATGGTTGAGGGTGTTTCTAAAGGATTTGAAAAAACTCTAGAACTTATCGGGGTAGGTTACCGTGCTCAAAAGCAAGGTAATAAACTTGTCCTAAGTGTAGGATATTCTCACCCGGTTGAATTCGATGTTGAACAAGGACTAGAAGTTGAAGTTCCTTCAAATACAAAAGTTATTATCAAAGGGATTAACAAAGAACGCGTTGGCGCATTAGCTGCTGATGTTCGTCAAGTTCGTCCGCCAGAGCCTTATAAAGGTAAAGGTATCCGTTACGAAGGCGAATTTGTTCGTCGTAAAGAAGGTAAAACAGGTAAGTAATGTCGCCTGAGTAAATGAAAGGAGTGACGTAAATGATTACGAAGCTTGATAAAAACGCTACTCGTCAGAAAAGACATGCACGTGTTCGTGCAAAACTTTCTGGAACTGAAGCTCGTCCTCGTTTAAATGTGTTCCGTTCGAACAAACACATTTACGCTCAATTAATTGACGATGCAAATGGCGTAACTCTAGCAAGTGCTTCTACTCTTGATAAAGAGCTTAATATTGAAGCAGCAGGTAATGCAGAAGCTGCTAAACAAGTTGGCGCACTTATTGCTAAACGTGCAGTTGAAAAAGGACACAGCGCTGTTGTATTTGACCGCGGTGGATACCTTTTCCACGGACGTGTTAAAGCATTAGCTGACGCTGCTCGTGAAAACGGCTTACAATTTTAATAGATAAAGGAGGGACAAAACTGATGCGAGGTATTGATCCTAATAAATTAGAACTTGAAGAGCGTGTAGTAACAGTTAACCGCGTAGCTAAAGTTGTAAAAGGCGGACGTCGTTTCCGTTTCACTGCACTTGTAGTTGTAGGTGACAAGAATGGTCACGTTGGCTTTGGAACAGGTAAAGCACAAGAAGTACCTGATGCAATCCGTAAAGCTATTGAGGATGCTAAGAAAAATCTAGTAACGGTTCCTGTCGTTGGTACGACAATTCCACATCTAGTGAACGGTCGCTTTGGTGCAGGTCATGTCCTTTTAAAACCTGCTTCTGAAGGTACAGGAGTTATCGCTGGTGGTCCGGTTCGTGCGGTACTAGAATTAGGTGGAGTAAGTGACATTCTTTCGAAATCACTTGGAACGAACACGCCTATTAATATGGTTCGTGCTACAGTTGAAGGATTAAAGCAATTAAAACGTGCTGAGGACGTAGCAAAACTACGTGGTAAATCAGTAGAAGAACTGTTAGGATAAGGAGGGAATATCAATGGCAAATAAATTAGAAATTACCCTCACTCGCAGCTTGATTGGTCGTCCGGATGACCAACGCGTTACAGTTAACACTCTGGGTTTACGCAAAATGCATCAAACAGTTGTTCATGATGATAACCCTGCGATTCGCGGTATGATTAACAAAGTTGCTCATCTTGTTACTGTAAACGAACAATAAAATAACTACCACTTAACAAGGAGGTGCCAACAACAATGAAACTTCATGAATTAAAAGCTGCAGAAGGTGCTCGTAAAGAGCGTAAACGTAAAGGTCGCGGTATTGGTTCTGGCAACGGTAAAACAGCAGGTAAAGGCCATAAAGGTCAAAATGCTCGTTCTGGTGGCGGAGTACGTCCTGGATTCGAAGGTGGTCAAACTCCTTTATTCAGACGTTTGCCTAAACGCGGGTTTACGAACATTAACCGTAAAGACTATGCTATCGTAAATCTTGAAGTATTAAACCGCTTCGAGGATGGTACTGAGGTAACACCTGCTCTATTAATTGAGACAGGTATTGTAAGTAAAGAAAAAGCAGGAATTAAAATTCTTGCTAAAGGCAATGTTGAGAAAAAGCTTACTGTTAAAGCTCATAAATTCTCCTCTACTGCAAAAGAAGCTATTGAAGCAGCTGGCGGTACAACTGAGGTGATCTAATGTTTCAAACGATTTCCAACTTTATGCGCGTGGCTGATATAAGAAACAAAATTATGTTTACCCTTTTAATGCTCATCGTCTATCGCATCGGTACATTTATACCCGTACCGAATGTGAATGCCGATGTGCTAAAGGCACAAGATCAGCTAAGCGTATTTGGTGTTCTTAACACTTTTGGTGGTGGGGCACTCCAAAACTTCTCTATCTTGGCTATGGGAATTATGCCGTATATTACGGCTTCGATCATTATCCAACTTTTACAGATGGATGTTGTTCCAAAGTTCACTGAGTGGTCCAAACAAGGAGAAGCTGGACGTCGTAAGTTAGCTCAGTTTACCCGTTATTTCACTATTGTACTTGGATTTATCCAAGCACTTGGTATGTCTTATGGCTTTAACAATATGTCTAATGGAATGCTTATCAAAAACGCTGGTGTTAGTACTTATCTGCTTATTGCACTAGTATTAACTGCTGGTACGGCTTTTCTCTTGTGGTTAGGAGAACTGATTACGTCCAAAGGAGTTGGTAACGGAATTTCCATTATCATCTTTGCTGGTATCGTTGCAGGTATGCCGACGACTGCAAACCAGATTTTTGCTCAGCAATTTGAAGATGCGGGAGACCAACTCTTCTTGAGGATTATTACAGTTGTTTTACTTTTAATTGCAGTGTTAGCAGTTGTAGTTGCTGTTATCTTTATCCAACAAGCACTACGTAAAATTCCGATCCAATACGCTAAGCGTGCGGCTGCTGGTCGTACACCAGCGGGAGGGCAATCTACACACTTACCGTTAAAAGTAAATGCTGCAGGTGTTATACCTGTAATCTTTGCCATGGCATTTCTTGTTACGCCGACAACAATCGCTTCATTCTTTGGCTCGAATAAGGTTACAGAATGGATAGCTAATAATCTAACTTATGAACACCCGATTGGTATGGTCATCTACGTGGCTCTTATCATTGCATTTTCTTATTTTTATGCATTTATTCAAGTTAATCCTGAACAAATGGCAGATAATCTGAAGAAACAGGGTGGCTATGTACCAGGTATCCGACCAGGAAAAGCGACGCAAGATTATGTGACAAGTGTGTTATATCGCTTGACTTTCGTAGGCTCGCTATTTTTAGCAGCTATTGCGATAATGCCAGTGATATTCATACAACTTGCTAACTTGCCGGCCTCGGCACAAATTGGTGGAACGAGTATCTTAATCGTTGTCGGTGTTGCACTTGATACGATGAAGCAACTTGAATCACAGTTAGTAAAGCGTCATTATAAAGGATTTATAAAGTAATGGAGTTTTGGGGACAATGATGTTCCCTAAAATCCATTATGGAGTTTGAGGGGGAACAAAACGTGAATTTAGTGTTAATGGGTCTTCCGGGTGCCGGAAAAGGTACTCAAGCCGAAAGAATCGTCGAAAAGTATAACATCCCTCATATCTCAACTGGAGATATGTTCCGAGCAGCTATCAAAGATAGCACGGAACTTGGTTTACAAGCTAAATCATTCATGGATAAAGGCGAGTTAGTTCCTGATGAAGTAACAATCGGTATTGTTCGTGAGCGATTAAGTCAAGATGATTGCAGTCAAGGTTTCTTGCTTGACGGTTTTCCTAGAACTGTAGCTCAAGCAGAAGCGCTTGAAAAGATTCTTTCAGACTTGGATCGACAATTACAATATGTAATTAATATCGATGTTGATAAAAGCATCTTAATGGAAAGATTGACTGGGCGACGCATTTGCAAATCTTGCGGTGCTACTTATCACCTTGTTTTCAATCCTCCTGCAGTTAATGATGTATGTGACCGTTGCGGCGGAGAGCTATATCAACGTGCTGATGACAATGAAGAAACGGTTCAGAATCGTCTGGACGTAAATCTTAAGCAAACACAACCACTTCTTGACTTCTATGAAGTGAAGGGTTATGTACGCAACATTAACGGTCAACAGGATATTAATATTGTTTTTGAAGATATCAATAAGCTGCTGTCAACTCTGCGATAAGGTTTTAGAGAAATAAAACGACTCTTTAAAGAAGCTAGAGTCATTATATAGAGAGTTTTAAAGAAGCGCGTAACTTGTGCGTCTTTCAAACATCTCCCATGCTATTCAAACCTATGTTAAGGCTGGAAGCTTCTCTTTCAGTAGAGAGTATGGAGGCCACATAATCGGTCAAGACTTACATGAGGGCCAAATATTCCTCAAACCGATCCGCCTAAAACTTGGTTATCGGTAGAAGCCTGGTACGGTTACGCCCGTGTTTAAAGGCGCAATCTGAAAAAGCAGAGATGTGAAGACTTTAGAGGATGATGGACGAAAGTAAAGTTGACGGAAAGATGTGAACCATTTTTGGAGAGAGCTATATTTCCCACGGATCTTTGTCTTCATTGACAATGTATTACAAAGGTGATATTGTTCATTTGCTAAATGGGTCCATGCATAGAGAAGGGAGAATCACTTAATGGCGAAAGACGATGTAATTGAAGTAGAAGGCACAGTACAAGAGACTTTGCCAAATGCAATGTTTAAGGTAGAATTAGAAAATGGTCATACTGTTTTAGCTCATGTATCCGGTAAAATTCGTATGCACTTTATTCGCATTTTGCCTGGAGATAAAGTTACGGTTGAGCTTTCCCCGTATGATCTAACTCGCGGCAGAATCACATACCGATTTAAATAATCTGGTTACGCTCCGATCTGTATAAGGAGGTTAGATAGCAATGAAAGTCAGACCATCTGTAAAGCCAATCTGCGAAAAGTGTAAAGTTATCCGCAGAAAAGGTAAAGTTATGGTTATTTGCGAAAACCCTAAACATAAACAAAAACAAGGCTAATATAGAAGGAGGTGCACACATCAATGGCACGTATTGCTGGTGTTGATATTCCCCGTGACAAACGTATTGTCATTTCTTTAACATATATTTTCGGTATTGGAAAACAAACTGCGATTAAAATTCTTGCAGATGCTGGTATTTCTGAACAAACTCGTACTCGCGACTTAACGGAAGATGAATTAAACAAAATCCGTGAAATCATCGATGCTTTAAAAGTAGAAGGTGACCTTCGTCGTGAAATTTCTCTAAATATCAAACGTCTAATGGAAATTGGTAGCTACCGTGGTTTACGCCACCGTCGTGGTCTTCCAGTTCGCGGACAAAATACAAAAAACAACGCTCGTACGCGTAAAGGACCTCGTCGTACAGTAGCTAACAAGAAAAAATAATCAGTAAAGGAGGTTACATTTCATGGCACGTAAAACTAATACACGTAAACGTCGTGTGAAAAAGAATATAGAAACAGGTATCGCGCATATTCGTTCTACTTTCAATAATACGATTGTTACTATCACAGATTCACATGGTAACGCAATTTCATGGTCAAGTGCTGGAGCACTAGGTTTCCGTGGATCACGTAAATCGACTCCATTCGCTGCTCAAATGGCTGCTGAAACTGCTGCAAAAACATCAATCGAACATGGTATGAAAACTCTTGAAGTTACTGTAAAAGGACCAGGTGCTGGACGTGAAGCTGCAATTCGTGCACTTCAAGCTGCTGGACTAGAAGTAACTGCAATTAAAGACGTAACTCCAGTTCCTCATAACGGATGCCGTCCACCAAAACGTCGCCGTGTTTAATTTTTCTGTATAAATTTTGTATTCATGTCTATAATGGGACATAATACTAAGTTTGCGTTCTAACAGAATGATTAATTCAGTTGTTGCTCACAAGCGGGAACGTATACATGGGGAATTTCGGTTATAAGTTCGGATACTTACTAACCGGGGTTTCGACGTTTTGAAGGAGGGTTTGTTAAATGATCGAAATAGAAAAACCAAAAATCGAAACGGTTGAAATCAGCGATGACGCCAAGTATGGCAAGTTCGTCGTAGAGCCACTTGAGCGTGGATATGGAACAACTTTGGGTAACTCCTTACGTCGTATTCTTTTATCCTCACTCCCAGGTGCTGCTGTCACATCTATACAAATTGATGGAGTGCTGCATGAGTTCTCAACAATTGAAGGCGTCGTAGAAGATGTAACTTCTATCATTCTTAATGTGAAAAAGCTTGCTCTAAAGATTTATTCCGATGAAGAAAAGACGCTTGAAATTGATGTGCAGGGTGAGGGAGTTGTTACAGCTGCTGATATCACTCATGACAGTGACGTGGAAATCCTTAATCCGGATTTACACATTGCTACTATTGGGAAAAATGGCCATATGCGTATGCGTTTAATGGCTCGTCGCGGCCGTGGATATACTCCTGCTGATCAGAACAAAAGAGAAGACCAGCCAATTGGTGTGATTCCAATCGATTCGATCTATACTCCTGTAGCTCGTGTTTCCTACCAAGTTGAAAATACTCGTGTAGGCCAGATGACTAACTATGACAAATTAACGTTTGACGTTTGGACAGATGGAAGCAATGGACCACAAGAGGCAGTTGCTCTTGGGGCTAAGATTTTAACAGAGCATTTGAATATTTTCGTTGGTTTAACTGATGAAGCTCAAAATGCTGAAATTATGGTAGAAAAAGAAGAAGACCAAAAAGAAAAAGTTCTTGAGATGACTATCGAGGAACTAGATCTTTCTGTTCGTTCTTATAACTGCCTGAAACGTGCTGGAATTAATACCGTTCAAGAGCTTGCTCACAAAACGGAAGAAGACATGATGAAAGTACGAAATTTAGGACGCAAATCACTTGAAGAAGTGAAAGCGAAACTTGAAGAATTAGGCTTAGGTCTTCGTAAAGATGACTGATGACTAGTTGGCTAAGCTAAACTAGGCATTTTACTGTAAGCCTCGAACAATGAATATTTAACTTCTATAGAAGGAGGGAATCTCTAAATGGGTTACAGAAAGTTAGGACGCACTAGCGCTCAACGTAAAGCATTACTTCGTGATTTAGCTACTGATCTTATCATTCATGAGCGTATCGAAACTACAGAAGCGCGTGCTAAAGAAATCCGTTCTGTTGTTGAAAAAATGATTACTCTTGGTAAACGTGGTGACTTACACGCTCGTCGTCAAGCAGCTAGCTTCATCCGTAAAGAAGTGGCTAACGCTGAAAGCGGGCAAGATGCTCTTCAAAAATTATTCAGTGACATCGCTCCTCGTTACGAAGAACGTCAAGGCGGTTATACTCGTATTTTGAAAATGGGTCCACGTCGCGGAGACGCTGCACCAATCGTAGTTATCGAGTTAGTTTAATAACAGCTTTGATGAGGGCTTAGGACAGTTGAACAAAGACTTGTTCTTCGTCCTTTTCTTTTATATACAACTAGAAAAGTCATACAAGAAATCGCTATTTGAGTGTTACGATGGCTGGTATGCAGAATGCTGTTACCTTCACGTCTAGCTCAAGTACCCCTTCCCGCTTATGTGAAAGCGTAATAAGAATATACTCATTTATCGAAATGAGTATTTAGGAAAAGCTGCCCTTAATTTACCGAAACATTTCGGTGGAAGGGGTGCAGCGTTTTTTTTTATCCCAAAATATATAAGGTTTCATTTCAATATGAGCTGAGATAAGATAAGAAGAGGATAGCTGAGGATAGGAGAGAGCACAATGGGGAAGAAACTCGTTTCATTGGAAAATGTCGTTTTCAAATATGAAGGTCAAACAAGAAATGCAGTAGATCTTGTTTCTTTTGATATATACGAAGGTGAGTGGCTTGCGATTGTAGGTCATAACGGTTCTGGTAAGTCAACACTTGCAAAGCTTCTTAATGGTCTTCAATTTCCTCAGGCAGGGACTATTCTTGTCGACGGAAGCGAATTGACTGAAGAGACAGTTTGGGAAGCTCGGAGCAAAATTGGGATGGTTTTTCAAAATCCAGATAATCAATTTGTCGGAGCTACTGTGCAGGATGATGTGGCTTTTGGTTTGGAAAATGCAGGTATTGCGCGAACAGAAATGGTTCAAAGGGTGCAAAATGCCTTAAACAAAGTGAAAATGGGTAGCTTTCTCAATCAAGAGCCGCACCATCTATCAGGGGGTCAAAAGCAGAGAGTGGCGATTGCAGGTGTTCTTGCTTTGCAGCCAGATCTGATAATTTTAGATGAAGCGACTTCTATGCTTGATCCAAGAGGTAGGGAAGAAGTACTAGAAACCGTGAGAGAACTGAAAGAAGAGAATCTTTTAACGGTTATCTCCATTACCCATGATCTTGAGGAAGCTGCGAAGGCTGACCGAATGATTGTGATGAATGAAGGGAAGCTTTATCGCGAAGGAATACCAACGGATATTTTTCAAATGGAAAGTGAGTTAATAGCGCTAGGTCTTGATATCCCTTTTTCCGTCAAATTAAGTAAAGAATTAAAAGAACGTGGAATTGGATTAATAAAAAGCCATTTGACAGAGGAAGAGTTGGTGAGAGAACTATGCGAATTACACTCAAAGATGTAGAATATCGATACCAAATAAACACACCGTTCGAACATTTAGCATTACATGATGTGAATATGGACATTGATTCAGGAACGTATACGGCAATTATTGGACATACAGGTTCAGGGAAATCGACATTGCTTCAACATTTAAACGCATTGCTGAAGCCTACAAAGGGCTCCATCATGATTGGCGATCGTACAATTGAGTCCGGTCGTAAGGAAAAGCATCTTCGTGCAATCAGGAGAAGCGTAGGGATTGTATTTCAGTTTCCCGAGCACCAGTTATTCGAAGAAACGGTTGAAAAGGACATTTGCTTTGGCCCTATGAATTTTGGGGTTTCAGAGAAAGATGCAAAGGTTCGTGCGAGAAAAGCGTTAAAACAGGTGGGCATGGCTGAAGAGATTCTTGAGAAATCCCCATTTGACTTATCAGGTGGTCAAATGCGCAGAGTGGCGATTGCAGGTGTTCTCGCAATGGAGCCGGATGTTCTTGTCTTAGATGAGCCGACAGCAGGGCTAGATCCCCGTGGTAGGATGGAGATTATGGACATGTTCTACCAGCTCCATAAAGAAAGAGGAATTTCAACAATACTTGTTACCCACAGTATGGAGGATGCAGCTCGCTATGCAGATGAAATCATCATTATGCACCAAGGTACTGTATTTAAAAAAGGGGCTCCATTTGATATCTTTTCACAACCGGAACAGCTCCTTGAGTTAGGTCTGGATGTTCCAGACACAGTTCGATTTCAATTGAAGCTACAAAAAGAGTTGGGTGTTCGTTTTGATCGCCCTTGTTTATCGATTGAGGATCTGGCTATTGAAGTTAAAAAGGCAATGGAACGGGGGAGTCGATAATGCTTGATAAAATGATTCTCGGTAGATATGTTCCTGTTGATTCTACGGTCCATAAGATGGACCCGCGTTCAAAGCTACTTCTTGTTTTTTTATTTGTGTGTATCATTTTTTTGGCGAACAATGTGATATCCTATGGATTGATTGGTCTGTTTACATTTATTTTGCTGATCCTTTCAAAAATACCCATTCGTTTTTTATATAACGGCTTAAAGCCGATTTTATTTCTAATTGTGTTTACATTTGTCCTGCATATTCTGTTTACTAAAGAAGGAGAAGTGGTGTTCAATTTCGGTTGGTTAGAGATTTATGATGGGGGCTTGAGGCAAGGTCTTTTCATTTCACTCCGATTTACGTTTTTGATACTTGTCACTTCATTACTAACGTTAACAACGAACCCAATCTCCATAACAGATGGGATGGAGACACTTCTGCATCCTTTTAAAAAGTGGAAGCTACCCGTACATGAATTGTCGCTAATGATGTCGATTGCGCTACGGTTCATTCCGACTTTGATGGAAGAGACAGATAAGATTATGAAGGCACAAATGGCAAGAGGCGTTGACTTCTCTTCTGGCCCTTTAAAAGAGCGGTTTAAAGCGATTGTCCCATTATTAGTTCCATTGTTTGTGAGTGCATTTAAGCGGGCCGAGGAGCTTGCGATTGCAATGGAAGCTCGTGGCTACCGCGGTGGTGAGGGACGGACGAAATATCGCCAGTTAAAATGGCAAACAGTCGATACATTATTGATGCTGTCGTTAGTAGTATTGACAATCTTGTTAGTTTTATTACGTTCATGAAGAGGGTAGAACATGCAAAGGTATAAATGTACGATTACTTACGATGGTAGCCTATTTGCTGGCTATCAAGTACAACCCGGTAAACGAACGGTTCAAAGTGAACTTGAAAAGGCGCTTACTAAAATGCATAAAGGCGAGTATGTAAGAGTGACTGCTTCAGGAAGGACGGATTCTGGTGTCCATGCGAAAGGGCAGGTTATACACTTCGATTCTCCGTATACATTTCCAGCTGAAAAATGGGAGCGTGGGCTTAATGCCTTACTCCCTGATGATATTGTTGTGCTGCATTCATCAGTAGCTTCTACTGATTTTCATGCCCGCTTTGATGCAGAAGGCAAGGAGTATCGGTATTTTATCAGCCGTAGTCATCATAAGGATCCGTTTCGTCGTCATTATGTGTCCCACTTTCCGTACGCGTTAAATGAAGCCTCCATTCGACAGGCGATTTCTTATTTGATTGGCACCCATGACTTTTCTAGTTTTTGTGCTGCTAATACAGACGTTAAAGATAAGGTACGGACCCTTCATGAGATTGATTTTTATGAAGAAGGCGATTTGCTTGTTTTCCGTTTTGTTGGCACGGGATTTCTGTATAATATGGTCCGAATTCTAGTTGGAACACTTTTAGAAGTTGGTAATGGAAAAAGAAAAGCTGAAGAAATTCCAATGATTCTTGAAAAAAAGACTCGTGGATTGGCTGGAAAAACCGCACCTGCACAGGGATTATATTTATGGCACGTCCATTATGGTGATGGAAATAAAAGTTTTTCTTAAGACAACTAAACCTGGTGTAACATTAACTTGACAATGGAAGTGGAAGCATATAATATAATATGGTATGTATTTTAATCCCACGATAAGCCCCGGAAAGTTTATTGTGATTGAAAATAAATATAATGTGAAACAATTTCTAGGAGGGTAATCATGCGTACGACATTTATGGCAAAAGCTAATGAAGTTGAACGTAAATGGTATGTAATCGATGCTGAAGGTAAAACTTTAGGTCGTCTATCTACTGAAGTAGCATCCATTTTACGTGGCAAAAACAAACCAACATTTACACCGAACGTTGATACTGGCGATCATGTAATTTTAATTAATGCAGAGAAAATTCATTTAACTGGGAACAAGTTAAATGACAAAATTTACTACCGTCATACTATGCATCCAGGTGGTCTTAAATCAAGAACTGCTCTTGAGATGCGTACAAACTATCCTGTGAGAATGCTTGAACTTGCTATCAAAGGTATGCTTCCAAAGAATTCTCTAGGTCGTCAAATATTCAAAAAACTACACGTATATGCAGGGTCTGAGCATCAACATCAAGCTCAACAACCTGAAGTATACGAATTACGCGGATAATTATTAAGGAGGTTACTATCTTGGCACAAGTTCAATATTATGGTACTGGTCGCCGTAAGAGCTCAGTAGCTCGTGTACGTTTAGTACCAGGCGAAGGTCGCGTCGTTATTAACGGTCGTGAAATTAATGAATACATCCCATTTGCAGCACTACGTGAAGTTGTTAACCAACCACTAGTTGCGACTGAAACTACTGGAACTTATGACATTCTTGTAAATGTTAACGGTGGTGGATACACTGGTCAAGCTGGCGCAATCCGTCACGGTATTGCACGTGCGTTGCTTCAAGTAGATCCAGAATTCCGTCCGGCTCTTAAAACTGCTGGATTACTAACTCGTGACCCACGTATGAAAGAACGTAAAAAATACGGTCTTAAAGGCGCGCGTCGTGCACCTCAGTTCTCAAAACGTTAATTTTATTACGTTTCAAGGCTCTCAACCGATTTGGTTGGGGGTCTTTTTTTATGTGCGAAAAAGGTTTTTGTCACTTCTGATCCCCACAAATCATAGTTCAAGGTATTTTTGGGATTTTTGTGCAGTTTGCTCTTTTAGTGTGCCTGTTATGTGTGTATAAATGTTCATTGTCATTTGTATATCAGAGTGACCCAACCGCTCCTAAACCTCTTTTATACTTGGTCCAGCTTCAAATAACAGTGAAGCATGTGTATGACGTAAGCCATGAATAGTAATTCTGTGAAGCTTATGTCTCTCAATTACAATATCGAGCTTTTCAATTAGATAGGCTAAGCGAAGCGGAGAACTGTCATCCCGTGTGAAAATCATCTTATTTTTATCTGAAGTATTCTCATTAGCTAAATTCGCTTCTATTTGCCGTATACGCCACTTTTTGAGTAAAGATAGTCTACTATCTAAACTGATTAAACGTCTAGATTCCTTCGTTTTAGACGTTTGAAAGCTAAATTCACCCTTGTTGTGAAAAAGTGTTTTTGTAAAGCGGATGGAATCAGCCTCAAAGTCTATATCATCCCAAGTAAGAGCTAATGTTTCCCCTTTACGTGTTTCAGTATACATTAAAAGGTGAAAAAGTACGTGATCACGAAGCGATAGTTCTTGTTTCGTTATTACTAGGAATTTTTTTATCTCATCCTTTTTCCAATAATTCCGCTCAACTGCCTCATGTTCCTCACTGATCAATTCCTTTTGCTGTCTAGGTATACTTACATGCTCCAACGGATTCTTTGAAATAATGTCCATCTTTAAAGCATATTTAAAAACTTGGTTTGCTTGAATTTTTATATCATTAACAGATGTTATCAATTGAGCTACTTCATTTATCATTTTTTGGAAATATGGTCTGGTAATCTCCTTCATTTTCAATTTACCGAAGAGGGGAAGTATGTGCTTATTGAATTTTGATTCTATACTTTTCTTGGTGCTTGTCTTTATGGTTTTAGAATGATTTAAAAACCACTGGTCGAATACTTCAATCATTACATGCCACCTTCGATTGGATTTCCAAATATCATAGTAACGATGCTTATTTGATAAATAAAAGTTCTTCCATCCTGTTTCAGTATATTTAGAATACTGAAGTACAATGCTCATTTAAATTTATTTATTTTGATTGTTTATTTGGAAAATCATTGCTTGCTACAGTGTTTGAATACCGCTCTGAGGACTTTAGTAGTATTACTAATATCGTGGTTTTTTGTTCCATTTCTGTAATTAACCGTTCATTAGACTAATAGACAAATAATTAGTTTAGTGACTATACTAATTGACAAATAGATAGAAGGGAGAGATAAAACGAATTATTTCAATACATAGACAGCATAGATAGTAAGGGAGAGACTAAGATGATAAAACGAATTAGTTCAATTTTTTTGACAGCAACGATCTTCATGTCTACGTTAGTAGTTCCTGCTAATGCGATGAACGGTGGAACGGAAGGGAACAGCCCTTGGATGAACACCAAGCTGTCTGCTGAGGAGCGCACCGAAGCTGCTTCTCGATGAGATGACGATGGAACAGAAGATGCAGCAGATCGCTATCTCGCGATTCAATGAGAATGACACCGGTGAGACGGTTGTAATCAACAAAAAAGGTAGCAGCAAGTACCAGAACGGCGTATTCGCGCCTGAGGGTACCCTACCAGGATGTGAGTGGCAGGACACTGGTCGGCAGATCCATGGGATTGAGGATCTGGGCATCCCCACAATCCGCATGACCAACGGTGGTACAGGCGTTAAGGGCGGATCGTGTGGTAATGACCCGTTAGCTACAGGTCTACCGTCCACTCCGGCTATGGCTGCTACATTTGACCGCGAGCTAAACTATGAGGCCGGCCGAATCCTTGGTGAGGAGACACGAGCTTTCGCGCATCACGTGTTTCTCGGACCAGGTATGAACCTCATTCGTCACCCGTACGGTGGCCGGAACTATGAGTACTTCAGTGAGGACCCGTATCTGACAGGTATCCTTGCGATTGAGCAAACAAAGGGCATCCAGGACCAGGGAGTCCAGGTCCAGCTCAAGCACATGGCAGGAAACGAACAGGAAACTGAGCGTTGGACGATGGGTGTCCAGGTTCCCTCAAATGCCATGAACGAGTTGTACATGTTGCCATTTGAGATGACCGTCAGAGATGCTAATCCAGCCTCCGTGATGTGTTCGTTCCCGGATGTTAACGGAACTTATGCATGTGACAGTTCTGAACTTCTTCAAGATGCCCTGCGTAAAAACTGGGGCTTTGACGGTTACGTCATGAGTGACCGTCGCGCGATTCATGACACAGTAGCTGCTATCAAAGCTGGTACGAATGTCGAGCTTGACTGGGCACCACAGTACTACACTCAAGAGAAGATCCAAGAGGCTCTCGACTCAGGTCAGGTGACCGAGGACGACATCGACAATTTACTTCGTCCGCGTTACATCAAGATGATCGAGTTTGGCCACATGGACGAGCCTTACGACAAATTTATGCCGGAGATCGTTGATCCGATGCTCAACGGCGCTAGCGCACGGAAGATGGCCGAGGAAGGCTCCGTGCTGTTGAAGAACGACAACGGCTTCCTGCCACTGGACGGCGAGCCAAAGTCGATCGCGTTGATCGGCATTGAGACGTTCGCTGGTTCGGCAAAGATGTCACCTCGCTCTGTTCGTGACGACAATGATTATGTAGTGACTCCATATACGGTCACACCACAAGAAGGCTTAGAGAATGTTATTAAAGAACTTGGCTATAACACTGAAGTGAAGTACAACGATGGCAGTGACCCGAAAGCCGCTGCTAAGCTTGCCGCTGAGTCCGACGTCGTGCTTCTTATGATCGGAGACAATCCACATGAGACGGTGGACCGTGATACCCTCGGATTCCCAGCCTTGAACCTCGAAACGGGCTTGGCTGAGCAGGAGCCGGTGATCGATGCGGTTATGGAAGCTAACGCGGAGAACACTGTTGTGGTATTGAAGACTTCTGGTACGTCGCTAATGCCATGGTTGGATGAAGTACCTGCAGTTCTTCAGGCGTGGTACCCAGGTATGGAGGATGGCAATGCCGTTGCTAACCTGCTTTATGGTAAGGTCAATCCTTCTGGTAAGCTGCCGGTGACGTTCGGTGCCACTGAGCGTGAGGCCGCATTCGCGACTGAAGTGCAGTACCCTGGAACTCGTCAAGATACTGGCAAACCAGGTGGCCCTGGCGCGTACGGTAACGGTTCCAAGCAACTAATTGCCCAGTACACAGAGGGCCTTGAGATGGGCTACCGCTGGTACGAGGCAAACAACGTGAAGCCGGTCTTCCCATTCGGTTACGGCTTGTCGTACACGACTTTCGAATATGACAAACTTAAAGTGAAGAAGGTCCAAGATAAAGGATCGTCGACTGGTATTGATGTGTCCTTCACGATCAAGAACACAGGTGACGTTGCTGGTAAAGAAGCTGCACAGGTCTATCTGACTCTACCAAACGAGGCAGGTCAGCCGACTAAGCGTCTTGTTAACTTTGAGAAGGTTGACCTTGAGCCAGGTGAAAGCCAACAGGTGACTGTGCGAATTAACCAGGCTGACTCTAACCACCCGTTCTCCTATTTCATTCCGGAAGAGCCGGACAACCTGGCGAACTGGGCTGACGGCGAGTGGGCCACTGTTGACGGAAAGTACCGCGTGCATGTCGGTGGTTCCTCGGCAGACACTCCGTTGGAAAAAGACATCCCGTTGAACTTCAAACTCAACAAGGATAACGGTAAGGGCAACAACAAAGGCAATAACAAAGGCAATGGCCAAGGCAACAACAATGGCAACAGCCAATGAAAATAGCAATGGCAAGGGGAACTCTAATCGGTAGGCCCCTGGCCATGGGATGATGTCGGCGACCCGTTAGGGGCGTCGGGGCATCCCGAAGGCGGTGAGCGCGTGAGCTCACCGCTTTTCTCGTCGCCTCCATGGGCGATGAAAGGGACGAAAAGAGTCAAGGAAGGACGTGAGAAGTTTGATGAAGAGATCCGTTCGGAACATCCGGCGAGGTCCGACGTATTCGTGGTGGGTGGCCCTTGGCCTGGTGTTCTTCTTGACCGCATGCACTGTTGAGGAATCCGACGGACCGGTCGAGAGCGATGAAGCCGTAGAACCCGCACCGTCCGAGAGTGATAAAGCCGTGGAACCTGCTCCGTCCGAGCAAGGCGACTGGCAGCTCCCTGGCTTGGTGGACAGGTCCGGCAAGCCGATTGAGGTACCGACACCGGGTCCGGTCACGGGCAAGACCCTGAATGTTACGGACTTTGGGGCAGATCCGGATCGGGACTCGGACGACGACGCAGCAGCTATCCGGGCGGCCCTGGACGCGGCCGTACCGGGTGACGAGGTCTTGCTGCCGGCTGGCACGTATGACCTGCGCTCCACTGACCCGGCCGACGAGTCGGCAAACATCGTGTTGCACAGCGGCGTGGACCTGCGCGGCGAGGGCCAGGAGAGCACCGTGCTGCTGACCTCCCTCGACGGCGAGAATGACAGCCGGGTGATCCGCGGCTCCGGTGTCCACGACGTCATCGTCGCTGACTTCACCATCACTTCCCGTCATGAGGGTCCACTCGGCGACGACCCCGACCCCGACGACGGCGACGCGGGTGGCGGCCCGATGTATGGAATCTACCTCGGAGCCCATGAAGGGCAGGGCAGCTCCCGGGTCCTGGTGGAGAACCTGAGCATCCGCAGGTTCGAGCGTCACGGCATCTCTGTCAAGGCCAGCCGTGAGGTGACCCTCTCTGGAAACTATGTCAGTGAGGCAACTGCCGTCGGTCCCGGCGGACAGGGCTACGGCATCGCTATCGAGGGCTCAGTGGACCAGCACGACCCGGATGCCGCCAACGATTCCCGGCACAACGTCGTCATCGGCAATACCTTCGATGGCAGGCATCTGCGGCACGCTATTTTACTGCAGTTCCCCACGCACAACAATCTCGTGGCGGAGAACACAATCGTCGGCAGCCACCTCGACGCCATCGACCTGCACGGCGAGGGTGAATACCTGAACGAGGTCCGAGATAACACGGTCATCGGCGGGCATCGGGCAGGCATCGCGCTGGGCAATTCCGGCGGGGCCAAGAACAAGCACGATGCCTCAGGACCTGGAAACTGGGTGCACTCCAACGACCTGATTGGAAACCGTCAGGGAGTCCTCGTCATCCTGGGAACTCCTGACACGCTCATTGAGGATAACAGGATCACCGCCGGGGAGGATTCAAAGGCCGGCATCGAGGTCCGCAATGGGCCGGGTACCGAGTTGCGCGGTAACCACATCACTGGAGGGACTGACGGGTTCTGGGCCATCCGGCTCAATGAGGATCGCGGTACTGACGGACGGGGCACAGGAATCCCCTCAGGCATCATGATTGAGTCCAACGTTATTCGACAGACCGCCAACGGCATCAGGATTGATGCAGGGGAGGACCTGAGCTTGGTGGAAAACGTCGTTGACGGCATCGACGGAGCCGAGCTGAGGGTGGCCGACGGAATAGAGGTGAGCCGGTAGGCCCAGCAATTGGGACACCAGCACCTGATTGCCCAGGGACTTGGACATCTTTTCGCCGTCCAGTCCCGCCATGCCGGCGTGGAAGAAGGCACGGATCAGTGCTCAAACTAAGAAAGTTGGTATTTGATTCCCGTGCTAAAGAGATAGCAGACAATAATATGCGTTATCTATCACAGGAACAAAAGAATGAAACCATTTATAACATTTCCATACAAGAATTGAAGAAAGGTAATACTTTCGAAGATGTATTTGGTAATGAAACGAATTTAGATTATATGATTCAAGCAATTAAAGCAGAAGCGAAGTACCTTGAAAAAGACTTTGCTAAAGAGGTGGCTAGTATGTAATTTAATCCCAAAATTTTATAATTATGTAACCCTAGGTACTAGCATATCCGAACCTCTTTAAACGTGAGGTGGGGCAGATATAAAATGAACCGCAAAAGCTAGACGTGAATTTTATGTTGCGTTTTGGATATTCCATTAATCTGGCTTTTCTTTGAACTAAGTAAAGAAAATTCAATAGGGATAAATGTGGCACCATCTGTCCAACCAAGGGTAAGCATGTGAAATCCCTTATGGAAACGCAACGGTGCGAAAGTTGAGTAACTAGTAATTCTTATTTTAACTTCTATAATTAACCCAGCCTTCATCAAAAAGAGGGCTGGGTTCTATCTAATAAGTTCGCTCATTTTTCACATAAACCATATTTAATATATTCACTTACTACTTATTCAATATTTGCTTCAACATAAAATAGGCATACTAGATTGTTCCTAATCGACAAAATGTTTAACAGCGGTGGCATCCCCGTGGCATGAATGATGGCATGCAATTAAAAATAATCGATGATAATTACTTAGTATTAATTGAGTTAAAAAGTGCAAATCCTTTTATATAAAGGGATTTGCAGCTACTGTTGGTAACTTATAAGAATCAACGACACGCCTTTGACAGGGTGAAGCTCGAAATAAAGTATTAAAATGATTTTATTTTAAAGAAGTAATCACTAAAATTTTCACCTTTAATCTGTATTAATCTAATGGCTGAAAAAAGCAGGTGAGTAACAATTCATCTGCTTCAAAGATTTACACTACTAACTAATTTTACACATCACTCATAGAAAACCTTGTATTAATAACGTTTAAGACCTATTTCGATCACGACCACCAGTGACAAGGCTCAATTTCATCAGATATTGATGTTTATAATCTAAATAAATTATTATATTCTAACTAATTCAAATAAGTAATACACTTAAAGCTATTTATTGTTTATATACTGATTAGTACAAAACTTAATTATTTTAGATCGCTGAAGAGCGGTCAATCACCCTATTGGCCTGTCATAGCTTAGGGTGATTTTTTTGTCCATTTAATGAATAAGCGGAAAGTATAAGTTTTTGAACAGTGCCTAGCTTCAGCGCCCAGCCCCTCGAGTCACTTCTCCTTCTCCTACGAAGGCGAAAAACGCCTTCTCGTCGGGGCTAAGCAGGCGCTTACGCTTTTTTATGTAGGATTTATAGAAGGATTTTAAACGTTAATACCGAAATACATAATGGATCATGATTTACAGCATTTTGAACAGATTGATGGAGTGATTCGTACATATTCATTTATGTAATAATAAATAAGTAAAGAAATAACGAATAGGGAAAAGGGGATTGAAAATGGATGTAAGATACCCGATTGGAAAACTGCAAGTTTCTGAAAAAGTGACATTAGAAAATATTCGAGAATCGCTAAAGGAAATCGAAACTTACACGATTCGATTAAGAGAAACTGTCGACTCATTAAGTGATGAGGAATTAAGCAGAACTTATCGTGAAGGTAGCTGGACAGTTCGTCAACTTGTTCATCACATTGCAGATTCTCAGTTGAACATGTATCAACGTTTGAAGCTGGCTTTAACAGATGATAATCCAACAGTACCAGCCTTTGATGAAGAAAAGTGGGCTATTCAACCGGATACAAAGCTTCCTGTAGAAAGTTCTATTAAAATGTTAGAAGGTATAAATGAGCGCATCGTATCTTTAGGACATAGTTTAACTGAAGAGCAATTAGATCGAGCTTTTACTCACCAGATAAACGGTAAAATAACAGTTGCAACAAAAGTTGCAAAATTAGCTTGGCACGAAGAGCATCACTTAGCCCATATAAAAATCGCATTATCAAAATAATACAATATGTATAGAAGTGGCTTATCGAACCTCGATAAGCCGTTTTTAAAATTAAAATAAGGAATAATTACAGAAGTTTTATTCAACTAAAGGGCCAGATTGTGGACCAACTCTTTTGAAGAAAATTAGATTTCTAAGCAAATTTTTCAAGGAGATTGTAAAATTTATACTTAAAGTAAAGATGCAGATTAGTTAAACAAGATAATTGGAAATATTATGGAATAATAAAGATAACATACATATAAATGGGGGATTAGTTGTGGGATTTTTGATTTTAATGATTGTTCCTTTTATTATTGTTCTTATTATTTTGGGGTTCTTATTAGAAATAATAATAAATAAATTACTTGGTGTTGAAAAGAAAAAGATTTCCGAAACTTCTGGTAAAAAAGTAGACCGATGGGGAAGAGGTATTATTTTGGTTATCTTTTTATGCACTCTTCCGTTTGTTATTACAAAGGACATAAATGTTATGAAGTGGTATTGGATTCTCTATTTAATATTATTATTGGGTTTTCAGTCTATTCTGGAGTGGAATTACCTGAAGAACTCAAAACAACATGTTACTACACTTATTTTTCTAATGCTAAGTGTAACTATTATGTATAATATAGAGTATTTTCTTCAATTATTGTGATGGGGTGTAGCTTTAGTTGAATAAGTAAGGGTTATTTTTGACCACATTCTGACCAACAAACAGATATAAGAGTATATTATCAAATTTTTATTAAACAGAAAAAGATCCCGATAAATCAGGCTTTCAGTAAATCATTTTATTCCTAATTTCTTCATATTTAATATATAAATAAAAGAACGTAAAAAATACGGTCTTAAGGGCACGCGTCGTGCACCTCAGTTCTCAAAACGTTAATTTTATTACGTTTCAAGGCTCTCAACCGATTTGGTTGGGGTTCTTTTTTTATGTGCGAAAAAGGTTGTGGTCACTTCTGATCCCCGCAAATCATAGTTCAAGGTATTTTTGGGATTTTTGTGCAGTTTGCTCTTTTGGTGTGCCTGTTACGTGTGTATAAATGTTCATTGTCATTTGTATATCAGAGTGACCCAAACGCTCCGTCACCCCTTTTATACTTGCTCTAGCTTCGAAAAGAAGGGAAGCGTGTGTATGACGTAACCTATGAATAGTAATTCTGTGAAGTTAGTGTTTCTTGATTACAATATTGAGATTCTCATTTAGATAAGTTAAGCGGAGCGGAGTGCCGTCACCCCGTGTAAAAACCATTTTATTACCATCATCTTTATTCACATTAGCTAAATCCGCTTCTATTTGCCGTATACGCCACTTTTTGAGTAAGGATATTCTTTAGTGTCTAAATTAATTAAACGCCTAGATTCCTTTGTTTTAGACGTTTGAAAGATAAACTCCCCATTGTTATGAAATAGTGTCTTTGTAAAGCGAATAGAACCAGCCTCAAAGTCTATATCATCCCATGAAATAGTACATAATCAAGGAACGCTAATTTTTGTTTCGTGATTGTTAGGAACTGTTTTATCTCATCCCTTTTTCAGTAATTCCACTCATCAACTTCATTTTCGTCATTGATCATTTCCTTTTGCTGTCTAGGTATACTTACATGCTCTAATGGGTTTTTCGATATAATGTCCGTTATGATCACATATTTAAAAACTTGGTTAGCCTGAATTTTTATATCATTTGGATCTTGTTCAATTAACGAGCAGGATAGTTGAATATCATTTTATATTATTTAAGTATTCAAGTTATTAGTAACTGCACAATATGAATGATCTTAAAATTAGATTGATTTTATAAAAAAGTTATATTATTCAGATTAATAGTAAAGTGATAAGATAAATTTAAAGAGAAAGACATTTTTTGAAATCCAAAAAGGTGCTTCTTATTAAGCAATTAAGCAGGGCATATCGATGCTTTGTCAGTTAAAACATTTTAGTTCACAAACTGGTGACTTTGAATACAGGTGCTGGAGATGAAATCCCCCGCTTTTTAAAAGGGCTTGTTCACAAGTGAGCATAAAAGATTTAAGAAGCAATGGTTATCATATAGCGTCAGAAAATTTACCATATATAAAAGGTGGTTTAAATGAAAAAAATCGAAGCAATTGTAAGGCCTGAAAAGCTAACTGAAACGATTAAAGGGTTAAAAAAGATAGGAATTACAGGGTTTACTGTATCCCAGGTAGTCGGAAGAGGAAAACAGAAAGACAGTCAGGGAGTCTATCGCGGGAAAAATTATAAAGTAACTCTTCGTCCAAAAGTGAAATTAGAGATTGTCCTTTCAGATTATCTGGTTGAGCTAACGATTAAGAAAATTATAGATTCTGCCCAAACCGGAGAAGATGGTGACGGTAAAATTTACGTTTATCCGATTTTAGAAGCCTATAACATTCGAACAGGAAAAGCAGACTATGATATTGATGATTTGGTAAATGGGGAGGACTAACTACCGTGGAACTAATTTATTTAAATACCGTATGGATTGTGTTAGCTGCGGCAATGGTGCTATTTATGGAAGGCGGATTTAGTTTACTGGAATCTGGTTTTGTTAGAACTAAAAATGCTGTCAATGTAACAATGAAGATTTTTGTTGATTTAACGATAGGAGCATTAGCTTTTTGGTTAGTTGGTTTTGGTATTATGTTTGGGAAAGATACATTTGGAATCATTGGTACCACTTTATTTGGTAGTCCAGAAAAGATTGTTCTTTCCATTGAATTACCTAGTGCGGCCTTTGTACTGTTTCAAATGGGATTTGCAGTAGCTTGTGTCTCGATTGTTTCGGGTGCAGTAGCTGAACGTATGAATTTTAAAGCCTATATATTAACAGTAGCACTTATATGTATTATCATTTATCCACTTTCAGGTCATTGGATTTGGAACAGTGATGGTTGGTTGGCGAATTTAGGAATGAAGGATTTTGCAGGTTCGGCTGCTATTCACGCGGTAGGGGGGTTTATTGCTTTTGCAATGGCAAAAGAGTTAGGACCGAGAAAAGGTAGATTTAATTCGGATGGAAGTGCCAATGTTTTTGCACCTAGTAATATTCCTTTAGCTTCAGCTGGTGCATTTATTTTATGGCTGGGTTGGTTTGCTTTTAATGCAGGAAGTACGTTAGATGCTTCTAATGCAGATCTCGCGTCAATTGCCCTTAATACAATGCTTGCAGGAGCAAGTGGAGGTGCCGCTGCCCTGTTCATAACGATGAAAAAGTTCGGAAGAGCAGATCCAAGTATGACCATTAATGGAATATTAGCTGGACTAGTGGCAGTCACAGCTGGATGTGCCTTTGTTGGTCAATGGAGTGCAATTATTATTGGGATAATTGGTGGTTTGATTGTGATTTATGCTACTTTCTTTGTAGACAATATAAAAGTAGATGACCCAGTGGGAGCTGTGGCGGTTCACGGCTTCAATGGAGTGTTTGGAACGATTGCGGTGGGATTGTTTGATAAGTCTCAAGGTCTTTTGACAACGGGGGATTTCTCTCTTTTAAAAATACAAGTATTAGGTGCAGCAGTAGTCGTTATTTGGGGACTTATTGGTGGAGTAATTATCGCGAGGGTATGTGAAAAGACTGTTGGCTTCCGAGCGAGTGAACGTGAGGAAGAAGAAGGATTGGATATGTCCTACCACGGCATTCCAGCATATAACGAATTAGAACGCTTCGCAGATATTCCTACCAGTTTGTATGATTTTGAAGAAACAACAGGTATATCAGTTGCTCCTGCTAGTAGTAATAGTAAAGAAAAGGTTGTATGACTTTAGTTCAATAAGCAAGGATCTTTGAAAGGTCCCAGGTTGTTATCTAATTGAAAGGAAGGGAGTGTCCGAGAACAAAAAATTGATCGCCAACAGCTTGTCTGTATAGTTGGAAAGTGGTTTCAATAATAGATTGAAGCTAGCCTCAGATATACTTCCCTATTAACTTCTCTTTGTGGTGATATCAAAGTTACAAAAATTACGGCTTTTTTGATCACGCAACATATAGAACGGTATATTGTTTGATTTTCATTTTAGTTAATAAACTGAAGCTGAACCTTGATACAATAAGGATTGTTTTATTTCATGTTTCTTCATAAATAAGCGAAAATGAAAGAACGTAAAAAATAAGGTCTTAAAGGCGCGCATCGTGCACCTCAGTTCTCAAAACGTTAATATTGTTTAGATATCAACGTTTACAGAGCCCTTTCTCGGATTACCGAGGAAGGGTTTTTATTTGCCGACATATCTGTTTAAATATCCCTTGAATCCTCTGCCTTCTAAATCCATTATTGAAGAATAAATGAGATGGCTAGTTCAAGAATCACAATGAATATACGGAAAAACTCAGTTTGGAAGAATGGCGTAACCTGGCCAATGACTCCAACATCGGGGCGTTTAAAACGTTTAATAGGTGGAAAACGGAAATACTGAATTCCTCCGTATATCCATATAGAAACGGTTATATAGAAGGCGTGAACAACAACACTAAGGTCATCAATCGAAATTCGTACGGAATCAAGAACTTTGGCTATTTAAGAAGGAAGATATTGTGGCGTCAGCTTATAAGGGAAGTGAGTGCCTAAAAGACACTCATTTCAAAAGGGGTGGATATTTTTGGGTGAACCAGATACCACCACATTTGACGGAGAACCCGTTTTGATTCAATTGGTTTAAGTGTTTGAATATGGAAGTATCATTTTATGAATTATTCAATGATGTGGGCAGAATTTGAGGAAATGGAAGTCGTTGAATTTGAAAAGGCTTGGAATCTGGGATTGATTATCAAAAAAGAGGATCTCCCAAAGGGCCCACTTCCGCACATTACATCATTTAAAGTGTGTGGGGGATGGGTCCGTATGGAGAGATCCTTATCACGAAAAAATGGCTTACCAACCGAAATCTATCGTGTAAATAAAGTTTAAAGTAAATGTCGTATTTTGTCGAAGGTTAAAGATTGGTGAGTACACCATAATTTGTTATATTCCTCGCTAAATATTGTTTGTATCGTTCTAATTGAGTGATGAGACTTGGTATCTATATGGGATCTAAACCCTCTATCGCAAATTTCCATCTAATAACTAGCATTGCTAACTCTGGCTCGCAGACACTATAGATAAGCCGGGAAATAACCTGGGAAATGGGGTCTGACCCCTTGGAGGTGCTGTTTGTGATTATAGAGGGTTTTGAGGAGCGTCGAAGAGTACGGCAGGTGAAGTATGAGCGGCGGTTGCTTCGGGATTTATCTGTGGAAAATATGAGGGCGAGAATTCGGGAGTTTTTTGGTTCTGATTCATATAATGGAATCCGTGTTTCTGAAGTTTTGGAGGAAGGTTGCTTTGATGTAGCTATCGAAAGCTATTTACTTGGGGGACATTATAGCAGATTTGGTTATTATGGTGAATCTGAAGATATGGTGAAGGTACGATGCCACCAAGAAGAGACACACCTTATTGATACACTATTTAACTTTATTCTTTATTGGGGGAAGATTGGTGAGCAAGAACTGTACAATGATAGCCTTTACTATAGGTGTAGTGTGTATGTTGAAATGTGGTGGAAGGAAGGATTTCGGACTGGGGAAAGATCATATAAATTAAGACTTCACTAATGAGTTAGATATGGTGATTCTCTAAAACAGCTTGTTCTACTTTTGGTAAAGTATACATACTTTATAGTATGTGGGACTAGGACAAGCGAGAGGTGATCCGAATGGTTAGAAAGTTGAAATATACAGGAGTAGCTCTTGGTCTGATTGCGCTATTCTTAATTGTGACGTTTAAATTTATGGAAGACGATTCTTGGAATGCATGGAATCTTCCTTTGTCTGGGAAAATTATTGTGTTAGATGCTGGGCATGGAGGAATGGATGGGGGAGCCTCTGCTGAAAATGTGTTAGAAAAGGAAATCTCACTGGCTGTAACAGTGAAAATAAGAGATTATCTACAAGAACAAGGGGCACTGGTTCTGATGACAAGGGAAAGTGACAAGGATCTTGCAGATGAAGATACGAAAGGCGTTCGTAATCGAAAGCAGGAAGATTTACACAATCGGGTTACCTTTATTAACGAATCGAATGCCGACTTATTTCTTAGTATCCATCTCAATTCCATTCCTTCAAAGAGGTGGAAAGGTGCTCAAACGTTTTATACAGGTAGATTCGAAGAGAATGAAAGGGTGGCAAAATTTATTCAAACTGAAATTATTCGTAATTTGGAAAATACATCTCGGGAAGCGAAAACAATTGATCAAGTATATGTTATGTCCAATGCAAAGAAACCAGGTGCATTAGTGGAAATTGGCTTTCTTTCGAATAATGAAGAAAGAACAAACTTAATTAAAGAATCCTATCAGGAAAAAGTTGCGGCGGCTGTTTATAAAGGGGTCTTACGATACTTTACAGAGGATTCAGTAGAGATTAAAGAATATAAAGAATAAAGTGTTTAAAAGTGACAGTAAGACTTATAAAAATGTAAAAACAAGTTCGGAAGCTAACAGATAAGCGATCACATTGGAATATGGTATACTACTAGTATTGGAAACGAATTCATTTAAGGTGGGTGCCTAGATCATGTTAACCGAAGATAGCATAGTGGATATATTAAAGGATCTTAATGACCCTTTTCTTCATAAAAGCCTGATAGAAACCAATGGAATTCTTGAGGTCAAAATTAAACCTGAAAAAAGTCATGTTAGTGTGAAAATAGCGATTGCAAAAACAGGGACTGCTGAACAACTACAATTACAAACGCAAATTGTAGATGCATTGAAAAGCGGTGGAGCATCTTCAGTGGGAATTCGTTTTTCTGAATTGCCAGAAAAGGAATTGGTGAAGCATCGTGATAGTATGCCACAAGAACAAGCTGATTTAGGGTTATTATCGCCTACGAGCAAGACGACCTTTATTGCAATCGCTAGTGGTAAAGGTGGAGTTGGGAAATCGACTGTATCTGTGAATATGGCGACTGCATTAGCTCGCCTCGGAAAAAAAGTCGGTCTCGTGGATGCTGATATTTATGGATTTAGTGTTCCAGACATGATGGGTATCTCCAAACGACCTGTAGTCCGTGGTGAGAAGATTATTCCGGTTGAGCGATTTGGCGTTAAAGTTATTTCAATGGGCTTTTTCGTAGAAGATAATGCACCGGTTATTTGGCGTGGACCAGTTCTTGGCAAGATGCTAAATAGTTTCTTTAATGAAGTGGAGTGGGGGGAGCTTGACTATTTACTTCTCGATTTACCTCCTGGAACAGGAGATATTGCGCTAGATGTACATACCATGCTTCCTTCATGTAAAGAAATCATCGTGACAACACCTCATCCAACTGCTGCATTTGTAGCGGCAAGAGCGGGTGCAATGGCGATTAAGACTGAACATGAAGTTATTGGAGTCATTGAGAATATGGCATTTTTTGAAAGTAAAGTAACTGGTGAAAAAGAATATGTATTCGGTAAAGGCGGGGGAGACAAGTTGGCAGAAGAGCTTCGCACAGAAGTATTAGGGCGTCTGCCTCTTCAACAACCAGATTGGAATGAGGAAGACTTCGCTCCTTCCGTTTATGCAGCAGAACATCGTTTGGGCAAAATTTATACAGAGATTGCTAATAAAATCATTCACACAAGTGCTAATTAAGAAAATTGTAAAGCGTAAGGTCATTAATGAGCTTTAATGCAATTCGCAAGCTTTTTTACCGAACTTTTTATATATCCTTTTATAGGGACTAGCGCAACTAACATTGTGCTAGTCCCTTAACAGTTTAACCTCCACCACCACTCGTATCTTCACCGGAAGAGCCTTTTTTCTTATCACCAGACTTTTGTTCAGATTGAAGATCGGTAGCAGCTTTTATGAGAATGTCTTGTATTTTGGCTTTTACTAAAGGGCTATCCATCGTTTCAAGTAGTGTTTCTTTATATATAGAGCGGATTTCATTGGATTTTAACAACTTATTAATTTCAGTTTGGAAACCAGGTTCTTTCATAATGGCCATGATCATTTCGCGGTAGCTTGGGTCTTTAGCGAGATCTTTTAATAGTTGTTCATGTTCCTTTTTTAAGCTGTTAGCATAATTAGCAGCAAATTTTGGATCTTTAAAGGAGTTTTCCCAGAATTTCTGGCCTTTATCCGATGTGATCGTTGTTTCAACAGCCTTTGTAACAACATCTTGATCTAAAATTAGTTCGCTTTTAATTGATTCGTCAGAAAGGACATCTTGAATTGCCTTTTTGCCATCATCTGTTTTTAAGATATCAACAACCATTTTCTTTGTTTCTTCATAATCCATTTTCGCTACGCTTGTTCCGTTTTGGCTACATCCAGAACCTACGAGGCAAAACATGGAGAACAATAATAAAGTAACTCCATATCTCATGTTAAGAGCCCCTTTCCTTTCAATTCACCATATATTTAATATGGATTAGAATAATGATTTTATGCGTTTTTAGAGAAAGGTGGATTTTTCACGTGTGGGTTGGTAAAATTAGAGAAAGAAAATGCTTACTTATGGGGGAAAATAATGAATAGCCGTAATATAGTTCGCTTATTTATATCAACGCTACTTGTTGGAGGTATATCAGGGGGTATAGTCGGTTTCGCTGTACGATGGGATGAGTTCTCTTCATTTGATTTAGTAGAGCTTTTATCTGTCTTTGTATGGCTTGTGGGGGTAGGGTTAATTTTTAGTGTTATTAGTCAGGCCGGCTTCTTTGCCTATTTAACCATACATCGATTTGGGCTTGGGATCTTTAAAAGCGCCTCATTATGGAATGGGATTCAAATTGTTTTGATTGCCTTTGTTTTGGGGGATCTTGTGTATTTTCGATATATGAAAATCGCCGATAAGGGAGAAGGGGTCTTGCCATTTGTTTATCCGGCGTTGTTTTTACTCATCTTTGGGGCGATTGTCGCCTATTTCAAAGTGAAACAAACGAATAAGCAAGCGTTTATTCCAGCTCTTTTTTTTATGACAGTGATTACTGTATTAGAGTGGGTTCCTGTTTTGCGTACAGATGATGATAGCTGGTTGTACTTTATGTTATATCCGTTGTTGATTTGTAATGTATACCAATTGTTGATTCTCAATCGATTGATTCATGCTTCCCAAAAAGAATTAGCTGAAAAGAGAGTAAATAAAGCAGCCGTTACGAAAAAGATGATGACTCCAAAGAAGAAAGATAAAATCAAGATCAAAGAAGTTTAAGCATCAAAAAGAACGGCACAAGGTACCAGACCCTTGTGTCGTTCTTTGTCTATGTTTACTGAATCTCTTCATGCTTTGTAGTGGAATTAGAAATCATCTCTGATACTGTAACAAAATTTAAGTCCTTTAAGCGGAGTTCTTGAATGAGTTCCGGTAATGCCTTATTTGTTTGTTTGGCCGAATCAGATGCATGCATAAGAATAATATCGCCTTTGTTAGCTTTATTGATATTTTGGACAATTGTATGTACACCTGGATTCGTCCAGTCCTTTGTGTCAATGCTCCAATGGACAACTGTATAGCCAAATCGTTCACCAATCTTTAACAAGCGTTTATCGAAATGTCCAGTCGGTGCGCGAAGGAGTTTAATGTCTTTAACATTCAACTTTTTAAATGCTTCTTGTGCTTTGGAAATATCTTTAATGATTTCTTCATCTTCTAAATCTGTATAATCTACATATGCATACCCCAAAATACCAATTTCATAACCTTCTTTTACTATTGTCTCAACAATTTCAGGATGACGTTCAGCCCACGACCCAGAAAGGAAAAAAGTAGCGGATGTGATTTTTTCATTTTTCAACGTCTCTAGTACAGGGGAAGCTTGTTTATCCCCCCATCCGATATTAAATGTGAGAGCGATGTTTTTTTCGCCCTTGTATACCGCTTTTGGCCCATCTGGTGTAGAAAAAACAGGAGCATGAAGAATGTTTTGAAGAAATAAAAACCATGCAGCAAATAAAGCGGCTAGTATAACTACGGCATATCGTTTAATTGACTGAGCACTTAAAACCCAGAAAAAGTTCATCAACATCACCTCGTCCACAATACTCTTGTCTCATATCTATTCAAATAAATTTGTCTTATGACTAATTAGAATATCTAGTTGAATTAGAAAGTGAAAGATTGGAAATAATAGGAGGACAAAGGAGTTGGTATGTATGATGGGATTAATGATTAATGAAATGGAACAAAAAGAATTGGAGTATGTTTTAAAACGTGAACTTGATGAAATTCTATTTGACTTTCAGGATGCTAGAATCGATACGTTTGTCAAACGAGCGATGGAGGAAAGATATAAAATCCTGTTTAATCTTTTTAAAAGAGTCGCTCCGACATCGGAATGCCTGAAATACATGAGAAGTAAAAAGCCGACCATGGAAAAAAAGGATTCGATTTAATGTATAAACATAATCTTTTTATAAAAAATGCATTGACTATCTTTTTTATCACTGTTATATTATAAAAGTCGCCGAAATACGAATTCTTAGAAAAGTTTTTTTGAAAAAACTTTTTTTGAAAAGGTATTGACGACTATTGGGAAGTTTGGTAAGATTTAAAAGTCGCTTACGAGATAAGCAACAAATTGCTCTTTGAAAACTGAACAAAACAAAGCGCCAACGTTTTAATTGAAGTGAGTACACACTATAACAACAAATGAGCAAGTCAAACACTTTTTGGAGAGTTTGATCCTGGCTCAGGACGAACGCTGGCGGCGTGCCTAATACATGCAAGTCGAGCGAATGATAGGGAGCTTGCTCCCTTGATTTAGCGGCGGACGGGTGAGTAACACGTGGGCAACCTACCTGTAAGACTGGGATAACTTCGGGAAACCGGAGCTAATACCGGATAATTTCTTTTCTCGCATGAGAAGAGATGGAAAGACGGTTTCGGCTGTCACTTACAGATGGGCCCGCGGCGCATTAGCTAGTTGGTGAGGTAATGGCTCACCAAGGCCACGATGCGTAGCCGACCTGAGAGGGTGATCGGCCACACTGGGACTGAGACACGGCCCAGACTCCTACGGGAGGCAGCAGTAGGGAATCTTCCGCAATGGACGAAAGTCTGACGGAGCAACGCCGCGTGAACGAAGAAGGCCTTCGGGTCGTAAAGTTCTGTTGTTAGGGAAGAACAAGTACCAGAGTAACTGCTGGTACCTTGACGGTACCTAACCAGAAAGCCACGGCTAACTACGTGCCAGCAGCCGCGGTAATACGTAGGTGGCAAGCGTTGTCCGGAATTATTGGGCGTAAAGCGCGCGCAGGTGGTTCCTTAAGTCTGATGTGAAAGCCCACGGCTCAACCGTGGAGGGTCATTGGAAACTGGGGAACTTGAGTGCAGAAGAGGAAAGTGGAATTCCAAGTGTAGCGGTGAAATGCGTAGAGATTTGGAGGAACACCAGTGGCGAAGGCGACTTTCTGGTCTGTAACTGACACTGAGGCGCGAAAGCGTGGGGAGCGAACAGGATTAGATACCCTGGTAGTCCACGCCGTAAACGATGAGTGCTAAGTGTTAGAGGGTTTCCGCCCTTTAGTGCTGCAGCTAACGCATTAAGCACTCCGCCTGGGGAGTACGGCCGCAAGGCTGAAACTCAAAGGAATTGACGGGGGCCCGCACAAGCGGTGGAGCATGTGGTTTAATTCGAAGCAACGCGAAGAACCTTACCAGGTCTTGACATCCTTTTGCCCTCCCTAGAGATAGGGACTTCCCTTCGGGGACAAAAGTGACAGGTGGTGCATGGTTGTCGTCAGCTCGTGTCGTGAGATGTTGGGTTAAGTCCCGCAACGAGCGCAACCCTTGATCTTAGTTGCCAGCATTTAGTTGGGCACTCTAAGGTGACTGCCGGTGACAAACCGGAGGAAGGTGGGGATGACGTCAAATCATCATGCCCCTTATGACCTGGGCTACACACGTGCTACAATGGATGGTACAAAGAGCTGCAAACCCGCGAGGGTAAGCGAATCTCATAAAGCCATTCTCAGTTCGGATTGTAGGCTGCAACTCGCCTACATGAAGCCGGAATCGCTAGTAATCGTGGATCAGCATGCCACGGTGAATACGTTCCCGGGCCTTGTACACACCGCCCGTCACACCACGAGAGTTTGTAACACCCGAAGTCGGTGAGGTAACCGCAAGGAGCCAGCCGCCTAAGGTGGGACAGATGATTGGGGTGAAGTCGTAACAAGGTAGCCGTATCGGAAGGTGCGGCTGGATCACCTCCTTTCTAAGGAATATAACGAGCGCTTTTGTTTTGTTCAGTTTTGAATGAGTAATTCATTCATTCGTGGTAAATGAAAGCAACAGATTAGTCTTTTGCTTATTCGTTGCCGAATCGTTCTTTGAAAACTAGATAATAGATAGAAGGCAAATTTTTGCATTAATTTTTTCAAGACATCAAGTAAGACCTTTTAACAACTAGGTTGTTTGATAAATTTTTCGTTTATCAGCCACCATATGGTTAAGTTAGAAAGGGCGCACGGTGGATGCCTTGGCACTAGGAGCCGATGAAGGACGGGACTAACACCGATATGCTTCGGGGAGCTGTAAGTAAGCTTTGATCCGGAGATTTCCGAATGGGGAAACCCACTGTTCGTAATGGAACAGTATCTTTACCTGAATACATAGGGTACTGAAGGCAGACCCGGGGAACTGAAACATCTAAGTACCCGGAGGAAGAGAAAGCAAACGCGATTTCCTGAGTAGCGGCGAGCGAAACGGAAGATAGCCCAAACCAAGAGGCTTGCCTCTTGGGGTTGTAGGACACTCAACATGGAGTTACAAAGGAACGGGGTAAGTGAAGTGATCTGGAAAGGTCCGTCAAAGAAGGTAAAAACCCTGTAGCTGAAACTTCGTTCCCTCCTGAGTGGATCCTGAGTACGGCGGGACACGAGAAATCCCGTCGGAAGCAGGGAGGACCATCTCCCAAGGCTAAATACTACCTAGTGACCGATAGTGAACCAGTACCGTGAGGGAAAGGTGAAAAGCACCCCGGAAGGGGAGTGAAATAGATCCTGAAACCGTGTGCCTACAAGTAGTTAGAGCCCGTTAATGGGTGATAGCGTGCCTTTTGTAGAATGAACCGGCGAGTTACGATTTCATGCAAGGTTAAGTTGATAAGACGGAGCCGCAGCGAAAGCGAGTCTGAATAGGGCGCATGAGTATGAGGTCGTAGACCCGAAACCAGGTGATCTACCCATGTCCAGGGTGAAGTTCAGGTAACACTGAATGGAGGCCCGAACCCACGTACGTTGAAAAGTGCGGGGATGAGGTGTGGGTAGCGGAGAAATTCCAATCGAACCTGGAGATAGCTGGTTCTCTCCGAAATAGCTTTAGGGCTAGCCTCGAGATGAGAGTATTGGAGGTAGAGCACTGATTGGACTAGGGGCCCCCAACGGGTTACCGAATTCAGTCAAACTCCGAATGCCAAATACTTATTCTCGGGAGTCAGACTGCGAGTGATAAGATCCGTAGTCAAGAGGGAAACAGCCCAGACCACCAGCTAAGGTCCCCAAGTTTACGTTAAGTGGAAAAGGATGTGGAGTTGCTTAGACAACCAGGATGTTGGCTCAGAAGCAGCCATCATTTAAAGAGTGCGTAATAGCTCACTGGTCGAGTGACTCTGCGCCGAAAATGTACCGGGGCTAAACGTAACACCGAAGCTGTGGATGGATACCGTATGGTATCCATGGTAGGAGAGCGTTCTAAGGGCGTTGAAGCTAGACCGGAAGGACTGGTGGAGCGCTTAGAAGTGAGAATGCCGGTATGAGTAGCGAAAGAAGGGTGAGAATCCCTTCCACCGAATGCCTAAGGTTTCCTGAGGAAGGCTCGTCCGCTCAGGGTTAGTCGGGACCTAAGCCGAGGCTGAAAAGCGTAGGCGATGGACAACAGGTTGATATTCCTGTACCACCTATACATCGTTTGAGCGATGGGGGGACGCAGAAGGATAGGGTAAGCGCGCTGTTGGATATGCGCGTCCAAGCAGTTAGGCCGGAAACGAGGAAAATCCCGTTTCCATTAAGGCGGAGCTGTGATGGCGAGGGAAATATAGTACCGAAGTTCCTGATTCCACGCTGCCAAGAAAAGCCTCTAGTGAGATGTAGGGTGCCCGTACCGCAAACCGACACAGGTAGGCGAGGAGAGAATCCTAAGGTGTGCGAGAGAACTCTCGTTAAGGAACTCGGCAAAATGACCCCGTAACTTCGGGAGAAGGGGTGCTTTTTAGGGTGAATAGCCCGGAAAAGCCGCAGTGAATAGGCCCAGGCGACTGTTTAGCAAAAACACAGGTCTCTGCGAAGCCGCAAGGCGAAGTATAGGGGCTGACGCCTGCCCGGTGCTGGAAGGTTAAGAGGAGAGGTTAGCCGCAAGGCGAAGCTTTGAATTGAAGCCCCAGTAAACGGCGGCCGTAACTATAACGGTCCTAAGGTAGCGAAATTCCTTGTCGGGTAAGTTCCGACCCGCACGAAAGGCGTAACGATCTGGGCACTGTCTCAACGAGAGACTCGGTGAAATTATAGTACCTGTGAAGATGCAGGTTACCCGCGACAGGACGGAAAGACCCCGTGGAGCTTTACTGCAGCCTGATATTGAATTTTGGTACAGCTTGTACAGGATAGGTAGGAGCCTGTGAAGCCGGAGCGCTAGCTTCGGTCGAGGCGTCGGTGGGATACTACCCTGGCTGTATTGAAATTCTAACCCGCGCCCCTTATCGGGGCGGGAGACAGTGTCAGGCGGGCAGTTTGACTGGGGCGGTCGCCTCCTAAAATGTAACGGAGGCGCCCAAAGGTTCCCTCAGAATGGTTGGAAATCATTCGTAGAGTGTAAAGGCACAAGGGAGCTTGACTGCGAGACCTACAAGTCGAGCAGGGACGAAAGTCGGGCTTAGTGATCCGGTGGTTCCGCATGGAAGGGCCATCGCTCAACGGATAAAAGCTACCCCGGGGATAACAGGCTTATCTCCCCCAAGAGTCCACATCGACGGGGAGGTTTGGCACCTCGATGTCGGCTCATCGCATCCTGGGGCTGTAGTCGGTCCCAAGGGTTGGGCTGTTCGCCCATTAAAGCGGTACGCGAGCTGGGTTCAGAACGTCGTGAGACAGTTCGGTCCCTATCCGTCGTGGGCGCAGGAAATTTGAGAGGAGCTGTCCTTAGTACGAGAGGACCGGGATGGACGCACCGCTGGTGTACCAGTTGTTCTGCCAAGAGCATCGCTGGGTAGCTACGTGCGGACGGGATAAATGCTGAAAGCATCTAAGCATGAAGCCCCCCTCAAGATGAGATTTCCCATAGCGTAAGCTAGTAAGATCCCTGAAAGATGATCAGGTTGATAGGTCAGAGGTGGAAGCGTGGCGACATGTGGAGCTGACTGATACTAATCGATCGAGGACTTAACCTTATTGTTCTTGAAAAAAGCAAAAATCCTTCTTATTATCTAGTTTTGAAAGAATGAAAAAATATAATAGATTTTATTTTTAAAATATATTATAATAATAAATGTCTTTCAAAAAAAGAATATGTCTGGTAATGATGGCAAAGAGGTCACACCCGTTCCCATTCCGAACACGGAAGTTAAGCTCTTTTGCGCCGATGGTAGTTGGGGGTCTCCCCCTGTGAGAGTAGGACGTTGCCAGGCCGTTTTATCTTTTTATTTTGAGTTTTATAGGAAACATTATATTATTCCGCAGTAGCTCAGTGGTAGAGCATTCGGCTGTTAACCGAACGGTCGTAGGTTCGAGTCCTACCTGCGGAGCCATGCTTCCATAGCTCAGCAGGTAGAGCACTTCCATGGTAAGGAAGAGGTCAGCGGTTCGAGCCCGCTTGGGAGCTTCCTGAATGATGATTAAACATTATTTTAAAAAATACAGGCCCTTTGGTCAAGCGGTTAAGACACCGCCCTTTCACGGCGGTAACACGGGTTCGAATCCCGTAAGGGTCACCATATATATACATATTGGAGGATTAGCTCAGCTGGGAGAGCATCTGCCTTACAAGCAGAGGGTCGGCGGTTCGATCCCGTCATCCTCCACCATTTTCATTTGCCGGTGTAGCTCAACTGGTAGAGCAACTGACTTGTAATCAGTAGGTTGGGGGTTCAAGTCCTCTTGCCGGCATCAATTTTTTGGAGGGGTAGCGAAGTGGCTAAACGCGGCGGACTGTAAATCCGCTCCTTCGGGTTCGGCAGTTCGAATCTGCCCCCCTCCACCATTTTTATAAGAAATTATCTGTTGGTCAGTTATATATTATCCTTAAAAGGGAAGTATATAATTACCACCTATTTTTTTGTCAAAATGTTATGTTTATTGGGCTATAGCCAAGCGGTAAGGCAACGGATTTTGATTCCGTCATGCGAAGGTTCGAATCCTTCTAGCCCAGCCACTTTTTAATAGTATTGCATACAAATATGTATCAAACGAATTAAGATGTATCTTCTCATTAGTCTTATTCGAGCCATTAGCTCAGTTGGTAGAGCATCTGACTTTTAATCAGAGGGTCGCAGGTTCGAATCCTGCATGGCTCATTTTAATTGCGGAAGTAGTTCAGTGGTAGAATACAACCTTGCCAAGGTTGGGGTCGCGGGTTCGAATCCCGTCTTCCGCTCCAAGTCACGATTACATATTGGGGGGCCTTAGCTCAGCTGGGAGAGCGCCTGCCTTGCACGCAGGAGGTCAGCGGTTCGATCCCGCTAGGCTCCACCATCTAATTACATATCACTACATTTATGTCTTAAGCCATCCAGGTTTAAGACTTTTTTAATTGGTTGCACCCATTCTTCCATTTTTATTAGAAAACCAAGAATAAGTCTGGATGGGGTAATTAAGCAGTATATACTCATTGAAAGAAACAAGACTAATAATGCGGCCTTAGACTTCGTTTATTTGTTTTATATGTTGACACTTCAAAAGTAATATATCGTACTTCTGTATATGTATTACAAATTGTTCGGAAATACCGGTAGAATAAGCAAAAATTTAGAAGATGTGTTTTAAATAATTGATAGATCCCAACTTAATGAGAGTTTACCCCTTGCTTATGAACAGATATATATCCTTTATATTTCTATTATTGGATTTAATTAAACATATTTTGTTAAAGTTTGTTAAAATAATAGTAATGTTTTTTGGAACCTTTTAGCTTGCGATTCGTATACGTATCGTATAGCCGCATGAGCGGGGGTAAATAAATGGAGTTAATTGTTAAACAAAGGATTCATGAAGTATTAAAAGGTGATCAAAATGCTTTTGGGGACGTTGTCGAGCTATATAAAGATAAAGTCTTCCAACTTTGCTTTCGAATGTTAGGCAATCGTCATGAGGCTGAAGATATGGCCCAAGAAGCCTTTGTAAGGGCATATGTGAATATTCATCGATTTAATATTCAAATGAAATTCTCTACTTGGATTTACAGGATTGCTACGAATTTATGCATAGACCGGATTAGGAAGAAGAAACCTGATTATTTTTTAGATGCGGAAGTTGCAGGTACTGATGGCTTAGATATGTATTCTCAAATTGCAGCTGAAATTGCCTTACCAGAAGAACAGGTAGAATCGATGGAGCTGCAAGAAACGATTCAAGCTGAAATTCTTAAACTGCCTGAAAAATATCGATCAGCGATTGTATTGAAGTATATTGAGGAATTATCTTTAAAGGAAATCAGTGAGATCTTGGATTTGCCAATTGGCACGGTGAAAACGAGAATACATAGAGGTCGAGAAGCATTAAGAAAGCAAATGCGTCATTTATAAAAAGAAGGTGAAAAAAGAATGAAATGTCCTGATGAGGTTTATGAATATATGCACAATTATTTAGATGAAGAAATCAGTGCAGAAGATGAGGAATCTTTGAGAAAACATTTACAAGGCTGTAAAGAGTGTCGTACGTATTTTCATGAAATGAAGAAAGCGGTGGCTCTAGTACAAAGTACGTCGCATATTAAAGCCCCTGACAATTTTACAGAACGAGTAAAGGCGAGTCTTCCAAAAGAAAAGAAAAATATTAGTACCAAGCGGTGGATGAGAAATCACCCATTGTTAACGGCTGCTTCTTTATTTATTATTTTAATGGCAGGATCACTGTTCCAAACGTGGAACCAGGATGAAACTTTCTCTGTATCAAAACAAAATAATTTGGTAGTTGATAACGAGACCGTCATTGTACCTGCTGGCGAAATTGTTAACGGAGATGTAATTGTCAGAAATGGGGACATTCGTATTGAGGGAGAAGTGAAGGGCAATGTAACAGTTATAAACGGTAAGCAATACATGGCTTCAGCAGGTAATGTTACCGGTCAAATCTACGTAATTGATCAAATGTTTGAGTGGCTTTGGTTTAGTATAAAGGATACAGGCAAAGCTTTATTCCAGTTGGATGAGAACTGACTAAAAGACAAGTATGAAGCCCTGTTTTTGCAAGTAGGGCTTATTTGTCTATGATTGAAATTCAGGATAAGTATCCCAATTAGAAGGTATACATTCTTTAGTAGTATTAGAAAATAAATGATATACTAAGGTGTGTTACATTGCATGGATTTAGAGTATCACCGACTGGAGGAAGTAACATGTCATTATCCAACTTTACTTTCCTGGATTATTTCATAAATATTATCGATATTGTCCTTGTATGGTTTGTTATATATAAATTATTAGTTGTTATTAAAGGAACGAAGGCAATTCAGCTGCTTAAAGGGATATTTGTCATTGTTGTGGTTCACAGTTTAAGTAATTTACTTGGCTTTAATACGCTTGGATGGCTTATGGAGCAAGTCATGGACTGGGGAGTCCTCGCCACCATTATTATCTTTCAACCAGAATTGAGGCGAGCGCTGGAGCAGCTAGGTAGAGGGAAATTTTTCTCAAGGAGCATTGTGCAAGAGGAGGAAGAACAGGATCGCTTGGTAGAGGAAATTGTAAAGGCTACCTCTTATATGGCCAAGCGGCGGATTGGTGCATTGATTTCGATTGAAAAGGATACAGGTTTAACCGACTTCATTGAGACAGGTATTCCATTAGGATCTCATATTTCATCGGAGTTATTAATCAATATATTCATACCTAATACTCCGTTACATGATGGTGCTGTTATACTAAAGGATAATCAATTGGCAGCTGCAGCCTGTTATTTGCCGCTATCAGAGAGTCCATTCATATCAAAAGAGCTTGGAACAAGGCATAGGGCGGCGATAGGAATAAGTGAAGTAACGGACTGTATTACAGTGATTGTATCCGAGGAAACCGGCGGAATCTCCGTAACGAAAAATGGAGAGATTTATCGTGAGCTCAGTCTTGAGACTTTTAAGGAAATGTTGACAAAAGAGCTTGTTGATGACACGAAGCAAGCTTCCTCAGGACGTTGGAATTTGAGGGGGAAGAAAAATGGATAAATTCATGAACAGCATTTGGTTCACGAGGATTATTGCATTCGCAATCGCTGCTCTTTTATTTATTTCTGTCAATTTTGTGCCTGATTCGAAACTCAGTAAAGCAGGTACATCTACCCCTGGGGAAAATGATACTGAGATTATTAAAGATATACCGGTAGAAATATATTATGATCAGAAAAACCTTGTTGTTACTGGCGCACCGGAAACGGTTGATATTACGTTAACAGGTGTGAAACCTGTATTAATGTCTGCAAAAAGTAAACGGGATTTTAAAGTATACATTGACCTTTCAGATCCAGACATTACAATGGGTGATAAAAGAGTGCCACTTAAGATCATGGATTTAAGTGAAAAGTTGAAAGCAACGATTGATCCTGGATATGTGACGGTGAACGTTCAAGAACGAGTAACAGAAGAGTTTTCGGTAGAACCAGATTATAATCGGGCCAATCTAAAGGATGGCTATACGACAGAATCCTTAGTTATTCATCCACAAACTGTGAAGATTACAGGGGCGAAGGATACGATTGACCAGATTTCTTATGTAAAGGCGATGCTTCAGTTAAATAAAGATGTAAAAGATACTGTCAATGGACAAGCAACCATTCGCGCACTGGATCGAGACTTGAATAAGTTAAATGTTATAATTGAGCCAGCTACTGTACGCTATACATTAAAAGTAAATATATCTTCTAAAACGGTGCCGATTACACTCGTACAAACTGGTAAAGTAAAAAGTGGTCTGGAGATAAAGAGTATTACAGCAGAACAGAAGGAAGTTGTCCTTTATGGTAAAGCGTCGGTGTTACAAAATATAAAAGTAGTGAAGGTACCCATCGATGTATCAAAAATAGTCGGTGACGAAGAACTTGACTTGCCAATTACTGTCCCCGATAATGTTCAAAGGATTTCTAGAGAAAAGGTGACAGTGAAAATTAAGACAGACCGTGTTGAAGAAAAGGAAAAGGAAAAAGAAAAAGAAGAAGAAACAAGCCCACCGAGCAATCAAGAAACGGAACAGCCAAAAGACAAGGAAGCTACCGTACAGACGAAAACCATTTCTAATATTGTGATTCAAGCAATTGGATTGCCAGCTGAGAAACAAATAGAATTTTTATCACCAACAAAAGGTGTTACAAGTATCCTTATAAAAGGATCAGAAGATGAACTGAAAAAAGTGAATGAATCCAATATACAGCTTTCAATTAATGCTGCGGATTTGGAAGAAGGCGAGCATGATCTGGAGATTCAAGTCAATGCTCCATCTTCAATAACCTGGGAACTGCAAAACAAACAGGCATCAATATCGATATCGATTATAAAAAAAGACGAGACATAATGTGATGTATTCCAATTAGGAATCATTTGAAGAAGGAGCGAATTGTAATGGGAAAATATTTTGGAACGGATGGGGTTAGAGGAGTCGCGAATAGTGAATTAACACCTGAATTGGCATTTAAACTAGGCCGATTTGGTGGCTATGTATTAACCAAGAATACGGAGCGACCTAAAGTATTAATTGGCCGTGATACCCGAATTTCTGGTCATATGCTAGAAGGTGCCTTAGTGGCAGGGCTATTATCCATTGGAGCCGAAGTCATGCGTCTTGGAGTTATTTCAACACCAGGTGTTTCGTACTTGACGAAGGCCTTAAGCGCAGAAGCTGGTGTTATGATTTCTGCTTCACACAATCCAGTAGCTGATAACGGAATTAAGTTTTTTGGGCCAGATGGTTTCAAGCTTTCCGATGATCAAGAGCACGAGATAGAGGAGTTAATTGATTTAGAAACGGATCAACTGCCACGTCCTGTAGCTGGAGATTTAGGTCATGTAAATGATTATTTTGAAGGCGGTCAGAAATACCTTCAATACTTGAAACAAACCGTAGATGAAGATTTCACGGGAATACATGTTGCCTTAGATTGTGCACATGGTGCCACGTCTTCACTGGCTGCACACTTATTCGCCGATTTAGATGCGGATATTTCTACAATGGGTGCCTCACCTAACGGGTTAAATATTAATGAAGGGGTTGGATCTACTCATCCCGAAGCTCTTTCACGATTTTTATTGGAAAAGGGTGCAGACATTGGGCTAGCATTTGATGGAGATGGAGATCGTCTGATTGCTATTGATGAAAAAGGAAATATTGTCGATGGTGATCAAATCATGTATATTTGTGCGAAATACTTGAATGAAGAAAATCGATTAAAACATGGTACGGTCGTTTCAACGGTTATGAGTAATCTTGGTTTCTATAAAAAGTTAGATGAAATTGGTATTAAAAGTGTTCAAACCGCTGTCGGTGATCGTTATGTTGTGGAAGAAATGAAAAAAGGCGGGTATAACCTAGGCGGAGAACAGTCAGGTCATATCATCTTCTTAGACTACAATACAACCGGGGATGGCTTGTTGACTGGTGTGCAACTTGTTAATATTATCCAAATGACAAAAAAACCATTATCTGTGCTTGCTGCTGAAATGAAGAAATATCCGCAAACATTGGTAAATGTCCGTGTCACTGATAAGCATGGTGTGACAGAAAACGCTAAAGTTCAGGAGATTATTTCTGAAGTAGAAGCAGAAATGAATGGTAACGGAAGAATTTTGGTTCGTCCATCCGGTACAGAACCATTGGTCCGTGTAATGGCAGAGGCTCCTGATGCTACACAATGTAATCAGTATGTAGAACGTATTGTAGCTGTTGTGAAAGCGGAGATGGGGCTTGAAGAATGAAACAAGTATGCATAAGAGGAACGTTTATTTCTCTTATGCATATTTTTATAAAAGAGCGTGTTCAATAAGGAGGATAAAAAGAGCCGAGAAGTTCAAAGAGCGATCGTCTCGAGGACCGGAAGACAGAGCTTGGATGCAATTCGACAGATATTTTTACCGGACTTTTTGAACGTCCTCTAAAAGCACGAGTTTTAAACAAGATGATTGACGGATCATCTTGTTTAGGTTATGATTATCCTGTTTTTACATGAATGGGGAAATAAACATGGGAGGAGGACTGTGTCAGTACAAATATAAGCGCCAGGACTAAGCTCGGACGAAATAGCTTAGTTGACGAGGTGGAGGTTTATCGATATTTCGGCGGATGCCTCCCGGCTGTATGTGTATAGCCGCAAGAATTTCGATTTTAAAACAGCGGGGTAACTTGCTGCACAAAGAATCGGAAATACACATAAAAATAACTAGAGACAAGGGGGCAAGCATGCCCCCCAGCATTCTTGTTCCCTTGCCGATTTCTGGAGGAACAAATTATGTGCGGAATTGTTGGATATATTGGTAATCGAGATGCAAAGGAAATTTTATTAAAAGGCTTAGAAAAGCTTGAATATAGAGGCTATGATTCTGCAGGTATTGCGGTCAAAAATGAATCAAGTGTGCGAGTCTTTAAAGAAAAAGGGCGGATTGCAGATCTACGTGGAGTTGTAGATGTAACGGTTGCTGCAAATACAGGGATTGGTCATACTCGCTGGGCAACACACGGTGTACCAAACCATGAGAATGCTCACCCGCATCAAAGCACTTCAGGACGATTGACATTGGTTCATAACGGAGTGATCGAAAACTATGCAATCCTGAAACGTGACTATTTGGATGGAGTAGCATTTAACAGTGATACAGACACAGAAGTTATCGTTCAACTTATTGAGAAATTCGTCAATGAAGGACAGGATGTTGAATCTGCCTTTATTTCAACACTTAAGCTTCTTAAAGGATCTTATGCACTTGCATTACTAGATAACCAAAATGACGACACGATTTTCGTTGCAAAAAATAAAAGCCCGTTGCTAATTGGTGTAGGTGACGATTTTAATGTGGTGGCTTCTGACGCGATGGCGATGATTCAAGTAACCGATCAATACGTAGAATTGATGGATAAAGAAGTAGTCATCGTAACGAAGGAAAACGTCACAATTAAGAACTTGGATGGTCAAGAAATGACTCGTTCCCCTTACACGGCAGAACTGGATGCAAGTGATATAGAAAAAGGCACGTACCCTCATTATATGTTGAAAGAAATTGATGAGCAGCCTGCTGTTATGCGTAAAATCATTCAAGCTTATCAGAATGAAGAAGGTAATCTGGTCATTGATTACAATATTGCTGAAGCAGTGAGTGAAGCGGACCGTATTTATATCGTTGCATGTGGAACAAGTTATCATGCAGGTTTAATTGGCCAACAATTCATTGAGAAAATGGCGAAGATTCCAGTTGAAGTTCATGTTGCTTCTGAATTTGTCTACAATATGCCATTGCTTTCAGAAAAACCGCTATTCATCTTTATCTCACAGAGCGGTGAAACAGCTGATAGCCGTGCCGTACTAGTAGCCATTAAAGAACTTGGACATAAGGCTCTTACGATTACAAACGTTCCTGGGTCCACGTTGTCACGTGAAGCAGATTACACATTGCTATTACATGCAGGTCCTGAGATTGCTGTTGCTTCAACGAAGGCTTATACAGCACAAATTGCCGTACTTGCCATTTTGGCTAATATAACAGCTAAATTCCGTAACCAGTCTGTCGAATTTGATCTTGTAAAAGAACTGGGGATTATCGGAACAGCCATGGAAGCACTTTGTGACTCGAAAGAAGAATTTGAAGCCATCGCTCGTGAATATCTGTCTGTTACACGCAATGCATTCTTTATTGGGCGTTCATTAGATTATTACGTTGGTCTTGAAGGGTCACTGAAACTTAAAGAAATTTCATATATCCAAGCAGAAGGATTTGCAGGCGGCGAATTAAAACACGGAACCATTGCCTTGATTGAAGATGGCACACCGATTATTGCCCTTGCCACTCAAGAGGCCGTCAATTTGAGCATTCGTGGCAACGTCAAAGAGGTCGTAGCCCGTGGAGCAAATCCATGCATTATTTCAATGAAAGGCTTGGAAGAAGAAGATGACCGCTTTGTCATTCCTGCTGTTCATGAATTATTAACACCTCTTGTCTCTGTCATACCGTTCCAACTCATTGCCTACTACGCAGCACTTCACCGCGAATGTGACGTAGATAAACCACGTAACTTAGCGAAAAGTGTTACAGTGGAATAAGGTTTAAGCTAAAAATGAGATTGTTTGTTCGTGAGTAATAAAGTTGCTTAAATATGGAAGTTTGAAATCCGTTTGCTTATATTTAAAATAAGCGAACGGATTTTTTTGTTTTGGAGGAAAAGCTGCCTGCTACCAGTTATCATTACATTAGACCTTCGTGCCAGGCACGCCCCGAGAGAACCGTCTAGGGTGGAGCAGTGCCATTTAGTCCAATTAATTCATAAGGAAATGGTATTTGAGTAAATAATGCTGGTAACCGAATGAAATAACTTGATTGATTAGCTTGGAGAAAGGGTTCGAATGTTATGTCGATCATATTCCTCTGCTATATGAAAAGGTAGTGAGCTGTCTGTAACGATAAGATCAATATTCTTTAATGGACAAATTGTAATATAAGACGATGTCTCAAATTTTGATGAATCGGCCACTACAACTTTGTATTTTGTTCGTGAAAGAATGGTTTGAATAACGCCTACTTCATGAATTCTAAAATCTGTCAAACCATGTTCAATGGATAATGCATTTACCGTGATAAAAGCAATATCAATATTAAAGTGAGAAAGTACTTCTTCACATTGTTTCCCATACAAAGTATATTCCTCTGGATTATAAAAACCACCAGTGAGGATTACATTGAAATTTTTATTAGCTCCAAGAATACCTAATATACGAAGATCGTTTGTAATAATGGTTAATCTCTTAAACTTTTCCACAAGTACTTTAGCAATCTCAATTGTTGTTGTACCACCGTTTAAAGCAATTGCTTGTCCTTCTTCAATTAATTCAATTGCTAATGAGGCAACTTCTTGTTTTTTCTCTAAATGATTCACTTCTCGTTCGTTAAAAAGTTTGTTTAGAACATTATCTTTATTTTGCTTTAAAATAGCTCCTCCATGTACTCGTTTTAATAAGTCTTTTTTTTCAAGTACTTCTAAATCTCTACGAACAGTATCTATCGAGACATTCAATAATGTAGCAAGTTCAGAAGCTTTTACAGCTTTTTGTTGCTTTAAGTAGGCTTCAATTTTTTGATGGCGATGTTCTTGTAACAATGCCCTTACCTCCGTCTCATTCACCAATAAATAGTGATAGTTATTATCTATCTAAATCATAACATTTATTATAAAAATGCAAAACAATGCAAAAAAAAGCAAAATGTAAAGTTAAAATTAAATATTTATTGTGAGAATATCGTAAATTTTGCGTTAATAATCCGTAAAACCAATTGTAAAACTGCAAAAAAACAACTATTGTTGCATTACGGAGCAAAAAACAGCAATAGGAAGAATGTATTAGAAAATAAAACCGTGAAAAATAGCAAGGAGTAAATATTAAATAATAAGAGTGAAAAAAGCAAAAGAGCGAATAGTGAATAATAAAAGTGAGAAGGAAAGGATATGAATCATGGGAAACTACTACAATCCAGTAAAAATTAAAATAGCTTCTTTAGAAGTGATAGGGAATGTATTAAATAACCTAAATCCTCAACTAAGCAAGATTGTACTTTTAACTCGAGGAGGGGATTTCTCAGAATCCCAGGCCGGTCAAACCTTATATAAATGTCTTGAAGGCTTTGAAGTCAAACAATTAGAAGTGGAAATTTCCAATCCTGATGTTGAGGACTTATTTCATTATTTTCAACAAATTAATCACTTTGATTATCAATGCATAGTAGGAATTGGTGGCGGCAGTGTTCTTGATCTTTCGAAATCATTATCTGCATTAAAGAATATGGAGATAGATTCTACCTCAGCTTTACGTTCTGTGATTGAACAAAAACTTTATAAAGAAAATCCAAACATCGTACCATGGATTGGAATCCCTACAACTTCAGGTACTGGTTCTGAGGTTACTTGCTGGGCAACGATTTGGGATCGCGCTAACGGAGTGAAAATGTCAGTTGATAGTGAAAAATTATATGCACATACAGCAATCATTGATCCAACTCTAACAGCATCATTACCGAAAAGTTTAACGGCTTCAACAGCTCTAGATGCTTTATGTCATGCAACTGAGGCTTACTGGTCAAAGAACTCCAATGAAATTTCAAGAGTCTATTCATTAGAGGCGATCCATAGTATTGTCAATCATTTTGAAAAGGTACTAAATCATCCGACTGAAGTTACTTTAAGGAAAGAAATAGCTTTGGGAAGCTTGTATGCAGGTCTGGCCTTCAGCAATACAAGGACAACGGCATGCCATTCCATATCATATCCTCTGACATTGGAACTTGGAATGGTCCATGGGATAGCGGCAAGCATCACGTTGGCTAAAGTGATGGAAATCAATTTTGATTCTATTATTGAAAACGATAAGTTGCTCCAAGCATTTGGCGTAAGCAGCTGTAGCGAAATTCAAGAGCTTATCGAACATTTCCATCAACTATCAGGTTTCTCAAGCAAGCTCAGAGATTACAAGGCCAATGAAGAAATAATCGAAACGATTGCCGGAAATGCCTTTACGAAGGGCCGGATGGATAATAACCCAGTTGCTTTAACGAAGGAAGATGTCAAACAAATTCTACTATCTATTTATTAATGAAAAGGGGAGAAAAAAATGAAAACTAAATTTCCATTTTTAATATTTTTAATATTCACTGTTTTATTAACGGCATGTAGTGGTGGTAACGGAGATACAGCAAAAACTGGTAACGGTGGCAATACAAAAGTGGATGATGTGATTAAAATGGTTTGGTATCCGAACGAGTCCGGTGAAAGTATGAAAGCATCTCGTGAAGAAATAGGCAAGCTTATTTCAGAGGCGACAGGTAAAAAAGTTGAGCATCAATTAACAACTGACTATGCCATTGCGATTGAAACGATGGTTAACAACAATGCTGACCTTGCATTTATGGGATCACAAAGTTATGTCGAAGCAAATAAGAGGAATGCTGCTGTTCAAACAATAGCAGTAAAATCTGGAAAATCCGGTACTTTGGATGATGCCAAGTACTATAGCTGGTTAGCGGTTAATTTGGACGAACAAGACAAGTACAAAGAAAATGGAGAATTTTCACTTGATAAAATAGCAAATACAAGGTTTTCATTCGTATCTAACAGCTCAACATCAGGATTTAAAGTACCATCCACAAATATTATCGCTCATTTTTCAAAACAAGAAAAGTATGCAGATTTGACGGCAGAGGATTTAATGGAAGGTGGACCATTATTCTCTCAAGTATTATTTGGTAACTCTCACCAAGGCTCCGCAGTAAATTTATTATCGGGTAAAGCTGATGTTGCGGCATTCTGTGATACTTGTGTGAAGGACTATGTGGAGATTGCTGAAGGTGATGAGAATACAGCCGGTGCTGTTTATCGCGTTAAAGATGATGCTGCAGAACCTTTTAATACAGTTACAGGGAAAGAATTTACATTAATGAGTGCTACACCAGTATTAAATGAACCATTCGTAGTGAACATGGATACAATCGGTCAAGAGGATTTTGATAAAATTCAACAACTATTAACTTCAGATGAATTTGCAAAAAATGAAAAAATCTTTGCTCCTAAAGATTCAGGACAGACAGCTTTATTCTCTAAAGAAGGTGAAGAAAGACTACTTGCTGTTGAAGATAAATGGTATGATCCAATCCGCGAACTTTCAAAATAATACACTTTCCCATCATTATGTGGAAATGAAAATAGGAAGAGTGTACATATATTTATATGCGCACTCTTGCTTATTAAATAAGCAATAAAAAGGAGTCAATTCACATGTCATTGTTAAAAGTAGAGGGACTCGGAAAATCATATACATCAGACATAAAAATATTAAAGAATATTAATTTTGAAATAAAAGCTGGAGAATTTGTTTCGATCATTGGTCCGTCTGGTGCTGGTAAATCAACCATGTTACGTTGTATGAATCGAATGGTTGAATTTAATGAAGGAAAGATTATTTTTAATAACAACGATGTAGGAAGTTTGAATAAAAAGGAATTACGCAAATTACGAACAAGCATTGGGATGGTCTTTCAGCATTACAACCTCGTACCTCGTTTGACGGTTATTGAGAATGTGCTGCATGGCAGGTTTGGGTATAAAACAACGATGCAAGGAATTTTAGGTAGATATACGGAAGAAGAGAAAGAACGTGCCTTTTACTTGCTAGAGAAATTAGGAATTCATGAACATGCTTATAAACGCTGTGACCAGTTAAGCGGTGGTCAGCAGCAACGTGTAGGTATATGCAGAGCGCTTATTCAAGAACCGAAACTGGTTCTATGTGATGAGCCGATTGCTTCGCTTGATCCGAGTTCCTCTAAGATTATCATGGACCATTTAAAATCTATAAGTACGGAGATGGGCATTACCTGTTTAGTGAATTTACATCAAGTTGAAGTGGCGCAAAATTATTCAGATCGTATCATCGGTTTGAATAGAGGTGAAATTGTATTTTCTGGAACGAGCAGTGAACTTTCTGAAGAACAAATTAACAAAATTTATGGTACAGAAACTAAAGACTTAATAATGGCATAAGGAGCAATGACAGTGAATGAAAAAACGATGCGAAAAAGCAGGTGGCAGGCAGTAATCTTTCTTCTCATCATCATCGTTCTCACCTATTTATCATCAGCTATCACACAATTTAATTTCATAGATGGGATGGCGACAATACCTGAAGCAGTAGGTTGGATTTTTTCAAACTTAATGATTACACAGGAGTCGCTTGGCAAATTGCCAAAGATACTAGAAAAATTAAACGAAACCATCTTAATGTCCATTGCTGCGACAACATTAGCGGCAGTTGTTTCCCTCTTTTTGGGATTATTTGGATCGAAAACGACCGAAATAAATAACTTCTTAAGTGTATTTGCTCGTTTTATTGCATCCGTATCAAGAAATATTCCAGTTGTTGCATGGTCGTTGATTTTGCTCCTTTCTTTTGGACAAAATTCAGTGACAGGTTTTTTAGCTCTATTTGTTGGGACGGTAGGGTTTTTAACGAGAGCGTTTATCGAATCAATAGATGAAGCTAGCCAAAGTGCTGTTGAAGCATTAAAAGCAACGGGTGCAACCTATTTCCAAATTGTCAGTAAGGCGGTCATTCCACAATGTTTACCACAGATGATCAGCTGGATATTGTTCATGATTGAAACGAATATTAGAAATGCAACATTGGTTGGGATATTAACGGCTACAGGAATTGGATATACATTTGATGTGTATTATAAGACCTTGAATTACAATGCTGTAGCACTTGTGACATTTTGTATTGTCATTGCCGTTCTTATTGTAGATTTTATTTCAAACTATATACGGAGGGTGATTCTATAATGGAAGCAACGTATATTAGAAGAAAGAATGATGGCCGTATTAATATAAGGTCGGGTAACAAAGTTGATCAAGTAGTAAGATGGACATTGATTCTTTTGACGATCTTGACGATCGTAGCCTTTATCTTTTTTAACTATGCAGGGCTAGATTTAGGCTCAGCTATTACTGAAACAGCTAATAACTTAAAAGTGATGTTTCTCGAACCAGCATTGAGTCATTTCAATTGGGGAGAAGCAACCTATCAAGTAGGGGTTACACTGGGTTTAGCCTTCTTAGCTACAATTATAGGAGCGATTATTGCTTTTTTCCTTTCTTTGATGGCCGCAACGAACTTATCGAATGTATGGGTATCGAGAATCGTTCGCGTATGTGTTGCCATTATTCGAGCTGTTCCCACTGTATTATGGGTTTTAATCTTTGCGATTGCCGCTGGGCTAGGAAGTGAAGCTGCAATTCTTGGTATGTTATTTCATTCTATCGCTTATTTAGTTAAAGCATTTTCAGAGGCATTTGAAGAAGTAGATAAAGGAATATTTGAAGCGCTGCAAGCAACGGGTGCCAACTGGTGGCATATCGTGAAAAGTGGGGTCTTACCGTCTACTTTTACCTATTTATTGTCATGGGTTTTCTTGCGCTTTGAAATCAATTTCGGCGTAGCCGTAGCAATGGGCGCAGCAGCTGGAGCAGGTGGGATAGGATTTGATCTTTTTATGGCATCTAGCTTCTATTTCGATCTGCGAGAGGTTGGATTTATTACCTATGCGATTCTCATTATTGCGTTTATATTAGAAGTTTTTTCAACCCGTTTGAAAAGTCGTTACTTCCCAGCAAATTCTGACTAACTCGTGGATGATGAGAAAAATATGGATTGATGATATTTTCCCTTTTATGTAGACATTGTAAAAAAACAAAGAAATCTTCTCTTTTTACAATATGTTTAGCAAGGAGTGGATGTAGAACCATGGATCATTACAAACTTTTAACACCTGGGCCCTTGACTACGACAAGTACTGTGAAAGAGGAAATGCTCTTTGATCGTTGTACTTGGGACAATGACTATAAAGTCATTACGCAAAAAATAAGAGCAAAGCTTCTTGAATTTGCAGGTGCTTCAAAAGAGGAGTATACGGTCGTACTTATACAAGGAAGTGGCACGTTCGCAGTTGAATCCGTCATGACTACTACCATAATGAATGATGATAAGGCTTTAATTATTACAAACGGTGCATATGGTGAACGGATTGTAAAAATGGCTAAATGTATGGGTCTTAAATTCAGGGAATATAGCGTAGAATACAATGAATATCCAAATGAAGCTGAAGTAAGGGGAATTTTAGAAGAAGATCAAGAAATTACACATTTGATCATGGTTCATTGTGAAACAACGACAGGAATACTAAATCCGATCGATATGATTTCAAAACTATCGAAGGAATTTGGGAAAACATTAATCATCGATGCTATGAGTAGTTTTGGTGGAATGGAAATCAATGTACCTTCCCTTGGAATTGATTATTTAATAAGCAGCGCCAATAAATGTATTCAGGGTGTACCTGGATTTGGCTTTGTCATTGCTAAGCTTGAGAAACTCTTAGCATGTGAAGGGAATTCTCGTAGTTTATCATTAGATTTATATGATCAATGGAAGGAAATGGACAAGGATGGAAAATGGCGCTACACGTCACCAACACATGTAGTGGCTGCCTTCTCTAAAGCGATTGATGAATTAATAGAAGAAGGCGGCATTCCAGCTAGATTTAATCCCTATCAAAATAATAATCAAATTTTAAGAGAAAGACTTGCGCGTATTGGAATTCATGCCTATATTACGGCGGAAAAACAATCACCTATTATTACAACCTTTCTATTTCCAAACGAACAATTCAACTTTGAACACTTCTATTCATTTGTGAAAGAGAGAGTATGTGATCTATCCAGGGAAGTTAATGGATGCAGATACATTCCGAATTGGTAACATTGGTGAGATTTATGAAGAAGATATTCAAGAATTATGTAATATTATCGAAGAATACATGGGAGTGTTGACAAAATGAATAATATTGAAGGCGTACTATTTGATTGGGCTGGGACAACTGTTGATTTTGGATGCTTTGCACCAGTAAATGTATTTATTGATATTTTTAAGAATGCGGGTATTGAAGTGTCAATGGAAGAGGCAAGAGCACCAATGGGGTTGTTAAAGATTGACCATATTCGTGCCATGCTGTCTATGCCAAGAATTTCTGCTGAATGGGAAGAAAAATTTGGGAAAGCATTTAATGAGCAAGATGTGGAGAACCTGTATGCTGAATTTGAGCCTGCACTCCTGTCTTCCTTAGCAGAGTATACTGACCCCATTCCAGAGGTTATTGAGACGGTGGGTAATTTAAGAAGTCGAGGATTAAAAATTGGTTCGACAACAGGATATACACAAACAATGATGGATGTCGTTGTTCCTAATGCTTTGAAAAAAGGCTATGGTCCAGATTTTTATATTACCCCTGATGGAACAAATTCGCTTGGAAGACCTTATCCTTATATGATTTATCGGAACATGGAGGCATTGAAACTAACTTCAGCATGGAAGGTAGTAAAAGTAGGAGATACCACTTCTGATATTAAAGAGGGAGTGAATGCAGGTGTTTGGTCGGTTGGTGTCATCATCGGAAGCTCTGAAATGGGATTAAGTTTAAATGAATTTAATGCATTATCTGAGTCTGATAAAGAAGGAATCATATCTAAAACAGAAGAATCCTTTTTGAAAAAGGGAGCTGATTTTACGATCAAATCAATGCGTGAGCTTCCACAGCTAATTGAGAAAATCAATGTTCTGATTGCTGAAGGGAAAAGGCCAGGAGTAAGTTCAAAATAAGCAAGGGGACGGTTCTTAAAGGGGACAATCGGAAGTTTGGAGAAAAAAAAGCACAATGAGCGGTTTTATCTGCTTTTTGTGTCTTTTTGCGTTCTAGTGTTAAGTCTGAACGCAAAAAATGGCCCCCCCACCAATAGGCAGGGAATTCACGAGTTTATCGTATGGTCACAGTTCTCCTTCAGGCGCTTTATATCTGCTTTAGGTGGAAAACCAAACATGCGGGCATATTCACGGCTGAATTGCGAAGGGCTTTCATAGCCTACCCGGAATGCATCCTCTGATTCTAATAATAAAACCAATGGTGGTAAATACAGCCCAGATACAGCATCAGCAAATCAAGAATATGTTTATGAAGTAGTTAAAAAATATATAACTACGTTGTCAATCAAATAATATAGAAAACCAGATTAGCACCAGTTCCATTTTCAATTAAAAAAATAATTGATTCCCATCTCTTATCTCGGGTTCGACTGCCTGTGGGTAAAAGAAGTGCATCCATTTTCGAAGGCTTTAGTTGAGGAACTATAGAGCTGTTTATGCAGCTCTTTTTTTATTGGACTAACTGGTGCTTATCTTGAATAAGGTTTAAGCAATGATCTTCAGCAATCGGGCGCTTTTCCGGATTAAGGAAAGTGTCTTTTCTCTATGAGTAGGGTGCGTTCACTGATTGAAAAATGATCAAACTTTTTTATAAAAATTAAATAATTAATCTCAAATGTGGAATCCATTTTGATCAATCTTTTTTCAAAATGGATTCTTTTTATTTGCCGCAAAATACGGGTTAGATGAAAGATAAGCTATCAGATGGACGAGTGTTAGAGCAATTCTGGATTGGGCGTGAGTAATGAGAGCATAAAGGCATTGATTGGGGCATTGTAACGGAATACCCCATATTAAAAGTTTCCTATCTGAAATTACAGAATCTACTTAGCAATCCCAAATCAGACGGTGTTATAAGATTATTGATCGAACGGAACCCATTGTATTATGGAAAGTTCAACGTATTGACGCATTGAAGTCACATCATATTCATGAAAGAAAGCCGCATTTGCAAGAGAGAGAAACAATATGGAATAAACCAACTTATATAGGAGGAAGTTCAAAGAGTCCGGTAAAAAAGCTGGCGAATTGCATCAAAGCTCTCCCTCTCCAGTACTCACGTATTACTGCGTACGCGCAGGTCTAGAGACGAACATTCCTCCAACATCTTTGCTCTTTTTATCCCTTTTGAACACCCACTATAAGTAACAAGTATTTTTGTTGATTTATTTAAGTGAGTTAAACAATGGAAAGAAAAGTGCTTTTTTTACAATTGTGGTTTAAGTAATATTCCACATTAAAAATTTTTAATCATAATACCATTAAGATTTTCATTTTTAACTGGTACTTTTAATATCGACCTTTGTTTTATTGGATAAGTAATTAGAATCCTAGGATTCTTTAAGTTGTTGCCTTTCTTACAATCAACTTAGATATTCCCATTAGTAAAGGAGAGATTTATTATGGAAAATTGGATTACAGATATAATGAATAATTATGGTTATATGGGGATATTTCTCTTAATTATGTTAGAAAATATTTTTCCTCCTATCCCATCAGAGGTCATACTAACTTTTGGAGGTTTTATGACCACAACCACGAATATGAGTGTTCTATGGGTTGTTGTTGCCTCGACTGCAGGGGCAGTGGCAGGTGCTGTTATTCTTTATGCTATTGGAATGGTAGTTAATGTGAATCGGCTCGAAAAAATTGTCGATAAATGGGGTCACTTTTTACGCCTTACAAAAAAAGATATTGATAAGGCACAGTCATGGTTTGATAGGTACGGGGTTTGGACTGTCTTCTTTTGTAGATTTATCCCACTAATAAGAAGTTTGATATCCATCCCAGCAGGCATGGCACGTATGAATTTTTGGGTGTTTATCCTTCTTACTACAGTTGGAACAATGATCTGGAATATTGTCTTGATTAAAGTTGGCGCTGCGGTTGGTTCTTCGTGGCATGATATTGTTAATTATATGAACATATATTCGAACATCGCCTATGCAATCTTGGCCATAATTTTTATTATTTTATTTGTAATATATGCAAAAAAGAGAATGAAAAAGAACAGCGACCAATAGGAGTGTTTGTATATGGATTCATTAAATGTGATTGAACTATTAAAATATTTATTTTTAGGATTAATTCAGGGGATTACGGAACCTATTCCCGTTTCGTCGAGTGGTCACCTAGTTTTATTTGAACATTTTATGGGCTTGAAAATATCCGGATTAAGTTTTGAAGTATTGGTGAATTTCGCCTCATTACTAGCAGTGTTATTTATTTATCGTTCAGATTTGATCCAATTAACAAAGAACAGTGTATCGTATGTAGTTGTTTCAGAAAAAACTCAAAGCATGAAGAAAGACTTTTATTTTGTCCTTTATCTGATTATTGGTACCGTCCCTGCTGGGATTATTGGTGTCCTATTTCAGGACCAAATAGCAACCATATTTAAAGGAGTAAGAGTTATTGGTATTACCTTAATCATTACGGGTATTGCGCTTTGGCTTATTCGGAATCGAAAGGGTAGTAAAAGTGATGGTGAATTAACACTTAAAGATTCTATCATCATTGGATTATCTCAGGCAGTTGCCTTGATACCGGGGATTAGTCGTTCAGGAGCAACCATTGTCTCGGCTATGGCTCTAGGGACAAAACGAGATACTGCGCTTAAGTTTTCTTTCTTTCTCTATATTCCAGTTAGTTTAGGTGGAATGATCTTATCGATTTCGGATTTAGTCCACGATCCTAGAATAGGAGAACTTCTTCTACCATATACCTTAGCCTTTATTGCTTCATTAATTGCTTCCTATTTTTCTTTAAAATGGTTTATTAATATTATGAAAAAAGGAAAACTTGGTTATTTTTCAATCTATTGTTTTATCGTAGGAATTGCTGTCATTATTTTTGGATAATGAAATCTGATTTTTGGCTACTCCACTTTAAGGTGGAGTTTTTATTTTGTAGATTATGAAAAAAATTTCATCGAAATTTTAGGTTGTATTATTTTAACCTTCAAAAGAGATTCATAGTCATTCAGTATGTTTAGATTGTATTTGAAAATTTGGGCATTAAGGAGGGTTTAAAATGATTAAGGCAACAAATTTAACAAAGCAGTATGACAATGGTTTTGTGGCTGTTGATTCTTTGAATCTTCAGGTGAATAAAGGGGATATATATGGTTTTCTAGGTCCAAATGGTGCAGGGAAAACGACGACTATTCGAATGTTAAATGGGTTGATTGAACCAAGTTATGGGAACGTGACCATTTGGGGGAAAGAAGTAAAGTCTGAGAATGCTTCAATTAGTAAACTAATTGGGGTATTGCCAGAGTCGCATGGTTACTATAATTGGATGACGGGAAGAGAATATATAAAATTATTTGCTGAACTCTATGGTGTTGAAAAGAATAAGGTCAAGTCTAGGGTAGATGAAGTTCTTGAGTGGGTAGGTATGTCCGAAAAAGCAGACATTCTAATTGGGCAATATTCACGAGGAATGAGGCAAAGGATCGGCATTGCGAAAACAATTGTCCATGAGCCATCTATTGTTTTTCTTGATGAACCTACATTAGGCCTAGACCCTCAAGGTCAAAAAGATATACAGTCTATTATTACTAGGTTAAATAAAGAACAGAAAGTTACAGTTTTTATCACCTCCCACTTATTAAAAGAAATCTCAGAAATTTGTAATCGTGTCGCCATAGTAAAACAAGGAAAACTACTTGAAGAAGGGTATTTAGATGAATTAATTATGGGTTATCGTTTGGTTTTAGGGAATGAGAATCCAACATTAGAAGATATATTCTTTAGTCTAACAAGCGATGAAGTTGGGAGGGAACTGTAATGTTTAGTTTAATCAAAAAGGAGATAAGGGAACATGTCCTTTCCCGAAAAGGTGTTTGGATCTTCTTTGCTATCTCCATTCTGTTCAGTGGCTTAACCTATAGTTTTATCTCAGTGAAGGAACTAAGTTTGCTTGCACAAGTTGAAGTAAATATGACATTTATGAAAGCGTTAATTGGGATAAGTATTTTAGTTTCTATTATTTTAGGTTCAACAATGGTTTCTGGAGAAAGGGAACAAGGGACTTTAGAAAGTCTTTTATTGACACCATTATCAAAGATGAAAGTAATCCTTGCCAAGGTAATAGGAATTTTGGCTTTTTGGTTGATTATCTCAATTATATCGATTCCTTACTTTTATGCGCTCACATATGGGACCAAAATGTTGTTTACGATACTAGCATATTTATATCTAATAGGGTTGCCGCTAGTCATTAGTTTTTCATTGCTGTCATTAGCCTTTTCTTCATGGATTTCATCTAGTAAGAATGCAACACTCCTATCGATTATTGTGTTTTTAGTGACTGCTATACCAATGTTTCTTTCAACGACAATGAAGAAATCAGGTTTTGCCCATTTAGTTGACTCATTAAGTCCTGTTTCCTCAAGTATGCTGACATTGAAGGACTGGTTAGTGAATAAACTAAGTACTTTTACAATCTTAATGGATAGTTTACCTGTTTTGTGTTTCTTGATTATATCTATCATTTGTCTATCCTATGCTAGTAAAAAAATGGACTTCTTAGGAGGGGAGTAATGTGTTTAAAAAGGCAGCAATTATAATAGCAATACTTTTGGGATTTGTTGTAACTGGAAAAAATGCTTTTGCTATGGAACAACCGACTGTTGAGGTCCAAATAATCTCTCCTAATCAGGTGAAAGATTATCCGGGGAAAGAGACAATGGTCAAAGCACAAGTAAGGAATCATACAAACCATTCTATAAAAGATTTAGTTGTTTATATTACTATGGCTGATATGGGAAAAAAGTGGACAGTTAATCTCGAAGATTATAGTGCCGATAAACCAGAACAGATTAAAGAATTAAAAGCCGGGGAAACAAAGGAAATTTCACTACCAATTCGATTTGTTTATACCAGCAATTATTATTTATATGTGACTGCTACAAGTGCTCATAGTTTGGATATTTATTCAAGTGTTGGAATCCCAATAGAAATAATGGGTAATACAAAAATAGATCCGACGATTATACAAATTGTATCTATAGGAACCCCGCTTATTATTTTGGTCCTTGTGATTATACATTTCACTAAAAACAGAAGGAAGAGAGTTGCTTAAGGGATCATATATGGTTGTGGATAAAGATTTAATTTTTCTAAATAAGACTTTCGAAGAAATGGTGATAGAAAAGCAATCAAAATGAAAAAAAATTCATGTTAAGGTTAACCTAATTTTAAAGTCTATTCAGATTCACTTCATAGTAGAGGCTTAAAGTAAGGATGTACCACAAAATAATTTGAGGAGGAAGACAAATGAAGAAAGCATTTTTAGTACCTGCACTGGCAGTAGCCGTTATTGGAGGAGGAGTGGCTGGTTCTCTTCTAAACACTTCCGCATTCGCAGCAAACTCTGATAGTACTAGTAAAGTAGAGGTGTCAGATAAGCAAGAACAGAAGCAATTAGAAAAAGAAGCAACCATCACTAAGGAAGAGGCTATTTCAGCCGCATTAAAACAAGTAGCAGGAAAAGCAACGAAGACAGAACTTGAAGATGAAGACGGAACAGTTGTTTATGGTATAGAAGTTACTGACGATCAAGGGAAAAAGCAGGATGTAAAAGTAGATGCTAAAACAGGTAAAGTGCTAAAAGTAGAAGCAGATGAAGAAAATGAAAAAGCCGATAAAGAAGAGAAAGAAGATAAAGACGGAGAGGTTTCCGATAAGCAAGAACAGCAGCAATTAGAGAAGGAAGCCAAAATTTCAGCTAATGAGAGTACATCTATTGCATTAAAAGAGGTAAAAGGCAAAGTAACGGATACTGAACTTGAGGATGAAGATGGAACTGTTGTATATGGTGTGGAAATTACCGACGACCAAGGTAAGAAACACGATGTAAAAGTAGATGCCAAAACAGGTAAAGTACTAAAAGTTGAAGCAGATGACGAAAATGAAACAGAAAATGATAGTGATCAAGAATAATTAGTTAACAATAGAAAATAAAGGTCCTGCTTGCATTGCAAGTGGGACTTGTTCATTTGTATACAGATTAAGTGCACTTGCAACAAAAATATAGTTTGTATCATACCTTTTCTTTTTGGTTTAAGATAGTAGTGTCAATTTAATTAAATTCAAAAAGTAATTCAAAATAAATAAAGTAACAAGTTGGAGGGTATAAATTTGGATATTTTAGTAATTGAAGATGAAGAAGCATTATCAGAATTTATAGTACTTGAATTAACACATGAAGGATACGATGTAACGGCTGCTTATGATGGAAGAGAGGGTCTTGAACTTGCATTAGCAAGAAAGTGGGATGTAGTCCTTCTTGATTTAATGTTGCCAAAGTTAAACGGTATCGAAGTTTGCAGAAGATTAAAAGCAGTAAAAAAGGATATTCCGATTATTATGATTACAGCAAGGGACAGTGTAATGGACCGGGTACTAGGGCTTGATAGTGGGGCTGATGATTATATCCCAAAGCCATTTGCGATTGAGGAATTACTGGCTAGAATTAGAGTCATTATGAGAAGAGAAGAAAAACGAAATGACGTACCTACTTTGATTTTATCATTTCAAGATTTAGAGTTGAATATTGAATCAAGATTATTAAAAAAAGGTGAACAGTTGATAGAATTAACGAAAAAGGAATACGACTTATTGTTTATGTTAATGAAAAATATTAATCGTGTCTTAACAAGGGAGGTTCTCCTAGAAACTATCTGGGGTTATGATGCGGAAATTGAGACAAATGTTGTCGACGTTTATGTAAGACATCTTCGAAATAAATTAGATTCTGCAGATAAAGAAAGTTATATTCAAACGATGAGAGGGATGGGGTATGTGATGAGAGAATGAGAAAATTAAAAGATTTAATTCCAAAAAACATCAATATTAAATGGAAATTAACTTTATGGGCTGCCTTCTTAATGCTTTTTTTATTTTTTTCTTATAATATTTTACAGTATTTTGTTATTCAGAACTGGGTAGTCAATAAAGAAAAACAAACCATTCATAAAAAGATGGAAGAAGTAACTGCGTACATTCAGGATTCTAGTTTTTTAGGAAGTGTTTCCGATAGTGAAAAATATTTAGACGTTCTGAATGAAAAGTATCAACTGATAAGGATCGTGAAGAAGAACAATTCCCCATTATTTACGATTTCGGACGAAGTGCCACAGAGTTGGGTTGCGCCAAAAAATGTGACAAAAGAAGAACTAGTTGAAATTTCTCCGAAGGGCGATCGTTTGCTGATATATAGGAGGCCAATCGAAGTGAATGGCTTTAAAGGAACAGTAGAAATTGTTCGTAATTTGGAGAATTTTGATAGTTTGATTAATCAAATATTTATGTTAGTTATCGTAACAGGACTGGTTGCTATGATCCTTAGTTTGCTTGGTGGCAGACTTATTTCCTTTCAACTGTTAAAGCCAATTAATTCAATGATAAGAACCATGAAAAGAATAAAAGAAAATGGTTTGGAAGAAAGAGTTCAAATTAACAAACAACGTGATGAAATGACAGAGTTAGGGATTATGTTTAATGAATTAATGGATAACTTAGAAAAGTCTTTTCAGCAGCAACAACAATTCGTAGAAGATGCGTCCCATGAACTAAAAACACCGTTGTCCATTATACATGGGCATTTATCACTTATAAATCGTTGGGGAAAGGATAATCCAGCGGTATTAGAACGCTCTATTCATTTAAGTTTAAATGAAACCAACAGGCTTATTTATCTTGTTTCAGAGTTGTTGACTCTTTCAAGAGCTGAAGAATCAACTACAAACACAAATTCCTTGGAAGAAGTCAAAATAAAAGAGATTTTAGTGGATATTGTTGAAAATTTCAAAATAATAAATAATGATTTTGAAATACTCTCCACTATAGATATTAGTTCGGATTTCACCTTGAAAATTCTAAAGAGCCATCTGGAACAAATAATGATCATTTTATTAGACAATGCCATTAAATATTCAGCAAATGAAAAGATCATACAGATTTATGTAAGAAATACAGGCAAGCAATTGACGATTGAGGTAAAAGATTATGGAGTGGGTATCCCGAAAGAAGAATTACCTTTTGTGTCCAATCGCTTTTATCGTGTGGATAAGGCCAGAAGTAGAAAACATGGTGGAAATGGATTAGGATTATCGATTGCAAAAAGGTTATTGGATATTTATCAAGGGACCATAGAAATGGATAGTGTGTATGGGAAGTGGACGAAGGTTCAGATTACTTTTACACTAGAAGAGGATGTTCAAAAAGTCCGGTAAAAAAGCTTGCGAATTGTGTCATCGCTCATGAATGACATACTGTTAAAATTGCGAGCGTTCTGTGCAAGTCTCGTCCTCGCGATGCGCTCGCGGAACTTCTTGGCTCTTTTTATCCTTTTTGAATATGCACTACAAAGGGGAAGTTGTAAAGATCGAAGCAGGAATGATTAAGCTATAAGATGGGGATTATGAGCCATTTTAGTATGTATTAAAATTGTTAGTTGATAACTGGCGTAAAGAATGCAGTTAAATAAAAAATAGGGAGGAAGTTATTTTGATTAAAGCTGTTATTTTCGACTTTGATGGTTTAATTTTAGACACAGAGACAGTTTGGTATGAGGCATATAAAGAAACGATGGGTTTTTATAAATCTGATTTGCCTCTTGAACATTTTGTTAAATGTATCGGAACAGATAATACTGAACTCCATGAGTTTTTCAAAGAACAACTGGGGGAGAGTTGTAATATTGAAGAAATTGAAACCAGAGCAAAAAGCTTACATAAAGTAAAGATGGAAACATCCCAAGCACGTGTTGGTGTAAAGGATTATTTAGAAGAAGCAAAAAAATTGGGATATAGGATTGCCCTTGCTTCAAGTTCCACAAAAGAGTGGGTCACTCATTATTTGGGTGAACTCGGACTGTTAAACTATTTTGAAGTTATGATCACAGGGGATGAAGTTGATAAAGTGAAACCAGCGCCTGATTTGTATTTAAAGGCAATCGAAGTTTTAAACATTCATGCCACAGAAGCCGTAGCATTTGAAGATTCGTTAAATGGGCTTCAATCGGCTCTAAATGCTGGATTAAAGTGTGTAATCGTACCAAATCCTGTGACGGAAGCTTTAGCTTTTGAAAATCACCATTTACGACTTTCATCTATGAAGGAAAAGAGCCTGATAGATGTGATAAAACTTATTGAGCAATAGATGCAAGGGGACGGCTCTGGAATATAAAAGTGAAAACAAAAAGGAGATACTTATGTGCCGAAACATTAGAACATTATTTAATTTCGATCCACCAGCTACCGATGAAGAGATCCACGCAGCATCTCTTCAGTACATCAGAAAGATAACGGGCTATAACAAACCCTCAAAGGTGAACGAGGAGGCATTTTATCGTGCAATCAATGAGATAGCAACGGTTTCTAGGAATCTATTAAATACGCTGGAAACCAGTGCCGAGCCTCGCAATCGTGAGGTCGAAGCTGAGCGTGCTCGTATCAGAGCAGCTAAAAGGTTTGGAACGAATTAGTGAGGAATAAGGAATAGAAATTGTATTTATCTGAATGTTTAATTTGATCAAATTCAGGTGTAGACAACTATCACACCAGAATTTCAAAACTATGAAAATCCTTCAAAATTATGGTAACCTTAAGATATTACTAAAAGGAGTGATTAGTTATGGGCAATTCAGTTCCTGAAATAACACTTAATGATGGTGTTACTCTGCCGGTAATAGGTTTGGGTACATATACACTTAAGGGGAATCAAGGTGTCAATTCTATACAAAATGCTATTGATGAGATAGGCTATCGACTAATTGATTCTGCTTATAATTATGAAAACGAAGGAACTGTAGGTGAAGCCGTTAGACGCAGTTCTGTTCCAAGAGAACATTTAAGGATTACCTCCAAATTACCTGGACGCTATCAAGAGTATGAAAAAGCTGTTACTACCATAGAAGAATCCTTATATCGTGCAAATCTAGATTATTATGATTTATATCTAATTCATTGGCCTAACCCTAAACAGGATCACTACGTGGAAGCTTGGCAAGCACTAATTGACGCTAAAAAGCGGGGGCTTATTCGATCTATTGGTGTTTGTAATTTCTTACCGGAACATATTGAACGCTTAGAAAAGGAAACGGGCGTTAAGCCGAGCGTAAACCAAATCGAATTACATCCATTTTTTAATCAAGCACAACAAAGAAAATGGCATAAAGAGAATGATATTAAGACACAATCTTGGAGTCCGTTAGCACGGGCTAATGAAGTCTTAGAAAATAACATTATTCAACAGATTGCTAACAATCATAACAAGTCTATTTCACAAGTTATTTTACGATGGCATTACCAACTCGAGGCCATTGTAATTCCTAAATCTTCTTCACCTGTAAGACAACTCGAAAATATATCAATTTTTGACTTTAACCTAGATGAAGCAGAAATGAGCCTTATTTCAGGGTTAACTCGTCCAGATGGTAGGCTTAAAAATCAAGATCCTGCTACATATGAAGAATTTTAAACTAGTAGATTGTTATTAAACTAAAGCTTTTTTTAATAAAGCTATTCAATAAATAGACACAAACTTATATTAAGTTTGTGTCTATTTATTTTGTTATGCAACCTGAATATTGATAAAAACAGTTTTAGCTAGTATTAATTATGCTGCACATAGAATGGTATGAATTGTAAACCGGATTTGTACTTAAAGTACGCACTCGCTATCTATTTCATAAAATTGTATGATCCAAAAAAATACATAATTCTATCTTCTTTGGGTCACCTTGTAAGGCTAGTAGAGGTCAACCAAATTGACATCCAATAGCGGATTTTGTATAGTAAGTGGCGAAGATTATGATTGGAGTGAATCGTTTGACTTCAAACTCTGAATTACAAAATTTAGATCTTATAGATTTATTAAGTGAGCGACATAGTTCGGTCCGAAGAATCTCAGAGAAAGCATGGAATGATCAAAGTGAGATTTATATTTCAAATTCTGAATGGTATATCATGGCCAGGGTTTTTAAAAAGCGACCAACCATTTCGTATGTTACGAAAAATGTAAATATTTCTCGCCAGGCGATACATAAGTTTATCAAAAATCTTTCTGCAAAAGGATTAGTGGAAGTCCGAAATGTCGAAAACAACAAGAAAGAGAAGTGTATCCAGTTAACAGCTTTAGGAGAAGAATGCTATGAAAAGAACGCGGCTCTTAAAGCCCAACTAGAGAAAAAAATTGCAGAAAAAATAGGTGCTGAGCAAGTAAATATTCTTAAAGATATTTTAAAGTTAGATTGGGGAATATAACTTTAACGACTGTTAAAGGAAGATAAAAAACCTCCTCTTTGTCAACATGGTTGGCGAAGAGGGGGTTTTTCTTTAAGCTAAAATAGCCAAATGGAGTATTCACTTTATCCTATTTAATTCTCTTTATCAATCTTATTACCATTTCATTTACTTCTTCAAAAGTAGTGTTCAATGAAATGGCTAATTCTTTAAATAGTATATTTTGTGTAGTGTCCAAAAGTTTACGATCTTGTTCATAAAATTTTCTTTCCTGAAGTTCAACCTCAATTTTTTTTCGCATCAACGTATTTACAACTTTAGCGATTTCTTTTCGATCACCTGTATTTACTAGATCGAAATATATATCGTGACGCATGTTAGGTTTGTCAATCCATCTTATCCCAGTGTTTTTAAAAGATTCAAGTATTTCATCGGCTTCCTCTTGATGGGTTAGTTCAAGCATGACTACCTTATCATTATTAATAGGAGTACTTATTGTTAATTGATGATTGTTCTCTATAGGATGCAATACGTAATAAGGTCTTGTGATACCTGAAACTGTTTTTTCGCAAATATCATCAATTTTACAAATGCCATGTGCAGAATAGATGATTAAATCGCCTATATTAAACATTTTTTCCTCCTGATATGAAATGTCAATTAAGTTGATAATAACTTAATGAAAAAATAATGTCAATCAAGTTGACAATAAGGATTTTTTTTTGATATAGTAAACAAACCGGTTGGTATGTGGGGGTGTGCAACGGAAATGGATACAAAATCGCTGATAATCGACATCGCGACAAATCTTTTTCAACGGAAAGGATATAAGAGCGTAGGAGTAAACGAAATCTTAAAAGCATGTTCGATTACAAAAGGTGCGCTTTATCATCATTTTCCGAATGGAAAAGAAGAATTACTCATCGCTTGTCTGAAGAACATGGATGAAGCGATTACTACGGACATCGAGGATATTTTCAAACGATATCAAACGACGATGGAAGCCCTTCATGCGATGATTAAGAAATTAGTAGCCAACTTTGATCGGGAAGGTACGATTACTAGTTATACATTTAGCAGCATAGTTAGCGAAACGGCATCACTAAGTGAACCAGTTCTAAATGCTTGTTCGGACCTTTACACAAAGATTCAAGGGATTTATTCGGAAAAGTTAGTAGCAGACGGATTTTCGGAAGAAACGGCTTACTCAATTGCTCTCATGATGACGGCTTCTATCGAGGGTGGAATTATGCTTTGTTTAACCAATAAAACAAGTGAACCACTAAAAATTATTTTGCACATATTACCAAATTTATTAAAGGAGTTATAATAAGTGAATACACAAGCCAAACCAGTTCCGATGACGGAAAAACAATTCAAAACAGGCCCGATAATGGCTGCTCTTTTAGTGGCAGGTTTTGTCGGACTTTTTAGTGAAACGGCATTAAATATTGCCTTTACACAATTAAGTCAAATATTCAGTGTCGATCCCACAACGATTCAGTGGCTAGCAACAGGTTATTTCTTAACATTAGGTATTTTAATACCAGTAACAGGTATTTTGATGCAAAAATTTACAACAAGACAAATGTTTATGACTGCTATATTGTTAGCCATTATCGGTGCGATTTTAGCAGCAGTAGCACCAACATTTAGTGTTTTATTGGCGGCACGTATTATTCAAGCAGCAGGATTAGCCATTACTTTACCTTTAACGCAAAATGTTATTTTTACTATCTTCCCTCCAAATAAACGTGGTGGCGCTATGGGGCTCATGGGATTAGTTATGTTAGCTGGGCCAGCACTAGGTCCAACAGTAGCAGGACTTATTTTAGATACATTATCATGGCATTGGATTTTCTGGGTTACAGTACCTTTCTTACTGTTTTCTCTTATTTTCGGACAAATATATTTAACGAATGTGAATGAAGTACGTAAGGTTTCGATTGATACACGATCTGTTATACTTTCGACGATTGCATTCGGTGGTATTGTATACGGATTCAGTGTATCTGGTGTTCACGGTTGGACAAGTGCAACGGTTTTAGGAACAATCATCATTGGATTGATAGCACTCATTCTTTTTGCGATTCGCCAAACAAAAATGGAGACTCCTACGATGAATCTAAGGGCATTTAAAACTCCACTCTTTGTTCTTGGCGTCATAATGAGTTTTATTACGTTTTTTAATATGATGTCAATGCTGGTCATTTTACCAATGTATATGCAAATGGCTTTATTAATGGCTGCTTTTACAACAGGTCTTATCCTTCTACCAGGTAGCTTACTTAACTGTATATTAGCTCCATCCATTGGTAAATTATTTGACAAATATGGCCCGAAAGCAGTGATTATACCTGGAACGATTTTAGTAGCTATTGGTTATGTATTATATTCACAATTTAGTACAGAAACGGCCATGTGGATGATTGTGGTAACTCATATTGTTATGATGTTAGGTATAGGGGCAGTGCTTGCTTCTGTACAAACAAACACGCTAAATTCGCTCCCTAAACAATACTATCCAGATGGAATTGCGATCACTCAAACAATCCAACAAGTAGCTGGCGCTATTGGTATTGCAGTATTGGTATCGGTTTTCTCAGCAAAACAGGGGAGTTACTTAGCGACAACTGCGAATGAATTGCCACAAGCGGCAGCTGTGGGATCATCACTAGTCTTTACAATCGGTTTAATATTAGCTGTAATTAATGTTGTACTGTCTTTCTTCCTGAAAAAGCCCCAGCATTAATCTAAAGACAATATTTCAAATGAATACAACGGACTCTTTGTACAGGGGGAGAACTTCCATTGAATAGATTTCGAATCATGCTAGAAGGAGATTATGACAAATGGCCAATCATTATAAAAGTATTGTAGTAGCTGTAGACGGTTCAAAAGAAGCTGAATATGCATTTCGCAAATCAATAGATGTTGCAAAACGTAATGAAGATTCAGCATTAAACATAGTAAACGTAATCGATACTCGTTCATTCGAAGCTTACGAACGTTCAAGTGTTGAGCGTGCCGTGCTGCGATCAGAGGAACTTTTAAATAGCTATAAGGCACAAGCTGAGGCTGAAGGTGTTGAGAACGTAAAGGTAGTAATTGAGCACGGTTCGCCAAGGACGATCATCACGAAAGAGCTTGCTAACTTAGTCGAGGCTGATTTAATTATCTGTGGTGCTACGGGGCTGAATGCTGTTGAACGTTTCTTAATTGGTTCTGTATCTGAAGCAATCGTACGTTCAGCTAAATGTGATGTTTTAGTGATCCGTACACCTGAGTGATTGTTATGATTCTTAATTGAATGATTCGGTTATCCAAACATCAAAGAGCGTGTATGATTTTTATAGCAACTAATCTCCATCCACTACTATGATATCGGGGATGGTGTTTACATTTTAACCCACTAAAACAAAGTCAGAAAGAGAAGCAAAACGAGGACAAGGACGAGGATGGAATGAGGATTATTACTCCTCCAGAGCTTACGGATTTTAGTGAAACGTCAATAACCATTCAAGACGCTTCAATGGTTAGGACTCTGGACGTTTATGACGGAATGGCAAAGTTGGCAATTAAAAAGGCTTGTGAACCAAGAACAACTGGAAAAATTACTAAATGTGTTGCTGACTTCAACAACGGAATGATTAAGGAGCAAAGGGACATTGATTATGTCTAAAATATACTTTATCACCACTTGCTTCTTTCTCAGTTTCATTGTGTCACTGTTGGGAATGTATTTCGTTGCTTCATTTGTAGAGGAAGTCATAAAACGTGTTACTCATAAGAGGAAAAAAAGACGTTGACTAATCAATCTTTTTTGTGAAAATGGGCCTCTTTAACCAATGATAAAAACGTCTTTTAATAAAGTTTTGATCAAAAGGCGTTTTTTCAATTCTATATAGAACTAGCGTTTTCAATATACTTTATTCCAAAGCTACACCTTTTTTGAATTCTTCGTACAATATAGATTCTTAAAAGATAGTATCGAAAATACTAAACGTAACACTGTCTATTTTCCATGGAACAAACGAGGATGAAGTGGAGAAAGGTGTCGGTCACTTTGCAGAAAGTGTGCTACTAGGTGAGGATGACAATTCCGTTCTTTCGGGTCATCGAGATACGGTATTCCGTAAACTCGGACAAGTAGGTGAAGGTGATTTGTTGATTGTAAGCACATCGGCGGGAGAATTCATATACAAAATCAACAAAGTTCGGATTGTGGATGAGGGTGATCGAACCGTAATCTTTCCAAAACCACGTGCAGCCCTAACCGTCAGTACATGTTATCCTTTTAATTTTATAGGGTCAGCACCTGAACGCTATATACTTGTCGTTTATCTGGCTTTAAAAACAGAAAGTTAATAAAAAGGTGATTTTTTGTTGCACCTATGGTCTCAACATTTCTTCTGTTAAATTAATAAGCGAGATTCCCAATAAGGTAAACCCTATTGGGACTTTTTTAATTTCTCGAGAATGTATTGCAGCTTTAAAATAAAGATGAGCCGTGTATAAAAAATATAAACCGTTAAATTACTACGGTAAGTTCTACAAATCAGAGATGTACTCAATATTAAGGTAGAGAGGAAATCAGCAGAAGTTTATAATCTAGGTAATGGGCTTGGTTATTCTGTAAAAGAAGTCATTGAGACGTGTGAAAAGGTAACAGGGATAGAAGCAAATGTCGAAAAAGCCGCCGGCCGCGCCGGGAATCCAGCAAGACTTGTAGCTTCTTCCCAAAAGATCTTTTCTGAGTTTGGATGGAAAGCAGAATGGAATTTAGAACAAATCATTGCTGATGTTTGGAGATGGCACCAAAATCAATTATATTAGATCTATCACCCTTATCTGCGAAAGCAGGCAAGGGCTTATATAAATGTTCAGGAATGAGAATCTGTGCAGTGTTCTCGTGATTCGCTAATCAGTAAATCTATGTTTCTGCTAGTTAGGTGATTCTATGTTTCTTTTGTTGCTTTTTGATTTTTTGTTTTGTTTTTGTTAGAGTTTTTAGCATTTCTGTATTGTGAAGGAGATAGATTCGTCTCTCGTTTAAAGGATTGTGCAAAGAATGATTGGGAAGAAAAGCCGGTAATGGTTGAAATATTGGAAATCGGATAGTTGGTGGATTCCAACAATATTTTGCTTTCTCTGATGCGTGTTTGAATTAAGTATTCAATGGGTGAAACACCGACTAGTTTCTTGAAGGAATGGGCTAGATAGTATTTATTGATATGACTGGCTTCTGCTAAGGTATCCAGATTGATATTTTCGCGAAAATGCTGCTTAATGTAATTTTTGATAAATGCAATATCTTTACTGATTTTTTGGGTAGAGGTTTTCTCCAAGTTGAATGCTTTTTTTCTCATCATTTTAAGCAACAAAATTTCTAAAATATCTTGTATAATCAACTCATAATCTTCCTTCTGGTTTTCCACTTCTTCAACCAATTGCTGGAGGTAAAAGAGATAGACTTCTTGCTCCTTTTTATAATTGTAAAAATTAACCTGACCCGGATTATCTGGAGATGAAAAGGCGAGACCTTGGATACCAAGTGCAATATATTCGAGCGGGTGATCGGCATCAGACCTTTCCGTGTGTTCGACATTCGGATTGATGATAATTAAATCATGCTCTTTGACGGGAATTTCTTCTTGGGAAAAGATAAAAGTTCCTTTGCCTTTGGTAATGTACAATAGCTCTGTGAAGTGATGCGTATGATTAGTACTATGCCAATCTTTATCATATTTAGACTTTGTTACATAAAGAAGATTTACTGGAAGACGGTCTCGTCGAGATTGCGGTACGTCAAATATCTCATTAGACAAATGATTCCCTCCTTTATAGAACTTTTATTCATATTATAGGGATATTAGTGAGTTATTACAACGGAAAGCAAGATACCTAAAAAACTGAACAAGATGTTTATTGTGAAAGCGTTTTTATTTTTCGTATACTTTACCTATAAAAGGGAAATAAGGAGGAGGGTCAAGATGAAGATGAAAAAGAAGTTTTGGTTGTCAGGAATGACAGCGTTATTATCTCTGAGTTTAATAGCCTGTCAGAGTAGTGAAACTACGAAGGTTGATGACTCTAAGGACGGAAAAAAACAAATCCTTCATGTGGCGGCGCTTGAATCAGCTTATGGGAAAGATATGTGGACCAAGGTAATCGATGCCTATGAGGCTGCAAATCCGAAGGTCGATGTTGAATTGACGGTGGATAAAAATCTCGAGGATGTTATCAGCCCGAATATGAAAGCAGGAAACTATCCAGATGTGGTTTTATTGGCGACTGGAAGAAAACTGGCACTGACAGAAACATTGATCAAAGATCAAGCTTTAGAAGACATTACGGATGTTTTGGATATGAACGTTTATGGTGAAGATGTCAAAGTTAAGGATAAGTTGGTACCAGGGTTTACCGATACCCTTGCAACGAGCCCCTATGATGACGGCAAAACGTATTTGGCACCGATGTTCTACAGCCCAACAGGATTATTCTATAATGCTAGTTTGTTAAAAGAAAAAGGCTGGGAAGTACCGAAGACATGGGATGAGATGTGGGCTTTGGGTGATAAAGCTAAAGCAGAAGGAATCTCTTTATTCACTTATCCTACCACTGGTTATTTTGACGCATTCTTCTATTCTTTACTATTTGAGGCGGGCGGTCCTGAATTCTACAATAAAGCAATGAAATATGAAGATGGCATTTGGGAAACTCCTGAAGCAACTCAAGTGTTTGAAATTATTGGAAAATTGGCGAAATATACTGAGCTAACAACTGTTGCAAATGCCAATGATAAAGACTACACGAAAAACCAACAATTGATCCTTGATAACAAAGCACTTTTTATGCCAAATGGTACGTGGGTCGTTGGTGAAATGGGAGAAGCGCCTAGAGCGGATGGCTTTGAATGGGGGATGACGGCTTTACCAGCTGTTGAAGAAAATGGCGACCGTTACGCTTTTACCTTCTTTGAACAAATGTGGATCCCTTCTGCAGCTGAAAATAAAAAGGCTGCTAAGGAGTTCATGACGTATGTGTATTCCGATGAAGCAGCTGCTATTTTCGCGGAAGCTGGTGCCATTCAGCCACTCGAAGGTATTTCTGAAAAACTGACCGGTGACAATAAACTTTTCTATAGTATATATGATTCTGGAGCTAAAGCAGGAATGGGTGGATTTGCAGCAACAGAGGCTGTTGAAGGTGTCAGCATGGCTGATACTTTATTCAGAACGATCGACAGTATTGTTTCTGGTGATAAAAAAGTAAAAGATTGGCAAAAATCAGTTGAAAAAGTGAGTGACCAAATGCGTTCTGCATTAAAATAACTAGTTTTATAGAATTCACTACGTATAACGGTGAGTAACTTTTCTCACCGTTATATTTATTAGTTGAGGTGATGGTAATGAATAAAACAATAGAAAAAAGAATTTTTATCTTTGTTTGTACGGCACCCGCATTGATTTTGTTAACTATTTTTATGATTTTGCCTACGGTTGAGGTATTCAGGATGTCCTTATATAAGTGGGGCGGATTTTCTAATGATAAGGTATTTGTCGGGCTGGATAATTTCAAAATTTTGTGGAATGATTTGAACTTCTTTCGATCACTTCAGAACAGTATTGTATTGATTGTTATCGTCACACTCATTACCATGGTGCTGGCGATCTTGTTTGCTACTTTGTTAACGAGAGAAAAGATGAAAGGCAACAGCCTTTTCCGGATTATTTTCTACATCCCTAATATCTTATCCGTTGTGGTCATTGCTGGGATTTTTTCAGCAGTTTATGATCCAACCACAGGTTTGTTGAATAATCTACTTGCTTCATTTAACCTTGAGAACCTTCAAAAAATGTGGCTCGGCGATCAAAAAATTGCCATCTACAGCATCGGCGGGGCGCTCGTCTGGCAAGCCATTGGCTACTATATGGTCATGTATATGTCTAGTATGGCGAGTATCCCAGAAAGTTTTTATGAAGCATCTGCTTTGGAAGGTGCTGGACGAATCAGACAATTTTTTAGTATTACTCTACCGTTGATTTGGAATAACATTCGGACAACGTTAACCTTCTTCATCATCAGTACGATTAATTTAAGTTTTCTGCTCGTCCAAGCGATGACCGGCGGCGGGCCAGATGGATCGACAGAGGTATTTTTAAGCTACATGTATAAGCAGGCTTATACCAATTCTTCTTATGGTTACGGTATGGCTATTGGGGTGGTAATCTTCATATTCTCATTCGCATTATCTGCAATTGTCAGCCACGTTACCAAACGGGAAGTGCTGGAGTATTAAGGGGGTCCATGAACATGAAACGACACAAAGGAATGAGTGCAGAAGCAGCCTATCGCTTGTTTATCTACGTCGCTCTGATTACATTAGCAATTTCTATCATTATCCCTGTTGCATGGGTTTTCTTAGCTTCAGTGAAGCAAAACTCGGAATTTTATGGAAGCCCTTGGGCCATGCCAAAAGGTTTCTATTTTCAAAACTTCATCGATGCTTTACAGAAGGCAAACATGGGTACCTATATGTTGAATTCAGTCATGGTGACTGCTTTGGCACTGCTCATTTTATTGATCGTCGCCTTGCCAGCAGCTTATGTGTTGGCCAGATACACCTTTAGAGGCAGTCAATTTATGAATGCCTTATTTAAAGCTGGGTTATTTATCAATGTGAACTACATTGTTGTTCCGATTTTCTTGATGTTGTTGGATGGGGATACCTTCTTACGTGGACAATTTGGGGATGGATTCTTATTGGACAATTTATTTATTTTAGCTGTGGTTTATGCGGCGACCGCATTGCCATTTACCATTTACTTGTTGTCCAGCTATTTTCAATCGCTGCCATCAACGTATGAGGAAGCTGCGTTGGTCGATGGGGCCGGATATTTCAAAACGATGATTTCAATTATGATTCCAATGGCCCGACCAAGCATCATAGCCGTCATCTTATTCAACTTCCTTGCATTTTGGAATGAATACATTATTGCCCTAACTCTGATACCAGGTCAAAATAAGACCTTGCCTGTTGGGCTAATGAACTTAATGGCAGCTCAAAAATCTGCTGCTAATTACGGCCAAATGTATGCGGGAATGGTTCTCGTCATGCTGCCAACCTTGATTTTATATATCATTGTTCAAAAGAAAATGACGCAAGGGATGACCCTTGGCGGATTAAAGGACTAGGAGGATTTACATGGAAAAGAGAAAAGGCCAGGTTACCTTGCCCAGTGAAGAAAACTTTCTAAAGGAAACAAAAGAATTAATGGAGCGTTGGGGAGCGGATGCGATTCGAGATAGTGATGGTACGAAACTGGATGATGACATCAAACAATTGGATGCCAAAATATATACGACTTATTTTGTTGCGCGGGGACAGAATGAGTTTGCAAAGAATCATATGGAAGAATGCCAGCAACTTTATTTAATGAGCTTGTTCAATACTGCACTTACTGACACACTGGAAATTGATTTTATGAAAGGCTATTTTGAAGAACAATTACGGCCGGATTACCTCCATGATCCTATGAAATATTGGGAAGTCATCGACCGGACAACCGGAGAAGTGGTTGATGTAAATGATTGGGAAGTAAACGAAGAGGCAAATCGGGTCGTCATTACGAAGGCGATTCCTTGGCACGAATACACGGTATCCTTTTTAGTTTATGTGATTTGGGATCCAACCCAAATGTACAATCATATTACCAACAATTGGGGCGATAAGCCACATGACATTCCTTTTGATGTCAGGCAGCCATACTCCAATGAATTTATGAAAACCTATTTAAAACAATGGCTGACGGAAAATTCGGATACAGATGTGGTCAGATTCACAACGTTTTTCTATCATTTTACCCTTGTGTTCAATAATCTTGGCAAAGAAAAATTTGTCGATTGGTTCGGTTATGGTGCCAGTGTTTCGGTGGCTGCTTTGGATGCCTTTGAACAAGAAAAAGGTTATCGTTTAAGACCAGAAGACATCGTTGACCAAGGCTATTATAATACTTCATTTCGAATTCCAACTCCGGTCTTTTTAGATTATATGGATTTTGTGCAAAAATTTGTTGCCCAAGAAGCAAAGAAGCTCGTGGACATTGTCCATGAAAGCGGCAAGGAAGCGATGATGTTCCTTGGCGATAACTGGATTGGTACAGAACCGTATGGAAAATACTTTGAAAATATTGGATTGGATGCAGTGGTAGGGAGTGTCGGCGGCGGAGCAACATTACGAATGATTGCGGATATCCCACATGTCCGTTATACAGAAGGCCGTTTCTTACCTTACTTCTTCCCGGATACGTTTTACGAAGGTAACAACCCGGTGATTGAAGCCAATGAAAACTGGTTAACGGCCCGGAGAGCGTTGCTGCGGAACCCTGTTGATCGCATCGGCTATGGCGGTTATTTAAGCCTGGCCTATCAATATCCAGAATTTGTCTCATATATTGAAAAAGTCACCGAGGAATTCCGTGAAATTTATGACACGATCAAAGGCGTTAAACCATACAGTGGTCTTAAAGTCGCAATTTTGAATTCTTGGGGCAAGCTGAGAACTTGGCAGACACATATGGTTGCCCATGCTTTGTGGTATAAACAAATTTATTCTTATTTAGGTGTATTGGAATCTTTGAGCGGGGCTGCTGTGGAAGTTTCGTTCATTAGTTTTGATGATATCATCAACGATGGGGTACCAGAGGGTGTTGATGTTATCATTAATGCCGGCGATGGGGGTACGGCTTTCTCAGGAGGGGATTATTGGATTAATGAAAAGTTAGTCACTACAATCAGAGCCTGGATTCATAACGGCGGCGGCTTCGTAGGTATTGGTGAACCAACAGCTTATCAGCATGAAGGCCATTACTTCCAATTGGCGAATGTCTTAGGTGTTGACAAAGAACTGGGATTCAGTTTATCAACAGATAAATATTTTGTCACTCCTATCGAAGAGCATTTTATTTCTGCAGACAGTGCCCAATTTGATTTTGGTGAGGGAATGAAAAATATTTATGCATTATCAGAGGAAACCGAAATTATTGAGTATTCCAATGGAGAAGTTCGTCTTTCCAGTCATCCATTTGGAGAAGGCCGAGCCATCTATATAGCGGGGCTTCCATACAGCGAGGAAAATACGCGGCTGTTGATCCGTGCGTTATACTATGCTGCCCATAAAGAGGAAGAATTCCATAAATGGCATGCGAGCAATATCCATTGTGAGATTCATGCCTACCCTTCGATTCGAAAAATGGCAATTGTTAATAATTCAATGAAGGAACAAATGACGGCTGTTTATGACGGAGAAGGCAACAGTAAAGAAATGACTTTGGCACCTAGTGAAATTCGATGGGAGGATTTTTCCAATGAGGGCTAGTGTTTTAGTCCTTATTAAGCTGGTTGTGTTTATCTCTTGTCTAGTATTGATTATCATGGGCCAAAAGACAGCAGGTAAACTCGAATTCGGCATGATGTTAATCGGATTAGCCGGTCTCTTAGGACTGCTTTATGATTACAATCGAAAATACATTTAAAAAAATGAGAGTAAAACTTTATTGAGGTGTTCTTTACGCTTCGTTAAAGTTTTACTTTTTTAAGGATGGAAGATTTACTGAAGGAAACTAGCAATAAATCCAAAGCATCTATACTTGTTGGGGTGACACTATAAGTGTCGGAGATGTTTACACTTAGTAAAGAAACATTAGTATCGTTGGGTGCATCGATTACAGCACTATTACGAATTTCCGGTGGCTAAGGCAGATTCTGACTGGACCTTTGAAATGGTTGGGTTTCCGAATGTGAGTGTTCCATTATCAAATGGCCGATGTCCGTTATTCGTCGCCGTTCAGAACAAATCAGTACTCATGTTGAGGCAGGGGCACATATTTTTATGAAGCAAAATTACAGTGATGAAACACTTGGAATTATCGCAAGAACTGGTGAGACATCGCACAATACGATTACACCCATTGCTCGCAAACATGGGACCTTTTGAACTAGATTTGGTTTTGCGAAATAATCGGACGAACGAAGAGCATCCACTGGGAATTTTTCATCCTCACAACAATTTTCATCATATTAAAAGGGAAAACATCGGGCTGATTGAAGTGATAGGGCTTGCCTCTTTACAGGCACGCTTAAAAGAGGAACTTGAGGAAGTGGAAAAATATATTTTTGGCGATGCACATATGGTTGCTGACTATCATTTAGCTTGGGCTGAAGAGCTAAAAGTACGTTACCAAGAGATTGCCAATGAGGCAAATATTGAATTACTCGTAAGAGAAGAAGTTGGGGAAAAGTTTTTGAAGGGACTAGAAGATGCCGCTGTTTTTAAGCGGAATGAAGAGGGAAGAGAAGGATTTCGTCGTTTTATTGGTGCCTGTCACTCCTCGAATGTTGTCGAAATTTGATAGTTTTATTGTAGCGAACAGTGACAGGAACTTTTCGCTTTTTTTTACAATTCACTAAAAAAACAATATTTCTAAAAATTTGGACAATATCTTTATTGTGTAAGCGCTTTAATAAAAGTAATCTAGAGTACAAGTAGGTGGTGGTACTTGGTAATCATTTTGTTTTATCTTAACAGGTATCGCCTTCTATCAAAATATTAAATTCAAAGAAGGAGAGGAATTGGGGAGCAAGTATTATAAGAGATTCTTCCAAACCCTGCTTGCGCTTGTGTTGATTTTGCCAACGTTTTTTACGGGTTTCATTCCGCCGTTCGGTGCAGAAGCAGAAGTGACAAATCTAAGGGTTACAATTTCATCTGGAGGAAATGAAGTGCTTTTTAACAGAATGTAAAAATGAAAAGGAGGGTATATATGAAAAACCCAAGAAATAAGTATAAGAAAACGATTGCAGTACTTTTAGCTGGTTGTATGGTAGGCTCTACATGGTATGCGAATAGTTCTCTGACATTAGCTGAGGGGAAAACGGATATTAAACAAGAAGCAAGTCAAATCATTCCACGAAGTGCACAAGCGATTATTTCTTCTAATAAAATGGACGTTCTTGTCGATGTGAAGTTTCCAAGAGTAATTCAGTACGATTTAAAATCTGGGAATGGAGCAGGGAAGACTTTTTACGGACAGACTGAGGCATTAGATACAATCCTTATTAATGACGTAGCAGTAAAACCAAAGGTAAAAGCAAAAGTTTCATCTGATAAAATTGTGTATGAGATGACTTTAATAGACGCTAGTAACAATATCTCTGCAGTTATTACTGCAGAAATGGTTGTTAAAGATAATATTTTAGAATTTAATATTACAAAAATTGTGGACAATAAAATCGTAAAAACAATTGAAATTCCAAATCACAATTTAATTTCTGTAAATAGTAGTCAAAAAGATGCTGTACTAGATGGAGTACAGATGTCTACAAATACACATATCAATGGTGACAGACAGGTAAAGGTTGATCAAAATTTAAATACGAAAGATGAAGAGAAAAAAGGATATATGTATGCCTTTCTTTCTAATGATGAATTAAGTGCAGGTATATGGTCTAATACGGAGAATAGTTTAGCAAAAAAAATAGCTCCAGATTCTTATGCTGCAAAAACTGACGCACAAAGAATTACAGCTACGGCTTCGACTAATAGTGTAGGGCAAAAAATAATTGGTTTAAGTAGTACATTCTGGACGTATCAAAAATCAGAAGAACATCGTAAGGAAGATGGTACTCTGGAGCTAGAAGATGGAACAGTAAACAAGGTAGATGAAATGCCATCTGCGAAGGTTGTTATTACTGCTGACGCTAATGGTGATAAAAAAATAAACTGGCAAGACGGAGCTATTGATTATAGAAATATTATGAACGAACCTCTAGGGACAGAAAAGGTTCCAGACTTAGTTGGTTACCGGATTAGCATGAATTTTGGCGGTCAAGCTCAAAATCCTTTCTTAATGGCTTTAGATGGAGTTAAGAAGTTTTCTTTAAGTACCGATGGACTAGGGCAATCTATTCTACTGAAAGGTTATGGTAGTGAAGGGCATGATTCTGGTCATTTAAATTATGCAGATGTTGGAACTCGTATCGGTGGCGCAAAGGATATGAAAACATTGCTAGCGAAGGGTAAAGAATATGGGGCAACTTTTGGAGTTCACGTGAATGCAAGTGAAACTTATCCAGAGTCAAAATATTTCCAAGAAGATCGTTTATTAAAAAATCCAGATGGAACTTATAAGTATGGTTGGAACTGGATTGACCAAGGAATAAACATTGATGCTGATTATGATTTAAGAAATGGTAGAGCACAGCGATTCAAAGATTTTTATGACGTTCTTGGTGGCCAAAAGAATGATTTAGATTTTATTTATGTAGACGTTTGGGGTAATGGACAGTCAGGTGATAATAGTACATGGCCAAGTCGTCAGTTAAGTAAAGAAATCAACAGTTTAGGTTGGCGCTTAGGTAGTGAGTGGGGATATGCTAACGAGTATGATTCTACATTCCAACACTGGGCAGCTGATTTAACTTATGGTGGTTATACTCTAAAAGGTATCAATAGTACAATCACGCGTTTTATTAAAAACCATCAAAAAGATGCATGGATTGGTAACTATCCCAAGTATGGTGGCGACGCTGATGCTCCATTATTAGGTGGCTACAGCATGAAAGACTTTGAAGGATGGCAAGGTAGAAGTGACTATAAAGCCTATATGGATAACTTGTTTGCAGTGAACGTTCCTGCAAAATTCATCCAACATTATAAAGTAACACAGTGGGAAGATGGAAAAGCAGTTGAAATGACAGATAATAATACAACTTACAACTGGGTACCGGGCATGAAGGCGGTATTAAAAGATGACTCTGGTAGAAATACACTTGCAATTGAAAGAAAGACTAATGATTTTGCAAATGATAAGGATGGTTACCGTACAAGAGTTATGACATTTAATGGTAATGAGGTATTTGAAGGTAAACCTGGTGATGAAAAGTATTTAATTCCATGGTCTTGGGATCAAAATGGTAAAAAATTATCATCAGCGAATGAAAAATTATACCATTGGAATACAAACGGTGGAAAAACAACTTGGACTGTTCCAGCTGGCTGGAAAGGTACAGTTAAAGTTTATGAGTTAACAGAACTAGGTAATCAAAATGAGGAAAACGTTGTGATTAAAAATGGCAAGATCACATTAAATGCAAAAAAATCTACCGCATATGTAATTCATAAAAAAGCAAAATCTAACAAAGATGTTAAATGGAGTGAAGGAATGCATCTTGTAGATACTGGCTTTAACAGCAATTCCTTAAATGATTGGAAAGTTACAGGAGATTCAAAAGCGGTTAAGATTACGAAGAGTGAAGGTAATAATAACATGTTAACAATCTCTAACAATAAAAAGAAAGTAAATGTTACTCAAAAAGTAACGGGGTTAAAACCAAATACTAAGTATGCTGCTTATGTTGGTATTGACAACAGAAGTGAAGAACAAGCAAGTATTACAATTACTTCTAACGGTAAAAAGTATACAAATAGTACTGGTAAATCTATCGCTAAAAACTATGTAAGAGCTTATGCACACAATACTCTAGGTTCTGAGCAAGCAAAAGCAGATGGTCAAATGACTTCAACAATAGATGGAACAAGTTATTTTCAAAATATGTACGTATTCTTTGAAACTGATAAAAAAGCATCTGATGTAACCCTTGATTTGTCTAGAGATGCTGGGAATGGTACAAGTTACTTTGATGATATTCGTATCGTAGAAAATAACACTAAAAACCAAGTAAGCAGTAATAAATTCGTACAAGACTTTGAAAGTGTTGCACAAGGTATCCATCCGTTTGTAATTGGTGATATTGAAGGTGTAGAAGATAATAGAACTCACCTTGCTGAATTAAATGCACCATATACTCAAAGAGGTTGGAACCAAAAATTAGTGAATGATGTTATTTCTGGTAAATGGTCAATTAAAACTAATGGTTTAACAGAACGTGACACACTTGTATACCAAACAATACCTCAAAACTTCAAATTCAAACCAGGTGTAACGTATAAAATCACTTTTGATTATGAAGTAGGTAGTGATGGAACTTACGCAGTAGTAACAGGTAATGCTCCATTTGAAGAAAAAGGAGTATTAACTAAGGATGAATTAAAATCAACAGCAAGTAGCGATAAGGAAGCAAAAGCTGGCACATATTCCTTTACTTTAAAAGGGGATGAATCAGGTCAAAGCTGGTTTGGTATTTATTCTACTAACAAAGCTGCCGATACTCAAGGTGTGAAAGGCTCACAAGCTAACTTTAATGGCTATAAAGATATTATGCTTGATAATCTAGTTATTGAAACGGTACCAAACAAATAGAATCAGTTGTTTTAAAATGGGAGAAATCCTTTTGATTTTATAGGGTCAGCACCTGAACGCTATATACTTGTCGTTTATCTGGCTTCAAAAACAGTAAGTTAATAAAAAGGCGATTTTTTGTTGCACCTATGGTCTCAACATTTCCTCTGTTAAATTAATAAGCGAGAGTCCCAATAAGGTAAACCCTATTGGGACTTTTTTAATTTCTCGAGAATGTATTGTAGCTTAAAGTCAAATTGTAAGTTAAAAAGGCTACTTCTCAAATGGACTTTCCTATAATCTATTTTCCTGTTTGGATAATGTCCCAGTCCATGTGTCCCTTTTTCTCAAAATCAGTGTATATTTTTGTCACAGAAACTTGTTGCATCCATGCAATTGCTGTTGTATACTAGCTGAGTAAAAAAACGAACATTAAACGTAATTTTTATTTAAATATTCGTTTTAATCAAATGAGGGGAATTCACATCTATGAAAAACAGATTTAATCTCAAATATTTTACAGTAATCATGTTTGCTGCTTTCATGCTAATTGGGTGTTCTAATAATCAAGATGAGTCTAATGTATCTTCAACTGAACAACAAGAAGAAAAAACAAATACAGCACAAACAGATAAGCGGGTTATCGGTATTATTGGTGCCATGAAAGAAGAAGTAGCAATCCTTCATGAGAAAATGAAAATTGAAAGTACTGAAACTGTAGCGGGAATGGAATTTTATAAAGGAACATTAGATGGTGAAAACATTGTCTTGGTTCAATCAGGAGTCGGAAAAGTTAATGCAGCTGCATGTACGCAAGTGCTAGTAGATCATTTTGGTGTTGACTATCTAATTAACTCCGGTGTTGCTGGTGGTCTAGGCCCTGATGTAACGGTGGGGGATATTGTCATTTCTACAGATGCTGTCCAACATGATGTAGATATCACTGCATTAGGGGAAGATCCTGGTGTCATTTCCAGAATGGATACAAGTATTTTTACAGCGGATGAAAAGTTAATTCAACTAGCACAGTCATCTGTCGAAGGATTATCTGAAGATATCCATGTTTTCCAAGGAAGAATTGCTAGTGGTGACCAATTTATTGCAAGTGCAGAACAAAAAGCAGAAATTAATGAAATATTCTCTCCATATGCAGTAGAAATGGAAGGAGCAGCTATTGCTCATGTTGCACATTTGAATGATGTACCTTTTGTTATTATTCGCGCTATCTCAGACGATGCCGGCGGTGAGGCTGATGTAAAGTATGAAGACTTTGTCAAAATGGCAGCTGAAAATGCCAGCAAGATGATTGAACAAATGATCAAAAGTGCTAATGAAAGCTTGTAATCTTTATTTGTTAAAAAGTTACCAGATATCTTAACGATAACATAGTATAAATATCCTCATATTTGTAAACCAAGAGTAACAGTGCAACTGCGATCAAGTAGACTGTTACTCTTTTCACAATTTCCTCATCGTAAATAAAAGACATCCTATTTATAGCGGGATTTATATATACGAAAAGTAATATCTTTTAAAGCATAGAGTTGTTTAAGTTACGTCTATTAGCCTATAATTAAAAGTTCGTAATTGCTTTTCTTACGAGGGTATAAAAAAGAAAATTATTCCTATCTATAAGAAGGAACAATAATGAATGGAGGAAATGAAATAATGTTTGATCTGCCAAATTGTCCAAAATGTAATTCTGAATACACATACGAAGATGGAAGTCTTTTTGTTTGCCCAGAATGTAGTCATGAGTGGACTTTAGAAGGAGAAACTGAAAACGGTGAAGGCGAAAAGATTATTAAAGATGCAAATGGCAACGTCTTAAATGATGGCGATTCTGTAACAGTAATCAAAGATCTTAAAGTAAAAGGAAGTTCATTAGTTGTAAAAATAGGGACAAAAGTAAAAAGTATACGTTTAGTTGATGGGGACCATGATATTGATTGCAAAATTGATGGTTTTGGAGAAATGAAATTGAAATCTGAATTTGTAAAAAAAGTGTAAAAGCAATAGACAGAAATAATAGGTGTGTTATAGAACACTTCCACTATGAAATCCTCGTTTGTAAAGATAGAATTTCTCTCTAAATAATTGATAAAACGAACAGGTGTGTATCGAGAAGGATCAGACATCACACGCTAAAAACCGTTTATGTCTCATTTATACATAAGGGTGTGTATGTAGATGTGGGTCTGACCTTTGTTATAGGGCAACATCTTTTGACCTAATACATAGTTTTATATAAGTAATTGTTCGGGCTTTACTTCTTTAAAATTCAGTTTTGGATCTATATCAAACAGTCAAAGTCGATAGAAGGCATTTAAGGTCTCATCAACTATTTCTAGTTTTAACAAAACCATTTATTACGTGTAGAGTTTCTACTAGAGGAGTGAGTTATTTTTGCTTTTCTGTTATCTGCTCATCTTTAGATGTGTCATGGCCTACTGCGAAGTTTAATGTTATAACACCGATAATAATAAGCAGTATTGAAACAATTTTTAGTAAGCTAAAACTTTCATTAAAGAAAAAAACGCCAATGAAAGTGATGATCAAGATACCAATACCAGACCAAATTGCATAGGCAACTGACACCTCAATGGTCTTCAGTGCTAACGTTAAAAAACTAAGGCTACCAATGTAAAAGAAAGCTAATAATAGACTAGGTACTAATTTTGTGAATCCCTCAGATAATTTCATATTGATTGTGCCCGCTACTTCAAGCAAGATAGCTAGGCATAAATACACCCAAGACAAGTTCATTCCTCCTTACTAAATTAAAATTCAGAGTAGATTGTAAATTCCGATAATTCAATTATACATGAAAGAAGTACATAACAGTTATCTGTAACTACCTGTTGTTAAGAGGAATGTTATAAATGGATAAAAAGATGTATGATTACCGCTACTAAAAAATTTACGCAACCTTAAAAGATTTTTTTGAAGGGGTTTTCAGGTAGAATTAAAAATTGTTTCCCGTGGAACAATTTTTTTTGCCGCTTGTCGTTCAAATATCTCGTTGCTATCATTTTGTACATTATTAGTTCGAAAAGATGTTAAAGTAGTGTGATGTGTCAGTTGGCTAATTACGTCTATCATATCTTAGTTGTTAAGGAGTCTGGCCTCTGTTTGTATGACAGCCACTATTGTCTGGTAAGTTTGCTTCTTAGTCATTTTCTACATTGGGAAAAATAATCTGAACTTTTAAAGTAATAAGGGGAATTAGCTGTTATGTTGGGTGAACAATTTAAGGTTATAAATGAATAGAATGAAATGAGTTTTCTAATATGACGGCGTCATGGAAGGCTTGATTGTAATATAATAGAGTAGCGGGAGTGGAGAGTATGAAACCATTTATTAGAAGTGATCAATATAATTTCATTAAAGCGCAAATACAGATTTTAATTAATGGCCACGCGACTGTTAATGACAATGATGTTCTGCAAGCATTAAAATCAATCGTTAACGAAAAGGTGTTACATTTGTTCATCGATATGAGCGAAGAGCAGAGACAGGTATTAGATCCAATCATTACGATTGAAGATAACGATAAAGCTGAAGAGTATCTATCACAAGTAAAGCCATATGTGATTCCTTTTAAAGAAGTAACCGAAATAACGATCAAAAAATTATTTCCAAAAGCAAAGAAGTTAAAAGTGCCAATTCTCGAGAACGTGGATCTGAAAGAGATTTCATATTTGGGATGGAATGATAAGGGCTCTAATAAAAAATATATCGTAGCTCTCAGCGATCATAAACTTGTTGGCTTGCAAGGGACATTTAAAAGTATAAACAAAAAAGGAATTTGTGCACTGTGTAATCATCATGAAGAAATAGGAATGTTTCTTTCTGAAGCAAAAGGATTGGCAATCGGTACATTTATTAAAAGAGGGAATTATATCTGTGAAAATAGTCAGACATGTAATCAGAATATCATCACACTTGATAAATTAAATGACTTTGTTGAGCGAATTACTCGTTAATAGGGTTGGAATAGTTAAAAAAACCAGTTTTCACATGAGGATAACTGGTTTTTAAGGATAACTAGGCTTATTTATTTACTTGATGCTCTGAATAGAAGAAATCAACCGGATGCAGCCAATTGATTCGCGCCAGTCGAGCAGCTTCATCTTTATTATTCTCTTCGAAAGCATTCAAAATTGCTTCATGTTCTTCGATTGAACGTTGCGTGAAAACAATCGATGAATGAAAATAAAGTCGAAAAACATGTGACTGAAGCGTGGAAACTGAACTTGAGATATACTCATTGTGAGCGTTTTCTACAATGATATTGTGGAATTGTTCATCCAACTTTAAGGTGTTGTCAGAGTCACCGTTTTTAATAGATTGAGCAAATTTCGTATTAATATCACGTAGCAAATGAAGCGTTTCTTGATTAATAACAGGTGTTGCAAGTTCTGTGGCTAATGCTTGTAACACTGCTAATGGAGGCAATATTTTTGAAACATCCTCTTTATTTAAGGTGGTCACTTGTGTGCCGACCCCTGGATACATTTCGACGAAACCTTGGACATTAAGCAATTGCAAGGCTTCCCTAATAGGAGTTCTACTTACACCCAACGCTTGTGCAAGGTCAGCATCATGCAGTTTTTCTCCTGGTTGAAGAGTACCATCAATAATCCATTCTTGAATTTGATTAAATGCACGTTTTTTGGCAGATAAACGAGGCTTTATTGAAAAATTAGTAGGTATGGGCATTGTATGACCGCCTTTAAATAGTGCTAGTTAAATTATATTGAAATTATATTGTAATCACTTTATTGAAATCTATCTATTTTCAAGTCTCAGCTTGTGCTTGACTGTAGTATATAAAAAAATAGTGATAAATTCAATATATTACATATGAATTAAATATTTTAAATTCTCCGAAATATATTGCACAAGTATAACTTCTATGTTATCTTTCGTATATTAAAAAAATAATTTACTTGCTACGAAGGGAGTTTAATATGACGAACAAAATATCATTTTCATTTTTAGTAGCTATAGGATTTATGTTATTCGCTTTATTTTTTGGGGCTGGAAATCTTATTTTCCCTGTAATGCTCGGTCAATCATCAGGTGTGAATTTTTGGTCAGCTAATGCAGGATTTGTCGTAACAGGAGTCGGGCTTCCGTTACTAGGCGTTCTGGCATTTGGGATATCGGGTAAAAGTGATTTACAATCACTAGCGAGTCGCGTACATCCAATTTTTGGACTTGTTTTCACGATGGCTCTTTACTTATCAATTGGTCCATTATTCGCGATACCAAGAACGGGTAGTGTTTCATACGAAATCGCATTGAAACCTTACTTGCCTGAAAATGTTGGCTTTTTACCTTTACTAATTTTCACGATCATATTCTTCGGTGTTACTTGTTTTTTTTCACTCAATTCTGCGAAAATTGTCGATATAGTAGGAAAAATCTTGACACCTATTTTGTTAATTGTAATAGCAATCTTGATTATAGCAGGCATAATCAATCCGCTTGGTCAATTCCAAGCGCCGATTGATGCTTATAAGGAGAATGCATTCTTTAAAGGGTTTCAAGAGGGATATTTAACAATGGATACTCTTGCAGCATTTGTTTTTGGAATCATTATTATTAATGCAATTAAGGATAAAGGGGTAACAACGAAGAAGCAGATTATGGTGGTATGTACACAAGCCGCATTAATTGCCTCAGCGCTTTTGGCTATTATCTATACGTCTCTTACGTATATGGGGGCATCAAGTGTAGCGGGAGTTGGGCATTTAGAAAATGGCGGAGCGGTTCTAACAGCCATTTCTAATCACTACTTCGGATCGTTTGGGGGGCCTTTGCTAGGATTAATCGTGTTAGGTGCATGTTTAACAACGAGTATTGGACTCATTACTGCGTGTTCATCTTATTTCCATAAGCTATTTCCAACCATTTCTTACAAAATGTTTGCCGTTGTATTGTCTGTTTTTAGCATGATTTTTGCGAATGTCGGGTTAATGAAATTAATTAGTATTTCTGTTCCTGTTCTTACAGCGATTTATCCATTAGCGATTGCGTTAATCTTTTTAACCTTCTTACATTCGTTCTTTAAAGGAAGACAAGAAGTTTATCTAGGCACAATGCTAATGACTTTTGTTATCAGTTTATTTGACGGATTAAGTGCTGCGGGATTGAATATTAAAGTAATTGATGACCTATTTACTGCGATTCTACCTGGATATGAAGTAGGGCTCGGCTGGATCGGTTCTGCTATTATAGGAGGAATATTAGGGTATCTTATCAGCATCTTAAGAAAAAAACTTAATCCGTACGCTGCTCAATTAGATTGAGAGGGGAACTAATAAAAGGAATTTAGCAACTTAGATTCTTCGCGTTACGACCTAATCATTGTCTAATTTGTAAATAAAGGATGCCCCAAAAGGTCAGACCTCACACTTTATACACCGTTTATCGAGTCATGTTCATGTCTCAAACGGTATATAGTAGTTGTGGAGTCTCGACCTTTTTGGTTTTTGGGCATCCTCTTTTTTATAGAACCGGATCTTACGACCACTATGTAGTGAGTAAGTTAAGAGTCCATTTCCTCTATTTTTAAATGTAGATTCTAGATTGGCATATATTCCATACAATTTAGTATGGTCTATTTTTTGTGGAATATAAAATAGAATTGTGCATAAAATTGGCTTCATGCGTTTCATCGTCTTATCAACTCTTTCAGAGTGAAGTGTCGGAAGTTGTACTATCGAAATCAATGTTTTTATTTCCTATGATATTAGTGTTTTGGTTGCTAGTAACTCTGCTACTCCTTTTAAATAAAATTCACAGTTCCGTTTAATTCTTCAAAACCTCGGCTAAATATTGAGTAGTAAGTGAAGTAGCGATTTCCTTGTTTAATCCATACTTGCGTCATTGACTGGACCTTTACTAATCGTAAACAATTACTTATACTAGTATAATTGCAGTACATACGTTTTTGAAATATAGTGATGAAAAGTATACTATAAGATATTTAAGAGGTGGAGCAAATGCCAAATCTAGTGGATAAATTTTTTAATTGTGAAAAAGAATTGACTCTTTCTGTTATTGGTGGGAAATGGAAAATGTTGATATTGTGGCATTTGGGAAAAGAAGGAACTAAACGATTTGGTGAACTGAAGGCTCTTATGCCAGGGATCACCCAACGAATGCTAGTGAATCAATTGCGTGAGCTAGAGGATCATTTGATTATTCATCGTGAGGTGTATCCTGTTGTACCTCCAAAGGTAGAGTATTCTCTTACTGAGCATGGGCGGAGCTTAATGCCGATTCTAGATTCTATGTATGAATGGGGAAAATATTATATCGAGAATGTATTACAAACAGAAAATGAGTCTAATGAATAGGAATAAAACTATCTCATTATAATAACGTCCACGGTCGGCAATCCTATAAAAATGCTTTCCGTGGTATTATAAAAAATTCCTCTTCCTTTAAAAATATCTCTTGCAAACGCAAACATATTTTTATATAATAATATTAGACAAAGGATTGTTACTGTTCGGCAGGCAAAACCTGGATTGATTGGAGTATTACGGGGAAACTGTAATATTGGGATCAGTTCAGGTTTTTTTGTTAGTATTTAAAAAATCAGTGATAAGGTGACTCATTATGCGCATAAAAAAAGTCTTTAACAACAACGTTATACTGACAGAAGATGGGAACCAAGAAGAAATGGTTGTTATGGGGCGTGGACTCGCTTTTCAGAAGAAAGTTGGAGATGAAATCGATGAAACGAAAATTGAGAAAACCTTCGTCATTCACTCGAAAAATGTCTTTGATAAATTATCTGAATTGCTCAAAGAAATCCCATTTGATCACTTGGAACTGTCTAATGATATTATCGAATTGGCCAAACGAGAATTGGGATATCAGTTAAACGAAACCGTTTACTTGTCATTGACGGATCATATCCATTTTGCGCTAACAAGGATTCAAGAAGGACTGATAGTGAAGAATGCCCTATTGTGGGAAGTTAAGAAATTTTATAAAGATGAATATCGTGTAGCTAAACATGCGGTTCAGATGATTGAGGATCGGACAGGTATTCAATTACCAGATGATGAACGTGCATCGATTGCCCTTCATCTGTTCAATGCAAGACATGATTCGGCGGGCATGGAACAAACCATGGAGATGACGAAGATTGTCAATGACATCATTACGATCGTGAAGTATCATTTTGGCATCATGTTTGATGAAGATTCAATGAATTATAGTCGATTTATTACTCATTTACGCTATTTTGCTTACCGTATGCAAAGAGGGGAATTATCTCATGAAGACGAGGACCCATTATTTGATCAAGTGAGTAAGCAGTATTCACAAGCGTATCAATGTACCATCAAAGTACAAACATATTTGCAGTTAAGTTATAACGTCCAGATGACGAAGGATGAAATGGTGTATTTCATGATCCATATTCATCGCGTATCTAGTCGTGAGAAAAAAGCATAATTTTTCTGATTAGGATTGTTACTGTTCGGCAGGCAAAACCTGAGAAGAAATGTTGAGAAAAGTGGGTGTGTACCCCTCCTTTCTATCTGCATTTCTTTTCAGGTTTTTTATTTTTTACCGTAAATGATGGGGCAGCAAACCCTCTTATCTCGAAAAATCAAGGATAAAAGGAATTTAGGAGGGGGATTACTACTTATAAAAACTTAACGACGGATAGGATATCCTAGTCAAATTACAAAAAGGGGAAACTAACAGATGGATAATAGAGAATTAGCTAAAAAGATTGTTGAAAAGGTAGGCGGCGAAGAGAATATAAACTCTCTTGTACATTGTGCAACTCGTTTACGTTTTAAATTGGATGATCGTAGTAAAGCGAAAAAAGACGAACTCCAAAACATGGAGGGGGTCATCACTGTAGTTGAAAGTGGTGGCCAATTTCAAGTTGTTATTGGGAACCATGTGCCCAAAGTGTATGCGGAAGTTATGAAAGTAGCAAAAATTAGTGGGGAAACGAATAAAGAATCGACATCTAATGAAAAGGTCAGTCCAGTCTCAAAGGTTTTTGAATATATTTCAGGAACGTTCTCTCCTTTGATTCCCGCACTAGCAGGGGCGGGGATGATTAAAGCGCTTCTTGCCATTTTAACATTATTACATTGGATTAATGTAGATGGCAGTACGTATGCAGTGCTAAATGCAGCTTCGGGTGGAGTGTTTTTCTTCTTGCCTATCTTTGTAGGGATCACGGCTGCGTTGAAACTTGGTGCGAATCCATATGTCGGTGGCGCGATTGGAGCGGGTTTATTAGAACCTAGCTTTACAGCTCTTCTTGAACACGGAGCTCGTTCGGAATTTTTGAATTTGCCGTTAGTTTTGACCAATTATTCATCAACCGTATTTCCGATGTTGATTGCGATTGCTATTTTTGCTCTATTAGAAAAATGGGTTAAAAAAATTACACCGAGTGTACTCACATTATTTTTCACGCCGATGGTTTGTCTACTCGTAATGGTCCCGTTAACAGCCTTAGTATTTGGTCCGTTTGCAGTGTACGTGAGTGACGGAATTATGAACGGTGTTTCTTATCTATCGTCTGTATCAGCTATTCTAACAGGGGTTATTATTGCGGGTGTGTGGCCATTTCTTGTTATTCTCGGTGTCCACTGGGGTGTTGTGCCAATCGCGATTAGTGCGTTTGCCAAAGGCGGGGATGTGATTTTGCCTATTACAGCGGCTTCAACGTTTGCTCAAATGGGTGTTGCTTTTGGTGTGTTCCTGCGTGCACGTGACAAGAAATTGAAATCCTTGACCCTTGGAGCGGTGTTATCAGGTGTCCTTGCTGGTGTGACCGAGCCGATTATATATGGTGTGATCATGCGCTACCGCAGGTTGATTCCAATCATGGTGATTGCGGGTGTTATTGGCGGAGCCATCGTTGCGACATTTGATGTACGTTTATTCACGTTTACATTTAACAGCATCTTAACAATCCCGGCTTACCAGCCTCCAGTTCAATATACAATTGGCGTAATGATTGCTTTCTTGGTTGGGACCATTCTGACTTTTATAATCGGATATGAGAAAAAGAAAGAAGAAGAAATCGAACCGGAACAAACAACACCAGTTCCACCAGCTAGAGATAACAAAATGGCTATAGCTAGTCCTATCGAAGGTACGCTTCTTCCGTTAGCAGATGTACCGGATCCAGTATTCTCTAGTGGGGCGATGGGCAAGGGAGTTGGAATTGAACCTACGATTGGGCGCGCTGTTGCTCCGTTTGACGGAACGGTCACAATGATTTTTCCAACAAGCCATGCGATTGGATTAACTTCAAATGATGGAGTAGAAGTTCTCATCCATATTGGGCTAGATACGGTCCAATTAGAAGGAAAACATTTTACCGCCCATGTCGAAAATGGACAGGCAGTTAATCAAGGAGACATTCTTGTAGAATTTGATATTGCTGGTATTAAAGAAGCGGGATATAAAGTAACGACACCAGTGATTGTAACGAATACAACAAATTATTTAGATGTCATTGCAGATGAGCCAAAAGAAGTAGTTAGCGGGCAGTCTATCCTTACAGTTATTAATTAAGATGTGAATCGTATGTTGAATGAGGCATGCGATTCACAGTGATTAAACGATACGGGAGATAGCAAAAGCCATTTTTTGTTGTGAGAAAGTAATGGATCACTAAAACACAAAGGTTTATTTTGTAAAGAAAGTCAGTCGAAGAAGGTAAATAAATATGAGGGAGAGATTCGAAAATGAAACATACTTCTTTAAAAACATTTCCGGAAAATTTTCTATGGGGTGGTTCAACATCTGCTTATCAAGTAGAAGGTGCATGGAATGAAGATGGCAAAGGCCCATCTGTTGTAGACATGGCTAACCACGTAGAAGGTGTGACAGATTTTAAAGTAACGAGTGACCATTATCATCACTACAAAGAAGACGTGGCATTATTTGCTGAAATGGGCTTTAAAGCCTATCGCTTTTCGATTGCTTGGACACGTATTTTCCCGGCAGGTACAGGGGAAGTCAATGCTAAAGGTGTAGAGTTCTACCATAACCTGATTGATGAAATTAAACAGCATAATATGGAACCAATCGTAACGATGTATCACTTTGATTTACCTTATGCTCTTCAACAACAAGGTGGCTGGGCGAATCGTGCAACGGTCGATGCCTTCGAGCGATACGCAGAAGTATTATTTAACGAATACGGTGACAAGGTGACATACTGGTTAACCATTAATGAACAGAATATGATGATTCTCCATGGGGATGCTCTTGGAACGTTGGACCCGAGCTTGAAGGATCCAAAGAAAGACTTATATCAACAAAACCATCACATGTTAGTCGCGCAGGCAAAAGCGATGAAGATGTGTCACGACAAATTGCCGCACGCGAAGATTGGTCCTGCTCCGAATATCGTTTCGATTTATCCTGCAACGTCTAAACCAGAAGATATTTTAGCAGCAGATAACTATGCGGCAATCCGCAACTGGTTGTACCTAGATGTAGCTGTGTTCGGCAAATATAACCATGTTGTATGGTCCTATCTTGAAGAAAACGGATGGACACCGTTGATTCAGGATGGAGATATGGAAATTCTTAAAGGGGCAAAACCAGATTTCATCGCCTTTAACTACTATACATCTCAGACCGTCCAAGAAAGCACGGGTGAAGGGGAAGACAAGCAAGGAACGGGTGATCAACATTTAACAATCGGAGAGCCAGGCGTATTCAAAGGTGCGAAAAATCAACATTTGAATACGAATGAATTTGGTTGGGAGATCGATCCAGTTGGATTCCGTACAACTCTTCGTCAAATCTATTCACGTTACGGATTGCCATTAATCGTAACAGAAACAGGGCTTGGAGCATTCGATAAGTTAGAAGAAGGCGACAAAGTACATGATGAATACCGCATAGATTTCTTGCGTAAGCATCTTGAACAAATGCAATTGGCAATTTCCGACGGTGTAGAAGTATTTGGCTTCTGTCCATGGTCAGCGATTGATTTAGTCAGTACGCACCAAGGTATTAGCAAACGCTACGGTTTTATCTATGTGAACCGTGATGAATTTGAGCTACTTGATATGCGCCGCATCCGTAAAGACAGTTTCTATTGGTACCAAAACGTCATTAAAACGAATGGACAAGAGATTTAATCTATGCACAAGAGTGTTCTATAAGTAAAGGGTCAGACCCTTTTGGGACATCCTTCATAAATGGTTAGAATCTATGAAAATGATAGTAAGAATATAGCAGTTTATTTACATAAATTGAAAGGGGATTATCAAAATGACAATCACGAAAAAAGAATTTCCAAAAGGCTTTTTATGGGGCGGTGCTACAGCGGCGAACCAATTAGAAGGTGCATTTGACCAAGACGGGAAAGGTTTGTCTAGTGCAGATTTAGTTGCTTATATCCCGAAAGATCAAAGAAAGAAAGATAATGCGATCGAAATCAATTCGGATGAAATTGAGAAAATCTTGTCAGGTGAAAAGGTTGCTAGGTTTCCTAAAAGGGAAGGTATCGATTTTTATCACCGCTATAAAGAAGATATCGCGTTATTCGCTGAAATGGGCTTTAAGGTTTTCAGATTATCGCTTAACTGGGCACGGATTTTTCCAAATGGAGATGACCAAGAACCAAATGAAGCAGGTCTAAAATTTTACGATGATGTGTTTGATGAACTTCGTAAATATGGAATTGAGCCTTTAGTTACCCTTTCGCACTATGAAACGCCTTATGGGCTTACTGAAAAATATAATGGTTGGCTAGGACGGGAAGTCATTGGCTGCTTTGAAAAATATGCCAAAACCGTATTTACACGTTATAAGGACAAAGTGAAATATTGGCTGACATTTAATGAAATTAATATGATTACATTGAGTCCGTTTACGGGTGGAGGCATTGTTTCCGATCGTACAGATCATCCTTTACAAGCTCAATACCAAGGATTGCATCATCAATTCGTTGCAAGTGCATTAGCTACAAAGGCTTGTCATGAGATAATCCCTGGTGCAAAAATTGGCTGTATGCTTGCGAGGATGGAAACGTATCCGAATACGCCTAATCCGTTAGATGTGCGAAAAGCACAATTAGAAAACCAAATGAACCTTTTCTTCACAGACGTACATGCGCGTGGAGAGTACCCAAACTATATGAATCGTTTCTTTAAAGAAAATCAAATTTCTATTAAAAAAGAAGATGGTGACGATGAAATACTAAAAGAATATACTGTGGATTTCGTTTCTTTTAGTTATTACATGTCTTTAACTGCTTCTGCAAGTCCAGAAGGGGAAAGAGCGCAAGGGAACCTATTTGGTGGTGTAAAAAATCCATATTTGGAATCATCAGATTGGGGTTGGCAAATTGACCCTATTGGATTAAGAATTATGCTGAATGATATGTATGACCGCTATCGAAAACCATTATTCCTTGTAGAGAATGGCTTGGGTGCTTATGATAAAGTTGAAGAAGATGGCTCGATTCACGATGATTATCGTATCGACTACTTAAGAAAACACATTGAACAAATGCGAGAAGCGATTGAAGATGGCGTTGATCTTATGGGGTATACAAGCTGGGGGCCAATTGACTTAGTAAGTATGTCTACTTCTGAAATGTCTAAACGCTATGGATTTATTTACGTTGATTTAGATGATGATGGAAATGGAACTTTAAAGAGATCGAAGAAGGATTCTTTTGATTGGTATAAAAAAGTCATTGAGTCTAATGGTGTTGAATTATAATATCGTAAGTATTTATCTTGGTATATGCGAAATCTAAATAGTAAGAATGAGGATGTCTCATAAGGGTCTGACCTCGCACTCTAAATCAGTATGTAGTGTTTCATACACGCATTTTATACTGTATTTAGTTGTTGCGGGGTCTGACCCTTTGCGTTTGAATGAATTAGGAGTGTAATACAAAAGAGTGAAAGAACTAGTCCATCTCAATATACTCTCTATACTGAATAATCCTAAAAATAGGGTATAATAATAGAATGCAAGTTCATGCACAGAAAAGGAGATAGACATTCTATCTTGAGTGATCTTTAGCAGGATAATGCATGTTGTTAGCGAATGTAGCTAATAATGATTGCTGAAAATGAATAATTGGAGGCGAAGGAATGTTTAGTACAATTGAAGATTTTTTGACAAATTGGAAGCACGAAAGTGGATCTACGCAAAAAATACTGAATGCGTTGACCGATGAATCATTAGCGCAGGAAGTATCTCCTGAGGATCGTACACTTGGACGGATCGCGTGGCATGTCGTAACGACCCTTGATGAAATGATAGGGCGTACAGGGCTTGTTTTTAAAGCGGCTCGGCACGATTTACCAGTCCCGAAAACGTCGAGTGAAATCGCAGAAGCATATCGCACATCAAGCGAAGAGATGGTCGCTTCGATTCGCGAACAGTGGAATGACGAAACACTGAACGAAGAGAGAGATATGTACGGAGAAATGTGGTCCATTAACACGGTGCTCGGGCTGATAATCGCACATCAAGCACATCATCGTGGCCAAATGACCGTGCTCATGCGTCAAGCGGGTCTGACCGTACCCGGCATATATGGACCGGCAAGGGAAGAGTGGGCGGCGTTTGGAGGACAAGCTCCTGAAGTATAATCGTGTAAATGGAAATTGATACTTAAATTCGGCTGTTATTTAAACATAGTACGTAAAGAACACGTATGAGTTAGCGGTGAAAGCCGCCTTTTATACGTGTTTTTTGTGGAAAAGAGGCGGGGCTTCGCAAAATTGGCTCTGTACCGCCACCTTCATAAGGTGATGTAATTTGAGAACCTGAACCTTTTTCATCGCCTAAGTTTTAGAGCAGGCGCTCATGGCTGTTTTTTAGATAAAGAAATCTACCTATTCTAGCCATGGCATCTAATGTTATAAGTAAGGAAAAGTCCCAACTGATGGAATCTTCATTTGATCAGTCCGCTCCGCCGCCACCACCATCTCCTCCGCCACCGCCGTCGCCACCGCCACCACCACTATCACCATAGCTGTTGCCTGACGAGCTCCCTTTGGAAGCGGAAGAATTCGACCATTTCCATGTATTTCCTAAGTAGCTGACTGGGTCTTCATCATGATAGACCAGGTAGGTAAGGGGCAAGGCTTGAGCATATTCAAGTTCTGGTATTACTAAGCTTGCTATTTTTGTTTTAGAGTGCTTGACTTGGAGTAAAAGAATTCGGGTTATTGTTTTTTCAAGTTCAGATTCTGTAAGATTAGTAGGTATGCCATCTCTTTTTATTTCTTTTCTGAATTGTCTAATCTCTGAATGGATACTAGTCGCTTTCTGGGAAAATGCAAAACATGGTGCTAGGACATATAAGAGAAAAACAAATAAGATCGAAAAGAAAAGTAGTTTCATAAGATTGATATCGACTAACATAAGTGAACCGATGACAGACGTTAAGATGAAAAGGATAATTCTCTTTTTTCTTCTATATTGGATCCATCCGGCGATAAGTGTGACTCCCCCAACAACACTGTACCCAATAATAGCTATTGTTGAGAGTGAGTCGATTACATAACAATATAGAACAGTTGTGAATATGATTAGTAGCAATCCCCTCGTTAATAGGGCAAATCTGTTGTTCAAGAATCGTTCCTCTTTCAACTCTTGTAGAACTTCTGTGAACCATTCCTTTTCTTTCCTTTTAAACTCCATATGTCTTCGTTGATATTTCTGTGCTTGCTGTTGGTTCATTTTTTCTCTTTTTGTTAGGCCGGCAATATCGGTCATGGAAAAAGAAAGCTTTCCTTGACCATACTTCTGCTTGAACAGCCAGGAGACGAGCAGCTTTTCAGAAGAAGAAAGCTTACCCAGAGGAGCTGTTAAAGTAAAGAAAAGGCTATGTTTGGGAGCTGTAGGATCCTTTTGAAACCTTCCTCTTGTCTGCTGGATTTGAACAGTGGCTGCTCCTTTTTCAACAAGAGAATATAGCCCAGATAGGAACGCATAAGGATTCAATCTGCCAATACGGTGAATCATATATAGATGAAGTGGATCATGCTTTAGAATGCTCTCTGTACTTCTTCTAGGCACAAGTTTCATGATGAGCAAGACGAAGCAGCAACAGATAAGGAGAACCAAGAAACCAATTAAAAACTTTGAAAAGCCTGCCTTTTGTTTTGTTTTCTTTATGGCTGTTTCTACTCGCTTCTTTTCCTGTGCAACTGCTTCCTTTAAAGACATAGGTGCTGCATTTTTAGCCTGTTCACTCATGATGGATGAGGGAAAGAGTATCCGGGTTTCAGTTAAGGCATACATTTCAGATACCGGAGTGGAGAAATGGACGCTATATGAATCTTTTGATGAAACTTTCCCTTTCCGGTCATGGAAGAATGCATACGTGTTTTGATTATCGACTTCTTGTGGGAAATAAAAATCAATGTTTACATGAAAAAGATCGTTATCATGATTTGAATCTGTTCCAAAGAACGGTACGGTCAAATCACTATAAGAATCATATGATTTCACAGCATTTTTTAACGTATATATATAGAAAATATACTTCTTTTCATTATTGGACGGAAGGGATGCAGTATATGTACGGTCATCTTCTGAAACATGTAGCTGTCTCAGTTCATTCCTCTGCATATAGCCAAGCTTTGCCTTTGGATTCAACAGCTCATATGCCTCGAAATCCTGCACCCCATCATGATGGTCCTTCTGGATAGAACGATGGACTTGACTATACTTTCCATCAAAAGTGTATGTGAAAATTTCATTCACGACTAAATTGCCGTTTGGCTGAATCCAGGCGCGGATATTTACTTGATCAATCGAAAAGGACTTAGCGAAAGTGGTTGAAGCCATGATGAAACCAAGAATAAAGATAAACGGAAAAATAAAGAATACTCTTTTCAACTAGTTCCCCCCTACGATATTACTCATTAGTATCACTGTTAATCTACGAATAACTAAATATTACCATATTTATAAAAGGAATGGAAAGCGAGGCAGGGATTTGTTCATTCTATCTGAAGCGTGGCTATATTTTTTGAAAAAATCACAAAAATTGGTGGATGTGATTGTGATGGAACCTATTTTGCTTCCTTTATCGAAAAAGGCTTTTTCTTTTTTAGCATTCCTCTTGAAAAACCTCAAGACATATGGCAAAGTAAGTAGGTGATGAAGCATTAAACGAATTGAATAATGAAACATGTGGGGGGACCAGTGTTGCTGGTTGAGACCGTATCCAATAGATACATACCCTTGGAACCTGATCTGGTTAAAACCAGCGTAGGGAACATATTTAAACAGGACTCATTTGTTATGATATGCACCCTAGGGATAAACCTATGGTGCTTTTTGCGTAGCGCGATTCCTATTAAACGTTTACATATTTTCCACCTTGTTTCTTCGTTTGCTGCTTTGTAAGACATGTTCAAGGGGGAAATGTAATGAAGAAATGGTTAGTCTTACTTAGTGTGATGCTTATTCTTGCTGCTTGCGGGAATAGTCAGGACAATGGTTCGAAGGAAAAGAATCAAGAGAAATTAAAGAAAGTTACTCTTGTTTTAGATTGGACGCCGAATACGAATCATACTGGTTTGTATGTTGCAAAGGAAAAGGGGTATTTTGAAGAAGAGGGGCTAGATGTTGAGATTATAATGCCAGGTGAGGCGGGAGCTGACCAGCTTGTCGCAGCGGGAAAAGCAGAGTTCGGAATTGGCTACCAGGAATCTTTGACAGAAGCGCGTGTACAAGGTGTGCCATTGGTCTCGATTGCTGCTATTATTCAGCATAACACGTCTGGATTTGCTTCCCCAGTTGATAAGAAAATTACCTCACCGAAAGATTACGAAGGAAAGACGTATGGCGGTTGGGGAGCACCTGTAGAAAAAGCTGTCCTATCTTCTTTGATGAAGCAGGAAAATGGAGATGTGAAAAAAGTCGATATTGTGAATATGGGAGATACGGATTTTTTCACAGCGGTTAAACGAGATATTGATTTTGCTTGGATTTATTATGGGTGGACAGGTATAGAAGCTGAGTTGCGTGGGGAGAAATTGAATATGCAATATTTGACCGATTACACGGAAAAGCTAGATTACTATACGCCTGTTCTCACAACTAATGAAGATTTAATAAAAGAAGATCCAGATACTGTTCGTTCTTTTGTAGCAGCAGTTTCCGAGGGCTATCATTATACGATTGAACATCCCGAAGAAGCGGCGGACCTTTTAATTAAAGCAGTTCCTGATATAGACCCAGAATTGGTAAAGGCAAGCCAAAAGTGGTTATCACCGAAATATCAAGATGACGCTTCAAAATGGGGTGTTCAAGATCAAAAGGTTTGGGAAAACTATGCGAGCTGGATGTTTGAGAACGGTTTGCTTGAAAGTGAATTAGACGCAAAAAAGGCATTCACCAATGAATTTTTACCGAAATAAGGAGGAGAGAAGCATGAGCGACTCATTAGTAAGCATTCAAATTATCCCGAAAACAAAAAATGGGGAAGATGTGATTCCTTATGTAGATGAAGCAATAGCGATTATTCATGACTCTGGAATTAAATATGAAGTTCATCCGCTTGAAACGACCATGGAAGGGAATTTGACAGAAATCTTTTCAATTATCGAGAAAATGAATCAACGGATGATTGAGATTGGCAGTCGTAATGTGATTTCTCAAGTGAAAATTCTTTATCAACCAAGCGGTGCATCTATGGATAAATTGACAGAGAAATATCGCCCATGAAGATTTGGTATAAAGGATGGAGACCAGCTCTGGTCCTCATCCTTTTATTCATCGTATGGGAAGTTTCTTGTCGGCTTTTTGAAATACCAAAATGGCTCCTGCCTTCCCCCTCGCAGATATGGTTAGAAGGAGCTGCTGGATGGCCGAATTATCATCACCATCTAACATCGACGATTGGACTTACAATCTTGGGGTTTTTAATTGGAGCAAGTGTGGGCATTGCAGTTGCTGTTGGTCTACACCTTATTCCGAAGCTTAGAGAAGCCATTTATCCGATCATCATTCTCTCACAAAACATTCCAATCATTGTGTTGGCTCCACTCCTTGTTATTTGGTTCGGGTTTGGTATATTACCTAAAGTCATTGTCATTACGCTCGTTTGTTTTTTCCCAATCACAGTGGCTGCTTTGGATGGTTTTAGACAAACGAGTTCAGAGCTGATGCATTACATGAAAATGGCTGGGGCAACAAAGAAACAAATCTTTTGGAAACTGGAATGGCCTTATGCGCTACCATCCATCTTCTCAGGGTTGAAAATCTCCGCTACATACAGCGTAATGGGAGCGGTTATTTCTGAATGGCTTGGGGCAAAAGAAGGGATAGGTGTCTATATGACCTTAGCTTCGTCATCCTTTCGAACGGACCGTGTCTTTGTTGCGATCTTTTTGATTATGATTTTGAGTTTGGTATTCTTTGCCCTTATTGTATCGATGGAACGAATGATCGTGAAGTGGAAGCCGAAAGGAGATGGCAAGAGACGTGACTAAACTTTTAATTGAGAACATATCGAAATCCTTTGGTGAAAATCAAGTACTGGATCAGTTGTCTCTTCGTGTAGAAGAAGCGGAGTTCGTGTCCATATTAGGTCCTTCTGGAAGTGGAAAAAGCACCTTATTTCAATTAATCGGTGGATTGTTTGCACCAGACTTTGGAGAAATTAGGCTTGATGGCAAACGTATTAATGGAGAAACCGGTTCGATTAGTTACACGCCTCAAAGTCCATCGCTGTTGCCATGGCGAACGGTCCTCGGCAATATCCTGCTTGGTGGAGAAATTGTTGGGGAGACAGACCAGGCACTTGCATTAAAGATGATTGATAAAGCGGGTCTAAAAGGATACGAGAATGCCTATCCATATGAACTGTCTGGAGGGATGAAGCAGAGAGTGGCGTTTATTCGCAGTCTGCTAAGTCCGCAATCACTTATTTGTTTAGATGAGCCTTTTTCAGCACTCGATGAATTCACACGTCTCGAAATGCAAAATTGGCTCTTATCTGTTTGGGAAGAAGATAAACGGGCCATTTTGCTTGTTACCCATAATATTGAAGAAGCTCTTTATTTATCTGATCGGGTTATTGTGTTATCAGAAAAGCCTACCCAAGTGAAAAAAGAGTTTATCGTCCCGTTTCCGAGACCAAGACAAGCATCGATTTTGCTAAGCGAAGAATTTTTATCGTGGAAAAAGAAGATATACAATGAATTGCGGGTGATTATGTGAGGCAGTCTATAATCGACTCTCATATTCATTTTGATCAATATTCAGAAAGTACCCGGTCTACCATTTTAAAAGACTTGCAAGCATACAAAGTAGAGGCACTTATTTGTGTATCAACGAATCTCGCTTCTTCTCAAAAAAATTTAGCTTTAGCAGAGATGGATAAACGACTAAAGCCTGCTTTCGGCTTTCATCCAGAACAAGAGCTGCCGAGTGATTCGGAAGTGAGTCAATTATGTTCATTCTTGAATAAACACAAACATCAAATGGTTGCTATTGGTGAAGTGGGCTTACCCTATTACTTGCGGTTCGAGCATCCAAAAATACAGATTGAGCCTTATATTGAACTATTGGAGGTTTTTATAAAAAAGGCTTCAGAGCTGAATAAACCAATTATTCTTCATGCGGTATACGACGACGCTCCTTTGGTTTGTGACCTTTTAGAAAAACACTCGGTAACAAAGGCACATTTCCATTGGTTCAAAGGAGACGAAAAAACAGTTCAGCGCATGATTCAAAATGGGTATTATATTTCAGTCACCCCAGATTGCTTGTATGAAACGGAGATTCAGCAATTGATTAAAGACTATCCGTTAGCAAATTTGATGGTGGAAACGGATGGACCATGGCCGTTCGAAGGACCATTCCAAGATACGGTGACTCATCCGAAAATGATTCATGTAAGCGTACAAAAAATAGCAGAAATAAAGAACATTCAGGTAGAGAGGGTATACGAAGAATTGTATAAAAGTACGGCAAAATTTTATGGGCTGTAAATCATTTTGACTAGTTAACGAGAGACGGAGTTCCCAGCCCAAAATATTTCTTTTATTAGTTTGCAATCGTTGCCAAATCCTGTTATTATTAAGAGGAATTATTTTTGTTCGGTACTGTAGGAATCTAAAAGTGAGAACTTTTTGACTCGATTGTCACTTTGAGCAAGGATAGTAATATAATGTGTGATGAACGCACTAGGAGGCAACAACAATGGAACAAGGTAAAGTAAAATGGTTTAACGCAGAAAAAGGATTTGGATTCATCGAACGCGAAAACGGAGACGATGTATTCGTACATTTCTCAGCTATTCAAAGCGAAGGTTTCAAATCTCTTGACGAAGGTCAAGAAGTGACTTTTGAAGTTGAACAAGGTCAACGTGGACCACAAGCTTCTAACGTACAAAAAGCATAATTGATACATGCAAAAGGCAGACTCTACTTTGGAGTCTGTCTTTTTTTCGTTTGATTTAGAGTTAATCTTGTTACATAAACAAAATAAATAAAAAATCCCACTCAGTAAACAAGTGGGATAACAATAGTAACAAGTAAGAGAAAATGCATAAAAGATTTTTCCAATTATAACATAGCCATTTTAGAAAAGCCTAGTTCAACTATTTATCCCGCATTAATAGAGCGGAGGTATTAGCGGCACTAGAATGGGACTAACAATCAGTGGGGCCCACGGATTGAAGTTTCACTTTATCTCTATATAATAGATTTTGACTTACTACTTTTAATAGCTATAATATAAAAAAGGTAATTGAACAAGAAGTTCTGCATATAATTAGGATGGTATGTGAACTCTTGATTTAAATAGTAACAATTACGATTTGCAAGTTTCAAAAAATAGAGTATAATTGAGAAAAATGGGCTTATGAAAACTCGAGGTAGCTAATGATGAATGAGATTCTAATGGAATTTTTACTACGGGATATTGTTTCGCATTTACCGGATGAAAAGCGTGAGATTTATCAATATATAGTAAATGAAGAAGATCAATTGGCACAGCAAGCGGATACTGCCGACCATCTTCTGCAGTTGTTTGTGAAGTATGCGCCACATCGAACTGCAGCCAAACACTTTCACTTGGAATATGGTGAAATGATTAAGTTTATGCATGACATTGAAGGAGAAATAAGTGAGAAGTTGGAAGAAAGATGTGCAAAAGTGAAATGGATCGACATGACGGACAAAATTAAACACTCCAATTCTTCAAAAAATCCTGTGCTTACTTATTTGCTAATCACTTGAATTACACAAAAATAAAGGTTATTTCACAAGGTTTAACCTGTTGAGATAGCTTTTTTTTGCATGATCACAACCGGGAAATGGGGTCTGACCCCGCCATGAAGATACGAGACCCCTTGGTATAAGCGGGTTGGTGGCTAGTGGGTGAAGCTGGGAAATAGGGTCTGGCTCTCAAGGAGTATCAATCTTCCTGTGAGTCCCATTAGGTAATTTCGTTAATTTTTGATACAATGGAGAGTAGCATTTTGTTTTTTGGAGGTATATATATGGGAAAATTAAATAGAAATGCACCGTGTGAATGTGGCAGTGGGAAAAAGTACAAGAAGTGCTGTGGCAGAAAAGTGGATGAAAATCCAATTGCTGTTCATTATGAAGAAGCAACACTATTACAGAAGGCGTTAATGGATTTTACAGAAAAGAATTATAAAGCTGAAATCAATCAGCTTTTGCTTGATTATCCACTTCCGGAAAATGTAAGTGAAGAAGTTCAAGAAATTTATCAATTTAATGTGAATATATGGGGTACTTTCACGCAGCCCGTTGTGAACGGCGATACAATCTTTGATACATTTATGAAGCAAGAAGGGCCTCATATTGTAAGGGAGAAAACGAGAGAGATCGTAGAGTCTTGGAAAGGCACGACTCCTGTATTGTTTTCAATTAAGGAATTAACGAGTGAAACAATAACTCTAGAAGATATCGTGACGAAACAAGCTATCTCGCTTCCGTATACGCCATATGCAAGTCAGGAATTAGGAATTGGAGAAATCATTCTTGGGTATTTAGTTAATATGGGAACGAGAAGTGATTTCTTTGGTCAGTTTATTAGCTTTGAGCCAAAATTTACAGACAACATTTTAACAACTATAAATCAACAATTAGAAGAGTACAAGCATGCGGGTGGAAAAGCAGAAGAATTCATGGCTCGGAATTTCTTGCAAATCTTTCATAGTCTCGCAGCTATTACAGAAGGTATTGAATTACCAAAAACCGAAACAAATGAGCGAGTATGGTACAATGAGAAAGAAAAAGAAACGGCAGAAATGGTGAAACAAGGAATGCATGAAGAGGGTTATCCGCAGTCACTAATAGAAAGTGTTCAAGCGTTGTGGAACACCTATTGTACGGAACATTCTCCATCTATTCGAAAACCAGAAGCATTTGCTGCAGCACTGGAGTATTCAGTGAAACTGCTCTCTAAAGGGGAGTTCAGTCCTTCTCAGACTAAGCTTGCTAAGAAATACGGGGTAGGCGCTTCTACTTTATCGAATCGATATAAAGAAATGGAAGCAGCAGTTGGAGAGAAAATAGAAATATAAACAAGTAGGCTGCCATTTTGGTAGCCTATTTGAATAATAGTGCGTGTTCAAAAAGGAGGAGAGTTTTTTGAGTAAAATATCTATAAAGAATCCCTGTCCGTGTGGAAGTGAGAAAATATATAAAAATTGCTGCGGAAAGAATGTAATCGAGTTTCCGACGATTTCGATTAGTGAAGAAGCGGCAATGTTTCAAAAGGAATTATTAAAATATACTTTTGAAAGATATGAGCATGATATTCTAGATCTTGCGTTTCAATATCCGTTATTCAATTTTATGGATGTAAAAGAGGAGCCGATTCTTGTAGAAACGCATGATACCTATATGCAACACATGCGCACATGGGCAGTATTTAACCTGCCGATTGCTAAAGGACAGACGATCTTTGAAGAATTTTATCGAAAAAAACCCTCTAAAATAGTAAGGAAGAAAACGAAAAATTTGATTCTCTCATGGCGTGGAGCGACACCAAAACTATATCTGTTAAAGACCATCCATTCGGATAGGGTCGTGATAGAAGACATACTTGGTAGGATTGAGTATGAACTACCGCTTGAGTATGGAACAGGAATGGTAGAGGAAAATAGTTTACTACTTGGAATGCTATTAGATAGGGGTACTGGCATGTACTTCTTGGGAGAACCTATAAGTTTCCCTGCTGCTGGGACGGAAAAGTTAGTACAGGAATTTCAGGATGAATTGGAAGAGCATCTTGAAGATGATGGAGGGTATGAAGATTTCTACCAAATTGATTTTCCGTACCTTCTTGAAAGGCTACTCCTGAGGATGATGGGGGATATTGACCTGCCAGATATCACACAGTTTGAATGGAGCTCAGAAAAAGAGTTACAAGTAGCGATTCTTATTCAAGAACATATGAGAGAAGATGATTGCCCAATAGATATGATTATGACCGCCATTGTAATTTGGAAGTCGTATTGTGAGAAAGGGTCCCCTTCTATACGTAAACCAGAAGTGTACGCTGCATTAATTGACTACTTGGTACAATCCGCTTTACTGGATATTTTAGCACCGTCACAAAAGGAAATTGCTGATAAGTATGATATAAGTGAGGCAACCATTTCCAAACTGTACAAAAGGATTGGAGATATCCTCTATGAAGAATTGGAGGGTCTTGGGATGACTGAAGAAATGGATTATGAATATTAATGGAAAACGCAGAACTCCTTTTTCATTAGAGTTTTGCGTTTTTTACTGCGAAAAAAATGAAGAGTTGTGGAAAGAGGAAATATTAGATGAAGTATTGGGGCCAGTAGATAAGATCGATGAATTCTTTTCGGTTGTATGATGGTGAAATACTCATCCTTCCTTGTATCCCGGTTTAACAGGCTGTAATACCTCCACCTCAACTTTTGTTTAGAGAACCAAGGTAAGGTGAAAATAGGTGGGGGATAAACAGCCTGTAAATCCCCGATTGGTTCAACTAACCATCATTGGGGGATGAACCCCCCAATGATGGAAGTTTCACTTTATCAAAAAGCTTGCCTGAATTGTTCGGTTACTTCGGTGATCTTGCCAAGGAATAGGTAGGAGTATACGAACTATAAGTGAGTGTTCAAAAAGGATAAAAAGAGCCTATAAGTTCTGCGAGCGATCGTCACAAACCTTTCGCGTATGGAGTAATACGTGAGGACCGGACTTGCAGGATGTGCTGACTTCTGTGTTGCTCGTCATGACGTGCGCGATTTTAGCAGAAGGTCATTCATGAGCTTTGATGTAATTCGCAAGCTTTTTTACCGTACCCTTTGAACATCCTCTATAAAAAACGATTTGCCAAACGAACATTCATATGGTAAAATTTCCATAACTTAAATGAAACGGAGGGGTTTACGGTGAAGTTTATCAGACTACGTTCAACACTTTGTGCCGCTAACTGAATAGTGCTCAAAAAAACTCTGTCTGTGTGCAGGGTGAACGGGATAAGTCTGCCTAATTACCATAACCCTATAATAAAACCATGAGGGAGGGCTGGATGAACGCTCTCTTTTTTTGTATAAAGGACATGGGGAAGGGGCTTCGCGACTTTCTACTATAGACAATCTACTTCGCAGATATACGTACTTTATTGAAGTACTTCAAAATCCGGCTCCGCACCGCTACCATTGTGATTAGGCGAGTGTAGTGTGCTACAGGATGTATTCTTCATGGTAGATGGTGTGGCGTTAATGCCATATTCGTTTGTCTATACTAAAGAGATGTCCTTTACTTCACCTTTTTCGTTTACTCAAACACAGGCGATAGGTCTGTGTTTTTTTAGCATATTCAAACTACGGTGCAGCAAAGACATTAACAAAACTTAAGGGGGAATATGCAAATGGAAGAATTGCAACAAAAAGCAGTATTAGTTGGAGTAAATATTAATAATCATCGGGACTTTGCTTACTCGATGGAAGAGCTTGCAAATTTAGCGGAGGCCTGTGGTGTAGAGGTCGTTGGCGAGATGACTCAAAATTTACAAAGAGTGAATTCATCTCATTATATTGGCAGTGGTAAGGTAGATGAAGTAAAGACTCTTGTAGAATATAGTGATGGAAATCTGGTTATTTTTAATGATGAACTATCTCCATCTCAAATTCGTAACTTAGAACGAGATTTAGACTGTAAGGTGATTGATCGTACGATATTAATTCTTGATATTTTTGCAGATCGGGCGAAGACGAGAGAGGCACAGTTACAAGTGGAAGTGGCGGAACTACAATATATGTTGCCGCGCTTGATTGGTCTCAGAGAGTCGCTAGGGCGTCAAAGTGGTGGTGTCGGTACAAAGAACAGAGGGGTTGGGGAGAAAAAGCTTGAGCTTGACCGTCGAAGAATCGAAGAGAAGATTAATGTATTGAATAAAGAACTAGAGACGCTTGTTGCTCACAGGAAAACACAGCGGAAGCAGAGAAAGAAGAATGCAATCCCTGTTGTTTCACTTGTTGGGTATACAAATGCTGGAAAGTCAACGATTATGAATGCTCTTGTCGAGAAATTTCATGCATCTACGGAGAAGCAGGTTTTTGAAAAGGATATGCTATTTGCGACATTAGAGACATCTGTTCGAAACATCCCGCTTCCGGACAATAAAGAATTTCTATTAACGGATACAGTTGGTTTTGTTTCAAAGCTGCCGCATCATCTTGTAAAAGCATTCCGATCAACGCTTGAAGAAGTGGCAGAAGCTGATTTGCTCATTCATGTTGTTGATTTTTCCAATGCAAATTATGAACAGCTTATTGAAATTACAAATGAAACACTTAAAGCAATTGGAATTGAAAATATCCCAACCGTTTATGCGTATAATAAGGCGGATTTAACGGAAATGGAGATCCCGCAAGTTCGTGCTGATTCTGTTTATTTGTCAGCAAAACAGAGAATTGGCGTGGCTGAATTGATTGAAAAGATTCGTGAAAACATCTTCACAGATTATGTTCGCTGTGAACTGCTAATCCCGTATGATCAAGGTCAGATTATTTCTTATTTTAACGAACATGCGCAAATTCTTGAAACGGAATATGAAGAAGATGGCACGAAAATCAAGGTCGAGTGTAAACATAGTGATTATGAAAAATACCGAACGTTTGTGTTGGAAGAATCGTGAAAGCAAGTAGGTTTTGTGGTTTATTTGCTCTAACTATGAGATTAAAGGCTGGAAGGTAGAGTGGTCATAAAGAAGCGATAGGTAAGATGGGGATTGCGAATCATTTCCTATAAAACGGGTTAGCTCCAATGCTAACCCGTTTTATTTTGCATTTATTTTTTTGATGAGCATTCTGTACACGTAACCACGTAGGATTCTGCTTGTTCATCAATATGATGGCCGCAATCCGGACATTGTTTCGGTGGTAAGTTTCTGAAGAATTCCATAGGTTTATTTGTTTGCATGTGTAGTTCCTCCCTTTTTATAATACAGATTCAAATTATTGTTTGTTGTTATAATACAGTATATACCCATTTGTTATAAATGTATAGGTTATTATCAGAAAAATATAATAATTATTAATGTTAATATTTCCCTTTTGTTGTGGCAGTGTTCTTCTCAATTTTCAAGAATAAAAAGAAACAAGACAATAGGTATGGAATTTCAAAACATTATGACATTTATCACCTCGGTTTCATGATGTTTTCTACTAATTGCCAGTGAGTTCTTTTCATAGTATAGATGTATCGGAGGTGGAGAGATGATTACATTTGAACATGTGATGAAATCTTTTAAAGAACATAAAGCGGTGGATGATGTTTCATTTTCAATTCGGGCGGGGGAAATGGTGACAATCCTTGGTCCGAATGGGGCCGGAAAGACGACAACGCTCTCGATGTTACTTGGCTTAATAGAGCCAACAGAGGGGACTGTTCAATTATTCGGTCAACATCCTAAAGATCGATCAGTTCGGGAACGCATCGGTGCCATGCTTCAGGATGTTAGTGTAATGGACGGTTTAACTGGGATAGAATTAATTCGTTTGTTTAGAAGTTATTATAAAAATCCGCTATCATTTGAACAGTTGATAGGGGTCACAGGAATGAGTAGCAAAGACCTGAAAAAACGAACAGAAAAGCTTTCGGGAGGTCAAAAACGGCGGTTAAGCTTTGCTCTAGCCATTGCCGGAAATCCAGATGTGCTTTTTTTTGATGAACCAACTGTCGGATTGGACGTTACAGCAAGGCGATCGTTCTGGGAAACGATTAGAAAACTTAATGACCAGGGGAAAACAATCATTTTTACAACTCATTACTTGCAAGAAGCGGAAGATGTCGCTGATCGGATTATTCTCATTCATAAAGGTAAAGTAGTTGCCGATGGAAATCCGTTGGAGATGAGAGCGAGATTTACGAAAAAGACCGTTTCGCTTGATGATAATCAAACATTAAATATTGATGAATTAGGACAAATCGCAAATGTGTCCAATATATTTAAAGAAAGTAATCGCATTTTTATAGAAACGACTGACTCGGATGCTGTACTTGCCGCTCTTTATGAAAAAAAGGTAAAGATGAGTGGGATTCAAATTGAGCAAGGACGCTTAGAAACAGTGTTTGAACATTTAACAGCAGACAATGAGGAGGTTTTGCTGAAATGATATGGATGCAATGTAAGGCAGAATCATTAAGAATTATTCGAAATCCGTACTATCTTTTTTGGTCATTGTTTATGCCGGTACTCTTTTATTTTATCTATACAAATGTATTTAAAGTGAATGATACTACAGTTTGGAAAGCACATTTTTTAATGTCAATGGCAACATTTAGTGTGATGGGATCCTCCATTATGACGATGGGAATCAGGTTGGTCCAAGAGAGGGCCGAAGGGTGGGCAAAGTTTATGAGAATCACTCCACTCCCTTATAGTATCTATTTCTTTTCAAAAATAGTAGGTCAATCGGTTGTTCATATATTATCGATTGTTGTGATCTTTGCGGCTGGAATCCTCATAAATGGCGTGACCATGTCTGCCGGACAATGGGTGATGAGTGGGATATGGATTCTTCTCGGTTCATTGCCATTTCTGGGATTGGGTGCATTGGTAGGGACAATGAAACGAGTCGACACAGCTTCTGGAGTAAGTAATGTTATTTATCTAGCATTGGCTTTTATGGGCGGGATGTGGATGCCAATGGACGTATTGCCGAAAGTCTTTCAATCTATTTCTCATGGGCTACCTTCGTATTATTACGGAAGTGGAGCATGGGAGATTATTCGCGGGGAGTCTCCTTCTTTGCTTTCAATTATGATTCTACTTGGGTACCTTTTCCTATTTACGGTATTATCAGGGTATATAAGAAGGAAACAGGAAGCGATATAGAGTTAGGAGTGAAAGAATGAAGAATTTTCAGCTCTTCCCTAAACGATATGGGTACTTACCTTATGTGTTTTTAATTTATGGCATTTTACCACTGGGTTATATCCTAACAGAGTCAGGTATGAAACAATTGATTGGTTTTCTCATGTGGGCCTCATTCCTTGTCTCTTATCGGCAACTGTATAGTACAGACAACTGGCATGTTTTCCATCGCTGGCTAGCCATTCAGTTGATTATTATTTTTACATTAAGTCTGGCTTACAATCTTAATTGTCTATTTATGGGCTTTTTTGCAGCCAATTTTATTAGTTGGTATAAGGATCGGAAAGTATTCAAATGGGCGATGATTGCTTTTGGCATTACCCTTCTTGTACCATGGGCCTTTTACTTACCGTCTTTGTCTATCACGTCTATTTTTTATTTAACTCCATTTATCATCGTTATGGTCACAACCCCTTTTGGGATGCGTTCCATGTATGAACGGATGGATTTGGAACGTAAGCTTGATGAAGCAAATGAACAGATTAAGGAACTTGTTAAAAGGGAAGAGCGAATGAGGATTGCGCGTGATCTTCATGATACGTTAGGTCATACTCTTTCTTTGTTGACGTTAAAAAGCCAATTAGTCGCCAAACTAGCGAATAAGCAACCAAACCGTGCTAGAGAAGAAGCGATTGAAATGGAGAGGATATCGCGTTCTGCTCTTCATCAAGTAAGAGAACTTGTGGCAGATATGCGGGCAATTACGGTAGCAGAAGAAGTAATTGAAGTGGAAAAGATTTTAACTGTTGCAGAAATTAGGCTAATCGTTGAGGGAGATACGAAATTAGCGGACGTTCCTTTCCTTACTCAGAACATCCTGAGTATGTGTATCCGTGAAGCTATAACAAATGTGGTCAAACATAGCGGGGCTTCAATCTGCACCATTACAATTGAACAAATAGAAGGGAAAATTGCCATTGTCGTAGAAGACAATGGTAAAGGAATAGGATTGAATTGTCAGAATGGAAATGGTCTAAAAGGCATGCAAGAAAGGCTTTCTCTCTTAGATGGAACCCTTTCGCTGTCTGAGAGCATGGGGACAATTTTACGTATCGAAGTACCTCAAATCTTAAAACAGCATGGGGAGGAGGTTGCTTTATGATTCGGTTGTTACTGGCTGAAGATCAAGGAATGTTGCTCGGAGCATTGGGATCTCTATTAGATATGGAGGATGATATTGAAGTTGTAGGTCAAGCGATTAATGGGAAGGATGCGCTCAATCTTATCGACCAATTGAAACCTGATGTTTGCTTACTTGATATTGAAATGCCCATCAAAACAGGCCTTCAAGTGGCGGAGGAGCTTCGACAAAAGAAATCAGATGTAAAAATTGTCATCCTTACCACGTTTGCAAGACCAGGATATTTTGAGCGAGCGGTAAAGGCAAATGTTCATGGTTATCTATTAAAAGACGGATCAGTCGATGAATTAGCCCAGTCCATACGAAACGTTATAAAGGGAAAACGTCAATTTGCACCTGAACTGATTTTTGGAAGTATCGGAGAAGATAATCCACTTACTGAACGAGAAAAGGAAATATTAAAATTAGTTGCTGTTGGAAAGACAGCTAAGGAAATATCAGGAGTGCTCTATTTGTCTACTGGAACTGTTCGGAATTATATCTCGGAAATACTTAATAAACTACAGGTTAAAAATCGAATTGAAGCCATTACTATCGCGGAACAAAAAGGGTGGGTGTAAGGAAAATGGAGCGAAAGCAGAAGGGAGACTAAAATGAGGAAGGTACGTATAGAACAGTTGATCGAGGAAATGGATATTCAATTTGAGGGGTATCAAACCTTCATGTCATTAAAAAATGGAAAGTTTGTCACTGTTTCAGCAGGAGAGTTATGCTTGGCAGAAGACGAGCCACTAGACACAATGCCGGAATGGCAGCAGGAAGAAATTGAGTTGGCGATTGATGTGCTGGATCATTTCGATGAATATAAGGGAATTCCATCCAAGTTTGATATTAATGAGTATCAAATGATGGTGGATTTCTGTTGAGAGCAAAGCGATGAGACTGTTAAAAATCAACTGCTAAGAGCGTTGGATGGCAAAGGTGCTTTTCGGAGATTTAAGGATGTACTTATCGATTTAAATCTGGAAGAGGAATGGTATTCTTTTAAAGAATCGAGCTATAGAATACTGGCAATTAGATGGTGTGAAGATCAGGGAATTGAATATATTGAATAGGTTCGAGTGGAGGTAGGAAAAGACTGGTATGTTTTCCAGTCTCTTTTTGACGAATATGTAGTTTTATTGGTATAATACTTTGTTGTAAGAGTAAAGTGCCTAAAAGGATTACCTTTTATATCTTGCAAATATAAATGGATAGGTGGTAAGAATAATGATAGAAGTTAAACCGTACAGAGTATTGTTGTACTATTATTATGTAACAATTGAGAACCCAGAGGAATTTGCAGCTGCGCATCTTGCTTGGTGTAAAGAGCACGAGCTAAAGGGCCGTATTTTGGTTGCTACTGAGGGAATCAACGGGACTGTATCAGGTACGATTGAACAAACTGATGCGTATATTAACATGATGGAAAGCGATCCTCGATTTGAAGGTATCGTATTTAAAATAGATGGAGCTGACGGACACGCATTTAAGAAAATGCATGTCAGACCACGAAATGAGCTTGTAACGCTTCGTTTGGAAGATGATATTAATCCACTTGAGATTACTGGCCGTTATTTAAGTCCGAAGGAATTTTTAGAAGGACTTCAAGATGAAAATACCATTGTTCTAGATGCAAGAAATGATTATGAATACGAGTTAGGACATTTTAGAAATGCTGTTAAACCAGATATAAAGTCTTTCCGTGAGCTTCCACAATGGGTGCGCGACAACAAAGAAATGCTTGAAGGCAAAAAAGTATTAACCTATTGTACAGGCGGTATTCGCTGTGAGAAATTCTCTGGCTGGCTTGTAAGAGAAGGCTTTGAAGATGTAGGTCAGCTTCATGGTGGAATCGCCACCTACGGAAAAGACCCTGAAGTACAAGGCGAGCTTTGGGATGGGCAAATGTATGTGTTCGATGAGCGGATCTCGGTTCCTATTAACCAAAAGGAACATGTCATTGTTGGTCAAGATTATTTCACTGGTGAGCCTTGTGAACGTTATATTAATTGTGCAAATCCTGAATGTAATAAACAAATCCTTGCATCAGAGGAAAATGAACACAAATATATGCGCAGCTGTACGCACGAGTGCCGCGTGCATCCACGTAACCTTTACGTAAAACAACACAATCTAACAGATGAAGAATGGGCTGAAAGAGCAAGTCAGCTTACTGAAGAGATGGCTATGAAATAATGAATTAAATGAAAAACACCTCAAATCCGAAAGGAATTGAGGTGTTTTTTTTTAGGCTACAACAGTAAATCATCATGTAGGTCATGACGATATTACAATCTCCCTAGGCTTGAATACCCTCTGTCTGTTCGCCTAGCTTGCCCGATAAATCATTAAGTACTTTCCCGATTTCATACGTTTCTTGATATTGTTTCAGTTGTTCTTGGAAGCTAGATAGCATTTGTTCGGCGCTAGCACTTGTCTGTTGCGACAGTGCTACGTATCTTTCGGATGATTGTTCCACTTCTGGTAAGGAACCTTGCAAGTTTTTTAGGATTGATTCAATGAATCGAAGCTTAACGTTCACCTCATCAACATGTAGACTCCATAAATCAATTGAGTCTTTACTCTTAGATGCTCCTTCAACATTTTTATTGACAATATGATGAATGTTCTCAAATTCACGATGTGTCTGGTTTGTTATCTCTTCCATTTGCCCCATCGTTGTAGCAATTTCTTCCGCTGCTTTGAAGGATTCGTTAGCAAGCTTTCTGACTTCCGTTGCAACAACTGAGAATCCTTTACCGGCGTCACCTGCTCTTGCCGCTTCGATGGTTGCGTTTAGAGCGAGCAATTTGGTCTGTTCAGCAACGGTCTGTATCAGTGAGACGATGGAAGTGACGGAGACCGAATGAGTTTTCAATGTATTCATCGTTTGGGTGATTTGTTTAAATTCCGTTTGAAATAAACCAAGTTCATTTACTAGCTGGTCCATATGGTTTGTCCCACTTAGAGAAGCAACCTCCATCGTTTTTGATATATCAAAAATATGCTGCATTTCCTGAAAGGTCTGGTAAATATCTGCTTTCATTCTGTCAAAAGCAATCATGGATACTTCAGAGCTAACGGCTGTTTCATCCGCAGCTTTTTTGACCGTTTCTATTTCATTGATCAATTCCTGATTTCGGACCAAAACAACATTTGAGGAAGTTTGCAGCTTGGCTCCGGTTGTATGTAATTGATTCGTAGTTGAGCTAATGTTTTGTAGCATACTTTTCACTGTTAGTAATAATGAATCGAAGCTTTTAACAAGGGATGTTATTTCGGCTGAGCTCCTTGGAATATCCTTTAGTGATATATCAAAATTCCCTTCGCGGGCTTCTTTCATGAGTTCTCTTAGTTTTTCTAAAGGCCTTGTCAATTGATTAACGAGTACGATGACAAGAAGCGCTGTAATAATTACACAAGCAATCGTGACTGTGAGAATGGAATATGCCATTTCATGTATTTTAGTTAAATAAACTTGCTGTGGTAGAGCAATGACAAAGGACCCTTTTACTTCTTGAATTTGTTGAAAAGCAAATGTATAGGTAACACCGTTAATTTTTTTATGTAAAATGCCCTTTCCTTTTTTCGTGATCTCTGTTTGTAGTGATTCAGGGATTTTTATAGCCATTTTCTGGCTTACAGAGAACGGGACGGTTTCTTTTCCTTTGATAAGAAAGTAATCGCTATGGAGACCATCTTGACTCATGTCTGCATTTTGGCTTTTAATGACGCTTTCTATTTTTTTGTTGAAATTCTCCTCATCCCCTACATGAAGATACATGAGATTCTGTGCCATTTGGTAAAAAAGCATAACTTCTCTTTTTAGACGTTGTTCGACAGCGGTCATCGTCGCATCTTTTGATTTTGCATAAGACATATAACTAATGATACCGGATGTGAAAATTAAGATAAATATGATAAATAGTAAGAGTTTGGTCTTTAAGGACCAGTTTGTATAAAAGTTAAATAATTTCCCCATCATCCACCTCTTCTTTCTAGGTCTAATTATCCATGAATGGTATTAAAAATTTGTTAAGCTTATGTAAATTTTTCATGTAGAAATGATGAATCGCCGTTCGGGAAATGAAGCAAATAAGTATTTCTGATAAATAGAAAAGCCGTTATTATGGTAAATTAAAGATAGAAAACATATAGAAAAGGTGGTTTGAAGGATAGATGGAAATATTTCTAATTGTTTTACTTCTGTTGTTCCTCATTGGCTTATCCAATATAATTAATCACTTTATTCCATTTATTCCTGTTCCTCTTATTCAAATCGCTTTGGGAGGGGTATTGGCAATTTTGCCTATTGGTCTTCAAGTGCCAATGGAGCCTGAGTTGTTTTTTGTATTATTCATTGCACCGTTGTTATTTAATGATGGAAAAAATGTTCCGCGTAAGGCGCTATGGAAACTTAGAGTACCGATTTTATTATTAGCGTTAGGGCTAGTTTTTGTAACCGTTCTTGTAATCGGTTATTTAATTCATTGGTTGATCCCAGCTATTCCTTTACCAGCTGCTTTTGCGCTTGCAGCAATCCTTTCGCCTACTGATGTAGTGGCCGTTGGTGCGATGGCTAGCCGTGTTAAGCTACCGAAAATCATTATGCATACTCTAGAAGGAGAAGGATTAACGAATGATGCATCAGGTCTTGTAGCTTTTAAGTTTGCGGTGGCAGCTACGGTAACCGGCTACTTTTCTTTAGCGGAAGCCTCATTAAGCTTTGTCATTATTGCTTTAGGAGGCCTTATAGGGGGTGCAATCATTGCCTTTGCTATTATCAGGTTGAGAGTCTTCATCCGCCGACTAGGTATGGAAGATGTGACGATTCATATGCTCATTCAGATTTTGACTCCATTTGTGATTTATTTAAGTGTAGAGCACTTCCACTTTTCAGGAATATTAGGTGTCGTAGCTGGTGGAATCGTCCATGCAATTGAACGGGATCGTGAGCAGTCGCCGACGATAAAACTACAAATCGTTTCGAATAGTACCTGGTCTGTTATTTTATTTATTTTGAATGGCCTTGTTTTTGTCTTGCTTGGTTTGCAAGTGCCAGGTGTAGCGAATTCCATTTTTGAAAACGCAGCTTTTAATAATATGGAAGTGACCGGTTATATCATCATAATCAGCATCTCCCTATTTGTCCTTCGGTTCATTTGGGTATTGGTGGCATGGTGGACAGGTTGGAAAATGAAAAAGGGAATGGTAAAGCCATCATTCAAAGCCATTGGAATTATAACTGTTTCTGGTGTCCGTGGCGCTGTTACATTAGCGGGGGCGTTTACTCTCCCATTCGTGTTAGATGATGGCAGTCCGTTTCCAGAACGTTCATTAATTATTTTTATTGCAGCTGGAGTCATTTTGGCTACACTTATGGTTACAAGCATTTTTTTGCCGATTATTGCCCGGCCAAAGCATGAACATATGGGTGAGAATAAAGTAGAAAGAGAAAAGCGCGCTTTGATTCAATCGCAGTCGGCAGCAATCAAAGCTGTAGAATCTTCCATTACAAACGATAACCGTGAAACAGCAATAAAAATCATTTCTAAATATAATGTAAGAATTAATCAAGCTCATGCAGCCGGAAATCAAAAGAATCAATCGGAAATTAGAGAGAAAGAAAATAAGGCTAGACTGATAGGACTTGAGGCAGAGAAAAGAGAAATAGTGAGGCTCGTAAAAGAAGAACTAGTTGATCGTGAAGCGGCCCATTTGTGTTTGGAGCATATCCGCAGAATGGAAATGGCGGTAACAAATCGAATGAAATATCGTAGACTGATTTTCATACTTTTGTTAAAAAAAGTGCTAGTAAAGAGTGGCAAGCTGTTTTTATCTAAAAAAAGAGAATTAATCGAGCAAAGTAAAGAGCGTCTCCATAAAATGATCGCAATTAAATTGAAAACAGCTAAAGCGGCAATTAGAGAGATTAAGGAAAAGACAAGTCCAGATGATAAGGGGATTTCTTTAATCGTGATCGCGGAATATAGTTTTCTAATTTCCAGGTTAAAACGAGATAATAAAATGGTTCGAGGACACGAACAAGTAAACTTCGAGCGGGATTTACAGTACATAGCCATTCAAGCTGAACGTGATGAAGTGCAGGACATGTTTGAAGAAGGAACAATCAGTTTCGAATTAGCGCAAAAAATGCGGCAACATATAAATATTAGAGAAGCGAATGTAGTAGATGAAGGTAGTTATGATCACTGATGCAATGAAGGAATGACTTTGGAGAGGTCTGTCACACATTAGTCAAATTGTACCGAATGATTGTACCATAAACAAAAATTTAGGCTACTAAAGGGGGATAGTAGAACAAATGCTTGAAAACCAGGATATCTCATTACAATTATATGAACCCAAATATAAGGCGAAATTAGCTAAGTTTTACTTAACTGATGAACAGAAAAGATATACAACTATTCCTATCGAAGCATTAGAAAAGTGTACAGAAGATCCAACAAGAAGACCAATTGTAGTCCTATCAGGAGAAGTGCCAGTTGGATTTTTCATTCTACATACGGGAGAAGGCATTCACAAGTTTACCGAAAACCCACAGGCGATGTTACTGCGAGCCTTTTGTATAAATCACCGTTATCAAGGAAGAAAGTATGCAGCGAGGGCATTGTCTGTTTTACCTCCTTTTGCTCAAAAGTATTTCCCGGATAAAAAAGAAATTATTCTCGCAGTTAATAAAGACAACGAGCCGGCAAAAGGATTGTATGGAAAAGTCGGATTCCATAATACAGGTGCTGAGAAAATTGGGCGAAGCGGTCCCATGCATATATATAGCTATACATTGTCGTAATGTATTCGGAATAATTGTGGCGAATTTAGTAAAGTTGATCTAAAAAGGGACCGTATTGTTTGGTGTGAATACTAATTAAGGAACCCTTATGGTACACTTTAGGTAACTTAAATTGATCGTAATTGAGGTGTACATTCATTGAAAACAGTCGTTGTGATAGGTGGGGGCATTACGGGTGTATCTGCTCTTTATGAATTGCAAAAGTGGAAAAAGAAGACGGGCTCAAACGTTAGACTTGTATTGACAGAAGCCAATAAGGAGCTTGGAGGAAAAATTCATTCGGTGCATGATGGTGATTTCATAATGGAATCAGGTGCAGATTCTATCGTGGCGCGTAAAGGGTATATCGGACCATTGATTGAAGAGTTAGGGCTACAAGATAAAGTGGTGTTCAATGCCACAGGGCGCTCTTTCATTCATAGTGATGGAGAATTAAAGCTCATTCCAGAAGAAGCTGTATTTGGCATTCCAACGAGCATCGAGTCATTAGCGAAAACTACATTAGTTTCTGCGGAAGGTAAAGTTGCGGCCTTGAAGGATTTCTACACAAAGAATGAATCGTTCACTACAGATGATTCTATCGGTGAATTTCTGGAATGCTTTCTTGGACAAGAATTGGTAGAAAAACAAATTGCTCCCGTGCTATCTGGTGTATACTCAGGCAAACTTGCTGACTTGACCATTGCTTCTACACTACCATATTTATTGGATTATAAGAATGAATACGGCAGCATCATACGAGGACTTTCTGAAAATAAAAAAGCTTCCCAAGGGAATGCCAGTAAGAAATTCCTTTCTTTTAAAGGCGGTCTGTCTACTTTGCTTGATCGTATGGAAGAACGGATGGAAGATGTTGAGATACATAAAGGGACAGAGGTAGAGGCTGTTACGAGAGCAGGGAATTCATACACGGTCACTTTTAGAAACGGAGAAAGTATCGTCGCTGATTATATCATTTTAAGCATTCCCCACAATGCTGCTCAAAAGCTATTGAAGAATCCTACACTCCAAAAGGAATTTGATCAATTGAAGAATAGTTCCATTATTAGCGTCTATGTAGGCTTCAATTTGGCGGACAGTGAGCTACCAAAGGATGGAACAGGCTTTATTACTGCAGGAACTAGTGAATTAACTTGTAATGCCTGTACATGGACAAGTAGAAAATGGGAACATACATCCAAGAAAAATCAATTGCTAATCCGGCTTTTCTATAAAAGTACAAACCCTGCTTTTGCTTCATTACAAACTGCTACTGAAGAAGAGTTGCTTAAGGTTGCATTAAGGGATATTAAATTAAGTCTGGGCATTTCAGGTACTCCGGTAACGAGTGAAGTGACTAATTGGAGTGACATGATGCCTAACTATCATATCCATCATCGAAAAGTTGTACAACGGTTGGAAGAGAAGCTCGAGCAAGACTTTCCAGGTATTCGTCTAGCTGGCTGTTCTTACTACGGAGTAGGCATTCCCGATTGTATCGGAAATGGAGAAGCGACGGCTAAATGGGTAACGGAGCAATTATGAATAGGGGTCTGGCTTGTTTCATGTGAGTCAGATCCTTTTTTATTTGGGAAGCTGTTAGAAATAAGTTAGTTGTATCTTTTTTATATCTTGTTTTTCTAGTTATCTTATTTAGCGATAAGAAAATGGTTGTGGTACATTATTTGTAAACGATAATCATGTCGAAGACTGACATAGGAGGCAGCGGACATCTATGGAACATCGACTAAAAGAGGCAGAACATTTTATTCGAGTTAGTTATGAAGAACTACACAAAGGTGAAGCTGAAACGCATAAACGTTTAGAAGAAGTAATCCATCAAATTCAAGAACGAGACAAGTATGAACATACGCTTGAAGAGCTTGAATATGGGGCTAAAATGGCGTGGCGAAATAGTAATAAATGTATTGGCCGTCTGTTTTGGGAAACGATGCAGGTAATAGATAAACGTGATTTACAATCAATGGAAGAGATAGTAGAAGCGCTTTTCGAACATATATCGTTTGCAACAAACGGTGGCAAAATAAGACCGTCTATTACTATTTTTCAACCTGACCGTGTTCGAATATGGAATCATCAGCTTATTCGATACGCAGGCTATGAAACCGAGAATGGGGTTATCGGCGATCCAGATTCACTAAGATTCACACAAGTTTGTGAAGAATTAGGATGGAGGGGCAGAACTGGTCGGTTTGATCTTTTACCTCTCGTCATACAAATGGATGGTGGGAAGCCTCAATGGTTTGAAATTCCTCCTCACCTTGTAAAAGAAGTCCCTTTGCGTCACCCTGAATATGAATGGTTTGCAGAGTTAGAGCTCAAATGGTATGCAGTTCCCATTATTTCAAACATGAGTCTTGAAATCGGTGGAATCACCTATCACGCTGCCCCGTTTAACGGCTGGTATATGGGCACAGAAATCGGGGCAAGAAATTTAGCGGACGAAGAACGATATAATATGCTTCCAACTATAGCGGAACATATGGGTCTCGATATTCACAAGAATTCATCGCTTTGGAAGGATCGGGCTCTTGTTGAGCTCAATCAGGCAGTTCTGTATTCTTTTAAAGAGGATGGGGTAAGTATTGTCGATCACCATACAGCTGCCCAGCAGTTTAAGATGTTTGAGAAAAAGGAAAGGGCGGCTAGCCGACCGGTGACTGGTAATTGGACGTGGCTCATTCCGCCAGTTTCTCCAGCAGCGACTCATATATTCCATAAGCCTTATAAAAATCAAATCATTAAACCAAATTACTTTTATCAAAAACTTCCCTATAAATGATACATTCCTAATCTCCGTGGTTTTGCTCACGGGGATTTTTATTGCTTCTAGTTAGGGCGGACTCTTCATTCTTATAAAGTGTATGGTTAAAATACTACAGTATGAGCAAGAAGAATGTAGTATTTTGATGAAATTTATTTCTGGGGAAATATTTATGTCGGATGATGTACCATTAGTTATTACAAAAAAGATGTTGAAGATTGTCATGATTCCTGTATAATGATTGGGGTTGTAAGTAAACTTTAAGTTTACTTATAGAGTACTTTAGTGTCTCGGAGTTTACTAAAACTAAACTTTGGATCAAAGCGATGAAGATAGTCAAAAAATAACCTTCGTTTAAAACGGTGGCAATGACGAGTCACATGGAGATAACTATGCAAATTGGAAAAAAGATTAAGAATTTACGTTTAAAAAAAGGGTTAACCCAAGAGGAGTTAGGCGAACGAACAGATTTAACCAAAGGCTATATTTCCCAATTGGAGCGTGATTTGAGTTCCCCTTCTATTGAAACCTTTTTCAATATCATAGAAGTGCTTGGATGCTCACCGAAGCAATTCTTTGATGAAGAAGAGCGTGTTCAAAAAGTCGTATATGATGAAGATTCACAGACCTTTTTTGCAGAAGTAGAAAAAGGGTATCAGATTAAATGGCTCGTACCGGAATCGAACGAAAAGGAAATGGAACCGATCTATCTGACGTTTAAAGAAAAAGGGGAGTTTAAGAAGTTTGAGCCATCCCTTTCAGAAACCTTTGGGTATGTATTAAGTGGAAGAGTCATTGTTTATTTAGGGAGCCACATCTATGTGGCTAAAGCAGGAGAATCTATTTATTTTCATGCTTCTGAGGCTCACCAATTGGTTAATGATGTTGATGGACCTACAGAATTGCTTCTAGTTGTTACAAATTCCTATTTATAAGAATTCATCTGTTTGGTGGAACGGATCATACGAATACATGAAGATACTGAGGAGGAGAAGATTTTGACAAATGAGTCGATCATTCGTTTCGAACAAGTAACTAAACAATATGATGCAGATCCAGCTGTATTGAATGATGTTAGCTTTGAAATCGAACGAGGCAAATTTTATACGCTACTAGGACCTTCTGGTTGCGGAAAAACAACCATTCTACGTTTAATAGCCGGCTTTACGGAGGCGACGCAAGGGAAGATTTATTTTAATGGAAAAATTATTAATCGAGTGCCGGCTAATAAACGGCAAGTAAATACCGTTTTTCAGGACTATGCGTTATTTCCACATTTGAATGTCTTTGAAAATGTTGCATTTGGTTTGCGCATTAAGAAAATGAAGAATAGTGATGTCACTGCAAAGGTTAGAGAAGCATTAAGCTTTGTCAACCTTGACGGTTATGAAACAAGAGAAATTTCAGAAATGTCAGGTGGACAGCGTCAGCGTGTGGCCATTGCCAGAGCAATTGTAAACGAGCCTGAAGTGATATTGCTGGATGAACCTTTGTCTGCGCTTGATCTGAAGCTGAGAACGGAAATGCAATATGAATTAAGAGAATTACAGCAAAGACTCGGGATTACCTTTATCTTTGTTACGCATGATCAGGAAGAAGCGCTTGCGATGTCAGATGAGATTTTCGTTTTGAATAACGGGAAAATCCAACAAAGCGGGACACCTACAGATATTTACGATGAACCAATCAGCCGATTTGTCGCGGATTTCATTGGGGAATCAAACATTGTTGAAGGGAAAATGATTCGTGATCATCGAGTCGAGTTTACCGGAAAAGAGTTTGAATGTGTCGATGGTGGATTTAATGAAAAGGAGCCAGTTGAGATTGTAATTCGACCAGAAGATTTGGAAATTACCGATGTGGACCGAGGTAAATTGCAAGTGCGCGTGGACTCTCAGTTATTCCGCGGCGTTCATTATGAAATTAGTAGCTATGATGGGGATGGGAATGAGTGGTTGGTTCATTCTACGAAGAAAGCGACAGTTGGCGATCAAATTGGTCTATACTTTGACCCAGAAGCCATTCATGTTATGCGTTTTGGTGAATCTGAAGAAGAATTTGACAAACGTTTAGAAGCATACAGTGATGGAGTGCAAGATGGAAAATAAAGCGAAGTTTAATTTATACTCCATTCCGTACTTTCTGTGGGTTGTCTTTTTTGTCGTTGCGCCAATCGTACTCGTCCTTTATTATTCTTTATTCGATATTGATGGGAATTTTTCACTGGTCAATTATAAGAATTTCTTTACGCCTGTTTACTTAATGATGACGTTGAATTCATTTTGGTATGCGTTATTAATTACATTCTTTTCTTTGCTTTTTGCCTATCCGACTGCTTATTTGTTAACAAAGACAAAGCATAAACAACTATGGTTATTACTGATCATTGTTCCTTCATGGATCAATTTACTGTTGAAAGCTTATGCATTTCTAGGCATTTTCGGTACGTACGGGGCAGCAAATAAATTCCTAGAGGCAATTGGAATTGGTTCCAAACAAATTTTATTTACCGATTTTAGCTTTATTTTTGTATCAGTTTATATTTTTATTCCATTTATGATTTTACCAATCTTCAATGCATTAAATAAATTGAACCCGAGTTTTATGGATGCGGCTAATGATTTAGGAGCATCAACATGGACTACATTCCGCCGTGTCATTTTTCCGTTAACATTGGACGGTGTGAAATCGGGCTGCCAGGTTGTCTTTATTCCGGCCCTTTCCTTGTTCATGCTGACGCGTTTAATTTCTGGTAACCGTGTGATTACACTAGGGACAGCGATTGAACAGCATTTTCTTGTCATCCAAGATTGGGGAATGGGCTCGACCATCGCAGTGTTTTTAATTATTTTTATGTTCCTGATCATGGCATTGACAGGTGCAAGGAAAAGAGGTGTATAAGATGAAGAAGAAATTGTCATCTGTATCTTCGCTATTTTTAGTGCTTATCTTTTTTATCTTGTATGCACCAATCTTCTTTCTTATTTTTTACTCATTTAACAGCGGCGGTACTATGTTCAACTTTGAAAGCTTTACGTTGGATTGGTATCGTGAATTATTTGGTGATACGCGCTTGTTAATTATTGTTTTGAATACACTTGTGATTGCGTTATTATCTGCTTTAATCTCGACGATTATTGGTGTAATAGGTGCTTTGTTTATTCATTCGGTAAGGAAAAGACAAACGAAAAATACCTTTTTATCATTGAATAGTGTGCTCATCGTCAGCCCGGATGTGATTATCGGTGCATCGTTTTTGATTTTGTTTACGATGGCTGGAATCAAGCTTGGTTTTTATTCCGTGTTGCTAGCACATATTGCATTTAGTGTACCAATCGTCGTCTTAATGGTTCTGCCGAAACTAATGGAAATGAGCCCGACCTATATTGATGCAGCACGAGATCTTGGAGCAAGCAACATGGGTGTGCTGACAAAAGTGATCTTACCTTATATTACTCCAGGTATATTTGCTGGGTTTTTCATGGCACTGACATACTCTCTTGATGATTTCGCGGTTACATTCTTTGTGACAGGAAATGGGTTTTCGACCTTGTCGGTTGAAATCTACTCATTGGCACGTAGGGGAGTATCTTTGAATATTAATGCTCTGTCTTCCTTACTATTCCTGTTTACCGTTATTTTGGTTATTGGCTATTACTTCATCACGAAGCGTAGTACGAAGTCAGGCGGAATGGGGGTTCGTAAATGAAACAGTTAGTCCGTGTATTTTTGACGATCATTCTTGTTTCTATTGTGCTCCTTTCTATCACGAATCGATTGAATCAATCACAAGGTTTGTCAGGTGGCAATACGTTGACGGTTTATAACTGGGGAGACTATATTGATACGGATTTAATTGATCAGTTTGAAAAAGAAACAGGTATAAAAGTGATTTATGAGACATTTGACTCGAATGAAGCGATGATGACGAAAATTGAACAAGGTGGAACGACGTATGATGTTGCAGTTCCATCTGAATATATGATTGATAAAATGATTAAGGAAGACTTATTAATTCAACTTGACCACTCGAAGCTGACGAATCTGGAGAATATCGATGAACGGTTTCTAGACTTGCCATTTGATCCTGATAATGTATATTCTGTTCCGTACTTTTGGGGAACAGTGGGTATTGTCTATAATCCAGAAATGTTGAATGGGATGGAAATAACAAGCTGGAATGATTTGTGGGATTCTAAATTAAAAAACGAAATTTTATTAATTGATGGCGCGCGAGAAGTAATCGGAATGGGACTTAATAGTTTACATTATTCATTAAATGATACAAATCCATTACATTTACAAGAAGCGAAGGCGAAGCTTGATTTATTGACTCCAAACATCAAGGCAATTGTCGGTGATGAAAATAAATTGCTGCTAGCAAACAAAGAAGCGGCCATTGGGATTACTTGGTCAGGAGATGCTTCAGAAATTATGTCTGAAAATGAAGACCTAGACTATGTCGTACCAAGTGAAGGGTCTAATTTATGGTTTGATAATATGGTCATTCCGAAAACAGCAAAGAATATTGATGGGGCCCATGCGTTCATTAACTTCATGCTAGATGCGAAGGTTTCTGCACAAAACACAGAGTATGTAAGCTACTCAACGCCGAATAAAGCAGCACTGGAATTTTTACCGGAAGAAGTGGTAAAAGATGAACGTTTTTATCCGTCACCGGAATTAACTGATAAGCTAGAAGTATATGAGAACCTTGGGAAAAGAAATCTGGCTACCTATAATGAACTTTTCCTGGAGTTTAAAATGCACCGAAAATAATGAGCGAGGAGGATGTCCTGAATGGATTTGACTTACATTCTATACGCGATTTATAGTGTTTCATACACTTGTTAATTGTATATAGTTGTTGGTTTGACCATTTGGTTTAGGATAGCCTCTTTTTCATTTTGACAAAAATATGTGATTTTCACACTTATTTAAAGACTCGTTCATAGTTTCGTCATATTTTCTCGATATGATGAATGAATAAGAAAAAATCATAGAAACGAACGTATTAATGATAAGGGAGAGCGCTGATGAAAGATTTCTTTAAAAGTACAAAAACGTATATATGGGGTGCAGCCATTCTGCTTATTGTCGCTGCAGCCGTACTTATTGCCGCTTTTTCAAGCAATGAGACCGTGGCAGAAGTGGATGGAAATAAAATTAGTAAGGACGAGTTGTACGATGCCCTTGTCAGTCAATATGGAGCGACTGTCTTAGATACAATGATTACGAATAAATTGGTTGACCTTGAAGCAGATAAAGAAAAAGTGAAAATCACAGATAAGGAAATTCAAACAGAGCTCGATACGATGATGGAGTCATATGGTGGAAAAGATACGTTCGAAGCGCAGCTTGCAAGTAGTGGCTTGAAAACTGCGGATATTGAAGAAGATATTCGCTCGTATTTAAAGACTGTAAAATTATTAGAGCCTAGAATCAAGATTACAGATGATGAAATGAAGGAGTATTTCGAAGCCAATAAAGACCAGTATGCGCAAGCTGAGCAAGTAGAAGCAAGTCATATTTTAGTGAAGGATGAAGCGACAGCTAAAGAAGTAGCTACGAAATTAGCTGATGGAGGCGACTTTACTAAATTAGCAAAGGAATATTCTACTGATGCTGCAAATGCTTCCAATGGAGGGAAGTTAGGCTATTTCGGAAAAGATGAAATGGCACCAGAGTTTGAAAAGGCAGCTTTCTCCATGAAGATAAACGAGATCAGTGATCCAGTTAAAACAGAATTTGGTTATCATATCATTCAAGTAACTGGTAAAAAGGAAGCGAAAGCAGCGAGCTTTGAAGATAGTAAAAAAGACATCAAAGAAGCTCTCAAAACTCAAAAACTATCCTCTGAATTCCCGACATGGCTAACAGAGACGAAAAAAGATCACAAGATTAGTAATACATTAGTTCCTGAGAAGTAATAATGAATTCAAGATCCAAAGAAAGAAACGAGCAGAAATTGCTCGTTTTTTTCTTTGGGTTGTTTTAAGTGTGTGTTTAAAAAAGAGGGAGAAAAGAGCCAAATTCCGCAATTTTCGAGCTTTATTAGCCTATAGCAGCGGAGAGGTATCGGAAGTTGATAAAAAAACATCTTGCATTTTACCCATCATTTTCGTAAAATGATTTTATCAGAATACTTTATTTCGCTAAATAGATAAAGGGGTAAAGAAGTAAAGACGTAAAGAAGTAAAGACGTGTGAGGGGATAAATATGAAAAAGGTCATAATATCATTATTAATGGTGGCAATTGCTTTAATGGTTACAGCTTGTGGCACACAACCTAAATTGCCTGATAGTTCAAATAATAAACAAGGTGAAAATGAAACGGGTGGCGATACCTTAGCTGAAATAAAAGAAAAGGGTGAAATCACCATTGGCTTAGATGATACACTCCCACCTATGGAATATCGCAATGATAAAAATGAGTTGGTAGGTTTTGATATTGATTTTGCCGAAGCACTTGCCAAGGAACTCGGCGTTAAAGTGAAATTTGTCCCATCAGCATGGGATGGAATTATCCCTGGTTTAGATGCGAAACGATTTGACATGATTTTATCTTCCATGAATGTAACGGATGAGAGAAAGAAAAAAGTTGATTTTGTCGAATACTTTGGTGTCGGACAAATTTTGGCTGTAAAAACAGGAAATCCGTTAAATATCAAATCAGTAGATGATTTGAAAGGAAAGACTGTCGGGGTCCAATTAGGTTCTACAGGTGAAACAGCTGCGAATTCCATAAGCGGGCTTAAAGAAGTAAAAAAATATGATTTGACTACCGATGTATTCAATGACATGGGACTTGGACGTGTAGAGGCTGCTGTTGTAGGAGAAATGATTGGCCGTTATTATATGGCGACCAAGCCTGGAGAATTTGAAGTTGTAGGAGAAGCATTCCAAGTACAACCTATGGGTATTGCTGTTCGAAAAAATGATACTCAGCTTCGGGAAGCCTTAGAAAAAGCAGTGCAGACTGTTGAAGATAATGGGACATTAAGTAAAATCAGTGAAGAGTGGTTTGAGACGGACATTACAAAAAAATAATCTATGACGGATAAACCGGGCAACCGTTTTATCCGTTTTATTTTCAAAAGGAGAGAGAGAAATGAACGATTTTTTATCCTTTGCACTTACATATTTACCATACTTATTACAGGGGGCTTTAGTTACCGTTGAAATCGCGGTAATTGGGGTGATTTTTGGAAGTATATTAGGATTGCTGGTTGGACTTGGCCGGGTTTCAAAGAACCCTCTTTTATCACAGCTAAGTAGATTTTTCATTTGGGTAATACGTGGCACCCCTCTATTATTGCAATTATTTATCATCCACTTTGCCATTCCATCGGTATTCAGCGCCCTTACGATGCCGCCATTTGTTTCGGCCTGCATAGCGCTATCGATAAACGCAGCTGCCTATATTGCGGAAATTGCCAGAGGGGCGATTCAATCGATCGATAAAGGACAAATGGAAGCAGCAAGATCACTTGGATTAAGTTCAAGTCAATCTATGAGACGCGTCATCGTTCCTCAAGCCTTTCGCCGAATGCTGCCGCCTCTAGGGAACGAATTTATTGCTTTAATTAAAGAATCATCCCTTGTATCAACAATTGCCTTATATGATTTGTTACGGACAGGCCAACAAATTATCAGCAGTACGTACCGTTATATGGAAGTCTTTTTCCTGGTTGGCTTAATCTACTTACTATTAACGACTGTCATGTCCTTTATTATAGGGAAAATTGAGAAAAAGGTAGGTGCATATGAATGATTTCATGTAACAATGTGGTGAAAACATTTAATAAATTAGAAGTTTTAAAAGGGATCGATTTAGACGTTGCTCCCGGTGAAGTTGTCGTGATTATCGGACCCAGTGGCTCTGGGAAAAGTACGTTTCTCCGCTGCATGAATTGTTTAGAAGTAGCTGACAGTGGGACGATCACTATTAATGGAAAAATAGTTGAGTCAAAAGAGTCCTCATTAAACAAACTTCGTCAGGACATCGGGATGGTTTTTCAGCAATTTAATTTATTCCCTCATCGGACCGTAATCGGGAATATCATGGAAGCACCTGTCTTGTTAAAAAAGGTGACAAAGGATCAGGCGAAGAAAAAAGGCATGGAACTTCTTAAAAAAGTAGGATTAGAAGACAAAGTAGATGAGTTCCCTAATCGATTATCTGGGGGACAAAAACAACGTGTGGCAATTGCTAGAGCATTGGCTATGGAACCAAAAATTATGCTGTTTGATGAACCCACATCTGCCCTTGATCCAGAATTAGTCGGTGAGGTACTGGCAGTCATGAAACAATTGGCAAAGGAAGGGATGACGATGGTGGTCGTCACACATGAAATGGGATTTGCTAAGGAAGTAGCTGATCGTGTGATCTTTATGGATGGAGGCTATATTGTTGAGCAAGGCTCTCCAGAGGACATCTTCGATCAGCCGAAGCATGAGCGAACGAAAGAATTTTTAGGACATTTGAAATAGGAGGGGCGATCATGAACGAAGTTTCAACTAAAGAGTTTTCCGCCATGCTAGAAGAAAAAGTAGATCATTTATTCCCTCGATTAATTGAAATCAGAAGACATCTTCATATGAATCCTGAAATTAGTAACAAGGAATTTGAAACGACAAAACGTTTAAACGAATGGTTAGATGAATTTGGAATCTCACAAATTCCTACTGACTTAAAAACAGGGACAGCGGCAACAGTGGTTGGAAAACAACAAGGGCCGACCATTGCTTTACGTGCAGATATTGATGCGCTACCGATTCAAGAAGAGTCTAATCTGCCGTTTCGTTCCAAAATAGACGGCGTCAGCCATATGTGCGGCCATGATGTCCACGCAACGATCGCATTAGGTGCTGCGATTATCTTGCAAGGGCTTAGTGAGATCCTACCAGGGAATGTTCGTATATTATTTCAACCAGCGGAAGAAACCGAAGGAGGAGCTGTATCCCTCATTGAAGCAGGCTTATTAAAAGGTGTAGAATCGATCATTGGTCTCCATAATTCCCCCGACATTCCTACAGGTACAATGGGGATAAAAGCAGGGTTCTTTATGGCAAGTGTGGACGACTTTACCCTTACGATAAAAGGGAAAGGTGGACATGCGGCACTGCCTGAAAGAACCATTGATCCAATCGTGATAGGGAGTGCCGTTGTTAGTCAGCTCCAAACAATCGTAAGCCGTAACATCTCCTCTAAAGAATCTGCGGTTGTAAGTATTGGTTCTTTTCAAGCAGGTGCAACCAATAATGTCATCCCCGATCGCGCTATTTTAAAAGGAACCGTCAGAACTTCAAATGAAGAAGTTAGACAAAACATCTATGAGATTTTTACAAAAGTCGTGACAAATACGGTTACCGGACTTGGCGGCGAAGTCGAAATTGATTACAAATTTTTAATTCCTGCCGTAGTAAATGATGCTAGAGTAACAGAAATTGCGCGCTCCTCTTCAATATCCGTTGTAGGTGAAGCAAATACGCTTCTAGCCGATTCAACTATGGGTGGAGAGGATTTCTCGTACTATCAAAAAGAAGTACCTGGATGCTATGTATGGCTAGGCTCGAGAAATGAAGAAAAAGGAATTACCTACGACTTGCATCACCCCCAATTTATGGTCGACGAAGAAGCTATCAAAGTCGGCGTAAAATGGATGGTCCAAGCTGCTTTTCAATTACTGCAAGACAAATAAGAAAAGCAAAGCCCTGTTTAGTTGCATAAAAGATGACAAACAACATAAACGAGGTAAAATTAACAACCTACTCTTATCTCAATTAATATTCATTGCTTAGATTGCACACAAATCGCACAGAATTTCTAGAAATCCTGTGCGATTTGGATACATAAACATTATAATCTTGAGTTACTGGACTTAATGGAATCTATTTATACAAAACGAATATGGCGTTTAAACCCCACAATTTACTATGAATGATCTATCATTAAGCACGCTACACTCGCCTAATCACAATAGTGGCGGTGCGAAGCAGAATTTTGAAATACTTCCTTACTAAAGTACGTATAACTTCAAAGGGATTGTCTAGAATAGTAAGTCGCGAAGCCCCGTCCCCATGTCTTTAAACAAGTGCTATTTCAGTTCGTCCACTGCCGACAATCTCTTCCACTTCAGATCCTTCAAGTGTTTCTTTCTTCAATAATGTTTCGACAAGTTCTTCGTATTGTTCGCGATTCCTACTGATAAGTTTTTCAATTGCTTGAGTCGCCTTGGTTAAATAATTCCTGCATTTTTTTGTTCTTTTTCGCCTTTATTGAACGTAAGAGTGAAGTCATCCTGAAGCATTCCGGTTTTAACCATAAAACATCCGCTCTGAAACACCGCCAGCAAGAATCATTTTGACTTGATCGATTCATTCACTTGTTGTGGCTGATTAGAATTAGCTATAGATTCTGTTGAAGCGTCCTTTAATTGACTACTTGCTTCAGCGATCTTGGAGCCTATGCCCACTAAATCATCTTTGGCTTCCATTACTGTAGACGCGGCATCCGTTGAAATATCCTTGACCTCACTTACCTTGCTGAACACATCTTCATTAATTATTGAATAAAGGTCTTGAGCATCACTGATTGCCTCTTTTAGTACTTCGGATGCTGATTTAAAACGGTTAATCATATTATCTTTCACTTCATCCGGGTTTTCTTTCACTTGGGTAATCATGTCCAAGGATGAGTCTTTAATATCCAATGCTGTTTCTTTTACTTTGGTCCTTGTTGATGAATTTAGGAGCATGAGTGCTCCACCTATAATTCCCCCGACAATTATTCCTTTTACCAGTTTACTATTATTTTGATCATCTGCAGCTTGACCCATGTTTAATTCCTCCTAGCATCAAAATGATTAGCTAGTTTGTATTTTCCCGGTTTACTTATTTGTTAAACTACATCATTTAGTTTTACAGTAATTGTTGAGGACCTTAATACGAACTCTTAAGGAAGGGTTAAAAAGACAGATTCATTAATTTTGCTAATTTAATAGGTACAGAAGTGTATATCGACCTTTATATTTACAGTTAATGAATCTTTGGTAATGTTCTTACATTCACTGCTACTATGTGGATGGTAGGAACATAAAAATAAAAACCCTCCTAGGCAATCATCAGTGCCAAGGAGGGTTTTTATCAAACAAGGGCGATTTAGGGTCGATCAGAACCAATGATTTCTTCAACCTCTGATCCATCAAGTGTTTCCTTCTTTAATAACGCTTCGACAAGTTCTTCGTATTGTTCGCGATTCCTACTGATAAGTTTTTCGGTTGCCTGAATCGCTTCGTTAAATAATTCCTGCATCTTTTTCTCTTTTTCCCCTTTATTGAACGTAAGAGTAAAACCGTCTTGAAGCATTCCGGTTTCAACCATTTGTTCAAGTAGATGTTTCGCTTGTTTGACATCACCGCTTACACCGATGCTATGTTCACCCAAAAACATCCGCTCTGAAACACCGCCAGCAAGAATCATTTTGACTTGATCGAGTAATTCACTAGTCGTGGCTAAATGCAGTTCTTTATGAAGCGGTGCAACATAACCGAGTGCATCGCCACGGGGAATGATGGTTGCTTTACGAACAGAACCTGGTTTCGTAATCGTAGCAACAAGGGCATGTCCGCTTTCATGAATGGCGACACGTCTTTTTGTTTCAGGATCATTCAATGAACGTGATGTGGTGCCTAAAATTGTCCGGTCAATGGCATAATCAAGATCACTTTTCTCAATAAACTCTTGTCCATTACGTAAAGCCCGTCTGGAGGCCGTATCAAATAGTGCACTTAAATCCGCACCGGAAAAACCTGAGGTGCTTTCAGCTAACGTATCAAGAGAAAGAAGAACATCTTTTGACAGCTGCTTGCCTTTTGCGTGGATATCAATAATTTCTTTCCGGCCTTTCGTATCTGGCAGCGGCACCTGGAATGAAAAATCAATCCGTCCAGGGCGCAGGAAGGCGTCATCTAACATATCCTTTCGGTTCGTAGCGGAGATAAACAAAATTCCATCGTTTGAATGTCCGCCATCAAGCTGAACGAGTAGCTCAGTCAATGTTTTTTCTCCTTCTTCGCCGCCATGTTCTTTTCGTTTAGCGGCTAAAGCATCTACTTCATCAATAAAAATGACCGCTGGTGTTTGTTTTCTTGCATTTTGGAATAAACTACGAACACGAGAAGCCCCAACACCGACAAACATTTCATTAAAGGCTGAACCGCTTGTAGAAAAGAAATTTGCACCCATTTCTTTGGCGATGGCCTGAGCAAGCAACGTCTTCCCGGTTCCGGGAGGCCCATATAATAGAATTCCTTTTGGAGCGGTGATTCCTAATTTTTCTGAACGCTCAGGCTCTTTTAAAATGGAAAGTGTCTGTAGAATTTCTTCTTTAATTTCGGTCTGTAATCCGCCGATATCATCAAGGGTAATGGCTGGGAGCGGTTTTGCAGAAGAAACACTATTCTTCATTTTTCCGATTCCAATGCCACCTTTTGTTTTTCTTTGTATAATAATGGTGGTTGCCACTAATGCAGCGATTAATCCGCCTAACAACCATAAACTAAATGGGCTAGTTGATGAGAACGAATACTGAACATTATATGTTTCAACAAGTTTGTTTACTAATTGGCTATTCGGTGGTACGTGAGAAATATAACTTCTATCTGGAGTAATCAATGTCAGCGTACCATTCTGGTTTTCCTTCAACGTTACTAATTCACCATTTTGAGCTACAATCGTACTTTCGACTGAAGAAAAAGGAATTTCTGTTTTCTGTGGCTGATTAACAGCATACAATAAAACACCGGAAATGATCACGAGTAATGCCACAAAGATTGGCAAGAATTTCGAAACGAATCTAGAGTTTGCGTTCAATTTCTCATCTCCCTTTATTATATGAAACTAGTATAGTGAACTAACTTCTATTATAAATGGTTCTTTTGTACTATTTATAGTGGGAAATAATGTAATGATCTATAACGAGGTTTATTTTTTTCAGTAGTAAGTTCGTTGTTAGACAGTAATAAGTGTGGCATGGTAAAGTGAAAAGGCATGAGACTAGTTCTCAAACAACAATAGAGGAATGGTTATGAATGAATAAATTTAAGCGAGATTATATCATTACAATGGACGATATTGTGAGAGAGGGCGATCCGATATTACGTCAGAATACGGAAGAAGTGAAACTGCCCCTTTCTGCAGAAGACAAAGAAACATTGGAGAGTATGATGCAGTTCCTGAAAAATAGTCAGGACCCAGATACAGCAAAGAAGTATCATTTACGTGCTGGAGTAGGGCTGTCTGCGAATCAAATCGGTTTGAATAAACGAATGTTCGTCATGTACTTTACAGACGTAAAAGGAAACCTGTATGAACATGCGCTCGTTAATCCTAAAATTATCAGTCATTCAGCATCAATGGTCTACTTGCCCCAAAGCGAAGGCTGTCTTTCTGTTGACCGTGACATAAGTGGTTACGTGCCAAGATATGAGCGTGTCAAAGTGAAAGCAACGGACTTAGCAGGGGAGGAGATCCAACTTCGCCTGAAAGGGTTCCCAGCCATTGTATTCCAGCATGAATTGGACCATTTAAATGGCGTCATGTTCTATGACAGGATTAATGAAAAAAATCCATTTAAACTTCCTGATAATGTAGATATTACAAGTATATGAAATGTAATCCGTAAAGTAAGGTTTGATACGAAACAATTTTGGGAAATAAAACAAGGCTGTCATAAAGACAGCCTTGTTTTATTTTTGTTTTACAGCCCCTTTTTGCGTCGCTTTAACGCGTGTGTTCCCCATAAAGAAAACGGTAACAACTGCTAGGCTAATTGGAATAAGTGCCAGCATAAAAATTAAGGAAATCGAATCTGACATGGCTTGTACAATCTTGTTAAGAACAAAGTCTGGAATGTTTGCACGAGCTTCTGATTGGAACAGCTCACGTGAATCTTTAAGATTAGTAAACGTCCCTTCAGCACCATTCCCCATCCCTTTAAATGAATCAGCTAATTTGCTCGTAAATGCATGATTTTGTATGGCGCCGAAAATGGTGATACCTAACGTCATTCCAAATGATCGCAAAAATGAATTCGTTGAGGTAGCGGATCCTCGAAAACGCGGCTCTAAACCATGTATGGATGCTGTTGGTAGTAAAGAAAATGAAAAACCAACTCCAATACCAACGATTGTCATATAAAGGGTGAGCAATCCTCTGCTTGTTTCAGGTGTTAATGTTCCGAGCAAGAACATGCCAATAAAATAAGCGGTTATTGAAATAATCATTAAATTGCGGAAGCTTGCTTTCGTTTGGAAAATCCCACCGCATGCACTTCCAACCACAGAACCGAGCATCATTGGCATAAGGATAAGCCCTGCATTTGTAGCGGATCCTCCATATACAGCTTGGACAAAGATCGGAATATAAACAGTTAAAATAATAAACGATGCCCCATAAAGAATCGCTAAAATTTGCGAAGTGGCAAATAATCGATTTTTGAACATCCAGAAAGATATGATTGGTTCTTGCGCTCTTTTTTCGAAAAAGAAAAATAATAACAAGAACACGGCGAAACTAGTAAACAAGCCGATAATCTGGATTGAGTCCCAGCTATATTTACCACCGCCTAGTTCAAGTGCGAACATGAGACTAATTACGGCGATGACAAGTGTTGTAGCTCCGCCCCAATCAATTTTTTGTTCCTGAACTTGTGGAGATTCTTTATAGTAGCGTAGTACGAAAAATAAGGATACTAATCCAATGGGTACGTTCACATAAAAAACCCAATGCCAACTTATATACTCAGTAATATAAGCGCCTAATAAAGGTCCCATAACACTTGATGCCCCAAAAACAGCACCGAGTAATCCAGTCATTTTTCCGCGTTTTTCAGGTGGGAAAATATCAAATACAATCGTAAAGGCAATCGGCATTAGGGCTCCACCGCCAATCCCTTGTATCGCTCTAAAAATACTTAGTTGGACCATGCTTTGGGCAATTCCGCATAATGCAGATCCAAGTAGAAAAACAATAAGACCAAAAATGAAAAAACGTTTGCGACCATACATGTCGGAAAGTTTCCCGAAAATCGGCATCCCAGCCATTGTGGCAACCATATAGGCAGATGTGACCCAGACAAACTTATCGAAGTCTCCTAAATCTGAAACGATGGTCCCCATCGCCGTAGCAACAATGGTATTGTCCATCGCCGACATGAAAATTGCTAAAAGTAAACCAGCAACAATAAGGTTTTGATTTTTATTCTGTTGAATATCAGCTATCAATTAAATCCCCCTTTTTTTAATGGACCCATGTAATTAGTTCATTTGAAAAAAATTTAAAAATAACTATCTTGATAATCGAGATAAAACCAAGTTTAGTGGGAGGTTCCAGTCCATGTCAAGGGATAATCTGCAAAAACGAGAGATGTTAGAGAGTTTGTTATAAAGCCTACATAAATATGGGATGAGGAGCGTCTTATTTCAACAAGAGATGGGGGGCGTTTAGACAGATTTAAAGACGGCAGAAATTTTAAATGGAACAGGGCCCATTACCGCGGCTGAACTGTCAAGAATGACTGGTCTAAGCTCAGGTTCAGTTACGGCGCTTATTGATCGGCTTGAAAAAACAGGCTATGTTGAGAGAAAAAGACGAGGAAGATCGCAGGAAAGTCATGATAACCCCGATTCAAAAGCGACAAAAACAAATAAAAGATCATTTCGAATCATTGGCAGAAGCGAACAAAGAAGCGTGCCAGACATATACTGAAGAAGAATTAGCTGTCATTCTTAGTTTTATGGAAAAGGTAACAATGATTATGGATCAGGAAAACGAAAAGTCAATGGCAGAGAGAAGATAGTAATTAGTCCTGTAATGCAATTAAATTATAATGATTACAAACTGATATTGATTATTAAATGAAAAGTAGTATACTATTAAGAAAAGCGAGTAAAAGAGGAGGACGTTTCATGGCAGTGAAAATGTGTAACACGTGTGGAGCACCTATAAAAAAATTAAAACATTCAGCTTTATGTCAATGTGGTCCTAAGATTCTTATTGGACTCCAAGCTTCTAAAACGAATAAATAAAATCATTCATTTCAACCGATTATTCTTGCTTAAGGAAAGTCGGTTTTTTATTTTTTAAGAAAATTATGTGCTATAGTGAAAAAAATTTCTCAAATGCTCATTCATCTTGTAAAATAGAACTATGTTTGAGTCGTTAAATCAAACAAAACCATAACGTGATAGTTGGGAGGTAACTATGTTGGGAACGAGAGACTAAGAATTGGTGAACTAGCACAATTAGCGAATGTGACAAAGCGCACAGTCGACTATTATACAAATCTCGGATTGTTAAAACCAGAACGTTCTGCTTCTAATTACCGCTATTACAAATATGGTGAACTTGAACGGTTACGAAAAATTGTCACATATAAAAAGAAGCAACATTCACTTGACCATATCAGGATGATGCTTAACCAAGAAGGCGAGTCTAAGATAAATCCATCTGAAGAGCAATTAAATGAAAAATTGAATGACTTAAATGAAGAGTTGCAAATGGTTATAAGATTGCTTGAAAGTGAAAAGAAAAAAAAACCATTAAAAAATCACGTGTCACATGAAAGTGTGACATTAATGCAGTCATTGTTGCTTTTACTATTGTAATGTTCAGTGGGTTAAGAATTCGAGATTATGTGTACATTATATATAAAAATTAGAGATACTTTTACAGGAGGTGCCTGGGATTTAATCGTATTCAAGTGTTTCCTTATTTTGATCAATACAAGATAGCAGAATCAAAAAAGGATTGTTTACCGATTACCCACCCGCATTGGAGATTACCATAAAATTGTTAGCCATAGCATTACTAATTGCTTTAACAGCTTTTTTCGTTGCTTCTGAATTTGCCATTGTCAAAGTGAGAAGTTCACGTATAAACCAATTAATTGAAGAAGGACATAAGAATGCACTTGCTGCGAAGAGGGTAACGACTCATCTTGATGAGTATTTATCTGCTTGTCAATTAGGCATTACGGTTACCGCCCTTGGTCTTGGTTGGTTAGGGGAACCGACGGTCGAGGCGGTTTTGCATCCTTTGTTTGAAAAATTGAATGTCGTTGAACCAGCAATAAGCATCCTGTCATTCGCCATTGCTTTCGCTTCAGTAACATACTTGCACGTTGTTGTTGGTGAATTGGCACCGAAAACAGTTGCTATTCAGCAAGCTGAGCAAGTTACGCTTATATTTGCTAAACCTTTAATTTGGTTCTACCGTATTATGTATCCTTTTATCTGGGTTCTTAATGGTTCCTCTCGTCTGCTCGTCGGTATGTTTGGCATGAAACCTGCTTCTGAGAATGAATTAGCCCATTCCGAAGAGGAATTACGCTTAATTTTATCAGAGAGCTACAAAAGCGGTGAAATTAATCAATCTGAATATAAATATGTGAATAAAATCTTTGAATTTGATAATCGAATTGCCAATGAAATCATGGTGCCAAGAACGGAAATGGTAACGTTTGAAAAAGGAACTTCGCTTCTTGAAGTCATTGAATTAATCCAAGAAGAACAATTTACAAGATACCCAGTAACAGATGGAGATAAAGATAATATAGTTGGAATGGTAAATATTAAACGGCTTTATACGGCTACAATAACGGAAGAAAATGTGACCGATTTAAATGTTGATGAATTTATCACTCCAGTTATTCGTGTACTTGAGACGATACCTATTCATGATTTACTGCTTAAAATGCAAAAAGAACGAATTCATATGGCGATTTTGTCAGATGAATATGGTGGAACAGCAGGTTTAGTAACGGTTGAGGATATTTTAGAAGAAATTGTTGGTGATATCCGTGATGAATTTGATCAGGATGAACGACCAAATATCCAAAAAATAACAGATGATCATTTTGTTTTTGATGCCAAAACATTAATAGGAGATATCAACTCTACATTAGGAATCCATCTGCCTGAAATGGACATAGACACGATTGGTGGTTGGATTTTAACTGGTAAATATGATGTGGCAGTAGGAGATAAAAGGGAATTCGAGGACTATGAATTCACTGTGAAAGAGATGGATGGACATCATGTTTTATATATAGAAGTCAAGAAGATAAGTTCGTCTTTAGTTAAATAAAAGAATAGATTCGAAAAAAGCCAAAGGTTCATTCGATTGAACCTTTGGCTTTTTTGTCTATCTGGGGATTAAAGAGACGTGAATGTTCTAAAGTGGTAAAATAATTACTATGATATGAATCATTAGAGTCACATTCCTTCTTGGCGAGTACCATTAATCGTTTGAGAGTTAGATTGTATAAATAAAATCATGAGGGGCAGGAGATAGGGTGAGTTTTAAAAAGAAACAATTAGTAGTATTTGGCGTAATCATCCTTTTTTTAGCGATCATGCTACTAGGTATTGTATATATGGTGAACAGTGTAAAAAGCAATATAACGGAAATCGTTGAGGATCGGTATGTTAAAGTAAGTACTGCAATGGAAATACGTCAATTCTTTTCACGTAGCGATCGGGAAATTCTTTATGCGGTCAATGATTCCATTAATGAACAAGAAGTTAGAAATAGTTTGGAGATAATTAAAAATAATCAAAGCGAAATTAATTTGAAGATTGCTGAGTTGTCGCAAGTTGTAAATAGAAGCCAAGCATCGCAGTTGATTAAACAGCTTGAAGCGAATTATGGTTCCTATGTGATAACGGAAACAAAAATCATTTATGCACTTGAACAAGGTAAATCTGCATCTGATTTAAATGTACTTATGGATGAACAAAGAGATAAGAGATTGAAAGTAACGAGTTCTATAGAGAAATTCAAAGATTTCCAAGAAGGTTTGATGAATGAGGCGCTGAAAGAAGCGAATGAAACCTATAATGCAATTATGCGATTTATCATAATCTCTGTTGGCCTAGTGATTATTGTTATTACTATCACGATGATTTGGTTGATTCGAAGTACGATCAAGGATCTGAGATCTATCACAAATATAATGAAAAAAGTTGATTTTAATTATCTAACGGACCTTCCGCGTATACATGTGAAGACCAAAGATGAAATTGGCGATATTGCCCAAGCTTTTAATGAGATGGCGGCATCATTAGAAGTATCCTATCAAAAAGAAAAAGATTTCACAACGGAAATTAGTGAGCAAAATTGGGTTCAGACCAGACTGGCCGACATTGCTACGATGTATCAACGTATCGTTACTATGGAAACCCTTGGGCAGCGTGTTATCGGTAGATTGACGCCTTTGATGGGAGCTTCTCTAGGAGTCTTTTATATTAAAAGAGGACAAGGAGAAGAAGCTAAATTTGTAAAGCTTTCATCCTATGCTGATGGAGAAGAAGTAGGACGTCTGGAGTTCAGATTAGGGGAAGGTTTAATTGGTCAGTGTGCCTTAGAAAAAGAATCACAGATTATCAATCAAGTCCCAAATGATTATAAAGTATTATCAACAGGCTTAGGAGAAGTAGCGCCAAAAAGCATTTTCATTGCACCGGTTGTTTTTGAAGATGAGGTTGTTGCTGTAATTGAGCTTGCCAGTTTTGAAACTTTCACAAAGTTACAGCAAAACTTCCTTCGACGTGTTCTTGAAACACTTGGGATTACGATTAATAGCGTACAGGGTCGTGTAGAAATAGAACGACTCTTACTAGAATCACAGGCTCAAACAGAAGAATTGCAAGTACAATCGGAGGAATTGCAATCTCAATCCGAAGAAATGCAAGCCCAATCTGAAGAACTTCAGACGCAAGCGGAAGAGCTACGCATGATTAATGAACAACTGGAAGAAAGAAATCGTGAAACAGAAGCGAAATCAAGAGAATTGCAGCGTGCTAAATTAAATCTTGAAGATCAGGCTGTACAGTTGAAACAAAGTTCGAAGTATAAATCAGAGTTCTTAGCTAATATGTCTCACGAATTACGAACACCTCTTAACAGTATACTTATTCTATCTGAGATGCTTTCAGAGCACGAAAGTACTTTGTCAGAGGAGCAACAAGATTTTGCTAAGGTTATTCATTCTTCAGGGCGAGATTTGTTATCGCTTATCAATGATATTTTGGATTTATCAAAAGTTGAAGTAGGAAAAATGGATGTTGTTTTTGACGAAATGAATGTAAGTGAATTACCTGAATTGCTTACACGGAATTTTGAGCATGTTGCTCAGAAAAAAGGACTGGAATTTAACGTACAAAAGGATAAGGATGTACCAGATATATTCTTTACCGATCAACAGCGCTTACAGCAAATACTGAAAAATCTATTGTCTAATGCCTTTAAGTTTACGGAAACTGGCTCAATATCTGTTCATATTAAGTGTGCAGAAGAAAAGAAACTGGGTAAGTGGATCAATACAAATGGAGCGGATGGCTGGCTTGAAGTTTCCATTGCTGATACTGGGATCGGTATCCCGAAATCTAAGCAACAGTTGATTTTTGAAGCATTTCAGCAGGGCGATGGTGCAACCATGAGAAAATATGGCGGTACCGGTTTGGGTTTATCGATCTGCCGAGAGTTTGCTAAATTACTTAGAGGATGGCTTATTGTTGATAGCGAAGAAGGGAAAGGAAGTGTCTTCACGCTATTCATCCCTAGTCTACCAGAAGGTATCGAGGAATCAGATGAAGTTGGCTCTGCCATTCTACAAGTGGCGGCAATGATAAATGAGCCTGTTAGTAAAAGCGTTGGATTTAACCATGAACCTTCTGTGGAAGGACAAAGTGTGACTGAGACACATAAACCAAATAATCTCTTCCAAAACAAAACGGTTTTAGTTGTGGATGACGACCATCGCAATATTTATGCTTTAACAAATGCGCTTGAACAGCAAGGGATGAAAATCCTAACTGCTAAGAATGGACTGGAATGTTTAGAAATCGTTAAAAAAGACCATACAATTGACGCTATTCTGATGGATATTATGATGCCTGAAATGGACGGGTATGAAACGATGCGTCGAATTCGTAGTACCGGTCAGTTTAATGACATGCCAATCATTGCTTTGACAGCTAAAGCAATGAAAGGTGACCGTGAGAAATGCTTGAAAGCAGGAGCCTCCGATTATGTTAGCAAGCCGCTCAAGCTAAACCAACTTCTTTCTGTATTACGAGTTTGGTTGACGAATGGAACCGTAAAACCAATATGAAGATTTCGGTTTATTCTTCGACTATCCGACTTAGTTAGGTTAATCATAAGAGAAGTGTATGGAAGATTGTATTTGTGATGGTTTGATACAAAGAGTAATGGGGTATCAATAATTAAATAGGCATAATGTCATACAAAAGCGTTTAGCGTCCATACATTAGGTGCTTGCGCTTTTGTTTTGGGGAAGAAACCGATAAGTTTTTACTGATTAAGGCAAGTGGTCCATTCTTCGTAGTCATATAACTTTCAGTAAAGGAAGATAAAGTGTGGATTTTTAATATTTTAAAACCATTACCAGTTGGACGTTTAGGGTACGTCGCGACTTCTGTATTGGTATTAGGAGGGCTAGCGCATTTCTTGCTAAAAACAATTTTGGAGAGATTTGGGAAGGATAATTACATGAAAGATTTATTAACCATTGAGGAAAGAGAAGATTTTGAAATAGATTTACTGTTGCAAGCAATCTACCGCGTTTCTGGTTTCGATTTTCGTCGGTATATGAGATCTTCAATTAAGAGACGGATTGAAAACCGAATGAGGTTGGAGCGAGTACAGAAAATTAGCGGGTTAATTGAAAAGGTAATGTATGAAAAAGGGTATGCTGAAAAAATGCTGGAAGACTTTTCGATTAATGTAACAGAGATGTTTCGGGACCCTGGATTTTTTAAAACTTTTAGGAACAAAGTGATCCCGTACTTAAGAGAACTTCCTGAAATCCGGATTTGGCATGCGGGGTGTTCTACTGGAGAAGAAGCATTTTCAATGGCGATTTTGCTTGAAGAAGAAGGCCTTTATGATCGAGCGAAAATCTATGCAACAGATATGAGTGAGAAAGTATTACAACAAGCAGAAAAAGGGGTTCTTCCATTAACTCGAATGCAGTCTTATACAAAAAACTATCTGCAAGCAGGTGGGAATCAAGCTTTTTCCGAATACTATTCTACAGATTACGAGCATGCCTATTTAAATCCTGATTTGCTCCGTAATATTGACTTTTTTCAGCACAATCTGGTTACAGATAGTTCTATTAATGAATTTCACGTTATCATGTGTAGGAATGTTATGATTTATTTTACAGCAGAATTGCAAGAGGACGTTAATCAGTTATTCTACGATAGTCTAAGTAAAGGTGGTTTTCTTGGATTAGGAAGTAAAGAAACCATTCGTACTATGTTATTTTGTGATAAATATGAAGATTTTGATTCTCTGGAGAAAATTTATCGTAAAGTATAAGGAAAACTAAAGCAGCCATGTCTGATGAAACAATGGGTAGGCTGTTTACGCAAGGAACTAAAAAATCTAATTTATTTTTTAAAAACGAGGATGCCTAAAAAAGGGTCTGGTCCTATTGAGGCATCCCCGCTCTTATTTGAAAGTAAATTAAAAAGTATAACTGATTTTCCTAATTTGCTTGAATTAAGACAACACACATGTCATCTGGTTGATCTATCTGAAGGTGTTTTGGCAAGACTAAATCGATGGGAGCATCTTCGCGGCAAGTCAGCCATTTTTTTGAAACAGCTTTCCTTAATTGAACTAGCCCGTCTGCTTCGTTAGTTTCAAGTGCCTCCATTACCCCGTCTGTAAATAAAAGTATTTGAATGTCATCTTGGTAAGTCAAAGTATCCTTTTCTATCTTCATGTCATTGAAAAATCCAACTGGACAGCTTCCATTTGAAAGAGGAAATACCTCTTTGTTATCAATTAAGGCAAAACCGGGTGGGTGTCCTGCGTTCACATAGTCTACTGTTTTTTCTTGTGTGTCAATAATCAGATAGATGGCAGTGAAATAATAATGAACTTGGTTTTCCTCTTTATTTAAAATTGACATCCAGTGGTTAAGCTCATTAATAACTTCTTCTGGATTTGTATGAGTTCGTATTGCGTCGCGTAAGACAGATGAGATAAACATACAGACTAAGGAAGCGGTAATTCCGTGTCCCATCATATCCAACAAGATGACCCCGTATCGCTTATCGTCAATTCGATGCCAATAATACATATCTCCAGCTAATTTATTAGCTGGAAAATATGATGCTTTAATGACTAGGTTCTCAAGGGATATGGGCTCGCTCAGCAGACTACTTTGTACTTGCATGGACAAATCAAGTTCACGTGCCATTTTTTCATCTTGCATTCGATGCCAGTCTTTTTCATATTTAAGACGAAGTCCAACTCGGATGCGTGCAAGTAAATCCACTTTATTTATTGGTTTTAGAATGTAGTCGATGCCGCCTACATCAAGAGCTTCAGCAACTTTATTCGAATCCTCAAGTGCAGTAACGAAGATAACTGGAATATCCTTAAGATGTGGGATCGTTTGCAGGCGCCTGCAGGCTTCGATTCCATCAATATCGGGCATCATTATGTCTAAAAGAATAATATCAACAGTCGTTTCCTTGGGGCTTCCGGAGTCTATGTGTAAATAATCAAACAATTGTTGAGCAGATGTAAGCGAAGTGAAATCATTATAACCAGCTTTCTTTAATATCTTTTCTATTACGAAAAGGTTAACCTGGTTGTCGTCTACGATTAAAATCGTCATTCTCTATTCTCCTTTGGGTTTATGCATCGGAAGGTACCTTTTCATATTGTTTATCATGGCTGTAATTGAGGTCTGATAGTGAATATCCATCATAATCAAAATATGTATAGCTGAACTTATATGCATTATATTATATCTTAGTTATGTAGAAATCGAAAATAAGTAAAGTGTTATAGGGCGATCTGAACACTCTGATTTTTAGTAGTGTAAGGTGTAAAAAGTCCACATTCCATGTACAATACCCACCGTACAAAATATTAAACATATAATATAGTGAGAATATGAAATTTACGAAATAGAAATCTAAGGCTAAAGGTAAAAAAGATATTGACAAGAATAAGAAAGAGGAGTAATCTATAAAAGTTGCTGATTGAGCGATGGCTAAACATTACTATTTTGACACGGCTAGTTAAGTAATAAGAAAAAATCATTTTATAAAAAAATTGACTTCTTATAAAATGGATGATAAGATGAATTAGTCGCTGAGAAACATGGCGAGTATCAACAACGTTGAAACTTCGCAGAAGTTGACAACTAATCATTAGTATGTTAAAGTTAATTTTACTTAACAACAAATTGCTCTTTGAAAACTGAACAAAACAAAGCGCCAACGTTTTAATTGAAGTGAGTACACACTATAAAAACAATGAGCAAGTCAAACACTTTTTGGAGAGTTTGATCCTGGCTCAGGACGAACGCTGGCGGCGTGCCTAATACATGCAAGTCGAGCGAATGACAGGGAGCTTGCTCCCTTGATTTAGCGGCGGACGGGTGAGTAACACGTGGGCAACCTACCTGTAAGACTGGGATAACTTCGGGAAACCGGAGCTAATACCGGATAATTTCTTTTCTCGCATGAGAAGAGGTGGAAAGACGGTTTCGGCTGTCACTTACAGATGGGCCCGCGGCGCATTAGCTAGTTGGTGAGGTAATGGCTCACCAAGGCCACGATGCGTAGCCGACCTGAGAGGGTGATCGGCCACACTGGGACTGAGACACGGCCCAGACTCCTACGGGAGGCAGCAGTAGGGAATCTTCCGCAATGGACGAAAGTCTGACGGAGCAACGCCGCGTGAACGAAGAAGGCCTTCGGGTCGTAAAGTTCTGTTGTTAGGGAAGAACAAGTACCAGAGTAACTGCTGGTACCTTGACGGTACCTAACCAGAAAGCCACGGCTAACTACGTGCCAGCAGCCGCGGTAATACGTAGGTGGCAAGCGTTGTCCGGAATTATTGGGCGTAAAGCGCGCGCAGGTGGTTCCTTAAGTCTGATGTGAAAGCCCACGGCTCAACCGTGGAGGGTCATTGGAAACTGGGGAACTTGAGTGCAGAAGAGGAAAGTGGAATTCCAAGTGTAGCGGTGAAATGCGTAGAGATTTGGAGGAACACCAGTGGCGAAGGCGACTTTCTGGTCTGTAACTGACACTGAGGCGCGAAAGCGTGGGGAGCGAACAGGATTAGATACCCTGGTAGTCCACGCCGTAAACGATGAGTGCTAAGTGTTAGAGGGTTTCCGCCCTTTAGTGCTGCAGCTAACGCATTAAGCACTCCGCCTGGGGAGTACGGCCGCAAGGCTGAAACTCAAAGGAATTGACGGGGGCCCGCACAAGCGGTGGAGCATGTGGTTTAATTCGAAGCAACGCGAAGAACCTTACCAGGTCTTGACATCCTTTTGCCCTCCCTAGAGATAGGGACTTCCCTTCGGGGACAAAAGTGACAGGTGGTGCATGGTTGTCGTCAGCTCGTGTCGTGAGATGTTGGGTTAAGTCCCGCAACGAGCGCAACCCTTGATCTTAGTTGCCAGCATTTAGTTGGGCACTCTAAGGTGACTGCCGGTGACAAACCGGAGGAAGGTGGGGATGACGTCAAATCATCATGCCCCTTATGACCTGGGCTACACACGTGCTACAATGGATGGTACAAAGAGCTGCAAACCCGCGAGGGTAAGCGAATCTCATAAAGCCATTCTCAGTTCGGATTGTAGGCTGCAACTCGCCTACATGAAGCCGGAATCGCTAGTAATCGTGGATCAGCATGCCACGGTGAATACGTTCCCGGGCCTTGTACACACCGCCCGTCACACCACGAGAGTTTGTAACACCCGAAGTCGGTGAGGTAACCGCAAGGAGCCAGCCGCCTAAGGTGGGACAGATGATTGGGGTGAAGTCGTAACAAGGTAGCCGTATCGGAAGGTGCGGCTGGATCACCTCCTTTCTAAGGAATATAACGAGCGCTTTTGTTTTGTTCAGTTTTGAATGAGTAATTCATTCATTCGTGGTAAATGAAAGCAACAGATTAGTCTTTTGCTTATTCGTTGCCGAATCGTTCTTTGAAAACTAGATAATAGATAGAAGGCAAATTTTTGCATTAATTTTTCAAGACATCAAGTAAGACCTTTTAACAACTAGGTTGTTTGATAAACTTTTCGTTTATCAGCCACCATATGGTTAAGTTAGAAAGGGCGCACGGTGGATGCCTTGGCACTAGGAGCCGATGAAGGACGGGACTAACACCGATATGCTTCGGGGAGCTGTAAGTAAGCTTTGATCCGGAGATTTCCGAATGGGGAAACCCACTGTTCGTAATGGAACAGTATCTTTACCTGAATACATAGGGTACTGAAGGCAGACCCGGGGAACTGAAACATCTAAGTACCCGGAGGAAGAGAAAGCAAACGCGATTTCCTGAGTAGCGGCGAGCGAAACGGAAGATAGCCCAAACCAAGAGGCTTGCCTCTTGGGGTTGTAGGACACTCAACATGGAGTTACAAAGGAACGGGGTAAGTGAAGTGATCTGGAAAGATCCGTCAAAGAAGGTAATAACCCTGTAGCTGAAACTTCGTTCCCTCCTGAGTGGATCCTGAGTACGGCGGGACACGAGAAATCCCGTCGGAAGCAGGGAGGACCATCTCCCAAGGCTAAATACTACCTAGTGACCGATAGTGAACCAGTACCGTGAGGGAAAGGTGAAAAGCACCCCGGAAGGGGAGTGAAATAGATCCTGAAACCGTGTGCCTACAAGTAGTTAGAGCCCGTTAATGGGTGATAGCGTGCCTTTTGTAGAATGAACCGGCGAGTTACGATTTCATGCAAGGTTAAGTTGATAAGACGGAGCCGCAGCGAAAGCGAGTCTGAATAGGGCGCATGAGTATGAGGTCGTAGACCCGAAACCAGGTGATCTACCCATGTCCAGGGTGAAGTTCAGGTAACACTGAATGGAGGCCCGAACCCACGTACGTTGAAAAGTGCGGGGATGAGGTGTGGGTAGCGGAGAAATTCCAATCGAACCTGGAGATAGCTGGTTCTCTCCGAAATAGCTTTAGGGCTAGCCTCGAGATGAGAGTATTGGAGGTAGAGCACTGATTGGACTAGGGGCCCCCAACGGGTTACCGAATTCAGTCAAACTCCGAATGCCAAATACTTATTCTCGGGAGTCAGACTGCGAGTGATAAGATCCGTAGTCAAGAGGGAAACAGCCCAGACCACCAGCTAAGGTCCCCAAGTTTACGTTAAGTGGAAAAGGATGTGGAGTTGCTTAGACAACCAGGATGTTGGCTCAGAAGCAGCCATCATTTAAAGAGTGCGTAATAGCTCACTGGTCGAGTGACTCTGCGCCGAAAATGTACCGGGGCTAAACGTAACACCGAAGCTGTGGATGGATACCGTATGGTATCCGTGGTAGGAGAGCGTTCTAAGGGCGTTGAAGCTAGACCGGAAGGACTGGTGGAGCGCTTAGAAGTGAGAATGCCGGTATGAGTAGCGAAAGAAGGGTGAGAATCCCTTCCACCGAATGCCTAAGGTTTCCTGAGGAAGGCTCGTCCGCTCAGGGTTAGTCGGGACCTAAGCCGAGGCTGAAAAGCGTAGGCGATGGACAACAGGTTGATATTCCTGTACCACCTATACATCGTTTGAGCGATGGGGGGACGCAGAAGGATAGGGTAAGCGCGCTGTTGGATATGCGCGTCCAAGCAGTTAGGCCGGAAACGAGGAAAATCCCGTTTCCATTAAGGCGGAGCTGTGATGGCGAGGGAAATATAGTACCGAAGTTCCTGATTCCACGCTGCCAAGAAAAGCCTCTAGTGAGATGTAGGGTGCCCGTACCGCAAACCGACACAGGTAGGCGAGGAGAGAATCCTAAGGTGTGCGAGAGAACTCTCGTTAAGGAACTCGGCAAAATGACCCCGTAACTTCGGGAGAAGGGGTGCTTTTTAGGGTGAATAGCCCGGAAAAGCCGCAGTGAATAGGCCCAGGCGACTGTTTAGCAAAAACACAGGTCTCTGCGAAGCCGCAAGGCGAAGTATAGGGGCTGACGCCTGCCCGGTGCTGGAAGGTTAAGAGGAGAGGTTAGCCGCAAGGCGAAGCTTTGAATTGAAGCCCCAGTAAACGGCGGCCGTAACTATAACGGTCCTAAGGTAGCGAAATTCCTTGTCGGGTAAGTTCCGACCCGCACGAAAGGCGTAACGATCTGGGCACTGTCTCAACGAGAGACTCGGTGAAATTATAGTACCTGTGAAGATGCAGGTTACCCGCGACAGGACGGAAAGACCCCGTGGAGCTTTACTGCAGCCTGATATTGAATTTTGGTACAGCTTGTACAGGATAGGTAGGAGCCTGTGAAGCCGGAGCGCTAGCTTCGGTCGAGGCGTCGGTGGGATACTACCCTGGCTGTATTGAAATTCTAACCCGCGCCCCTTATCGGGGCGGGAGACAGTGTCAGGCGGGCAGTTTGACTGGGGCGGTCGCCTCCTAAAATGTAACGGAGGCGCCCAAAGGTTCCCTCAGAATGGTTGGAAATCATTCGTAGAGTGTAAAGGCACAAGGGAGCTTGACTGCGAGACCTACAAGTCGAGCAGGGACGAAAGTCGGGCTTAGTGATCCGGTGGTTCCGCATGGAAGGGCCATCGCTCAACGGATAAAAGCTACCCCGGGGATAACAGGCTTATCTCCCCCAAGAGTCCACATCGACGGGGAGGTTTGGCACCTCGATGTCGGCTCATCGCATCCTGGGGCTGTAGTCGGTCCCAAGGGTTGGGCTGTTCGCCCATTAAAGCGGTACGCGAGCTGGGTTCAGAACGTCGTGAGACAGTTCGGTCCCTATCCGTCGTGGGCGCAGGAAATTTGAGAGGAGCTGTCCTTAGTACGAGAGGACCGGGATGGACGCACCGCTGGTGTACCAGTTGTTCTGCCAAGAGCATCGCTGGGTAGCTACGTGCGGACGGGATAAATGCTGAAAGCATCTAAGCATGAAGCCCCCCTCAAGATGAGATTTCCCATAGCGTAAGCTAGTAAGATCCCTGAAAGATGATCAGGTTGATAGGTCAGAGGTGGAAGCGTGGCGACATGTGGAGCTGACTGATACTAATCGATCGAGGACTTAACCTTATTGTTCTTGAAAAAGCAAAAATCCTTCTTATTATCTAGTTTTGAAGGAATGATATTCCTTTATTGTTTGGTGGCGATAGCAAAGAGGTCACACCCGTTCCCATTCCGAACACGGAAGTTAAGCTCTTTAGCGCCGATGGTAGTTGGGGGTCTCCCCCTGTGAGAGTAGGACGTTGCCAAGCAATTCGAGAGATCAGCTATTTATAGCTGGTCTCTTTTTCAATTGTTCAAAAAGGTGGATAAAAGCGCCGAGAAGTTCTGCGAGGGATCTCGTCTCAGACCTTTTGCCATATACAGGAACGTTGAGGACCGGACTTGTATAGGGTGTGCTACCTTCTCTGTTGCAGCACAGGACGTGCCTGATTTTAACAGAAGGTCAAAAATGCGCTTTGATATAATTAGCAAGCTTTCTTACCGGACTTTTGAATATCCTTAACAGAGTAAAAATGTTAAAGAGGTTATCATTCGTTTTGGGAGAAAGAAGACATTTGGCGGTGAACTGATTTCGTATTAAAAGTAAACTTGTGTTAAAATTAGTTAAACTTCTGAATTTTCACTGGAGGAATGAATTTACGTTGGAACGTCATAATGAAGCATTTGACCAAGAAATGACATTTCGCTCCTTTACCGAGTGGTTGAAAAAACAAAAGAAATCGGAAAATACAGTTAAGACTTATTCAGGTGTGCTTACCCAATTTTTTGAGTGGGCAGAAAAGGACTTTGGAGGGCACATGAGTGAAGATGGTATTCAGGCTTATCTAGATCATTTAGAAACTAACCAACGAAGCGCAGGGACGATAGAGAAACATTATATGGCCTTGAAAGTGTATTGTAAATATCTTGGTCAGTCCTCTTTGATGAAGAATATAGACCGGAAAATTAATGAGCAAAAAAACGATATTCCTGAAGTGTTGACGTTGCAGGAACAAAAGACCTTATTAAAAGAGGTAGAAGCAGATGGGAATTTAAGGAACACTGCAATGGTGTATATCATGCTTCATACCGGCGTTCGGGTTTCTGAGTTATGTGATCTAAATGATAGTGATCTTGTGGAGAAGGATGAAAAGAAAGCGATAGTCGTTCGTAATTCAAAGAATGAAGTAGATAGAATTGTACCGTTGTCTCAAGAAGCAATTCAGCATATAGGTTATTTTTTAGGTGAAAATAAAGATCTTAGAGGACCGCTTTTTTTATCCAGCTATGGGCAGCGAATCACTCCACGATCTGTGCAATATATGTTAAAAAAGTATCATGTTAATCCACATAAGCTCCGACATACTTTCTGTCAGCAACTGATAGATAACGGGGTGGAGTTACAGACAGTATCGAAGTTGGCGGGTCACAAGGATTTAAATATGACAAAACGATATGTGAAGAATAAGGAAGTAGATTTTGGACAGGCGATTGATCAGGCCTTTTCTTAAATGAGTTGTGGGGAAGTATTAAATTGAAATCGCTGGAATTCTAGATCATGCTTATGATTGATTGACCGAATGATGAGGTTGTTATAGATGAAGCTGTCGCTGGATTTTTTGCAACATTGCCAATAAAAGAACTTGTTAATAAGATAGATAGGACCAGCTATGCTACAGCGATTCCGAATACGCCTGGAACTACCTTGGGTAATCATATGTTATGTCACGATCTTCACTATATATAGGAAAATTGTCGCTACTCACTAGTTTGTCTATCATTCAGTTTCCCATAATCTTTACAAAATAATCGATTACTGATTTGGTCTAAAAGACGATTTGTGATACGTTTACGACCTATCATAAGATAGCCAGGAGAATATTGAGAAAACTATACAAAGAAACCCCCGAGAGCAGATCATTGAAATGCATATGATTCGGGGTTTCTTTAGGTATAATAATTCTAAAAGTGACTGAATGGCTATTTGAGGATTAACCGAATAGGTCAGAGGGTATGTATATACTAGATAAAATAACAATTAATTATCGATGGATCTATTAAGTTATTTGTGGTATGGGTAGAAAAATTGTTAGAAATCTATAATTAAATGTTGAGCTATGGAAGAAGAAAATATAGCAACTGGGTATATGTACCTATTTTATCATCACTTTATGTCATTATTCCTCAATACCTTTCAAAATGAGATAGAATAGAGGATAAATACATTTTACTTTTGCACGGGGGAGCGAATATGACCTATCAAGTTCAAATATTAAAGGGCCTGTTTCAGCCGAGAACAAACAGATATCAATTAGAACAGGCAGAAGGAATAACCGGATTCGGTACTAAGCTACTGTTGGTGTATCTATGTAGTTTCGTTATCTTTCTTCTGGAAGCCTATTATGGAATAGGGTCTGAATCTATGTCAAAGGAAATAACCAAGCTTGGAGAAAGTGAATATGAAGCAGGGAAACTACTTGTTATAGCTGGGAAACTGCTGGCAGGCCTTCTGTACCCAACCTTTTATGTTGTGTTGGCTGCTGTTGTTTTTTGGGTTATTTTAGATATCCCATTTAAGAAAGTTGCAGTTGTTCAAATGATTGCCTTTGCTTTGCACTTGCTAGAAAAAGTAGTATACATACCCTTTCTTTTGCAGATGGATTTAAACCAAAGTGATAATCCATTTTCATTAGGAGTGATTAGTCAATCTATCCTCTCAAATGAATACTTTATTCACTTTTTTGGGGAAATTAGTTTATTTCAGATAACGATTATCGGAATCGTCTACTACTATTTACGAGAGTTGACTGAGAAAAATAAATACATCCCACTTATTATGATTTGTGTGTTTTACCTGGCATCTTGGTTTGTAGCCGCATTTTTGGCTTATATCGATGTTCGTGTGTTTTTATAAGGGAGGTGGGGCTATATGAATAAATGGAAAATTGGTACACTAGCCGTACTTGCAACGGGTTTCATTGCTTTGAACCTTTTTTTAATTGAGAAAAAAGATAGTAAGGTGGCTCGGACTTTATTAGCCGGAGAGTGGACCGAAGTTAAGAAAGCAGATATTATAGAAAGATTTGAAACAGATGCGGTAATTAAACCATTGGAAGAGTACAACTATTATTATAATGACCAAGATAAAGAATTTCAAAAATTCCTTGTAAAAGAGGGAGATGAAGTAACGGCAGGCACGCCTTTATTTGAATACATAACACCTAAACTGGATCAGGTAAAGGGCGAGCTTGAAACAGAGAAGAACCGTTATGAGGGCGAAATAGCGGGGATCGAAGAATATATTGATGAGTTATCCAGTTATCAGGATACCATTCCAGAGGCACCATCTGCTAAAGAAAGAGAAGTAGCAGAAGAGGCAGGATTCCCTTTAGATAATCCTGATTCTTCTGCGATGATCATAAGTTCGATTCAACAGGAGATCTATAAACAAGAATTAGAGAAGAAGAAACTTGAAGAGAAAATACGGGCTTATGAAAGCCAGTTAAACTATTTGGATGAACATGGTGATACGGCAATGACGGCAAGTGAAACGGAAGGAATTGTGAAGAAAGTAAATAAACAACTGAAGTCTCCAATTGTAACAATTGCTTCAAATACGTTAGCAATTGAAGGCTCTCTTGATGAACAACAGGCAAAAAAAGCAGAACCTGGCATGAAAATTATTGCAAAACAATCGAGTGAAAAAAAGGAAATTAATGGAACGATATCCGCAATTCAGCCGTTTCCAGAAACAGAGACAACTGTTGGAACTCCGAGTAAATATGCTTTTCAAGCGACTATGCAAGAAGAACCCGAATCTATAATGATTGGTTCCAAAGTGAAATTGTCTGTGGTGACTGCGGAAGCGAAGGGTGTACTTTCTTTGCCAAAAGCAGCGATTCAATTAGAAAAAAACCATCTGTTTACAAGCTGAATGGAAACGGTACTGTCACAAAGCAAGTGATCACAACGGGCCTCGAATTTGCTGGAATTCAGGAAGTGAAAGATGGACTTGAATTAGGGAATATCATTCTAAAGGATTCGAAAAGCATTCCTTATAAAAAGCCTGCATTTATCACGCCTCTTCAAACTGAAAAAGTGACAATTAACGCATTTAATGAACTATCTAAACGTCAAAAACTTCGTTTCTTTTTAATTGGACTGTTAGAAAAATAATTGAGCTAAAGGAATGCTATTTATCGTTCACGTGGATATGTGATCCCGTGTGAATAATGAATAGTATTCCTTTCTTTGGCAAAAATAGGTTTGTAAAGCGTGTGTGAGACTGTAATGGGGTAAATTTCCTACCCGTAATATGAAAAATATATTTACAGTTTTGGATTTTTAATATAATATTTTAGTATAATGTTATTTCCGCTTAATCTTAATGGAACGGGGGAACCAATTTCGTGGTCCTGTACCGCTTGGGGTGAATTCTTATGAAGGGGCATGTGTTTCCAGGTCCTAACCCGACAGCTAACCTCGTCAGCGTCTTAGAGGGAACAAAATGTAAATTGTTCACGCCCAAAGACACCCGTAGTGTCTTTTTTTATTGCGTGAAACCGTCTATCTTGTTTCCCTTACCGAGACATTTGCTTTTTTAGCAAAGAATTTACAGAAGGTGAGGATGTTAGATGAAAAAAATAAGCTTAGCTAGCCAAATATTAATTGGTCTAGTCCTAGGGATTATCGTAGGGGCGATCTTTTATGGTAGTCCAACGATTGCGTCTTATTTACAGCCAATTGGCGATATATTTCTTCGTTTAATTAAAATGATTGTCGTGCCGATTATTGTAGCCAGTATTATTGTCGCTGTTGCAGGTGTTGGTGATATCAAGCAGCTTGGGAAAATCGGCGGTAAGACGATTTTGTACTTTGAAATTGTGACGACAATTGCAATTATAGTCGGAATCATTGCGGCAAATGTACTGCAGCCAGGCGCTGGAGTGAATATGGGGGAACTTGATCAAACGGATATCGGCAGTTATGTTGATACAGCAGAGTCAAAGGAAAGCGAATCACTAATCGATACGATTGTGAACATTGTACCAACGAATCCGATTGCTGCGGTTGCTGAAGGGGACATGCTAGCCATTATTTTCTTTTCTCTGGCATTTGGTCTTGGGATTAATGCGATCGGAGAAAGAGGGAAGCCGGTTTTGGCATTCTTTCAAGGAACAGCAGATGCAATGTTTTATGTTACGAATCAAATTATGAGGTTTGCTCCTTTTGGAGTGTTTGCCTTGATTGGTGTCACTGTTGCTAAGTTTGGATTGGCTTCTCTTATCCCGCTAGGAAAGTTAGTGATTTCAGTATATGGAACGATGATTTTCTTTGTGATCGTGGTCTTGGGAATTATCGCGAAATTAGTCGGTTATAGTCTTTTCAAATTAATTAAACTAATCAAAGAGGAGCTTATATTAGCCTTTTCAACAGCAAGCTCTGAGGCTGTCCTTCCGAGAATTATGGAAAAAGTGGAAAAGGCGGGATGTCCTAAGCATATTGCTTCTTTTGTCATACCGACTGGTTACTCCTTTAACCTTGACGGTTCCACTCTGTATCAAGCATTAGCTGCTATCTTCATTGCTCAAATGTATGGCATTGATATGAGTATTGCTGATCAAATTTCGTTAATGCTAGTATTGATGGTCACATCTAAAGGTATTGCTGGTGTACCAGGAGTCTCTTTCGTTGTTCTATTAGCTACATTAGGCACAGTTGGAATTCCTATCGAAGGGTTGGCGTTTATAGCTGGGATCGACCGTATTCTTGATATGGGTCGTACAGTGGTAAATGTTATTGGGAACTCTCTTGCAGCTATTGTTATCTCTAAATGGGAAGGTAATTTTAAACCTGAAAAAGTGTCATAACTTTTGATAAAAACATACATGAACGCCTGACTAAAACGAAAACGATGAAAAGGTTCAGGTTCTCAAACTGTATAATCTTTTGAAGGTGGCGGTGCGGAGCTTACTTTGCGAAGCCCCGCCCCTTTTTCATAAAAAAGACAGCTAAAGGGATAAAATCCAATAGCTGTTTTTTTTATTATGGATGAATCTATTCTTTCATTCACTCTTTATAAAGAGAAAGATCTCCCTCAAAATAATGAAGAATTATGAGTAACTTGGAGGTTTTGTCACATTATTTCAAATGATTTGGTAAAATGATAATAGTGATGATGGATGATAATTTCACCAGTTTTATCCCGCATTAACGAGCAACATGACTCCCGCTTCAAGGCTTTTAGGGAATCCAAGTAGAGTAAGTGGGAGATCATCTGCTCGTAAATGCCCGATGATTGGTTCAACGAACAATCAGTGAGGATGAGGAACCCTTCACTGATTGAAGTTTCACTTTATCACCAATAACTGTTGTGGAGGATATTGGTATTATGAAAAATGAGATAAGAGACGTCCTATATATACACTTGCATGCTTCTGAGCGATTTGTGATCTTCTCCGGCATGACGTTTCGGGAATTTGTTTATTCGTATGAAGGACCCTTACCTAATCTTTTATTGTTGAAACATGGATATGATGATGGGGAGTTTAACATGAATACGCTATTGGAATTTGTTCCGAATGGAGATGTTGAAAAACTCCTGAAAGATCATGTATATGGGTATGGTGATTTTTGCTGGATTGATTTTGAAGAGGAAGCAGGGCTTGATGAATTAAATGGTCAAGAAATTGCTGAGCTTTTGTATGTTGGCCATTGCAAAACTCATTTACGTCCACCATTTTTCGGAAAGTTGAATAATCAATTTGTTTATCTTGCGCATGATGATGGGTGGTTCAATAAGGTTTATTTTCGAAACCAAGATGCATTAACTCAAATATTTGGTAATGCACTTATGTTGAAACTGGAGACATTACGTGTCGAAAGAAATTGGTTTGGATTAAAGAAAAAAAGGGAGTACCCAGAAATTCCTTTTGATGTGCTTCAAAGGCTCATCCCGTTAACGGCTGAGGGTGTTGTCTTTTCCCTTCAGGATATTCAGCATTCGAGGACCAAAATAGAAATTCCGGGTTGGATCATTGGCGACTATGTAAATATGGATGATATGATGGACGGATTTAATGATCTGAAGGATCAACGGCCAAAAGCGTTAATTGTTTTACATCGAAAGACTAAAGAATGGAGCGTTATTCTTAACTAAATGATCTTATTTTGCTGAAGTAAACATTCCATGTTTGATGATTTTCATCGTGATACATCGGAGAAAGTGAGAATGACTGAGCTTTTAGTCAGTTCTATTTTTTATGTGGGTCATTTAAGTAAAACGCGATAATTCATGGTGTAGTCCGTGCTATTGCTACATAAGATGTAAGGTATGTGCGGTAGAATTATTGGTATGTTTAGGTAAGTTATCAAACAGTACTTCTTTTTCATTTTTAACTGAAGATGAAGGTGGTACAATAATAAAGTAAAACTTCAATCAGTGGGGGTTTCTTCATCCCCCACCCAGGCTTCTTCGATTCATCTAAGCCTTGAGGTTGGGATCTTACTGCCCGTTAATGCGGGATAAAGTGAAAAGAGTATTGGAGGTTTAATGAAAATGAAAACAAAACTTGGACTGCTTTATGGCGGAAAGTCTGCTGAGCATGACGTTTCGCTGCAGACGGCTTTAGCGGTCATTAAAGCATTAGATTTAGAGAAGTTTGATATATATCCGATATACATAACGAAAGAAGGGGTTTGGGTAAAGGGACCTCAGTTGACCGGACCGGTTGAGAGCGTGAAAAGTCTTATATTATCAGCTAAAGATGCCATGTCACCTTTAGCAATTCGTTCTACAGGGCAAGTTTCCAAGGAGGATGGAGAAGGGTTCGATTGTCTTTTCCCTCTCCTTCATGGTCCGAATGGAGAAGATGGTACAGTTCAAGGGGTGCTGGAATTAGTAAATGTACCTTATGTAGGAAATGGAGTTCTAGCTTCGTCTGCTGGCATGGACAAAGTAATTATGAAGAATATTTTTGCCCAAGCAGGACTACCACAAGTTAAATATACATGGTTTATTCGTTCAGAGTGGGAAACGGATAAGGACCGCGCCTATGACAAAATTGAAGCTGAATTAGGCTATCCATGCTTTGTTAAGCCAGCGAATCTCGGATCAAGTGTTGGAATTAGTAAATGTGTGAATAGGGAAGAGCTCGCAGCTGCGTTTGTTGAAGCATTCCTATTTGACCGAAAAATTATTGTTGAAGAAGGAATCGTTGCTCGTGAAATTGAAATTGGCGTTCTTGGCAATGACCACCCTAAGTGTTCGGTAGCTGGCGAAATTATTGCAAAAAAAGATTTCTATGATTATAAAGCAAAATATGAAGATGGAGATACCGCGATGGTCATCCCGGCAGAGATTTCCGAAACGGACTATCAGTCTTTAAGTGAAATGGCTATTACATCCTTCAAATCACTTGATTGTTCCGGATTGGTTCGTGCTGACTTCTTCTTAACGAAAGAAGGAAAAGCATATATTAATGAAGTAAATACGATGCCTGGCTTTACTCCATTTAGCATGTTTCCTTTATTATGGAAACATACAGGAGTGGAGTATCCTCAATTAATCGAGACATTAGTGAATTTGGCGCAAGAACGTTATGAAGAAAAGCAGAAGATTAAATATAGCTTTTAATGGGATGCTTTGCAGCCTAGAAGTGGAAACGACAACCGAATGGCTGTCGTTTTCCTTACTGAAATAGCTTGGTGATAAGGGATAAGCCGCAATTTTCTAAAACCCTAGGAGGAACATGATGTTAAAAAAAACGTTAAAGCAAATCCATGAAATGGTCGATGGGTTGAATAACATTACAGATTTTGAATCCATTATAGCGGCAGGAGTTTCGATTGATTCTAGAAATATTGAGTTTAACAACTTGTTCATCCCCCTTAGTGGCGAACATGTTGATGGACATCAATATGTAGAAAAGGCCATATCGCAGGGGGCAGCTGCTTCTTTGTGGCAAAAGGATGCGGGGGAACTGCCAGCCGGACTTCCGGTAATCCTTGTAGAGAATACAGAAAAAGCATTACAGAAACTAGCCAGGGCGTATCGAAAGCAACTAAATTGTAAAGTAATTGGCGTTACAGGGAGTAATGGCAAAACGACCACGAAAGATATGATAGCGTCCTTACTGCAAACAACCTACCGCATTCATAAAACAAGCGGAAACTTTAATAATCATCTTGGACTTCCGTTAACCATTCTAGGAATGGATGAAGACACAGAAGTGGCCGTTCTCGAAATGGGCATGAGCAGCCGTGGTGAAATTGCATTTCTGTCCACACTTGCAGAACCAGACTTGGCAATTATTACGAATATTGGCGAGTCTCATCTATTGGATCTCGGTTCAAGAGAAGAAATTGCAAATGCTAAACTCGAGATTGTTTCAGGCCTTAAAGATGGCGGAACGCTGATTTACCAAGGAGATGAACCATTATTACGTGATCGAATTGAACGTGACTTAACGAACCTTCACGTTGTATCTTTTGGTAGAGAAAATAAAAATGATCTTTACCCCATCTCCATAACTCAAAACGAGAATAGTACTTCTTTTGAAATAAATGGAGACCCATATACGATTCCAGTTCTTGGTTCTCATAATGTACAAAATGCGTTAGCCGCTATGCTTGTAGCCAAACTGTTGCGTGTAAATGATGCTAATATCAGAAAAGGGTTTGAATCGGTCCAATTAACCAATATGAGAATGGAAATGGTTGAAGGAGCAAAAGGGGAAAAAATCATTAATGATGCCTATAATGCAAGTCCAACCTCAATGAAGGCAGCGATTGAACTGATTGAAAGTCTTTCAGGATTCCAAAATAAATACCTCATCCTTGGTGACATGTTAGAACTAGGAAATCAAGAGGAAGATTATCATGTAAATATTGGTGAAAACATTCAGCCAGACAAGATCAATGCAGTCTTTACATATGGTTCGCTTGGTCATTTTATAGCTGAAGGAGCTCGCCGATCTTTTCCAGAAGAACGAGTGTTTTCATATGATGATAAATCCACATTAATTGCTGATTTAAAGCAGCGTACGTCTCTAAATGATTTAATCCTAGTAAAAGCCTCAAGAGGGATGAAATTAGAAGAAATTGTTCAAGCTTTACAAAATTGAATTCTGTAATAAGTCGGTGAATTTCCGTTTATGGAGATTTTATCGGCTTATTTTAATGACTCAGCTATTTCATGTATTTGGTATTTGACGAATAAACTTAGCCACTCGAGTTATGAGTTACGAGGTGCCTAACGTCACAAAGGTATAAATGGTTTGGAGGTTAATGGTAAAAATCCTCTGAAAATACCTCTTTCAATCGGCCTATTTCGTTTGAGTTTTAGATTCCTTTATTGCAATAACGACCTGAAAATGGTAACATGTATTATGAGTTTAAATGTCTTTGGAAGTTGAAGATGGTATATACTATAACTAATCCAAAGATTGTTTATCGTTTCTTTAAGAAACAAACGTTATTTCATTCTTCACTTGGTGAAGATCTTGTACTTTCAGATTAAATAGGCCACGCGTCTTGAATAATATAAAAAGCTGTCTCACTTTGCAGCTTAAATTGCTAATAGGAAGGTCCAGCTGTCTGTAGCTGGCTCCATAAGCTCATGACATGATAGATGGGAGATTCTGATTATCTCCTACCCCTCTTGCCAGAAATGATCCTTGTGGTTCCTTTCCACTCCGCATTCCCCAAACGCATAAGGGCCTGTTTTTTTATGGGAAGCTTGGCTTAAGTCAAGTTTTGTTTTATTCTATAGGATTTGATATGCAATCATTTTGGATAATTACATGATGGCTATTCATAAACTATGGCATAATTGCAGCTTTGTCTTTGGATTTCATCCTTGAAGTCCAAAACAGTTTTTCTTTTATGTAGACTCTTGTCTCATAGGAAAAAAGATGCAGCAGCCCTCACCTGAATAAACATGCGAATTTGTATGCTACTTTGATCTTTCCATTTTTGAATTTCATTCTTGGTACATGTTTTGTAAAAAGATTTCCTGGACCTAGCGCTAGATCAGTATTTGCGCAAGGTTTGACTTTTGTTCGGGACTTTTTATTTATTATAATGGAGTTCGGATTTAAAAAACGCAAGTATTTTAGGTGATCATTGAGAAAACTTTTCTTAAACGATAAATAATAAACAAGAACCAGCTCGAAGTTGGTGAATTGTGGTCAAATGACCCAATTCAGACGTCACAAGCCATTTTGGATGTTGACAAATATATGAATTATAAAGGAGTACGAATATTTTGACATTATTTAGTGAATTAGGTTTAGACAGAACTTCTATGAAATCAATCGAAAAAATGGGGTTTGAAGAAGCAAGTCCGATTCAAGCACAAACCATTCCATTGGCATTAGAAGGGAAAGATATTATTGGTCAAGCTCAAACTGGAACAGGTAAAACAGCCGCATTTGGTATTCCGTTAATTGAGAATATTGATCTTCAAGATGATAACGTACAAGGAATCGTGATCGCACCAACACGTGAGCTTGCTATTCAGGTTTCTGAAGAATTATTTAAGCTTGGATACGGAAAACGCACTCGCGTAATGGCGGTATACGGCGGACAAGATATTGATCGTCAAATTCGTGCATTAAAGAAAAAACCACATATTATCGTTGGTACACCAGGTCGTTTATTAGATCATATTAAACGTAAAAATATTAAATTGGGCAACGTTCACACTGTGGTATTGGATGAAGCGGATGAAATGTTGAACATGGGCTTCATTGAGGATATCGAATCTATTCTTTCGAATGTACCAGGTGAGAGACAAACTTTGCTGTTTTCTGCTACTATGCCAGATCCTATTCGCAAGATTGCAGAACGCTTCATGAAAGATCCGACTCTTGTACGTGTTAAAGCAAAAGAAATGACTGTATCTCTTATTGATCAATATTATATTGAGCTAAGAGAGAACGAAAAATTTGATACATTAGCTCGTTTATTAGATATACAAACTCCAGAACTTGCTATCGTATTCGGACGTACAAAACGCCGTGTTGATGAGCTTTCTTCTGCATTGAATGTCCGTGGCTATTCTGCTGAAGGAATTCACGGGGACTTAAGCCAAGCAAAACGTTTGTCGGTTCTTAAGAAGTTTAAAGAGGGCAACATAGATGTACTTGTTGCAACAGACGTAGCGGCGCGTGGACTTGATATTTCAGGCGTAACACATGTATATAACTTTGATATTCCTCAAGATCCAGAAAGCTATGTTCACCGTATTGGACGTACTGGTCGTGCAGGGAAACATGGTGAGGCGATTACATTTGTGACACCGAGAGAAAGAGGTCAATTGGCTGCTGTTGAACATACAACGAAAAAACGTATGGAGAAAATGAAAACTCCAACTTTAACGGAAGCGTTGGAAGGACAACAAAAAGCAGTAACAGAAAGAATTGTGAACACTGTAGAAAATGAAGACTTGTCTTTATACCTAGGGCAAGCTGAAGAAATGCTTCAAAAATACAGTGCAGCTGATCTTGTTGCAGCAGCGTTAAAATCACTAACTAAAGAACCGGATGCAACTCCTATTAAATTGACAGATGAAGCACCACTTCCAATGAAACGTGGCGGATATAATAAGTCTGGATCTAATGGCAGACAACGTAATGGTCGCGGACCTTCAACAGGTAGAAAAGATTATAGCGGTGCTAAACGCAGAGACAGCCGTAAACCTAGCGGAAGCAGTAACCGTAGCAATAGCAGCAATAACAGCTATAGCAAAAGAGAAAAACTAAATAAATAATATGTAATAAATGAGGATGTCCCTAACAAAATGGTCTGACCCCACAAAAGCTATATACAGCTCAAATTCGTGTATGTAACACGATTAACTGTGTGAAATCTGTGGTCAGAACCTTGTGGGATATCCTCTTTTTTATATTCTGGAAATATTTTATATAGTATACTGATTATAGGAGTTTAGTGAAGGAAAGGAGCGGTTGTGTGGAGCCAAGAAACCGGATTTCAAGTAAAGCGCTAAAGGTTTGGCGTGTCAGCGGCGCAATAAATGCAGCAATTTGTTGGGTTATAACCATTGCAATACTTGTTGTGACTATTCTTTTTGATTGGCCCTATTGGGCGATAGGAGCAGCTGGACTAATCTCAGCAGCTGTGACGTACATATCGGTCTTTCTTTTTCCGTCAATGAAATGGAAGCGTTGGCGATATGATGTTCGGGAGAAAGAGATAGAAATCCAGAGCGGGTTATTTATTATTAAGCGGACATTGGTGCCTATGATTAGAGTTCAACATGTTGAGACGAACCAAGGACCACTGCTCCGGAAATATCAACTGGCTTCTGTAGAAATTTCTACGGCCGCAACGACCCATGAGATACCAGCTTTGGAACTTACTGAAGCTGATGAGTTGCGCTTTTATATATCAAAAATGGCCAGTGTGGAGGAAGACGATGTTTGAACCTAAACGACTTCATCCTGTTGCCGTTTTGTCTGGTATCTTGCAAACGTTGAAGGAAGCAATTATTCCGTTAGTTGTTCTCTTATTTCTGGGAGGCAGCAGCGGTAAAGGGATACAATTCATTATTTTTGGTGTGATCTGCTTTTTTCTCATCGTCTTTTCTTTTCTTTCCTGGCTTAGGCTTACATATTGGGTAGAAGATGGTGAACTTAGAATTGAATCCGGTGTGTTTGTAAGAAAAAAACGATATATTCGCTTTGAACGGATACATAGTATTGATGTTTCAGAAGGAATCCTACAAAGAATATTTGGTCTAGCTCAGCTTAAGATAGAAACAGCTGGGTCAAATGGGGGGAAGCCGGAAGCAGAATTAACTGCCATTACAAAGCAAGAATCAAACGAAATCATTGCCATTTTTAATGAAGTGAAAAAAACAGGGAAAAGGAAGCTGGACAGTGATCGTGTCAATGAGGCAGACACTGGGAAGGAATTAGCCAAAGAGGATGAGACAGATTCAGCATCTGTTGTATTTAAACAAACTTTTCCTCAGCTGTTTTTAATGGCGGCTACATCAGGTGGGGTTGGGGTCGTTCTTTCCGGTGCGGCAGCATTTCTTTCGCAATTTGATGAATTAATTCCTTTTAAAAAAATATCAGCTGAAGCACAACAATTCATTCAATCGGGTATTCTTTTAATGATCCTTATGGTGCTCTTACTTTTCATAGTAGCCTATCTTGTTGCTACCGCAAGAATTGTCTTAATTTATGCCTATTTTACAGCCAAAAAGGTAGAAGAAGAATTAATTATTTCACGTGGATTATTAGAAAAAAGACAATTAACGATTCCGCTGAAAAAAATTCAAGGGATCAAAATCGCTGAGAATTTAATCAGGCAACCGCTCGGGTATGCAAGTGTGTACCTTGAATATGCAGGCGGTTCAGCATCAGATAAGGATACAGTTAACATTTTGCTTTTTCCGCTTGTGAAAAAAGAACAGCTAAAAGAAAAAATAAATCAGTTCGTACCCGGTTATGAGCTACAGACGGAATTGAAGGGGTTACCGAAACGATCCTATATCCGTTATTTCTTTAGGCAATTATTTATTATCATTCCCATTGTTGCTGCTGCATCATGGATTCTTTGGCCTTGGGGATTAGCATCTTTCGCTCTTATTCCAATGGCTGCTGTCTGGGCTTATTTAAAATTCAGAGAAGTTGGCTGGAATATTAATGGAAACCAATTACAATTACGAACCAGAATTGTATCTAAACAAACGTATATTTTTCAAAAGAATCGACTGCAAGTATTCGACCGACGAGTGAGTTATTTTCAAAGAAGAAAGCAATTGTCCACGATTGCTGCTACCGTGAAATCAGGAGCAGGACCTCGGGAAGGGAAGCTCGTTGACTTAGAACAAAAAGATGCTGAATTCATGAACGATTGGTTTTCTTATAGCGAACATAAAAAACATCCATGAGCATCTGATCTAAAGCCTAACGATGAAAAAGGTTCAGGTTCTAAAAATGCATCACCTAATGGAGGCGCGGTGCCGAGCTGGTTATGCGCAGCCCCGCCACCTTTTCCATGCAAAAAGCGGAGGCTAGGCCTTTGCTTTTTTAAATGGAACAACACTAGCGCTTAAGTCTATTTTGGATAAATAAAGATGCAAGGAGTAAACCAGTAGCAAGCCCTGAGAGATGACCAGTAATGTTTATGTTCGGTTGGATGAATGTCATCAACACGCCTACACCGATTAGCGTATATATCATTTTAACTTCTTGTGTTGGTAAACGATTTTTTTGGAATAAAACGAGATATAAATAAAAGCCAAGCAAACCAAAAATCGCTCCGCTTGCCCCTACATGGATATAGGTAGGCGGCTGCAGGATAAAGGTAATAATATTTGCTGAAATACCTGTGATAAGAAAAAAGACCGTAAATGTAAGACTGCCCAGCAATCGTTCGAGGGGAGGACCAAAGATGGCGAGTGCAAAGCAGTTGAACAATAAATGTGAAAATGAACTGTGTAAAAAAATCGGTGTAACTAAGCGCCACCATTCACCAGAAGAGATATACAGGTTCACACCTTGACCTTTTTCAAACAAAAAACCTTCAGGCAGTATGGGTAATAAGCCTAAGAAAAATAGGAAAATAGTAAAGGCTATTAAGATGGAGACGAGTGGATAATAAGAAAGATATTGTCGGAAACTTTCTGTTCGAGTAAACATGGTTCACCGTCCTTAATTTTTTCGAGTCTTATACGACCATTAAACCAGATAAGTATGGGTTTGTCTTAGAATGAGGGATAGATACTGGCAATAATATATATATTGGCGAAATCGAAGGTAATTCCTGTGTGTCACTTTTAAAATATATGAATTTGGATTCAGGATAGAAGGAGAGTTAGAAGTGATTAAAGGAATCGGAATGGATATTGTGGAATTACAAAGAATTCAAAAACTACTTGAACGGCAGCCAAAATTTATTGAAAGAATTTTAACGGTAGAGGAGCGGAAGACCTTTTTAAGTCTGAATGATCGTAGAAGAGTCGAGTTTTTTGCAGGTCGGTTTGCTGCAAAAGAGGCCTTTTCTAAAGCAGAAGGCACAGGGATTGGGAGAAGTCTGTCATTCTTAGATATTGAAGTAAAACCCAATGAATTGGGTAAGCCGGAAATTATTCGGCCATACGCAGCGGGGATTCATCTTTCCATCACGCATAGTCGAGAATATGCTGCAGCTACGGTTATCATCGAAGAAAGATAGGTAGCTAAGATGGATGTATAAAATGGGTTTTGGTGCCAAGATGCTTTCGCTTTTCTTATCAGACGGGTCATATTCATCGGGGTTGTCTCATATATTCATAGTGCTATAGGGAGACAAGGCCCGGTAAAAGGTACATTGCAGGAAAGGTACTCTCGAATCAGTTTTTCATAAAAGCTGTTTAGCGATAAGCAAACATGTTGAAGCAACCAGAAATCATACATCAACTACCGAGATATGCATAGACCTCAATGACTGGATCCTGCCTTTTCCTCTCCCTTTTACGTTCAAATGACAAAAAGGGGTTGAAAAGATGAAGAAGATCGTAATGCTTTTTGCAGGGATCATGCTTTTGCTTGTTCTTTCTGCCTGCGGACAAAAGTCACAAGGCGATGTGGTCAGTTCGTTAAATGACAAGGTCGAAGGAATGAAGGGATACAAAGCCCAGGCTAAGATGACCTTACAAATGGGGACAGATCCTCAGAGTTATGATGTCGAGATTTGGCACAAGAATCCTGATTTTTACAGAGTGAGCTTGAAGAATTCTGCGAAAGAACAAAGTCAAATGATTCTCCGTAACAATGATGGAGTGTATGTGTTGACGCCTGCGTTGAATAAAAGCTTTAAATTTCAAAGTGAATGGCCGGAAAATAGCAGTCAAGCCTATTTATATGAGTCGTTGGTAAAGGATATTATTGAAGATAAAAGTGCAAAATTCACAGCCACGGACGATCATTACGTGTTTGAAACAAAAACACGTTATCAAAATAATAAAATGCTGCCATATCAAGAAATTACTATCAATAAAAAAGATCTATCGCCTGTTAGTGTGAAAGTGATGGATGCGGATCATAATTCACTTGTAACGGTTGAATTCTCTAAAGTGAAGTTCGATGCTGCATTCGATAAAGATGCGTTCGACATGCAAAAGAACATGACACGTGCAAAACTAGAAGTACCTGTTATGAATGAAGCGAAAGATGAAGCGTTTGCTGTAAAATACCCGAATGAAGCCAAAGGTGCAAGTCTGATTGATGAACAAGAAATTACAACAGAAAATGGGAAGCGAGTTATTCTTACGTATGAAGGTGACAAGAGCTTTACATTGATTCAAGAAAAAGCAGAGGTAGTAGAAACTTCACTTGTGGCAACATCTGTGAATGGAGAACCAGTTGATCTTGGGTTTACAGTAGGGGCTGCCACTTCGAACAGTGTTACTTGGACGTATGATGGGGTAGATTATACGCTTGCCTCGAAAGATATGGAGAAAGAAGAATTATTGGATATTGCGAGAACGGTTGATGGGACTTCAGAAAAATAATGAAGTTGGTTCTCAGCTCGAGGCATCGGATGCCTTCTGAGCTGAGGACCTTTTTGTTTGAGGATATGGGACGAGGCTTCGCGACTTACTAATGTCGTCGTTAATCTACTTAGCAGGTGTACTGATTTTACCTTAGAAAGCATCCAAAATTTCGGCTCCGCACCGCCGCCATTGTGATTAGGTGAGTTGAGCGTGTTACAGGATTAATCCTTCATGATAAATGGTGGCGTTTTACGCCATATTCGTTTTGAATGAAAGTTAGCGTATAATTCTGTCACAATAGAGAAGGAAACTTTTCATGGTTTTGTTTTTTGACTATACTATTTACAAGCAAAGAAAAATAAAAAACGTGCTTGAATGTTGTTGCCACTTTGGGTTTGACGTATATAGTTAGTTCTTTGATTGATGGATAATAATTAGGTCATCGATCTGCGGCGTTTTTTTTTAGAAAGAAGGGTTACAGTTGGAAAAGATGGAATTCTACAGAGATACCTGGGCAGAAGTTAATTTAGATCATATTTATGAAAACATTATAAATTTGAAGAAACATCTATCAGCGCAAACAAAATTATTTGCAGTTGTGAAGGCGAATGCGTATGGCCATGGTGATTTTGAAGTTGCAAAGACGGCTCTTTACGCTGGTGCTGACTATTTAGCTGTTGCTTTTTTGGATGAAGCCTTGGCACTAAGGAAGAAAGGAATTTCAGCACCCATTCTTGTATTAGGGGCGACGAGACCGGAAAGCGTAAAGATTGCGTCTGTGGAACGAATTACGCTCACTATTTTTCAAGATGATTGGATACAGCGAGCGAAGCCGTATCTTCAAGGTGAAGATGTTTTATATGTTCATGTGAAATGTGATAGTGGAATGGGACGACTTGGAATTAGAAATAGGGTGGAGCTAGAGGCTATTGAAGGAAGTTTACTTGAGGATTCGCGTTTTGTCTTCGAAGGAATTTATACACACTTTTCCACTGCAGATAGCCTTAATGAAAACTACTATCACAAACAGCTGGGAGTTTTTCAAGAAATGCTGTCCTGGCTGAAAACAAAACCTAAGTTGATTCATGCCTCGAATAGTGCAGCTTCATTAAGGTTTCCAGAAGCCACATTCAACTCGGTGAGAATGGGGATTGCTATGTACGGGCTAACTCCCTCAGTAGAAATGAAAGAATTATTGCCTTTTCCTCTTCGTCCGGCTTTATCTTTAAAAACAAGAATCGTAAATGTGAAAGAGTTGAAGAAGGGCGAGAGTGTTAGTTATGGAGCAACGTATACCGCTACTGGGAATGAGTGGATAGCCACGCTTCCTATTGGGTATGCAGATGGCTGGATACGCAAGTTGCAGGGACAAGAGGTACTTGTAAACGGAAAAAAGGCGCCTATAGTTGGCCGGATTTGCATGGATCAATGCATGATCAAACTCCCCGAAAATACGCCCATTAATACAGAAGTAACGTTAATTGGTAAGGATAATGGACAAGAGATTTCGGTTGATGAAATTGCGGCGCAGTTAGAAACCATTAATTACGAAATCACCTGTATGATAGCATCAAGAATACCTCGTGCGTATGTTAAAAGTGGTAAAATAACTCATGTGGTAAATGCACTATTATAATGCTTGTTAAAATTGTTTCAGAAAAATGAATAAGTTTTACGGGTTTTTGTTGATAATAATATATAGTCTAGAATATACTCTTTGCAGATAGTGATTTTAATGGTAATATTGAAAAGGATTAGTAATAGGTGTGTAGTGATTGGTGGAGGTGTATGTTTGTGTCTGAATCCAGCGCAACAAGAGAGATAATAGTTCGATTACCTCAAAATTTCCTAACCGAATTAGATGGTTATGTAAGTGAAGAAAATGTAAATCGCAGTGAATTTATTTATCGTGCGACGAAAATGTATCTTCGTGAACGTAAAAAAAGAGAGTTTCGCGAATCCATGAAACGTGGTTATATCGAAATGGCCACCTTGAATCTAACCCTTGCTTCTGAAGCATTCCTAGCAGAATATCCAGAATATGAGGCTGAACATTCCGTTGAACGATTAGCAAGCGGAGGCTGATCCCTTGATTGTTGTTAAACGCGGTGACGTATACTTCGCAGACCTGTCTCCGGTTGTAGGTTCCGAACAAGGTGGAACTCGTCCGGTACTCATCCTTCAGAATGATATTGGAAATCGCTTTAGTCCAACTGTGATTGTAGCAGCTATTACAGCACAGATACAGAAAGCTAAACTGCCTACACACGTAGAGATTAATGCAAAGAAATATGGATTTGAACGTGATTCGGTCATCCTTTTAGAACAGATACGCACTATCGATAAGCAGCGTTTAACAGACAAGATTACACATCTGGATGAACCAATGATGCATAAGGTGAATGAAGCTTTACAGATTAGTCTAGGACTAGTAGAGTTTTAGTGTGTGAAAAAAGGTTTTTCCTTTTGAAGAGGACGTCTTTATATAATAAATTATGCCTAAGCATAGGTGCAGTAACGATTTTAGCTTTTTGCTGAAATCGTTATTTTTTTTTGATTTTTTAAGTCAAATAGAGGGGAATTAGCATTGTGTATACTTTGTTAAATAAACAATATTTCCTTGATAAGAGGTTTAGTGGGCTTAGAAAGAGGGTTTTATTAAGGGGAGGATTCTAAAAAATGCTTATTTGTGTTACATAAAAAGAAAATCTGATAGAACGTTTACATGATGAATGAAGCAAAAAGAGCAATAAGATGTAACATTACAAACCTTATGATAAAAAGTAATATATGTAATATTTCACCATTTTAAAGAAGGAAAGGTTAACTTTGTTTTACATTTACATAACATCCCTGCGAAGTGAGCGTAGAGTCTAAAGGGATATGTTAAGATGGGAGGACATTATGAATCAAATAGTTTTTACATTTATTACCCATAGTCGTGACTACATGCTAGAGGAATGGATGAATCTCATGAAGGAAAATGCCGATGAGCGCCTTATTAATGTGGTTTCCGATGAGATGTTTGTGCAAACAAGCGCAGAGTTTATTGATATGATCCTCTCCAATACAAGAAGGGACAATGAAGAATTTACTTCAAAACTTTCTGATTTTGCAGAGAAGGTTGTGCGTTTAGGATGGCCGCTTTCATTCATAATTGAAGGGCTTCATAAATTTACTCTAGTTGTGATCAATGGAATGGTCGTAAAAGAGCAGGTTACAAAAGATAATCAAATGGAGATCATATACGATTTAGATAAATGGACATCGCCGATGAAACAAGAAATTATTTCAATATACACCCAAACGTGGGAAAGGACAGTCTCACTTCAAAAAATGGCGCTCCAAGAACTATCCGCACCGCTAATTCCGGTTATAGAAGGGATTACCATCATGCCATTAATTGGGACCATTGATACTGAACGGGCTAAACAAATCATGGAAAACCTACTGACTGGGGTCGTTAAGCAGCGTTCAGAGGTCGTCTTAATTGATATCACAGGTGTTCCGGTAGTAGACACAATGGTAGCTCATCATATTATACAAGCGGCGGAAGCGGTCCGACTTGTTGGAACGAAATGTATGATTTGTGGCATTCGTCCTGAAATTGCCCAAACGATTGTTAGTTTAGGAATAAATTTGAATGAAATTGTTACAAAGAATTCGTTGAAAAAAGGAATTGACGCTGCCTTAGAATTGTTAAACCGAAAGATTACTAAGGTGGAGGAGTGACGATGAGAATTCCAATATTAAAGCTATATGACTACCTTTTAGTGTCGATCCAATGGGAATTGGATGATGCTACGGCACTCGGGTTTCAAGAGGACTTATTAAATAAAATACACGAAACGAGTGCGAGTGGTGTTGTAATTGATTTAACCTCCATTGATTTTATTGATTCCTTTATCGCAAAAGTGCTGGGTGATGTATTCAGTATGTCAAAGCTGATGGGAGCGAAGGTTGTAATCACTGGAATCCAGCCTGCTGTAGCGATAACCCTAATCGAGCTTGGTATTAGTCTAGAAGGAGTTATGACAGCGCTAGATTTAGAGAAAGGCCTGGAGAAATTACAACAGGAATTGGGGGATTAAGGGTATGGAGTTCCAATCCTGCGTGAAAATAATCAATGAATGGGATATTGTCGCCGCGCGTCAATTGGGGCGAAATGTCGCTAAAGAGCTGGGATTTGGTACTGTCGACCAAGCACGTATTACGACGGCTATCAGCGAACTAGCCAGAAATATATATTTATACGCTGGACGTGGCAGCGTTTGTATAGAAAAAGAGTATGAGAATGGAAAATCCGGTATGAAGATTATAGCAAGTGATGAAGGTCCGGGGATACAAGATATCCGGAAAGTCATGGAAGATGGCTATACAACCTCTGGAGGGCTAGGAGCAGGTCTTCCAGGAGTAAGACGTTTAATGGATGAGTTCGATATTGATTCGTTTCCGAATAAAGGAACCAAAATCACAGCCATTAAATGGCTCCGCTAGGAGGATGCTATGACATACAGAGAGAACATGAAAAACAATTACCGTGAAGCTCTCTCTACCTATTTGCAAGAACAAACGGAGCAAGCGTTATATCAAGGGCAAAAAATTAGTAAAAAATCGATTGAATATAATATTGCACCTGAAGAAATCATTAATATTCATAAAAATATCCTGATGGACGTTTACCCAGACACCCCAGATAAAGTTCTGGATTCACTCGATTTTCTACTTGAAGTCATGATGGGTTACGGTTTCGTGTATCGTGAACATCAAAGCCTCAGACATATCCAACAAGAACTGAAAACGGAAATTGAAATTGCTGCCAACGTTCAATCTACTTTACTTGAAACGACCATCCCGAATGTGAATGGTCTTGAAATTGGAGCAATAAGCGTGCCGGCAAGACAAATGAGTGGCGATTATTACCACTTCGTTCAAGATGAAAAGAAGCATATTGGTGTGGCCATTGCGGATGTAATCGGGAAGGGGATTCCTGCAGCGCTTTGTATGTCCATGATTAAATATGCGATGGATAGTCTACCGGAACACCGGCATAATCCCAGTAGCGTGCTGGAAAGCTTGAATCGTGTCGTCGAACACAATGTTGATCCCAGCATGTTTATTACGATGTTTTATGGATTGTATAACCCCGAGAACCATCGATTTTCCTATTCAGCAGCTGGCCATGAGCCTGGTTTCTATTATGAAGCCGCTACAAAGGGATTTACAGATTTGACTGCGAAAGGTTTACTGCTAGGTGTTGATAAAAAAACGAAGTATGTGCAGTATGAAAAAAAGGTAGAGCCTGGAGATATGATTATTCTGTTATCGGATGGTGTTACTGAATGCCGTACGAGTGAAGGGTTTATTGAGAGAGAAACCTTGATTGAATTTATTCAACAAAACATTCACCTACATGCACAAGATATAGTCAATCGTCTCTTTAAGCAGCTAGAGAAAATGCAGCATTTTCAACTTCGCGATGATTTTACATTACTTATTTTAAAAAGAGATGTTTAATGTGATGATAAGCGGGTAAATAAAACAGAGGATACTAGGATGAAAAAGGTGGGGGCATTGATATGGACATAACAGTTGAAGTAAAAGATATTACCTCTGGGGTAGAAGTACGAGTAAAAGGTGAAATTGATGCGTATACAGCGCCTAAACTTAGTGAAACATTAAATCCTTTATCTAAGCGAGAAGGAATTATCATGATTGTTGACTTGACAGAGGTTTCGTATATGGACAGTACTGGTCTAGGTGTTTTCGTTGGTTTATTTAAAAGCGTACGTGCGCACAACGGTGTTTTTACACTAGTTGGATTGTCAGAACGTTTGCAACGTCTGTTTGATATTACCGGTCTCGCTGATATCATCGATATTAAAAGTCATGCAGAGGGTGGAGTAGAATGAGTCAAGCATATGAATACATCGAAATGAAGATCCCGGCAAAACCTGATTTTATTGGAGTCATTCGATTAACGCTCTCTGGAATTGCTAGTCGAATGGGCTTTACTTACGAGGAAATTGAGGATTTGAAGATTGCCACAAGCGAAGCGTGTACAAATGCTGTGCAACACGCATATAAAGAACAGGATCACGGACAAGTGAAAATTAGCTTTGGTTTATATGAAGACCGATTGGAAGTGATGGTTTCCGACAGTGGAAAAAGTTGCAACTTTGATGAAGTGCGTCAAGGGCTTGGACCATATAAAAATGAGCATGAAGTTGAATTTTTAAGAGAAGGAGGTTTGGGCCTCTATCTCATTGAGACTCTTATGGATGAAGTGAAAATTCACCAACATGAAGGGGTTACGGTTTTCATGACTAAGTTTGTTGATGGAGAGCAGGTGGAGATGGATGCAAAAGCACTCTCAACCTAATCAAGCTGTAAAAGAGCAAGTGCATGAATGGATTCGAGCCTATCAGCTCAATCAGGATGATGAAGCCCAAAATCAACTTGTCCTCCATTATCGAAATTTAGTCGAAGCCATCTCTAGAAAATATTCAAAGGGAAAAGCATCCCAAGAAGATATTGTACAAGTGGGAATGATTGGACTATTAGGAGCTATTCGCAGATACGATGAATCTTTCGGGAAAAGCTTTGAAGCCTTTGCAGTTCCGACTGTAATCGGTGAAATCAAAAGATATTTACGTGATAAAACATGGAGTGTCCATGTTCCAAGACGTATTAAAGAGCTGGGTCCGAAAATCAAGGTAGCTGTGGAAGAATTGACGACTGTCCTCCATCGCTCTCCTAAAGTAGAAGAAATCGCCGACTTTATAGGAGTAGCTGATGAAGAAGTGTTAGAAGCAATGGAAATGGGAAAAAGTTATCAAGCATTATCTGTTGATCATTCAATGGAGGCAGATTCAGATGGTGGAACGGTTACACTGCTTGATATTTTTGGGGATGTTGATGAAGGATTCGAGCGTGTTAATCAGCGCATGGTGCTCGAAAAAGTATTGTATGTGTTAACTGAAAGAGAAAAAAGTATTATCCAATTGACGTATCTAGAAAACCTGAGTCAAAAAGAGGCTGGCGAGAAACTAGGAATTTCGCAAATGCATGTATCCCGACTTCAACGGCGAGCAATAAAGAAGCTTCGGGAAGCCGTACATGCAGAGAATAACACGGAGTTTGTTCGATGAAAAGGGAGTTTTTTTCTAAGAATCAATTCGAGTTATGTGCCTTTCAATCTTCTAAAAACGGAGAGATTTATTGTGGTGATGATTATTATATAGCTCATACAGATGAGTATCTTCTCTGTGTACTTGCAGATGGTCTCGGTAGTGGGGAATTTGCCTATGAATCTTCACATGCTGTCATTGAGGAGATTATGGCAAATCAAAACAAAGGCGTCCAAGCGCTTATGGATATAGGGAATGGAGTTCTGACAAACAAAAGAGGGGCTGCCGTATCTGTAATAAAGATTTATTTCGATACGAGTGAATTTGTATACAGCGCGGTTGGAAACATTCGGTTCTTCTTGTATAATCCCGAAAAGGAGAAGCTCGTTTACCCACTTCCTGTTACGGGATTTCTATCTGGAAGGCAACAAAAGTATCGTACTCAGCGATTTAAATATGAACCTGGGGCGAGCTTCATTCTTCACTCAGATGGTGTTCAACTTCAAAGAGCGAAAGCCCTATTAAAGTCCTGTTCCCCTTTGGAGCAGAAGGCCCAAGAAATAATTGAAGGAATAAAGGTCCAAGCCGATGACTCGACATTTATTATAGGAAGCTTACTTTCATGAACCTTTGGAAGTAAGCTTTTTATTATGAAAAATTATATAGAAAGTTTAAATGAATAATGTGGAGATTTATTCTCGTCATATTCGCAACGAGTCGAGGTTTTTGCTAAACTATACGTATAAGGAATTTTTTAGCAGTGGAAATATTAACGATTAGCTTGGAGGAAAAACAGTGATTGTAGAGGAAAATCAAACTAAAGAAATTGTAAATAAAGTATCTCGTGAGCTAGCATTGAAAACACAACAAGTACAAAATGTGATGAACTTGCTCAAAGAAGGTAATACCGTACCTTTCATTGCAAGATACCGAAAAGAAATAACTGGCTCATTAGATGAAGTACAAATTAAGACCATCATGGAGCGTTCAAATTATTTGGAAAATTTGAATCAACGTAAGGTCGAGGTTACTCGAAGTATAGAGGAACAAGGGAAACTTACTCCGGATCTGCAACTACAAATTACTAAGGCGGACAAACTTCAGGAAGTAGAAGATCTATATCGCCCTTATAAACAAAAACGAAGAACGAAAGCGACAGTGGCGAAAGAAAAAGGCTTAGAGCCCCTTGCTATATGGCTGCTTGAACTCCCTAATTCTGAATCAATTGAGGAAAAAGCCGGAGAATTTTTATCCGAAGAGCATGATGTACATACGGTTGAAGAGGCGATCAACGGAGCAAAGGATATTATTGCGGAAATTATTGCAGATGACGCAGAATATCGCAAGAAAATACGAGCGGATGTTTTTAAAACAGGTACGTTTGTATCTACAGTCAAAGACGAAGAAAAAGACGAAAAGAAAATCTTTGAAATGTATTACGAGTATTCTGAGCCTGTTCACAAAATAGTGCCACACCGAGTATTAGCGCTGAATCGAGGAGAAAAGGAGGACGTGCTACGGATTTCCATTGTTCCAAATACAGAAGCGATTATTGCTTATCTTGAAAAGGTTGTGACGAAAGAATCGGTCTCTAGCGCTGTTACGCCAATTAAGGAAGCGATTGAGGATAGCTTTAAACGTCTGATCATGCCTTCTGTTGAACGCGAAATTAGAAAAGAACTGACAGAAAAAGCAGAAGATCAGGCGATTCATATTTTCTCGGAAAATCTGCGCAATCTTTTGCTTCAACCGCCTTTAAAAGGCAAGGTCGTTCTAGCGCTCGACCCTGCGTATCGAACAGGCTGTAAGCTTGCTGTGATTGATGAAACAGGAAAAGTACTGGCGATTGATGTCATCTATCCGCATCCTCCGGTAAACAAGAAAGAAGCAGCAGTGAATACGACTATTTCACTTTTAAAAGAATACCAAGTAGAAATCGTTGCGATTGGAAATGGCACAGCTTCTCGTGAATCTGAACAATTTATTGCGGACATCCTGAAGGAAGTTCGGGAACAAATTTCGTACATCATCGTAAACGAGGCGGGAGCAAGTGTCTACTCTGCATCTGACATCGCTCGTGTGGAGTTTCCTGATCTTGCGGTAGAACAAAGGAGTGCCGTTTCTATCGGTCGCCGTTTACAAGATCCGTTGGCGGAGTTGGTTAAAATTGATCCGAAGTCAGTCGGGGTCGGTCAATATCAGCATGATGTCTCGCAAAAGAAATTATCAGAATCGCTTGCCTTTGTTGTCGAGACAGCCGTTAACCAAGTAGGTGTGAACGTCAATACAGCCTCTCCGTCTCTCCTTCAATATGTAGCTGGTCTCTCCAAGTCTGTTGCACAAAACATCGTGAAGAGGCGGGAAGAAGAAGGGAAGTTTACAAGTAGAAAAAGCTTAAAAGGGATTCCGCGCCTCGGAGCCAAAACCTACGAGCAATGCATCGGTTTCTTAAGAGTAGTAGATGGTGAAGAACCATTAGACCAGACATCCATTCATCCAGAGAACTATGGAGCGGTCAATAAACTCTTGAAAAAATTAGGATTTACTTCTCGAGACATTGGCAGTGAAGTTCTTCATGAAGCACTGTCTAATCGTGAGGATATAAAGGAATTGGCGGAGAGCTTAGAGATTGGGGACATTACGTTAAAGGACATTATGGATGATTTAAGAAAACCTGGTCGTGACCCCCGTGACGATTTGGCAAAACCTTTACTTAAACAAGATGTCCTAAAGTTAGAAGACTTACAAAAAGGAATGGAGCTTCAAGGAACTGTTCGTAACGTTGTCGACTTTGGTGCCTTTGTTGATGTCGGTGTCAAACAAGATGGACTTGTACATATATCAAAACTGAGCAATAAATTTGTGAAGCACCCATTGGATATTGTGGCTGTTGGAGATGTAGTAACAGTTTGGGTGGATTCAATCGATATGAATAAGCAAAGGGTGGCATTAACCATGCTTGAACCGAAAGACCAACTCTAAAATGTAAAAAACACTTCCTTATCGGAGGTGTTTTTTAGTTAGGATTTTTCCTTTAATAATGAACACTTTCGTTATTCCAATAGTAAAACCAACATTGATTCAGCATCTTCACTTGAACATGATTTTTTTCGTGAAATGCCCTACGAATTTGATTTTGAAGCCATATAGGCATGGAATAAGCCCCCAGTTAATTCGACGTTTTTAATAGTATATGAATAGAGAGGATGTCTCGTGCCCATGGCAAACCTTAAAAAATGGTGAATCAAATCAAAATAAGCTTTAAGAAAGAATATTCTTCGTTTATGATAAATAAAAAAGATGGACATCGCCCCCAGTTAGAGAGGAGTGGAAGAGTGGAAGATCAGCAACTTCAAAAACTAGTAGAAGAAATTTCACTTAAGGATTTTGCAAGGACTTTTAGACATCTAGCATCTTTCAATTCTCGTCTTAGAACAACAGGTGGCAGATATCTGTTGCGCTCGCATGATATAGAAATCAACAAGAAATACTATGATGAGAGAGGCATAGAGGAGCTTATAGGCATTATTAAACATGAGCTTTGCCATTACCATCTTCATCTTGAGGGGAGAGGATATCAACATAAAGATAAAGATTTTAAAATGCTTCTCAAACAGGTGGGGGCTCCTAGATTTTGCACGCCATTATCAACGGACAAGAGTAAGAGAAAACAAAATCAAAAAATATATCAATATGCTTGTAAGTTATGTGGTCAATTGTATAGTAGGAAAAGAAGGATAAATACATCAAAGTATGTGTGTGGAACGTGTAAAGGGAAGTTGTTTCTTATTGATAGTAATGAGGTTTAAAAAAAGTTGAAAAGATGCTTGACTTTAGTTTGAAACGTCCTTATAATCTAAAGAGTCGACAAAAGATAACTCAAAGTTATCACGACATTATAGTCTTTGAGTTCTACTATAAGACACCAAATTTTTATATTATTCCGCAGTAGCTCAGTGGTAGAGCATTCGGCTGTTAACCGAACGGTCGTAGGTTCGAGTCCTACCTGCGGAGCCAATTTGGGGAAGTACTCAAGAGGCTGAAGAGGCGCCCCTGCTAAGGGTGTAGGTCGGGTAACCGGCGCGAGGGTTCAAATCCCTCCTTCTCCGCCAGCTACTATTATTACGAAGGCCCCTTGGTCAAGCGGTTAAGACACCGCCCTTTCACGGCGGTAACACGGGTTCGAATCCCGTAGGGGTCATCGCTTTATTTATTTTCATACTGGTCCCGTGGTGTAGCGGTTAACATGCCTGCCTGTCACGCAGGAGATCGCGGGTTCGATTCCCGTCGGGACCGCCATTTTTTAAAAAAAGTATTGCTCAAGTATTAGCAACTGCAATGCAATAATAACTTGTTATTCATAAATTGATGGGCTATAGCCAAGCGGTAAGGCAACGGATTTTGATTCCGTCATGCGAAGGTTCGAATCCTTCTAGCCCAGCCATTTTCATATTTTGACATAAGTAATGTTGAACGATGAGCCATTAGCTCAGTTGGTAGAGCATCTGACTTTTAATCAGAGGGTCGCAGGTTCGAATCCTGCATGGCTCACCATTTATCTTATGCGGGTGTGGCGGAATTGGCAGACGCACCAGACTTAGGATCTGGCGCCGCGAGGCGTGGGGGTTCAAGTCCCTTCACCCGCACTTTTGAAAATCTTGTTGACACAAAATGTTGAATGTGATAAGATAATCAATGTCGCTTTTGCGGTCGTGGCGGAATGGCAGACGCGCTAGGTTGAGGGCCTAGTGGGGGAAACCCTGTGGAGGTTCAAGTCCTCTCGGCCGCACCAAAGAATGTAATTCAGATAGTATTTATGCGCCCGTAGCTCAATTGGATAGAGCGTCTGACTACGGATCAGAAGGTTATGGGTTCGACTCCTTTCGGGCGCGCCATATAAACGGGAAGTAGCTCAGCTTGGTAGAGCACTTGGTTTGGGACCAAGGGGTCGCAGGTTCGAATCCTGTCTTCCCGACCATTCATTTTTTACTTTTAATAATATGCGGGTGTAGTTTAGTGGTAAAACCTCAGCCTTCCAAGCTGATGATGAGAGTTCGATTCTCTTCACCCGCTCCAATATTGCTCTTTGAAAACTGAACAAAACAAAGCGCCAACGTTTTAATTGAAGTGAGTACACACTATAAAAACAAATGAGCAAGTCAAACACTTTTTGGAGAGTTTGATCCTGGCTCAGGACGAACGCTGGCGGCGTGCCTAATACATGCAAGTCGAGCGAATGATAGGGAGCTTGCTCCCTTGATTTAGCGGCGGACGGGTGAGTAACACGTGGGCAACCTACCTGTAAGACTGGGATAACTTCGGGAAACCGGAGCTAATACCGGATAATTTCTTTTCTCGCATGAGAAGAGATGGAAAGACGGTTTCGGCTGTCACTTACAGATGGGCCCGCGGCGCATTAGCTAGTTGGTGAGGTAATGGCTCACCAAGGCCACGATGCGTAGCCGACCTGAGAGGGTGATCGGCCACACTGGGACTGAGACACGGCCCAGACTCCTACGGGAGGCAGCAGTAGGGAATCTTCCGCAATGGACGAAAGTCTGACGGAGCAACGCCGCGTGAACGAAGAAGGCCTTCGGGTCGTAAAGTTCTGTTGTTAGGGAAGAACAAGTACCAGAGTAACTGCTGGTACCTTGACGGTACCTAACCAGAAAGCCACGGCTAACTACGTGCCAGCAGCCGCGGTAATACGTAGGTGGCAAGCGTTGTCCGGAATTATTGGGCGTAAAGCGCGCGCAGGTGGTTCCTTAAGTCTGATGTGAAAGCCCACGGCTCAACCGTGGAGGGTCATTGGAAACTGGGGAACTTGAGTGCAGAAGAGGAAAGTGGAATTCCAAGTGTAGCGGTGAAATGCGTAGAGATTTGGAGGAACACCAGTGGCGAAGGCGACTTTCTGGTCTGTAACTGACACTGAGGCGCGAAAGCGTGGGGAGCGAACAGGATTAGATACCCTGGTAGTCCACGCCGTAAACGATGAGTGCTAAGTGTTAGAGGGTTTCCGCCCTTTAGTGCTGCAGCTAACGCATTAAGCACTCCGCCTGGGGAGTACGGCCGCAAGGCTGAAACTCAAAGGAATTGACGGGGGCCCGCACAAGCGGTGGAGCATGTGGTTTAATTCGAAGCAACGCGAAGAACCTTACCAGGTCTTGACATCCTTTTGCCCTCCCTAGAGATAGGGACTTCCCTTCGGGGACAAAAGTGACAGGTGGTGCATGGTTGTCGTCAGCTCGTGTCGTGAGATGTTGGGTTAAGTCCCGCAACGAGCGCAACCCTTGATCTTAGTTGCCAGCATTTAGTTGGGCACTCTAAGGTGACTGCCGGTGACAAACCGGAGGAAGGTGGGGATGACGTCAAATCATCATGCCCCTTATGACCTGGGCTACACACGTGCTACAATGGATGGTACAAAGAGCTGCAAACCCGCGAGGGTAAGCGAATCTCATAAAGCCATTCTCAGTTCGGATTGTAGGCTGCAACTCGCCTACATGAAGCCGGAATCGCTAGTAATCGTGGATCAGCATGCCACGGTGAATACGTTCCCGGGCCTTGTACACACCGCCCGTCACACCACGAGAGTTTGTAACACCCGAAGTCGGTGAGGTAACCGCAAGGAGCCAGCCGCCTAAGGTGGGACAGATGATTGGGGTGAAGTCGTAACAAGGTAGCCGTATCGGAAGGTGCGGCTGGATCACCTCCTTTCTAAGGAATATAACGAGCGCTTTTGTTTTGTTCAGTTTTGAATGAGTAATTCATTCATTCGTGGTAAATGAAAGCAACAGATTAGTCTTTTGCTTATTCGTTGCCGAATCGTTCTTTGAAAACTAGATAATAGATAGAAGGCAAATTTTTGCATTAATTTTTCAAGACATCAAGTAAGACCTTTTAACAACTAGGTTGTTTGATAAACTTTTCGTTTATCAGCCACCATATGGTTAAGTTAGAAAGGGCGCACGGTGGATGCCTTGGCACTAGGAGCCGATGAAGGACGGGACTAACACCGATATGCTTCGGGGAGCTGTAAGTAAGCTTTGATCCGGAGATTTCCGAATGGGGAAACCCACTGTTCGTAATGGAACAGTATCTTTACCTGAATACATAGGGTACTGAAGGCAGACCCGGGGAACTGAAACATCTAAGTACCCGGAGGAAGAGAAAGCAAACGCGATTTCCTGAGTAGCGGCGAGCGAAACGGAAGATAGCCCAAACCAAGAGGCTTGCCTCTTGGGGTTGTAGGACACTCAACATGGAGTTACAAAGGAACGGGGTAAGTGAAGTGATCTGGAAAGATCCGTCAAAGAAGGTAATAACCCTGTAGCTGAAACTTCGTTCCCTCCTGAGTGGATCCTGAGTACGGCGGGACACGAGAAATCCCGTCGGAAGCAGGGAGGACCATCTCCCAAGGCTAAATACTACCTAGTGACCGATAGTGAACCAGTACCGTGAGGGAAAGGTGAAAAGCACCCCGGAAGGGGAGTGAAATAGATCCTGAAACCGTGTGCCTACAAGTAGTTAGAGCCCGTTAATGGGTGATAGCGTGCCTTTTGTAGAATGAACCGGCGAGTTACGATTTCATGCAAGGTTAAGTTGATAAGACGGAGCCGCAGCGAAAGCGAGTCTGAATAGGGCGCATGAGTATGAGGTCGTAGACCCGAAACCAGGTGATCTACCCATGTCCAGGGTGAAGTTCAGGTAACACTGAATGGAGGCCCGAACCCACGTACGTTGAAAAGTGCGGGGATGAGGTGTGGGTAGCGGAGAAATTCCAATCGAACCTGGAGATAGCTGGTTCTCTCCGAAATAGCTTTAGGGCTAGCCTCGAGATGAGAGTATTGGAGGTAGAGCACTGATTGGACTAGGGGCCCCCAACGGGTTACCGAATTCAGTCAAACTCCGAATGCCAAATACTTATTCTCGGGAGTCAGACTGCGAGTGATAAGATCCGTAGTCAAGAGGGAAACAGCCCAGACCACCAGCTAAGGTCCCCAAGTTTACGTTAAGTGGAAAAGGATGTGGAGTTGCTTAGACAACCAGGATGTTGGCTCAGAAGCAGCCATCATTTAAAGAGTGCGTAATAGCTCACTGGTCGAGTGACTCTGCGCCGAAAATGTACCGGGGCTAAACGTAACACCGAAGCTGTGGATGGATACCGTATGGTATCCGTGGTAGGAGAGCGTTCTAAGGGCGTTGAAGCTAGACCGGAAGGACTGGTGGAGCGCTTAGAAGTGAGAATGCCGGTATGAGTAGCGAAAGAAGGGTGAGAATCCCTTCCACCGAATGCCTAAGGTTTCCTGAGGAAGGCTCGTCCGCTCAGGGTTAGTCGGGACCTAAGCCGAGGCTGAAAAGCGTAGGCGATGGACAACAGGTTGATATTCCTGTACCACCTATACATCGTTTGAGCGATGGGGGGACGCAGAAGGATAGGGTAAGCGCGCTGTTGGATATGCGCGTCCAAGCAGTTAGGCCGGAAACGAGGAAAATCCCGTTTCCATTAAGGCGGAGCTGTGATGGCGAGGGAAATATAGTACCGAAGTTCCTGATTCCACGCTGCCAAGAAAAGCCTCTAGTGAGATGTAGGGTGCCCGTACCGCAAACCGACACAGGTAGGCGAGGAGAGAATCCTAAGGTGTGCGAGAGAACTCTCGTTAAGGAACTCGGCAAAATGACCCCGTAACTTCGGGAGAAGGGGTGCTTTTTAGGGTGAATAGCCCGGAAAAGCCGCAGTGAATAGGCCCAGGCGACTGTTTAGCAAAAACACAGGTCTCTGCGAAGCCGCAAGGCGAAGTATAGGGGCTGACGCCTGCCCGGTGCTGGAAGGTTAAGAGGAGAGGTTAGCCGCAAGGCGAAGCTTTGAATTGAAGCCCCAGTAAACGGCGGCCGTAACTATAACGGTCCTAAGGTAGCGAAATTCCTTGTCGGGTAAGTTCCGACCCGCACGAAAGGCGTAACGATCTGGGCACTGTCTCAACGAGAGACTCGGTGAAATTATAGTACCTGTGAAGATGCAGGTTACCCGCGACAGGACGGAAAGACCCCGTGGAGCTTTACTGCAGCCTGATATTGAATTTTGGTACAGCTTGTACAGGATAGGTAGGAGCCTGTGAAGCCGGAGCGCTAGCTTCGGTCGAGGCGTCGGTGGGATACTACCCTGGCTGTATTGAAATTCTAACCCGCGCCCCTTATCGGGGCGGGAGACAGTGTCAGGCGGGCAGTTTGACTGGGGCGGTCGCCTCCTAAAATGTAACGGAGGCGCCCAAAGGTTCCCTCAGAATGGTTGGAAATCATTCGTAGAGTGTAAAGGCACAAGGGAGCTTGACTGCGAGACCTACAAGTCGAGCAGGGACGAAAGTCGGGCTTAGTGATCCGGTGGTTCCGCATGGAAGGGCCATCGCTCAACGGATAAAAGCTACCCCGGGGATAACAGGCTTATCTCCCCCAAGAGTCCACATCGACGGGGAGGTTTGGCACCTCGATGTCGGCTCATCGCATCCTGGGGCTGTAGTCGGTCCCAAGGGTTGGGCTGTTCGCCCATTAAAGCGGTACGCGAGCTGGGTTCAGAACGTCGTGAGACAGTTCGGTCCCTATCCGTCGTGGGCGCAGGAAATTTGAGAGGAGCTGTCCTTAGTACGAGAGGACCGGGATGGACGCACCGCTGGTGTACCAGTTGTTCTGCCAAGAGCATCGCTGGGTAGCTACGTGCGGACGGGATAAATGCTGAAAGCATCTAAGCATGAAGCCCCCCTCAAGATGAGATTTCCCATAGCGTAAGCTAGTAAGATCCCTGAAAGATGATCAGGTTGATAGGTCAGAGGTGGAAGCGTGGCGACATGTGGAGCTGACTGATACTAATCGATCGAGGACTTAACCTTATTGTTCTTGAAAAAAGCAAAAATCCTTCTTATTATCTAGTTTTGAAGGAATGATATTCCTTTATTGTTTGGTGGCGATAGCAAAGAGGTCACACCCGTTCCCATTCCGAACACGGAAGTTAAGCTCTTTAGCGCCGATGGTAGTTGGGGGTCTCCCCCTGTGAGAGTAGGACGCCGCCAAGCTTAAATTTAATAATAATTAATGTATAATTTCTTAAATAAAGGATATACTATTATTATTAAGTAATAACTTATATCGTCGCGGGGTGGAGCAGTTCGGTAGCTCGTCGGGCTCATAACCCGAAGGTCGCAGGTTCAAATCCTGTCCCCGCAATCATAAAAAAAGCGAAACTTAGGTTTCGTTTTTTTTATTGTCTAAATGGATGGGAATTGTGGATAATCTTACTCAATTCGTCTGTCTGTATTCAACTTTAGTCGCTAATTCGCAAGAATTATTAACATGTGTATAACTAATTAGGATTTTTTTACACTATTAAAAAGAAAAGAATTAAGATAGCTCAGATAGACTAGGCGCATTATGTATTAGTTTCATTAAGTACATATTTTGGTGAAACTTACCTACGTTAACTCTTATCAGTTAACAATAAGAGACACATATTGTGGATACTTAGCTTGAATAAACTTATGTTTTTAATTATCCACAGAGTGAAAAGTGAAAATTAAGAACTACTCATTTCGCTTTGTGGATAACTGAAAAATGCTTGAGTGAAATATTAGTTTTCACAATACATTAAAATGTGCCAAAAGCAGTTTAGTTCATTGAGATCCAAAAATTTCTAAAGTAAGATAAGAGGAATTAATTTCTCATTTTTGAGGAAGTGGTGATTTTTGTAAAAAGCTCATCGTGCATTCTTGTGCTTTTCTTGTTTGTGTCTTGTTTTGAAAAAAGGTAAACTACTTATAGGATAATGAACCAGCTTGCGTTTAGCTGTTTGGTTTTTTTTGAGGTGATAATATAGATGGAACAGAAATTTGAGTGGGTTTCTAGGAGTGAATTAGAGACGGTAGATTTTGCTAGTAGTTTGGCGGAGAAACTTAATGCTGGAGATGTATTGGCTTTGGAGGGTGACCTTGGTGCGGGTAAAACAGCTTTCACCAAAGGGCTTGCAAAAGGCTTAGGTGTTAAGCGGAATGTGAATAGCCCTACATTTACGATTATAAAAGAATATATGGGCCGTTTACCGTTGTATCATATGGATGTATATCGAGTGAGTGAAGAAGAAGAGGACCTTGGTTTTGATGAGTATTTCGAAGGCGAGGGAGTGACTGTTGTTGAATGGGCCCATTTAATTCAAGAGCAGCTTCCGGAAGAAATATTAACGATTCAGATTTTTAGACTGGGTGATTCAAAAAGGCGAATTGTATTGCAGCCTTCTGGAACTCGGTATGTTGAGTTGTGTAAGGAGATTATTTCATGAAGGTATTAGCGATTGATACATCGAATTTTACATTAGGAATAGCTTTGACCGATGGAGACCAAGTGGTTGGGGAATACGTTACAAATTTAAAGAAAAATCATTCTTTGCGTGTAATGCCAGCCATTGAGTCACTTTTAAGGGATTGTGATACAAAACCGGCTGAATTGGAGAAAATTGTCGTAGCAAAGGGACCTGGCTCATATACTGGAGTTAGGATAGGCGTTACTATTGCTAAAACACTTGCTTGGACATTAAGTATTCCCTTGGTTGGAATCTCGAGTCTAGAAGTTCTAGCAGCAAATGGCCGTTATTTCAATGGGATGATATCTCCTTTATTCGATGCGCGCCGTGGACAAATTTATACAGGCTTGTATCAATTTACTGAGAGTGGTCTGGAGAGCCGTAGTGAGGACAAAAATATGTTGGCAGTTGAATGGGCACAAAAGCTTAAAGAGTTGAATGTGCCCGTACTATTTGTCGGTCAAGATATTGCAATTCATGTTGATACACTTAAAGATGTATTAGGTGAACGAGCTTATTTTATTCCAGCACAAGCCTATAACCCAAGACCTGCTGAGTTAGCGTTTTTAGGAAGAGATAAGAAACAAGAGGACGTTCACATGTTTGTCCCCAATTATGTGAGGATGGCAGAGGCAGAAGTTAAATGGTTAGAGCAACAGAAAAAATAGATAAAAATTCTAAATGGAAGAGACCGGTTGCGATGAGTAAAACGATGACGTTTCGATTAATGAGAACAGAAGATATCGATCAAGTTTTGGTTGTAGAGAGACAGTCCTTTACGTTACCTTGGAGCAGGGAAGCTTTCTATAATGAATTGAATCATAATCAATATGCGAAGTATCTGGTTATTGAGGATGAAGGTACGATTGCTGGATATTGCGGTGCGTGGATAGTCATCGATGAAGCTCATATTACCAACATAGCAATTTTGCCTGATTATCGCGGGCTCAAGCTTGGTGAAGAACTGCTTCGAAAGATGATTGAAGTTGCTTTGAGTATGGGAGTCATTCGGATGACGCTTGAAGTACGTGTTAGCAATATGGTTGCCCAGTCTCTTTATAAGAAGCTCGGCTTTCAAACTGGAGGCATTCGTAAAAACTATTATACCGACAACCAGGAAGATGCATATGTAATGTGGGTGAATTTAACGTGAAAAAAGATCAACTTATCTTAGGGATAGAAACGAGCTGTGATGAAACAGCAGCAGCCGTTATTAAAAATGGGACCGATATTCTTAGTAATATCGTTGCCTCACAAATTGAAAGCCATAAGCGATTTGGCGGGGTTGTCCCTGAAATTGCATCAAGACATCATGTAGAGCAGATTACTCTTGTATTGGAAGAAGCGTTACGGAAAGCAGATGTTACCTATGATGATCTTGATGCTATTGCCGTTACGGAAGGTCCAGGTCTTGTTGGTGCATTATTGATAGGAGTAAACGCAGCGAAGGCTGTAGCATTTGCACATAACATCCCATTAGTAGGTGTACATCACATTGCGGGACATATTTATGCAAATCGGCTGATTAAAGAAATTAAGTACCCAGCCCTCTCGCTAGTAGTCTCAGGAGGGCATACAGAGCTTGTAATGATTAAAAGCCCCGGCCAGTTTAAGGTGATCGGTGAGACGAGGGATGACGCAGCTGGAGAAGCGTATGATAAAGTGGCGAGAACCTTACATCTACCTTATCCGGGCGGCCCTCATATAGATCGATTGGCTCAGGAAGGGGATCCTACCTCTGTTCCGCTTCCAAGGGCGTGGCTTGAAGATTCTTATGATTTTAGTTTTAGCGGTTTGAAATCGGCTGTAATTAATACACTTCATAATGCAGAACAGCGTGGTGAAACGATTGAGGCAGCAGATTTAGCGGCAAGCTTTCAGCAAAGTGTGATTGATGTTTTAGTTAAGAAAACGGTCAAGGCGACTCAGGAGTATGGTGTTCATCAAGTCCTTTTGGCTGGCGGGGTAGCTGCAAATAAAGGCCTTCGTAAGGCGCTTACTGAAGCATTTGAAACAATCACGGATACTGAACTGATTATCCCACCACTTGCTCTCTGTACAGATAACGCAGCAATGATTGGAGCGGCAGGGAGTGTATTATTTGAAAACGGGAAAAGATCTGGCATGGCGATGAATGGAAACCCAGGTTTAGATATTGGAACAATTTAATTGGAAATGGTGAGTTAGCGATAAAAGGCAGCTCACCTTTTTCTATGAATAAGCTGTGGATAATTAGAAGTAACAGGTAAATTATCCACAAGAAAGCGCATTATTTATTAAAAAGATAGAAAATTCCATTAACTGTGGATAACTTATCTATTTTTATGTGCATAACCATATGGTTTTGTGGATAAATATGATCTGTTCTGTGGATATTGTGGAAAAGGTTAATGAGACTAGGAATAATAACGTTGATAATGTGGATAAGGTTGTGGATGAATGGGAAAAACGGCAATGAGAGGGATGGAAAAAGAAACGATTGTGGAGCTTTCAATGAAAAAAATAAATATAGCCGTTTTGGTTGTAAGTATCTTGTTCCATCGTAAAGGGGGTCAGAACCCACATTTAATATATCGTTTACTTGACGTGTAAGTGACACAATAAACGGTCTATAGAATGTGAGGTCTGACCCTTTTGGGATTCTCTAAACAGGATGATCAAATGCCATCTTTGTTCTTATTCCGCAAGTTCTGCCCATTCTTCAAGAAGCACATCAAGTTGTGCCTGAACGCGGTCAAGGTCAGCTTGGATCGTAAGTACTTTTTCGTGATTTTGAAATACATCAGGATCACAGAGAAGCTTGTTATATTGTTCAATTTCGCTTTCAAGCTTTTCCATTGTTGCTTCGATTTCTTCAATACGACGTTGACGCTGACGTTCTGCCTTTTTTGCTTCTTTATCTACCTTAAAGGAAGATTTGTCTGCCGTTTGTTCAGGGCTTGTCCCATTTTGATGGCGTTCATATTCTTTAATCTCTAGTTGTTCTTGCTTTTTTTCAACATAATAATCATAATCACCGAGAAATTCCTCGCTTCTGACTTTGGAAAGCTCAATGACTTTGGTGGCAATTCGATTAATAAAGTAACGATCATGTGAAACGAACAGGATTGTACCTGGATAATCAATCAGGGCATTTTCAAGTACGAGTTTGCTATCGAGGTCAAGATGGTTGGTTGGTTCATCTAAAATAAGGAGATTCCCTTTCTCCATCATCATTTTCGCCAAAGCCAATCTTGCTTTCTCGCCCCCACTAAGGGTTGAGACTGTTTTCAATACTTCATCACCCGTAAAGAGGAAATTACCAAGTATCGTCCGAATTTCTTTCTCAGGCACAGACGGATGCTCGTCCCACAGTTCATTAAGCACACGTTTATTAGAAACAAGATTCGCTTGCTCCTGATCATAATAGCTGACTTGAACATTTGTGCCAAAGCGAATGTCACCTTGTATAGCTGCTACTTTTCCGATAATCGTTTTTAATAAAGTTGATTTTCCAACCCCGTTTGGACCAACAAGAGCAAGGCTATCTCCCTTTGAAATCTTCATAGTAATGTTTTGGGAAACAGCAGTATCCTCATAGCCGATTGCTAAATCCTGAATGGAAAGGACGTCATTACCGCTCTGCCTATCTATTTGAAAAGAGAAAGATGCGGATTTCTCGTCACCTTGAGGACGGTCCATGACATCCATTTTATCTAATTGCTTCCGCCTACTTTGAGCCCTTTTGGTTGTAGAAGCTCTTGTAAGGTTCCGTTGGACGAAATCACGAAGCTTTTCGATTTCTTCCTGTTGTTTTTCAAAGAGCTTCATGTCACGCTCGAAGCTCTCTGCCTTTTTCACGAGATAATTGCTATAATTACCATGGTACTTCTTGATAGCATTGCGTGAGATTTCATATACTTGATTCACAACTTTATCTAAAAAGTATCGGTCATGGGATACAATTAATACAGCACCATGATAATTTTGGAGATATTGTTCAAGCCATGATAATGTTTCAATATCCAAATGGTTTGTCGGTTCATCCAAAATCAAAATATCAGGCTTGGTCAACAGCAATTTCCCAAGTGCCAGTCTTGTTTTTTGGCCACCGCTCAAGCTGTGAATCAATGTAGAACGATCAAAGTCTGCAAACTGAAGACCATGCAAAACGGAACGAATATCGGCTTCGTATTGATAGCCACCTTGCTCCTTGAATTGTACTTGCAAAGTATCATATTCAGAAAGAACCTTTTGATATAAGAGTTCATTTTCAAACGTTTCGGGTTGTGACATCGTTTGTTCAAGTCTTCGTAGTTCCTTTTCTTTGGAAATAAGCCCCTCATATACAGTTAGCATTTCATCCCAGATGGAAAGCTCCGATTCAAGCCCGGTATCTTGTGCCAAATACCCAATGGACACACCCTTTGGTTTGATCAATTCACCGCCATCATGGGAAAGATGTCCAGCTATGATTTTCAATAACGTGGACTTGCCAGCACCATTTCTACCGACTAAGGCAATTCTGTCTCTATTTTGAACTTCGAGCTTCATATTTGATAAAATAAGTTCAGCTCCGTAATACTTCGATAATTGATTGATTTGTAATAAAATCATGATTTCACCTCGATTGCGTTATCCATAGTGTAACGTATTATGGCATTTATCGGCAATAGAAGCACTCGTATAAAAGCGCTCGGGTAAGGAAATTAAACAAAATTGTTACAAATAATGCATTATAGTGTATGATTTAAAAAGAGCACTCCACTTAGGTAATGTCCGACAAGATATGATAACTACCTGAATGAACAAGAAGGTACAACATTGAAATGGCAACGCTACCAGAAATATCTTTCACTGTTAGTACCAAAAGATATGAAGAGCGCATACTTAAAAGCGTGAAATATCGACCGTTTTGACTACTAAATGAAGAAATAGCAAATGGGAAAGCGGGGAAAGTAATGATCCAAGAACCAATGAAGATTCCGCAAGCAACTGCCAAACGGCTGCCCTTATATTATCGTTTTTTAAAAAATCTACATTCTGCTGGTAAACAAAGAGTATCGTCTGCAGAGTTAAGTGATGCGGTTAAAGTTGACTCCGCTACGATTCGCAGGGACTTTTCTTATTTTGGAGCCTTAGGTAAAAAAGGCTACGGATATAATGTGAATTACCTATTATCATTTTTTCAAAAAACTTTAGACCAAGATGACCTAACACAAGTTGCATTAATTGGAGTTGGTAATTTAGGAACAGCTTTTCTAAACTATAATTTTTTGAAAAATAATAATACAAAAATTGCGATGGCATTTGATGTAGATCCAGAGAAGGTAGGAAAACGGGTAGAAGATGTGTATGTCCATCATATGGATGAGCTCACAGAACGATTGAAAGAAGAAAATATTGCGGTTGCGATATTGACTGTACCAGTATCAGTTGCTCAGCCGATTACTGATCAATTGATTCAAGCAGATATTCGCGGTATATTAAATTTCACACCTGCGAGATTAAATGTACCGAGTACGGTTCGGATTCATCATATTGACCTTGCTGTGGAATTACAGTCTCTTATTTATTTTCTGAAGAATTATACAGATTCAGAAGAAGAAAATAGTATAGAAGAATAATCAACACGCTGTCCGATTCTTGCATCAGGCAGCGTGTTATTTTAATTTTATTACTTTTTCTTATTTTTATGTACCGCTTTGATCTTATAATGCAGAATAAGCATTCTTACGCCTGAACCCAGGTCAAGAGTGGCTAAACCAACAAGAAAATAAGAAAAGAAGCCCCAACCGTTAGATGATACTGATTGAATAGCAAATACGGTGAATAGAACCCCTAACGCGATATAGATAATGCCAATAGATAAAGGTGACCGACGTTTCATAAAACCCCTCCGATAAATGACTGCGCTTTTTCCAAAGAATCCAAGTATTTGTCATAATTCAACTGCACGATGACGACGAGTGTATTCATCGCTACATGTGCGAATATTGGGACGAGAATTCGCTTGGTCTTTATATATAGATAGGCAAAGGTAAAACCCATTGCGGAGTATAAGAGAATATGCTCGGGCTCAAAATGAGCAAAACCGAATATGACCGAACTAATGAGTGCTGATAGGAAGAAGTTTAATCGCTTATAAAGAGAACCGAAGATGATTTTTCGGAAAATGATTTCTTCCAGGATGGGTCCAACGATAGAGGACACAAGCATAACGATTGGAAATTGTGTGATTAGGCTTAAGATCTGCTCCGTGTTTTCTGAGTTCTGTTTAATGCCCATCTGTTGCTCAAGCAGTCCTGCTACTGTCTGCGCAAACATGGCAAGGAAGACCCCGCCAAATCCCCAAAGAATCGAAACGGGAATCGTAGTCTGATTTCGAATATCCTTTTGCCGCATCTCGTGCCGCATGAAAAACAGGACAAATATCAGAGCGATAATGAAGCTGAAAACAATCCAATAGGCACCAATTAACGTTTTGAGTTCGTTTGTTAGCTCCATACCAGCAGAAACAGCGATCATGGCAATGATATCGATAGCTAATCCACCTGACAGCTGCATAATGACATATGTAATGATGACAAACCAAAATTCTTTTTTCAAAAAGATATCTCCTTTAATCTAGGGTATACAATCATTTTATGAAAATAAAAAAGGATAAGACCACACATCCCAATTAGGAAGCGTATGCTGAATACTTTTACTTATCTTATAAAGAAAAGGGTATCAAAAAAAAGCAGATAACTCCAATTAAACGTACGAATCCATCATTTGTTTTTAAAAATAAGAAATGACTATGAAGTAGTATTCCCGTCTACCAAATAAAATGAATAGAAAAATTTACAATAGAATTACTTGCAAAAGAACCAGGTTTTATTTAATATAATAATTGTGTTAGCACTCGATGGTAGTGAGTGCTAATAATAAGAGGATCTATACATCAACACAATTTGAGGAGGGTGTTTCACTTGTTAAAACCATTAGGTGATCGCGTTATTATTGAACTAGTTCAATCTGAGGAAAAAACTGCAAGCGGTATCGTACTTCCTGATACTGCAAAAGAAAAGCCGCAAGAAGGTAAAATAGTGGCTGCCGGCAATGGCCGTATTCTTGAAAATGGTGAACGTGTAGCTTTAGAGGTTGCCCAAGGCGATCGTATTATCTTCTCAAAATATGCTGGTACTGAAGTGAAATATGATGGTACAGAATACTTAATTTTACGCGAAAGCGATATTTTAGCTGTTATCGGCTAAGCACATACAAAACATAACCGAACGAACCATTTTTATAAAAATTAGGGAGGGTTTTATACATGGCTAAAGATATTAAATTCAGTGAAGACGCTCGCCGTGCAATGCTACGCGGAGTAGATGCTCTTGCAAATGCAGTTAAAGTAACATTAGGACCAAAAGGACGTAACGTGGTTCTTGAGAAAAAATTTGGTTCACCACTTATCACAAATGACGGTGTAACAATCGCGAAAGAAATCGAACTTGAAGATGCATTTGAAAACATGGGTGCAAAATTAGTTGCTGAAGTAGCGAGCAAAACAAATGATGTTGCTGGTGATGGTACAACTACAGCTACAGTTCTTGCTCAAGCGATGATCCGCGAAGGACTTAAAAACGTTACAGCTGGTGCTAACCCAATGGGTATCCGTAAAGGAATGGAGAAAGCAGTAAACGTAGCAATCGAAGAGTTGAAAGCTATCTCTAAACCAATCGAAAATAAAGAAAGCATTGCACAAGTAGCTGCGATTTCTTCTGCTGACGAAGAAGTTGGTCAATTAATCGCTGAAGCTATGGAGCGTGTTGGAAACGACGGCGTAATCACAATCGAAGAATCAAAAGGCTTCACAACGGAGCTTGATGTTGTTGAAGGTATGCAATTCGACCGTGGCTATGCATCACCATACATGGTTACTGATTCAGATAAAATGGAAGCTGTCCTTGAAAATCCATATATCCTAATCACTGACAAAAAAATTACAAATATCCAAGAAATCCTTCCTGTGCTTGAACAAGTTGTTCAACAAGGTAAACCACTATTGATGATTGCTGAAGATGTTGAAGGCGAAGCACTTGCAACACTTGTTGTGAACAAACTTCGTGGAACATTCAACGCAGTAGCGGTTAAAGCACCTGGATTCGGAGATCGTCGTAAAGCGATGCTTGAAGATATCGCTGCACTTACTGGCGGAGAAGTGATCACAGAAGAAGTTGGTCTTGATCTTAAATCGGCTACAATCGAATCATTAGGACGCGCTTCTAAAGTGGTTGTTTCTAAAGAAAACACAACGATCGTTGAAGGTGCTGGAGACTCTGCTCAAATCCAAGCTCGTGTAAATCAAATCCGTGTTCAATTAGAAGAAACGACTTCTGAATTTGACCGTGAAAAATTACAAGAGCGCCTAGCTAAATTAGCTGGTGGAGTAGCAGTTATTAAAGTTGGTGCTGCAACTGAAACAGAATTAAAAGAACGCAAACTTCGTATCGAAGACGCATTAAACTCTACTCGTGCAGCGGTTGAAGAAGGAATCGTAGCTGGTGGTGGTACTGCTCTTCTAAACGTATACAGCAAAATTGCTGCAATTCAAGCTGAGGGTGACGTAGCAACTGGTATCAACATCGTTCTTCGTGCAATCGAAGAGCCTGTACGCCAAATTGCTCACAACGCTGGTCTTGAAGGATCAGTAATCGTAGAGCGCCTAAAAGGTGAAGCAGTAGGCACAGGATTCAACGCTGCAAACGGCGAGTGGGTAAACATGATCGAAGCTGGTATCGTTGACCCTACAAAAGTTACTCGTTATGCACTACAAAACGCTGGATCAGTAGCTGCAATGTTCTTAACAACAGAAGCAGTAGTAGCTGACAAACCAGAACCTGCTGGTGCTGGCGGCATGGGTATGCCTGATATGGGCGGCATGGGTGGAATGGGCGGCATGATGTAATTCATGCTTGAGAAATGTTGATATACCAGTGTTTACAGGCACTTCTAAAGTGCCTGTGTGCTGATAAAATCACATTTCACTCACATTTCTTGCGATTTTGGTAAATTAAGAATGCTCCCGAAATGATTTTTAATCTTTTGGGCGGCATTCTTTTTCATTTTATCTGTGACATGGGAATAAATTTTCATAGTCGTCTTCATGTCATCATGCCCGACTCGTTTCATAATCGTATTAATATCTATTTCGGCTTCTGCTAACATACTAATGTGGGTATGGCGAAATATATGTGGTGTGGCATTCTTCGTAATCGGTGTTTTTTTCAGCAATCGTTTCATTCTGATTATGATGTTTTTTTGTATGTATGGATACCCGTTATCTCTGGAGAAAATAAAATTTTTATCGTGGTAGTCAGGATTATCCTTTCTGGTCGCCAATTTCACTTTTGCTTGTCTTCTTTTTAAAGATCTTAATAAGTCAATTACACTATCATCTACATCGAATGTACGAATTGAACCCTTTGTTTTAGGAGGTGTAAGCTCATACTCCTTCATATTGTTTTGAGGATTGTACAAAGTTTTTGTAATTCTGACCTCATTTGTATCGAAGTTTATATCTGTCCATTTAAGAGCGCACAATTCCCCTGATCGCATCCCCGAAAATGCTAGTAGATAAAAGATCTCTAAATCCAATTCAAGTCCATGGTGCTTTGCGGCAGTCAGAAATTCAGATAGTTCCCCTTTTTCCAGATACTTATCTTCAACCGAAGTGTTCTCAATGTCTTCCACTGTCAATTTTTTAACTGGAATAACAGCTCCAGTACAAGGGTTATCCTTTCTCATCTTTTCTTTTATCGCATACTTAAAAATCATATTAGCGGTAACATGAACACCCTCAATTGTTGTTTTTACATAATTTTTATCATCCAAATCATTTAACATGTTCTGATGCATCCGAGAACTTACCTTATCAATGTTCACTTTCGCATAGTATCTAAGTGTGATTTTGATTTCCTTTTCCCGGACACGAACGGTGCTTGATTTGACTTTCCCTTTAGCGTAGGTGTTCAACCATTCCCAAGCGACTGATTCGAAAGGTAGCTTCCTTATCTTTTTTTCATCGATTCCATCTTCACTTAGCTTCCGAAGGGCATCTTCGACAAGTTTGATTGCTTCTTTTTTCCCGTCGGCTTTTCTGGATATTTGCTTTCGTTTCCCTGTGACTGGATCAGGCGGACCATCAGCCACGCATAACCATTTATAACCTTGTTTATTATTCGCTTTCACTTTTCTTAGAGATGCCAAAATGATCCACAACCCTTCATTTATTATTTTTGTCGGCAATCATTGCTGACAGTTCTTCCGACAGTGTTTCCGACAAACCTTCCGACAACCTTTCCGGCAATGCTTCCGCATTAATTAAACTAAACAAAACTAAACTAAACTAAAAAAGATGATGAGGAACGCGAACGCGAAAATTTTCAATTCAAACTCCTATTTTCATCTTTCAAAAAATGTATAGGCGTCTCGATATAATCTTCTATGTCATATTGCAATTTACCGTCTACTAATCTAATATTACTGAGCAATGGAATTTTTACTGTATTTACGCCTAATCGTTTTGATTCTTTAAATTCTTCTTGTAGATTGAATTTTGGAATGTTACCTTTCTTCATAACGATTCCACCTTTCTGTTTACTTACTTTTTAAAAATTGCGAATTTAAAGCAGCTAATTGGAAACTAAAAATTTGATTCAGAAATAAATCTAAACGCTTTTCGGCAAATTCAAGTGTGACGCTAAAGGTATTTGCAAGAAAATAAATTGCTTGATTACGATCATCAGGAATCTGCATTTTCAATAGCATGAAAGTTGGGATACAGAAGTGGTAGGCGAAATGGTTTGCTTGATTTTCCTGTAAATCTAGAAACAATTTAGACATCGTGAACTGATTGCCATTGTGTCTTAAAATATGACAAAGTTCATGAGCAAAATCTTGCCATTGTTCTTGTTCAGACAATCGTTCATCGATAATAATGTCCTGTTCGTAAAATCTGCTTGTCATTCTTTCGTAGTTCACGATCAAACCCAATCGTGCACTTATTTCTAGCAAGTTTAGTTGGTAAGGGCGGGAGATATCTAGCCTGTAATAAAACTCTTTTATCCAATCTTCAAGCAAAGTTGTGTAATATTTCATATTGACCCCCAAAAACGAGAATATATGTTCTTTTTGTGATTAAAAGAAAAACCCGAGGCATGGGTTAGATGTATTAGCTTAAAAGTTTCTCTTTTTGATTAATAAATTCTTCTTGTGAAAGGATGCCAGCATCTCTTAAATCAGATAATTTTTTTAGTTCATCCGCAATAGATATGCCGATATTAGTTTTTACTTCTTCTTGTTGATCTTCAATTTTTGATTTTACATAAGTGATAAAATCTCCTAGGTTACCATCTTGAATATATTTCATGCTAACTATGTTGGAACTTGCGAAAAAAGTAATATAATGGCCTAACAACTTTTTACCAGATTCAAAACTGTTTATTTTTGAGTAAGGAAAAGTTTCAGATTCATAACCAGTCATTCTTTTTGCATAAAAAAATAACTTTTTGTTTGTCGCAAGAAACAGTCCATTACCTCTTGTGGTTCTTTGACCCATCCATTCTGTTTCATATGTTCCTAAAATTGCATATTCAGGGACTTCATCAGAATCCAAATATTGCTTAGCCATATCAATCAACTTTAAGGCCTTTTTAGACAACTTATCAGTGTTCATGTCAGTCCCCCCTATTTATTCCCTTTACCTCTATTTTTGATGATTTCCCAAAACTGTATGAGTTCTTCTATTTTTTCTTCAGGTGCATCAGCTAAATCCTTAAAGAATATCTGAGCTTTTGGATCAAGTAAATCCTTCCACATAACTTTATTAGAGTTCGGATTTTCTCTACCAGTAATCAAAAAATCAATCGATACCTCTAGATAATCACTAAACTTTTCCAAAGTATCGTAATCGGGTTTTCTTTCGTCTCTTTCATACATCCCAATAGTGCTTTCGCTCAGTGAAAAAAGTTTCCCAAACTCTTTTTGGGATTTTCCTTTTTCCTTTCTTAAAACTCTTAAACGATCTCCAAATGTACTCATAATCATCACCTAAATACAATATTAACACGAATTGTGTTTTATTTTTATATTCCGCACATAATGTGTTGACAGCACGAAATGTGCGGTGTATTATGAGTACATAGCAACACGAACTGTGCGGAAGGGAGGTAAGAATGTGGATAAAAAACTTATCGGCAATAGACTAATTAAGTTACGCGGCGACAAATCAAGAGAAGAGGTCGCTTCTAGCGTCGATATTAGCGTAAGTGCTTTACAAATGTACGAAAATGCCCAAAGGATCCCTCGTGATGAAATTAAAGTAAGATTAGCCAATTATTACAAAACAAATGTGCAGGCCCTTTTTTTTAATGATAATACGCACAAAGTGTGCGGTGATAAAAACACAGCCTGAAAGGAGTAACCCATGAACGCTAAACAAAAAGAACAAGTCATCAAAGAGCTACTTAAAGTTCTATCAACCAACAATGTAACCTTTGCCGAGGTACCAGACATTGTTCGTAGCTTACAACTAGAACTCAGTACTATTTGCCAGCAACAAGTAATCCAAATCCCGTAAGGAGGATGATCTTGATGATCCAAGTCAATCTTGATTTCGCAGATGATAATTTCCGCGAAATGTTACGCAAAGAAATCAAAAATGCCGTGGCGGACGTAATCCAACAAAACCAGTTACCTCCATTACTTACAAGAAAGCAGTTGATGAAATTAATGGACATCGGCGAAACGAAAGCAGCTGAATTATTTAATCGTCCAGACTTTCCAGTATTTCGCGAAGCGGGAGTCCTGATTCCAACTCACTTGCTATTCAAATGGATTGAACAGCATACTCGCTGGGTTGATGAAAACACACGCTATTTCAAAAGGGAGGTTATCTGATGAATCAATTACAACCTAACCTTCAAAATGGTCAACGTGTTTTAACGACCGTCCAGTTAGCCGAAGCGTATGGAACTGAATCGAAAATAATAAATCGTAACTTTCAGAGAAATGCAGATCGATATTTACAAGGTAAACATTTTTATGCTCTATCTGGAGAAGATCTCCGAGAATTCAAAGGGGCACGTCAAAATGACGACAGCCTTAAATTTACATCAATTTTGTATCTCTGGACCGAAAAAGGTGCGTGGTTACATGCAAAGTCCCTTAATACGGATCAGGCTTGGGATGCTTATGAAAAGTTAATTGATGATTATTACTCTTTTAAAGAAAATGTTGTTCCTCTTTCAAAAGATATGGCTCTTGTTACAGTGCTTCGTACAACTGCTGATCTTGTTGAGGATACTCAAGCGATCAAAGAGGAACAGCATGAAATCAGAAAACTTGTCACTCAAATTGATAATAAAGTCGAACAACAAATAACCCTTGATTACGGCGAACAACGGCGACTTCAAAAAGGTGTAGCACGCCGAGTCTATGAATTCACTCAAGATAAGCAAGAAGCTGCCAGGCTTTTCCGAGAAGCTTATCGAGAGATTAAAGATAGATTCGGCGTTGCCAGTTACAAAGACGTTAAGAGGCAAGAACTTCAAAGCGCTATACGCTACATAGAAAATTGGATACCACGCAAGGTTTCCTAGCCTACTCTCTCATTCTAGCAAGTTTTACCAAGGAATAGTATTCCTGTAAAAAATGCCATATTCCAATTTGGAATATATGAGAGAGGGGGTGTTACAAATGCTATTGAATTTTGGTGTTGTCTTGCAGGCATGTAGAAAAAAGGCTGGTTTATCGCAGGAGGAAATGGGAGATCGCTTGAATCTCTCTCAGTCTGCTATTTCAAAACTTGAAACAGAAAGGAAGATACCGGATATGCACACATTTATGGAATGGGTTCGTGTTACAAATGCTCAAGAGGTCGCTGTGGCGTTCTTGTATGGAATGGATGGAATAACAATGATTCATCAACTACTACCACATATAGGAGGACTTCCTTTATGCAGTTAACGGAAATAAGTGTTTTACCGCAGGATGTTGAGAAGGCAGCATCAGAACATAAGTGCATACATAGCTGCTATAGTCGCATTGAAAAATCCATTTTTAAAGGGGAATTTGAAGAAGCAAAGCTGACGACTATTGATTTGTTAAATTCCATTCGCGAACTTGAAAGATTGCACGAAAAAAAGGTTCGTCGTGATCGATTTGAAGAGGTTGTTAAGTTGATGAGAGCTAAAGGGATTTCGGTAGAAATGGTGGTGAGAAATTCATGAAGATCAAAGCTGGGGAATGGTTAAGTTTATCACAAACAACAAAACAATTTTTGTTAGAAAAAATAAAAAAGCAGTAAGCGGACACTTACTACTTTTCGGTAACAAATATTAAATTTGATAACTCTATTATAGCAGTTTTATACTGCTACGGCAAATTCTAACTGTACATCAAAAACAGGGGTACAACTCATGATTTTAAAGGAGGTGAGGAATGTGCGAGATCATCCAGTAATTGAAGAAATTGAACGTGCTGGTTATCCGAATATGGTAGATCAACCTGAGCATGCTGGTACTGATTTTTTCGGAACAGAGATTCTATCTGGTGATGATTACGTTGAAATTGATGGTGAGTTGATCTTGAAAGATAATCTTGAACGCTTTCTTGCAGAAGAATATCAAGCGATATTTTCAACAGCAATATAAAAATGGCTCCTGCTGAGAACAGGAACCAATGATTGAAAAATAATTTTATTATCGTCATTTTAGCACATCGTCCAGTGACGGTAAAGGAGGCATATTTTATGGCAATGAATATGAATGCAATTTCTACTCGTGATATGAGCCGTATGGAATGGCTTGAAGAACGTACTAAAGGAATCGGTGGCAGTGATGCTGGAATCATTCTCGGCTTAAATAAATACCGTACAGCATTTGAATTATGGCTTGAAAAAACGGGACAAGTTACACCACTAGAAATCGATAATGAAGCCATCTATTGGGGTAATGAAATGGAGAATGTGGTTGCTAAAGAATTTGAAAAGCGCACAGATAAGAAGGTTCGCCGAACAAACTTCATGTACACCCATCCAGAATTCCCGTTCATTAAGGCTAACCTGGATCGGCTCGTTATTGGTGAATCCTCTTTGCTTGAATGTAAGACAGCAAGTGCTTATCTAGCAAAGGAATGGGAGTCAGATGAAGTCCCGGCCAGCTATCTTGTACAAGTTCAACATTACCTTGGCGTGACAGGTAAGGAAAAGGGGTATATCGCTGTGCTTGTCGGTGGAAATAAATTTATCTGGAAAGAAGTAGAACGTGATGAGGAGCTTATCAATATGATCTTCTCAGCTGAAAAGCATTTCTGGGAGTTTCATGTTCTGCAAGGGATTCCTCCAGAGTTAGATGGCTCTAGTGCTGCTGAAAAATACCTTAAAGAAAAATATGATCGTGCAGAAAAGGATAAGGAGATTATTCTCCCATCTGATTATAAAGAGTATTTATCTCAATATGAAAAAATCAAAGCTGATGAAAAGCTCATCAAGTCAGCGAAAACGGAAATTGAAAATAAAATCAAGGCTGAACTAAAGGATGCTGAAACAGGTCTGGTAGATAGTTTCCTTGTATCTTGGAAAAACCAATCTCAAAGCAGAGTGGATACAAAGACCTTGAAAGAAAAATTCCCTGATATATACCGTGAAGTCCTGAAAGAAACTAGTTTTCGTAAATTCGCTGTGAAGGAGATGGCTAATTAATGGCTACAAATGCTGCTTTAAAAAATCAATTAGTAAATAAACAGGATGCTACAACGCAAGTTTCTGCTCAATCTCTTGGGCTTAAAAATTTACTTAGCGCACCAACAATGAAAAAGAAATTTGAACAGGTTTTAGAAAAAAAGGCACCACAATTTATGTCATCTTTGCTGAATCTTTATAATGGCGATCCTAACATTCAGGCAGCTGAGCCAATGAGTATCGTTTCTTCTGCAATGGTGGCAGCCACTCTGGATCTACCGATTGATAAGAATCTTGGGTATGCCTGGATTGTTCCTTTCTATGACAAAAATAAGGGTCATAAGGCGGCGCAATTCCAACTCGGTTACAAAGGATACATTCAGTTAGCTCTTAGGACAGGCCAATATAAAAGCATTAATGTTATCGAGGTACGTGAAGGTGAACTTGTTAAGTGGAACCGCCTTACAGAAGAAATTGACCTTGATTTAGATGCTGCTACAAGCGATAAGGTGATCGGATATTGCGGATATTTCAAACTGATAAATGGTTTTGAAAAGACTGTCTATTGGACCCGAGATGAAATAGAAGCACATCGTATCAAGTTTAATAAAGCCAAGGACAAAACAAGCTTAAACAATGTTTGGCGTTCTGATTATGACGCTATGGCCATGAAGACAGTTTTACGGAACATGCTTGGCAAGTGGGGGATTTTATCTGTTGAAATGCAGACTGCTGTTGCTGAGGACGAAAAGGAGCCAGAAATGAAGGATATAACAGATGAGGCAAGTGAGGTTGAAGATTTTACAGAGCCGGAAATCATCGATGCGGCACCTGAAACAGGTAAAACCGATTCGAAAGAAAAGCCTTCTGTAATCGATCAGGAAATTAAGTTTAATTGATGAGTAATCTCGAATACAAAACTAACGTTCTCCTCCCTCGAAAGTTGTGGGAGGAGGCAAAGGATAACAATCACTTAAAAAAGCTTGTCCTACAGTATATGAAGGGTTATCCGGATTATACCGTTATCTCAGTTAAAGATGGCTTTGCAGTCTGTGTAAAACAATAAAGAGAGGAGGTACATCGTGAATTACATAAAGCTTATTAATGCATTCTATGATCGGCTCGAGACGAATTCACTTAGCACATCGGCAATTGCTTTATGGCACGCATTAGTGCACGTAAACAATAAGGCAGGATGGCAGAGAGAATTTTCGGTGGCTGTATCGGTGTTATGTATTAAAGCAGGCCTCTCTGAAAGAACAGTTAATAATGCCAGAAATGATTTAAAGATTAAGGGATTCATTGATTTTAGGTCTAGGAAGGGAAATCAGGCGGCGATCTACAGTTTAGTAGATTTGTCGGCAACAATTGCAGGCAACATTTCCGACAGTGTTTCCGACAAACCTTCCGACAACCTTTCTGGCAATGCTTCCGCATTAATTAAACTAAACGAAACTAAACAAAACGAAATAATTAATAAAGATGATGACGTGCCAGTTAAAGAAAATCCATTTCGATTTTACGAAGAGAACGGCTTTGGTGTAATTGGTAGCTACATTTCAGAAAAAATTTCATTCTGGTGCGAAGACCTTTCAGATGAACTAGTCATACTAGCGATGAAACGCTCTACTGAACAGGGCAAAAAGACGTGGAGATATGTTGAAGCTATCTTAAAGGACTGGTTTGACAAAGGACTTAAGACAACAGTTGATGTAGAGGCTTATCAGCTTGAATTTAAAGAGAAGCAAGCTCAGAAACAGAACAAGGTTACTCCGTACAGAAAAGGCTCGGCAAGAGTTGAGGTTGTTCCTGAATGGCTGCAAAAAAATCCAGCTGTTGAGTCAAATGAGCCAGTTAACATTAAAGAATTGGAAGATCGTAAACGTAAAATGGACCAGATGTTCCAGAAAATAAATCCATAGTTGGAAAGGAAGGGTGCTTGATGGGATTACTTTACCAAGCTGTTCAATCTCAAAATGAAATGAAAAGGAATTTTGTCTTATCTAGGTTAAAAGATATGGGTATCCATCATTCCCATACCGGTTTATCTATTGATCTATTAACTTATGAGGAATTGAAAATTGAACTAGCTAAAGCATCGGCGGTGAGGTCGTGAATTGTCCAGTTTGTAACCGCCCGTTAAAAAGCAAGAATGAATCAGTATATATTTTTTCGTTTTTCTTTTACCCAATCATAAATTTCAACACCAAAAGAAATAACAACATATAGAGGTAATAATAGAAAAACGTATCTGCTTTCTGGCGCAAGAAACACTACTGGAAGACCGACTAATAAAATTGTGATAAGAAGAATTTTTTGTTTCTTATCCATTTAACGCACTCCCTTTAATAGTAATCGGTTAATAATAACTTATTTTTTCAGAATCATAACCTACTTTTAGTAAGCAGCTAGTTAGCTGTTTTGGGTTGCCGCACTCCGATTAAACAGTAGACACAATAAGCGTGTTATGAATGAATATTTACCGTAATTATCTATTTTCTTTTAAGGATGAATATCTCTCTTATGAAGGCACCAACAATTATAGAAAGATTAATAACTACTATTAAATTAATTAGCCTAACAAATACTAAAGTGGAAAAAACTATTTGAATGCCACAGGTAACAATAATAATTCCAAATAGTAAAGAGGTAGCTATTAAATACTTCGAAGTAACCATTTTCATATCATACACTTCTTTCTAAGATAAAATTACCAATATTATCTATATTGATATTAACATGAAACATTTAAGTGATGGACATTTCGAATATTAAGTTAACAAAAGGATTATTAAGTTTCTTAGATCTCAAACTTCCTTAAAAAAGGAAGCTTGAAATCAGAAATAATTCAGTTGCCCAATTCCAAAAGGCACCAAATAAGTCACCAACAGCTGAGGGTATTACATCTTTAATTGCGTACCAAAGTAAGCGTAATAAATCGAAAAGAAACTTTAGGGCTGTTGGAAAAAATCTAAGCATTATTAAGAGAATTAGTATGACCAAAATTAGGCAACCGCATCCGGCCTGATCACTTTTAAAGGCGCCGATAATAACAATTAATAAAATGAATCCAATAATTAGATATACCATATTAAACTCCTAACCTAGTAAATTATTCCTAGCACATAATAGCATTTTTGGGAATAAAGTAAACATCTTTAATTGGAGATTAAAAAAGTATTTATAAGTTTAGTAAATAAGGAGGTAATCATGAAGCAGTTTGATTTTTTTCGTGAAATTATAGTCGATAACTTCGCGGGTCAGGATTTTCCGAACAACTACATTCTGGGACTAAGTCAGACCAAATTAGACGTGTAGGAGACAGTGTTCCACCGCCATTTTCAGATGCATTAGTAAAAGCGAATTTACCTGAGATGTGTGCGAGTGGTTTGCGTTATGCAGTGGGTGTTTAGTTCGCAGTCCGAATAAACACCGACAGAATAAGCTTCGCAGGGAATTGGGATGAAAAAATGGATGAAGATACTATCTTTCATCCAATGTAAGAACCATTAATCTGTAAATGATGAATACTCCAAGATAAGATCCAGTTATCAAGAAATAAGGATTAAGAAAAACACCATGAATTGTAGTCATAAATACAGCATTGTCAATTAGGATCTGGTAAATAGATGTTGCTGCAATATTTCCAAAAATACTAGTTGATATAACAGCGATAATATTAAAAATTATTCGGAATATCTTTCTGTGATTCTGTAGAAAAACCATAATAATAGGAAAAGCAATGCTAGACACAACTAATAAAATCTTCAAAATGCCACTCCTTTCATAGCATGTAAGACTGTATTTAGCTAATTATTACCTTAACTATAGGTAAATAAACAAAATGAAAATCAAATTTTATTACAAGTAGACAAAAAAAGCGACATAAAGGAGGTCAAAGAATGTACACAACATTTGAAGAAATCGTAAATGATTCAGAAAGATTCTTGGATTTTTTAGACGATTGTTATGATGAACAATCCGACTAGATTGTGGACACAAAAAATGTAGTGATCAAAGAGGAAGGTTATATGAGTTCAATTCCTGTAATTGCCCTGAAAAACAAATCAAAGGTGAGCAGTTTTACTCACCTTCTTCAAAGATGTTATTCATCATCCTTTAATTTCGATAAATCTGTTTCCTTGCCAAACTCAGTAGAATAATTAAGGTTCCTATTGCCGTGTAGGCTTGTATTACGCTCAACCTCTTTGTCCATTGGAGCAAATAAAAGGGTTAAGCAAACCAGTCCACTTATGCCAACGAGACCAAAAATCACCCTTGATAAAAAGGCACCTTGTCCACCAAAGATTGTTGCAACTAAATCAAATTGGAAAAATCCAATTAGACCCCAGTTAATAGCACCGATAATAATTAAAGCTAAGGCGATACGTTGTAATATTTTCATGGATAAAACTCCTTCATTATAATTGTTAAACATTATTAATTTTTGTATAAACATTCAATTTTATACTATGCATTAGCTAATTTTGCATGTTGTTCTTTAAACTGATTTGGAGTAATTAAAATTTTAGTGAAGAGTCTGATGAAACAGTGAAAAAGAGTGAACAAAAATTTGTTCACTCTTAAAAAAAATTGGGATTAACCTTTGTTCTTAGTCGAATTACTTCCGCCATTAACTGGGTGCGGCTGACCGTATCCTTCAACATGACCAGCATGCTCTGTGTGATATTCTGAACCTGAACCTTGACGATTATCTATTAATGATTTAGTTTTTTGTTTCTTCATTCTATCCGTTTGATGTGACAAATATTTCACTTCCTACACATTTTAGATTGCTTAATACTTAATCGTTTTGACTATTTTCAAAATCAGTTTCTGGCATTCCATATAATCCATTCATAGCCTGTTCATCTGCATCAAGACCGACTTCATCAATACTTTGTTGCAATTCTTTTTTTACATGTGTTTCTTTTTTAGGATTTGGGTTGTTCATTAAAATCACCTCCGATTATTATAGACTGGATAAAAATGAAAAAAATATACTTAAGGATAGAATTTACTCTCTAAATACCAGAGATATGAGAGGTGTAAAGATAAGCAGATTTACTGTATCTTCGTAAATCTTCGTAAAATACAAAAAAATCCGGCATTTACTGGACAAAATAACGGGATATATGAAAAAGATGGGGGCATCTTGATGTGATTTATCTTACTGGGTAGATGAGAATAAACTATGAATAAATGATTAAGGTTTTATAAACGTCATTAACAGAGCAAGGCTCACTGGTGGTGTAGTGTTCCTGACTAAACGCCTTGCCCTATACCTAATATATTATCCTTAATGATTATCTGCTACACATGAGGAAGGAGAGAAGAACATGAAACGTCTTGGATTAAAAGATACTTGCAAAGGGTGTGGTGCTAAAGAAAATGAACCAGATTGTGTGTGCGAATGGGTTTCTTGTAGTAAATGCGGTTATCCTGATTGTTGGCTGGACGAGGAAGGGAATTATAGTTGTAGAAATTGTGATTACACAACAGGAACGAAAGAATGGTAATTCGCAGAACGACTAGGATAGACAAAAAATGTTAAAAGTAGGATTATCGGTTGGGAGTAAAATTACAGAATAGTATGCGTAATCTATAATTTTATTTATTTGGGCCCTGCTAACTTAGTAGGTTAGCAGGGCCCGCAATCTCATTCTATTAATTTTATGTGTTATTATTTTTTCTTAACAAACTTGATAACAATCCACTTAATTAATCGTTTGATATCTTTCATAATATCACTGTTATACAGATTAATTATTACACTCATAAATACAACAAAGTCACTAGTTTCAATAAAGCATCGTCCTCCAGACAACGAGACGCGGGATGCTTCTATAATTAAATATATGTTCTTTTCTTGAAATTGTCTATGAAAAAATAAAAAGCCGAGATTCCTCCCGGCCAACCTAACTGAATTATAACATAGGGAGGAATCTCAATGAAAGAAGCTGCCAGCAAACAAATTGAGAGTATTTTGAAAGACTACCATTGGATGATGAACTCCATAAAGATATTACGGGATTCAATGAAAGATGCAGGTGAAGGACTTACTGCTCAATACGGCATTGAAGCTACACTCCCGAAGCCACAAGGTGTAATCAGTGATCCTATTTTCAAAGAGGTTGTACGTAGAGAAAAAAGGTATAAGAAGATTGCTCAATATGAGGAAAAGGTGCAAGTTATCCAGGACCGTATAGCTGCCATTCAAGATGATCGTGAAATTGAGGTTATTCATTGGATATTGGAAGGTAAGTCATATCGATGGATTGCTCTTCATATGGGATTATCACATTCTCATATAGGACGTATTAAAGATTCCATAGTTAACCAACTTAGCGCATATGTTCCAAATGTTACAGAGGTTACGGATTTCTCGAATTCCAAATCGGCATGTTAAAATCAAAGGCAGGTCGGGGAGGCAGTTAAACAAGCTGCTTCCCTCTATTTTGGTCGGTGCGTCACCTTGCGGTGGCTTTTTTTGCAGGAATCTCACTATTTTTGTCGAAAACAATACAAAAGGGAGGAAAACATATGGAAATAGTTTTAGATTCAATTGAAGGCATCTCTGATGAGCAATTAGTTCAAATGAAAGAGGCATTGCACGATTTAGTAATAAATAAACTTTCTGTTGATTTGGATATAACGAGGTTAGAAAAAATATATATTCCCAATGATTTTGGCGAAAGTGTCGTTGATTTTCAGAAAAGTAATGGTTTATCTGTAGGGTATACAAATAATGAGATGGGTGTTGCAGGAGGGAAGACTCTATCTTATGGAGAAATAGGCGAACAGAAAAACGTCATTTTTCTTCAACAGGGAGTGTTTTTATCTTTATTTGACCCAGATAGTTCACAGATTTATGCGAATTTGATCCATCACGAACTTTGTCACGTACATGATAATTTAAATAAAGAAAAAATGGGGAAATTCATTAGAGAGTATGATAATCCTAGTGAAAATTATTTAACGAATGTAACCAAACATCACTCTATGATTATTTGGGATGAATATATTGCACCCCGTTTATCTGCAAAAACATTCCCTGTTGAAGAAGGATTAAATATGGATTATTTGTTAGATTTAATAGAATATACAGAAAAGAATATTGGAGATAAAGTAAATCAATATAGGATTCGTGGTAACATTGATTTACTTTTTAAAGAGGTCCAAGAATTGTCTAATCCTATGATGAAAATTGCAGCCACAGTAATAGGGAACTTTGATGGATTAGGTTTAAACGAAGAAAATGAATTGAAAATCATGGCCCAAATGGATGAGTGTATAGACCAAACAACATTTAAACCTATTTGGCCAAAATTAAAAATAGCATTAAGAAATCTTTACGCTAAGTATCCAAATTGGAAAGGTATATCAGTATTCGACGAACTTAATCAACTAGTTATAGAGACTTGGAAGGTATACGGCATTATTACAGAAGACAGAGGTGATCGTGCATATATAGATGTACCCTTTAAATAATATAACAGCATCCTTAGGGGTGCTTTTTCTTTTGCCCAAAACAACTCAAATACTAGGAGGTGGAAGGTGACATGACATGCCTAATTGGGATGAAATAAGAATTGAATATGAAACTTCTAAGATTACATTACAGGCTCTTGCTGATAAACATGATGTGAAAATTGGTACCTTGAAAAGTAGGAAAAGCCGTGAAGGTTGGTCAAGGGATCCAACGAAAAAGGATGCAACCGAAAAGCAAAAGGTTGCAACCATAAAACCGATAATTGAGTCAGATGACTTGAATGATAAACAGAAGATGTTTTGTCTTTATTACATCAAGTATTTCAATGCTACTAAGGCATATCAGAAAGCTTACCAGTGTAGCTATGAGGTGGCTAATAAGAACGCTTATACTCTTATGGTCAAACATGGTATAAAACAAGAAATTGAGCGCCTAAAAACAGAGAGACAACAAGGTATATTTATAGATGCTCAAGCAGTACTTCAAAAGTACATTGATATCGCTTTTGCTGACATTACAGACTTTGTTGATTTCGGGCAAAAGGAACAACCAGAGGTTAATCCCTTATCTGGTGAACCTTTGCTAGATGAAAATGGAGATCAAGTCATGTACAGCTACAGCTATGTGGATTTTAAAAATGCTGATGAAGTGGACGGAACTTTGATTACAGAAATTAAAAAAGGCAAAGACGGTGTCTCGGTCAAACTCGCTGACAAGATGAAAGCTTTGGAATTCCTTTCTAAATACACTGACCTCCTTTCTGAAAATGAACGTAAGAAGTTGCAGGAAGAAAAACTTAAAACCGAAATCGAAAAGATAAAAGGTGACAAAGGAACAACAACTAAAGAAAGCGAAGTCGCTGCCATGTTGCGTAGAATGGCGGGTGAATCAGATGGCTGATTTAACACCTAAGCAAAAGGAAGTATGGGATTGTTTCATCAAAGAACAGCCAAAAATCTTGATGGCCAGTGGCGCAAAACGGGCAGGGAAAACTTTTGTATTCATCCTGCTTTTTTTAATGCATATTGCTAAGTTTGAAAATCAGGGTTTGTCATTCGTTATAGGTGGCTCTACTCAAGCATCCATACGTCGTAACATTTTAAATGATATGGAAGAGGTCCTTGGCAAAGAGTTAAAACTAGATAAAACGAATGCTATTAGTGTATTCGGCAACAGAATATACTGCTTTGATGGTACGAATGCAGATGCTTGGAAAAAAGCTCGTGGATTTACAGCTGCAGGAGCATTGTTGAATGAGGGAACAGCTTTACATGACATGTTCGTCAAAGAAGTAATTTCCCGTTGTTCATATCCAGGAGCTCGGGTCCTGATTGACACTAACCCTGAAAACCCTGCTCATTTTGTAAAGACAGATTACATTGATAAAGATGGCCAAAGATTGAAGAATGGAAAGTTGAATATTAAAGCCTTCCACTTCACGTTATTTGATAATATCTATCTGGATGAAGAGTACGTGGAAAGTATCATTGCCTCCACTCCGACAGGTATGTTTACGGACCGAGATATTTATGGCCAATGGGTGGCTGCGGAAGGAGTTATTTACAAAGACTTCGATCACAAGGTTCATTACATTTCTTCTGCAGAAGCAGAAAAGTTAAATTTCGTTAAATACTTTGCGGGCGTTGACTGGGGCTATGAGCATCCTGGTTCTATTGTTGTGCTCGGAATTGATGATAAAGATGATATTTACCTCTTAGAAGAACATAGCAAACAGCATGAAGAAATTGATTACTGGGTCACTGTTGCAAAGGAAATTATAGAACGATTCGGCAATATTAATTTTTATTGTGATACAGCGCGACCCGAACATATAATTCGGTTCAGACGTGAGCGAATACGAGCTTTGAATGCTGATAAAGCTGTCATTTCTGGTATTGAAGAAGTGGCCCGATTGTTCAAAGTAAATAAATTAAAAGTCGTAAAAGACGCTGTAGATCTATTCCAAAAAGAAATATTCATGTATGTATGGAACGCTAATACGGGCGAACCAGTGAAAAAGTGGGATGACGTGCTTGATGCCATTCGTTATGCGATTTATACGCATTTGAAACCGAAGAGAAGGAAAACAAGGTAGGTGATAACATGCGTAAATACTTGGAGAAAATCAAAAAACAAGGCATATCTGGCGAGATTATAGCTGAATTGATTGAAAACCATAAAGTTGAACGGGAAAAATTGATCAATTTCTATCAACGTTATAAGGCTGCTATCGATGGAGTCCCAATTTTATCCCGTAAACCAGTTGAATATGAGGATTTTGAAACAGGATCCATTAAACGGATTGATAATAAAGTGAATAACCTTTTGAACAACTCTTTTGATGCTGAAATTGTCGATACCAAAGTAGGTTATATGTTTGGTCATCCTATTTCATATGAGGTAGACAAGGGAGGAACAAATAGCAAGGAAACCCCTCTTAAAAAGGCTGTGGATGAATTTAATCTGCGTAGTAATGTAGAGGATAAGGATTCTGAATGGGGGAAAAAGGCTGCTATTTGTGGGTATAGCGCAAGACTTGCTTATATTGACCGTGAAGGAAAAGAACGTATTACCAATATAAACCCTTGGGAAGCGATTTTTCTCTATAACGAGGATATGACAGAACCGGAATACGCGCTACGTTATTATCCGATTGATGATAATAAATACAAGGCTGAATTTTATGATGGTGAAAAGTATTATATCTTCGAACAGAAAGGTCCATACGTACTGACAGAGGAAAAGATGCACACTTTTGATTTTTGCCCATTATTCGGATTACCCAACAATGAGGAATTAATAGCTGATACTGAGAAGGTGCTTTCTCTAATTGATGCTTATGATCGTACTCTTTCAGATGCTTCGAACGAGATTGAACAATATCGTCTGGCTTATTTAATTCTTAAAGGAATGGGGGCGGACGAAGAGACGCTCGATAATCTGAAAAAAACAGGCATATTCGAGCTGTTTGATGAAAAAGACGATGTTCGGTATCTTACTAAGGATATTAACGACCAAATGATCGAAAACCATCTTGATAGGTTGGAAGAGAATATTTTACGTTTTGCTAAGTCTGTGAACTTCTCTGATGAATCATTCGGCGGGAATATCACTGGTGTAGCTATGAGATTTAAACTTCTTTCATTGGAGAACAAATGTATAACCATGGAACGGAAGATGACAGCAGCTTTGCGATATCAATATAAGGTGCTTTGTTCTGCATGGTCTAAGAGGGGAATTTGTGCGAATGAGGATTATTTGAAAGTATGGTATGGGTTCAAAAGAAATTTGCCTGCTAATAACTTTGATGAAGCACAGACCACTCAATTATTAAAAGGTCTCGTAAGTGAGAAAACAAGACTTTCTCTCCTTTCTTTTGTTGATGATGCAGGTTTTGAAATCGAAGAAATGGAAAATGATGAATTCCGCATCGGTGAAAAGCTAGAACCGTTAGTAGGTGAGTGACAATGGATCAGCTGGAGATTGAAGAAATACTTGATAAGCGATTGATGGTTGCTGAAACGGAATTGGAAAAGGTCTTTGCTAAGCGATTAAAAGTGATCCTTTTTCAATTGTCCGAGATGTATAGAAAGTACGAAAAAAACGGTGAACTTTCCTTCACTGAGTTAAATAAGTATAATCGCTTTCAAAAAGAAATGAAGCTCATTAGTGAAATGTTCACGGATGATTACAAGCAGATTATCAAGGATGTGCAGGCGCAATCAGAAAATCAGTTCGTAGCTAAATACCTCATGACAGCCTACCTGGTGGAAATGGCGGTAACGGATGGTACGGATATGGGTTTTGATATACCGAGCATAGGTGTAATTCAAGAAGCGCTGCTTAATCCGATCGATAAACTTACTCTTCCATCAATTTTTAAGGAGCACCGGAATGAAATTGTTCGTAAAATCCAAATAGAGCTTTCGCAAAGTATGATTGCTGGTGAAGGCTATGCGACTATGGCGAAACGTATTGAAAAGGCTGTTGGATTTAGTCAGAAAAAAGCTCGTTTAGTAGCTCGTACAGAAGTAGGGCGTGCTCGTTCCATTGCGTCAGAAAAGGTCATTGAACAGGCCTCTAATTATGCTGATATGGGTGCCGTGTGGATGAGTATGCTTGATCATCGGGTTAGGATTTCGCATCGGGAACTAGATGGCCAGAAAACAGATAAAAATGGATTTTTCCACTACAAGTCATGGAAGGCTAAGGCTCCCCGGTTATGGGGGATTGCTTCAATGGATATCCAGTGTAGATGCGTTAAGCTTATGACGGTCAATGGGTTATTACCAATTAATCGTCGTGAACGTGATTACATGGACGATAAGTATCAGCAAAAACTAGCTGATCGAATCGATAAGTATATGGAAAATATGACGTATAAACAAGCGCTCAAGAAGGCGCAGAAAGAGATTCAGCCGCCTAGCAGGGTTATTCCTTATATGAGTTATGACAAGTGGTATAAAGGCAAGGAGGGTGCGCTTAAATGACTAATATCGAAGTGACCGTAGGAAAAGATGGCTATATGAAAATAGAGGCTACTGGACATACAGAAAGCATTGTGTGTGCATCCGTTTCTACTCTTCTACAATCATCCATCCGGTTTTTACAAGAGTTATCTGATCAGTATCCAGGAGATCTACAGGTTAGCATCAAAGAGAAAAACGATTGACCTTGGCAAGTCATAAAAAGGCTTATTTTTTATACTCAAAAATGACATGTAGGCTCGTACTGCATGGCTAGGAGGAAAAACATGAAAATTAAATCAAAACTTTTACCACTGAATATTAAACAATTTGATAAAAATGCAATCAATTTAGAAGCTATCAAAAAGTTTCTTTCTGACAATAAAGATCAAGACGACGTAAAAACATATCTTGGAGAACTTTCTGCCGTATCTGCTGATAAGGTGAAAGGGTTCTTGGATACAGATGAAGGAAAGAGACTGGTTCAACCTAAGCTTGATGCTCATTTTACAAAAGGTCTCGAGACGTGGAAAACGAACAATCTAGAAACTCTTATCACAGACGAAGTTAATAAGCGCAATCCTCAGAAAACACCTGCTGAAATCGAAGTTGAGAAGCTTCGAAAGGAAATCGAGGGCGAACGCAAAGCTCGTAATAGAGAAACGCTTGTCAATAAAGCCTTAAAGGTAGCGAAAGAAAAGAACCTACCCGATGGCATTATTGACTTTTTTATTGGGGAAGACGAGGATGGCACAACATCTAATCTTTCAAAACTTGAAGAAGAATACACCAAAGCTGTTCAAACTGCTGTCGACGCCAAGTTTAAAGAGCATGGCAGATCCATCGAACCAGGTGGAGGAAATCCAGGTACAGGAACAATTGATATAGGAGCTCTTGCAGCAAGTGCGAGCATTCGAAACTAAGGAGGAATTTTTGTGAAGAATAAATTATTAAAGGTTAATATTCAACAGTTTGCTTTCAACCCAGCTAACGTCTTGCTACAAGATGCCGTAACGGGAAAGGTACCTAGTGAACAAGGGACTTTAGTGTTAAAGGAATTTATGACGCAATCAGCCGTTACGAAATTAGCAAAATTTGAAAATATGACAAAACCTGAAAAAGAATTCACTTATCTCGCATCTGGACCTGGGGCTTACTGGGTAGGTGAAGGGGAGAAAATCCAAACATCTAAGGCTACATGGTTAAGTGCCAAAATGGTTTCTAAGAAACTAGGGGTTATCATCCCGGTTTCAAAGGAATTCTTACGCTATACTGTTTCAGATTTCTTTACCCAAATGCGTCCGGCTATTGCAGAGGCTTTTGCAATTAAATTTGACCAAGCTGCATTATTTGGAACGGCTTCACCATTCGGTACTGGTGTATCTGTATTCGAAAAGGCGACAGCTGCTGGAAACCTTATTACTCATGATGATGCTGGAGATCTTTACGAGGAGCTAAATGGTCTAATGGCTCTTATTGAAGAAGCAGACAAAGATGCAGATGGATTTACTACTACTCGTCGTTTTCGTCAAAAATTAAGAGGTGCAAGGGATAATAGCGGTCTACCAATCTTCAATGATGCTAAAGCAGGAGCTACACAGCAAGCGCTAGGGCTTCCAATTGGTTATGTGGATTCTAAGTCTTGGGATTATACAAAAACGCTTCTATTGGCGGCTGATTGGGATTACACTCGTTACGGTATTCCTCAAGGTATGGAATATAAAATCTCTGAGGATGCCACATTGACAACGGTGTTAGGGGAAGACAGCGAACCAATTAATCTATTTGAACGTGATATGTTCGCTCTGCGCGTTACTCAACAAGTGGGCTTTATGACTCTTACTGACGATGCTTTTGCAGCATTAACACCGGATGTTACTCCCTAATACCTAAGAGAAGGAGATTAATAATATGACAACCTACGTTAAAGCTCCAGATAGCATTATAAATGTAGTAGACGGCAACGGGAAAGCTCGTCAAGTCACACAGCGAGCTTATGATGTTGTATATAAGTCACAGGGATACAAATTAGCAGAAGCTAAGTCTGTTGAGTCAGTTGACCCTGTGGACTATTTCACACTGACAGCCGACGAATTAGAAGGAATAAAAAACGATGATTTGAAATCCTTCTTGGATAAAGAAAGCATCCAATATAAATCTAATGCTACAAAAGATGAATTGATTGCCCTGATTACAGGCGAATAGTAGGTGGTTAAATGGATATCCAAAGCGTGAAAAACATGCTAGGTATTAAAACGAATAAGCATGATAACTATCTAATGGAGGTTGTTCCTTTGTTTGTTGATCAGGCAAAGGACTACTGTAATAATTCCTTTAAAGTCGATGGTCAAGAGGTATTACCAGCTGGTGTGAAGCTTTATGTAGCCAAGGCTATTGAACATAATATGGGCGACTCAACACTTAAAGGGAAGACGATGGGTAGCATCTCATATTCCTATGAAACCGAGCTGCCACAAAGCATCACGAAATATCTTTCTCCTTATAAAAAGGTGAGATTTGTATGATACACGATGAATACCCGCATAAAGTGACGTTTCAATCATTTCAAAAGATACCAGATGGAGCAGGGGGCTACACTCAAGCGTGGATAAATGTAATTGTTGATATGGATGCTTTTTGTGATAGTCCAACTACCCAAGATGCTAGAGAAATGTTCCTAGCACAACAATTAACAAATCCATTTGATCGTGTTTTGTTTTATGAATATCGAACGGATATCAATGAAAAAATGCGCTGTGTATTTGAAAATGAAATATATGAATTGGCTGCAAGACCAAGCGATCAAGGCGGAGCACATGAAATCATGAGAGTTCCATTGAAGCTGGTTCGAAATGGCTAGAGGAAGAATCAAACTTGGAAATCGAGCTCTGCAAAACGCTGCGAAAAAATATGGTGAAGATATAATTGATGAAGTAAAACGGATCGTCACAGAAACAGCAGCTATTATACACGGTAATGCAAAAGCCTTGGCTCCTGTTGATGACGGAAATTTACGCGATTCAATAGAAATGGAAATACTGGAAGATGGTTTACTGGCTGTTGTTCGCGTAACCGCAAGCTATGCCATATATGTTGAGTATGGCACAGGAATCTACAGTTCTACTGGGCAGGGACGAACAACCCCTTGGACCTATTGGTCGGATAAGCTAGGTAGATTCGTCACAACTAGAGGTATGAGAGCTCAACCATTTTGGGACCCTGCCGTAGACGCAGGAGAACGCTACTTCCGCAAAGAAATGAGAAAGTTAGGTAGATAACATGACGATACAAACGGCCATGTTTGAATTGCAAAAAGGAATATTTTCACGCCTGTCTACCGACCCGATTATTTTGGGGAAAATAACAGGTGTTTTTGATGCAGTAGAAGAAGATCAGGCATTCCCGTATATTACGATTGGAGAGCCGAATACTCTGCCTTCTCCTACAAAACAGAAGTTCAGAGAAGAACTATCCATCGTGATTCACGTTTGGTCTATCTATAACGGCAAGAAAGAAGCCTATGACATTATTAACCTTTGTTTAGCTTCCCTTGCATTAAAGTTAAATCTAGACGGTTTTACCATACAGAAAATTGACGTGGACAATATTCGTGTAATCGACGATACAGATCCGCGAATACGACATGGGATTTTAAGAATGAAATACACCATACAAAACAATTAAGGAGCGTGTGAGCATATGCAAAACGGTAAAGATACGATTCTATTAGTTCAGTCAACTGATGCGGCATTGGCATCAGATGGTTTGGTTATTGCGAATCTTACAGAAAACAGCTATTCAATCGAAAATGATATTTTAGACGAATCAACAAAGTTTGGGCGTATCGTGGGATATGGCCAAAACAGCGAATCGTTCGAACTAACTGCTTATGGTGAAACAGGAGATCCGGGGCAAAAAGCTATCCTTGATGCAATCAAAACAAAGAAACAGATTAAAGTTTGGGAAGTTGACGTTAATACAAACACAACAAACAAACATGATGCAACATTCGCTTATTGCATTGTGGAATCCGTGGAAAAATCATCACCACAAGATGGGTTTGTTGAGGTTTCTGCAACTCTTCAAGTTATCGGAGATTCACAAACAGGTGAAATTGATGCATTGCCACCTGAGTTAATTGACTTTGCTAAATACGGATTTGAGAAACCAGGTGCAGCGACCGGGGAGTTCCCTGACCAAACACCACAAACATAACGAGAGGCGGGGATATCCCGTCTTTTTTATTTTGATTATAACTTTAGGAGGAAAAATAAATGACAATTTTATTAATTGATGGTGTAGAATACGAGGCAAAATTCAACTTTAAATTCTCGAAAGTAGCCGAGGAAAAGTACGGTGAAACGGACGAAAAAGGTAATAAATCAGGCGGTTTCCACAGCGTTTATATGGGGTTGCTACAGGGCTCTAATGAATCGCTTGTTGCGTTTTGGGATTGCGGACTAAGTTATCTAAAAGGAAAGGATAAACCTTCTTTGGAAGCTATTCAGGATGCAATTGTCGCACGTATTGATGAGGACGAAGATACCGAACCAATGCTAAAAGAGGCATACCAAGCCATTGACCAATCGGGTTTTTTCAAACAACAGTCGAAAAAGTTCTGGAAAAACATCGAGCTGATGAAATCGACTGGAAAAACGGACGAAGAGAAAGAACGGAATCTGAAAGTATACGACATGTTAGTGGAAGCCAAAAAGGAACTAACAGCGTAATTGATTATGACCAACTAGAAGTCGATGCAGCGCATTTATTAAATGTGTATGACATCGATTTAATTTATTCTTGGACACCTAAACAGTTCAGAAACTTTATTAAAGGCTCACAGTTGAAAACTATTGATGATTACGAACTTTCTGCTGCTAATGCGATGTTTACAGCAAAAGCAAATAATAGCAAAAAACGATTGAAATTAAAGGATCTATACGATGCCGATAAAATCCGAAAATCCATAGATAATCCGAAAACTGAAAAAAGAACGGAATTATCTCTTGAGCGCTATAAAAAAGCAAAAGAAGCAATGAAGGGTTATTCACCTAGCATGAAGTAGGAAGGAGGTGGATTGCTTGGCTGAGAATTTTGAAGCCATAATTGGCGCAAACATAAGGGATTTCCAACGAGCTATGAGGGAAGTTGACCGACAAATAAGAGATACAGCATCGGGAGCTGATGCTGAAATTGGCGCTGATATATCCGAGTTCATGTCAGAAATGGGCGCGGTGGATGCTATATTATCAGACTTGGCTCGAGAACATGACATAGATATCGGAGCTGATGTATCTGAAGCTATGTCGGAAATTAGTGAAGTAGAAGCGGCATTAAACACTTTACCGAGCGAACTCGAAATTGATGTTGAGACGGATGTAGCCGACGCTTTATCCGATATTGCTCAGGTGGAAGCTACTTTAACAGCTCTACCAAACGATGTAAACATAGACATTGAAACAGATGTAGCTGGTGCCATAGCAGATGTTGCAGCCGTGGGAGCTTCACTAGCATCATTACCAAATAACACGACAGTCGATATCAACGCCGATATTTCCGATGTTGTTGCAGATGTGGCGGTTGTGAGGACATCCCTATGGCAATTAGCAATGACTCGTGTTCTTATCCCAATTGAAACGAGAGTAAACAATTTCCAACAAACTATTTCCCGTATCGCAAATTTCACCAGGAGTTATCAGGAGTTACAACAAACAACCGCAAGAGGCATTATGATTTCTCTCTCCCCAGCAATTGTCCCGTTACTCGCAACGCTGGGTGGTTTAATCGGAAACCTCGGGCCAATGATTGGAGTTCTTGCAGGATCTACATTTGCTCTTGCATCCTCGTTTGGTGTAGCTGGTGCTGGTGCGATTGGTTTTGGTGCAGTAGCCGTTTCGAATCTAAAAGATGTGTTTAGTGCATCATCCGAGTTAAAGAAGCTACAAGAAAAGCTTGACGATGCATCTTCCTTAAAAGAACGCAATAAGATTTTGAAGGAAATGAAAGAAATTCAAGGTTCATTGAATGCAGAGCAAACAAAAGCGTTGGAATCAATGAACGGATTGAAAAAAGTATGGAGTGGCATTACGAAAGATTTGCAGACAGAAACACTCCAAATATTCACCAAAGCTCTAAACATCTTTGGAGAAGTTCTAACAACACTTAAACCGATGTTCGGTGGCGTGACAAATGCCGTTAATCGATTAATGGATAGTTTAGGCAGGCAAATTAAATCCGAAAGTATGATGGCTTTTTTCAATTATTTAAACAAAATGGGCGGGCCATTATTAGAACGAATAACTAAGTCTGTCGGAAACCTAATACAGGGTTTGTTTAACATGATGGTAGCTTTTGAGCCGTTGACAGATGCAACCTCTAAAGGTTTTTTAGAAATGACTCAGAGGTTCGAAGCATGGTCGAAAGGACTTAGTGAAAGCGAAGGTTTTCGTTCGTTTGTTAATTATGTAAACGAAAATATGCCGAAAGTACGTGCAATTTTCCGTGACGCAATCGTCGGGATCATTAATTTGTTTGCTGCATTTGCTCCTTCCTCTGCTGGCATGATGACGAGTTTGCAGGACATGATGGCCCGGTTTAAAGAATGGTCAGCTACATTGGGGGAGAACCAACAATTCCAAGCTTTCATTAATTACATTAAGACGAATGGACCACAAGTTGTTGCGCTAATCGGCAATATTACAACTTTTCTTACCAACTTGGGAATCGCTCTTGCTCCAACAGGTGCCTGGTTATTGGGTATCGTCAATGGCATCATTTCGTGGACGTCTTCCATGATTTCGGCCCATCCTTGGATTGGTAAAATTCTAGGAGCAGTGATTGTTTTGACTGGAATGCTAATTGCGGCGGTACCCAATATTATCGCTTTTGCAACTTTATTCGAGCTAAGAATGGTTCAAGCATTCGGCACATTTATAGCGAGTGCAGCAAGAGCAACAGCAGCTTGGGTAGCGAATACTGCAACTATGATCAGGTATGGGGTCTTAATTGCAGCACAATCCACGGCGAACGCAATAAGAACAGCTGCGGCGTGGACGATAGCGACAGGCGCTTCAATGGCAAGATCAGTTGCCTCAACTGTTACGTCCGTCGCATCAATGATTGCACAGTGGGTTAGGCTCGCTGCAATTTCAACAGCGAATGCAATTAGAGCAGCAGCAGCTTGGACATTAGCAACGGGTGCTGCAATGGCGAGATCTGTCGCTTCAATGGTAACAACAGCTGCCCTATTCGTAGCTAGATGGACGGTGATAGGAGCTCAAGCGATGATTCATGCAGCAAAAGTTGCAGCGGCATGGGCGTTATCAACTGGAGCAGCTATGGCAAGAGCAGTTGCATCCATGATTGCGACAGCGGCGGTATTTGTTGCTAGATGGGTATGGATGGGCGTACAAGCTATGGCTCAAGCAGCAAGAATGGCGGCAGCGTGGTTTATCGCACTAGGTCCAATTGGTTGGGTAACCGGAGCAATTGTAGCCCTGGCTATTCTGATCATTGCCAATTGGGACAAAATCAAAGCGGCTACAGTGAAAATCTGGACAGCAATATCTGACGCTGTTAAAAAAGCATGGGAAGCAATCAAAAAGAAAGCCGTTGAAGGTGGCGTCGCGTTAGTTAAAATCATCAGTGAATTACCAGGTAAAGTGAAGGCGTTCGCAGGTGAGATGCTTAGTGCGGGAGCTGACTTGATTGCCGGGTTAATAAAAGGGATCATATCAAAAGCATCTGGAGCCGTAACTGCCATTAAAGAAACAGTCGGTAACATGGTTGATGCAGCCAAGTCGATGTTAAAAATCCATTCACCTTCAAGGGTATTCAAAGATATTGGGGTATTCGTTGGTGAGGGTATGGTCATGGGTGTATCCAGCATGAGCAGTGCCGTCGGAAAAGCGGGCACAGGGTTAGCGAAAGCGGCAATACCAGACTTATCGAATCTCATCAAATCAAACGAGCAAACCTTGGGTGGTTACAATAAAAGTCTGATTGATTTAAACAAAAATACTCAAAATGAGATTTCTGCTATTACTAAAAAAGCTAAAACTGATCGAATTGAGATTGAAAATAAAGCGCAGAAAGAAATTAATGCAATTACTAAAAAAGCTTATGAAGAAAAAAGAAAATTAACGGTTACAGAACATCGCCAAGTAAAAGAGATTTTAGAAAAAACATCTAAAGAATCTGTGAATATCCAGAAAAAAGAAGCTGCGGATATCTTAAATATAACAAATGGTTTGGCTAAAGAACGCTTGGATAGTACTAAAAACTTCATCTCCAATAAACGGTCACTTGAACAAATTTCTGTCAAAGATGAAATTAAGATATGGGAAAGCACTATTAAATTATACAAAGATGGAACCGACGAAAAGATTGAGGCGCAACTTGCTCTACGTGATGCAAAACGTGCTATGGATAGAGAAATGCTTGATTTAGAGCTAGACTACATCAAGGAAAAGAAAAGAATCGGTGAAATCGGTTTGGCTGATGAAGTCCGTATGCTAGAAACTTTAAGTAAAAAATACGCGGTGGAATCAACAAAATATACTCAAATCCAACAACAAAAAGCGGATGTATTGAAACAAATTAACGAAAAGATGGCGTCTATTAACGAGGAATATTTAAGTCGAACAAGAAAAATCAATGATGACATGATTGCAGAAGAAAAGAGATTGACAGACGCATATAACAATTCAGTCAATGAACGTGCTAAGTCCTTGTATTCGTTTAGTGGTTTATTTGACCAAATGAAAACATCGTTTGAGGGTACGGGTTCCGATTTAATCGGGAATTTGAAAGGGCAAGTTGCTGGGTTCAAAGAGTGGTCAGCCGACATTGCAGAATTAGCAAGCAAAGGTATCGATGGTGGACTTCTTGAAGAACTTCGTCTGATGGGACCTAAAGCGTATGGAGAGATCGCTGCACTTAACAACTTAACAAGCACTGAATTAGATGAATATCAATCTCTTTGGAAGGAAAAATCCAGCCTTGCAAGAGAACAGGCTATTTCGGAACTTGAGGGATTGAAAACAGACACACAAACCCAAATAGAAAACCTTCATCATCAAACAGCTAATCAGCTGGAAAGTTTGAGACTGGAATGGATCAAAAAGATCGAAGCAATAACAGCTGGCACCGCAGAAGAGTTATCGACGCTTGAAAGCATTGGAAAGGATGCTATGCAGGGGTTATATGACGGAATGGCATCTATGGAGGGTGATTTGGTCGGCAAGGCTAAACAAATTGCAAATTCCATTAAGAATGCAATCACTAGCGCTCTCGACATTCATTCACCGTCGCGCGTATTGCGAACAATTGGTCAATACGCTGGTCAAGGATTAGTTGTTGGGTTGAATGATTCAATTAGTGCCGTTTCAGCCGTATCAAAACAAATGGCGTTAGCGTCAATTCCTAATTTAACAGGAATGACACCAAAACCACTTGATACGCAGTCACAAATGGATGATTTAAAAGGCCAAATTAAACAAGAATTGAGCGTTGATATGTCGGTGAATCACAAGGGTAGTGGAGGATTGGGTGGAGGATTTAACCCAACAATAACCAACTATTTCACACCGGCAGAATCCACACCGGCAGAATCTGCTCGAAAACAAAAACAGATGCTTCAACGGGCAGCGTTCGGATGGAGGGGCTAAATTGGAAAGAGTGATTTTCACAAGCGCAAACGGGGATGTCATCCATTTTGATGGCCCCCCATATTATTTGCAAAAAGTTGAAGGTCTCGGAGATGTAGGAGCAAACATTCAAACTCAGCGAACCTTATTTCAGGACGGGAGCACTTACGCCAATAGTTTTTTAGAAGAACGTACTATTTCTCTGGATTTCCTCATTGACGGAGAGCAAGAGGGGATCTCAGCAGCAAGAATTAAAATTTCAAAAGCGCTAAACCCTAAACTAGGACTAGGCACTTTACGATATGAAAATGATTATGTCGTTAGAGAAATCATGGCCGTAGCTAATTCTTTGCCGTTTTTTCCTGATAGCCAGAGAACAGAGCAATTCCAAAAGGGATCGGTTGATTTTATTTGCCCTAACCCATACTTCAATAAAGCTGAAATAGAAAAAACAGAAATCGCTTTATGGGAACCTCATTTTGAGTTTGAACTAGAAATTCCAGAAGACGGGGTAGAAATGGGAGTTCGATCACCATCCCTAATCGTCAACGTTTTAAATGATGGGCATGTGGATACCGGCATGATAATCAAGTTTAGAGCATTGGGAACAGTTATAAATCCATCACTGGTAAACGTAAATACTGGTAGGAGTTTTAAGCTTAATAAGGTTATGACTGCAGGGGAGATTATTACAGTTAATACGAATAAGGGGAAGAAAAGAATCGAATCGACTCTAAATGGTGTTACGTCAAATATTTTTAACACTATTATCTTTGGAAGTACCTTTTTGCAGTTAAGTGTCGGAGATAATCTTTTTCGATACGATGCAGATGAAAATCTAGATTTCTTAGAGGTAGATATTTATCATATACCTCAGTTCGTGGGGGTTTAAAATGAATATTTATGTGTTTAATAAAAAGTTCGATATGCTAGGAATCTTCGAATCTTATAATTCTCTAGTTTGGATGAGAGAATTTTATAAGACCGGATCCTTTGAATTGCACCTAGAATTACCTGGTCCAGATGACGAAGCTCTTGAGATTATATCGCTGTTGAGCAAAGGTAACATTCTTATAAAAGAAGATAGCCCCCAGGAAGCCGCATGCATAGATAGTGTTGTTTTAGATGATGAAAATACGGAAAATTTAATCGTGAAAGGGTATTTTATCGATAACTTTATTTCCGAACGCATTGTTTGGGGGATGCAGACTAGCAATGGAACAGTTGAAAATGTAATGAAATACTTTGTTTCTAACAATTGTATTTCGCCAACTAATCCCAACAGAATCATCCCTAACTTAGCTTTATCTGCTAATAAAGGAATCAATATTACAGCCAGCGAAGTAAATTCATACGGTAATCTAGCGGAATTAACGGAAGAACTTGCACTCAAATATGACGTTGGGTGGCGAGTTCTTTTTGATTTGCAGACTAATTCATATATGTTTGATGTTTACGAGGGTAAGGATTTATCAATTAATCAAAATATTAATCCTCAAGCGATATTCTCCTTAGATTATGAGAATGTTACGAATCAAACCTTTACTGACAGCGAAGATGGCTATAAAAATATGGCTCTTATTGCAGGACAGGGCGAAGGGGCTGCGCGTAAACTGGCAACAATAAATGATTCTTCTACAGGATTTTCCCGTCGTGAATTATTTGTAGATGCCAGGGACTTATCTCAAGAAAAAGACGATGAAACTATGCTTACAGATCAAGGATACGAAGCACTTCTCATTGAACGAGGAAATAGTAAACTTGCTGAAGCTCAGCCAATCCAAACGTTTGAATCGGGAATTTCTGTTTATTCAAACCTAGTCTATAAACAAGACTTTGATTTGGGTGATAAAGTCACCATTCAAAACAATCGATGGGGATTAACATTAAACACTCGAATCACATCCGTAGAAGAGGTTTATGAGAATAATCAGTTGGAGATTCGTGTGAACTTTGGCAGCAATATCCCTACACTACTAGATAAACTGAAAAGGGCGGTGAAATAATGGCCATAAAAAGTGGATTATTCAACAGCGTAAATGGTGATCGGAAATACAAGGCTGATTTTTTTGCGGAGTATTTTGCAACATTTATTAGCAATGGGGTTTTCCCCAATCCCTCCACAGGATTACAGGTAATTGCAGGTACAGGAATGACAGTCAACGTAAAAGCCGGCAAAGCATGGATCAAAGGTTATTACTTTGCAAATGATGCAGATTATACACTGCAGCTTGACGTTGCGGACGGTGTGTTGAAGCGCATCGATCGTATTGGTTTAAGGCTAGATTTTTTATCAAGAGAGATTGTGCCCGTCATCATAAAAGGAGTTTTTGCATCTAATCCAGTTGCACCTGCGTTACAGCGTGATGCAGATGCTTACGAGTTAGCTTTGGCTGACGTATTTATTAACAATGGTGCAATCAGCATTTCTCAAGCTAACATCACGGATACAAGACTAAATAATGATCTATGTGGAATCGTCCACGGTACAGTAAATCAAGTTGATACAACCACTATTTTTAATCAGTATCTAGCTTGGTTTACTAATTATTCGGCAAATAGATCAGCAGAATTTGATTCATGGCAGTTGCTTCAAGAACAGGATTTCAACACTTGGAGTGCACAGAAAAGAGGAAATTTCGATGCTTGGTTTGCATCAATTCAAAACATTCTTAGTGGCGATGTAGCAGGAAATTTACAAGCTCAAATAACTGCTCTTGATGGTCGAATGGACACTTTGGAGCAAACAGTTGCTACGCACAAGGCGGAAAAAGCGACAGACACAACATTAGGACATGTAAAACAAGGAATAGGAGTTACTATAGATCCAGATGGGACCTTAAACGTTGTTTCAGATGTAGCCAAATTTAAAAAAGGAAATTCTACTTTTACTGATAATGACACATCACAAATATTTACAGATGCTTTTTGTACATCTAGTAGTTTGGTGACGATTGTCATTACGTCAGGGACTCCTCCTCAAGGGGTATGGAGTGTAGAGGGTGAGGTTGGGAGTTTTACCATTACAAGTACTTTAGCTGAAACAGCCCCTATTACCTTTGATTATTTCATACAAAAGGCGGTGGGGTAATGGCCCAAGGAGTTGTTATTGGAGGTTTGAATGGCGGTAAGTATAGGAAAGGTGGATATATCAGATCTTCAGAATTAGGCGGAGAGGTAGCTAATGTAAAACACCTTAGAACACTAGGTTCAGATGGTTCTACCGCACGATTAAAAGTAAGTGGAAAGTTTATCTATCACTACAACATTACAACGAAATTAATAACAAAATATGATTTAAGTGGAGCGATTATCTCTTCTTTTGCGATAATTCCGTCAAACGGTACGGATGTTTTTGATAGTTTCCATTTTGATAAAGACGGGTTGTTGTATTCTGTTTATAGAATCGGTGGTGTATCTGATCGATACACGGTTGACAGATATTTTTTAGATGGCACAAGGGATGTTTCGTTTAGATTTACTTATATATCACCTGGAGAATCTTTGCGAGGTGTATTAGTTTATGAAGCAATTTATTTTCACTTTGCCGCGGGTAGACTCGTAAAGTACAATTTAAACGGCGGTCTTGTTTATGATTCAACAAGCAACGGCAATGATTTACTTAATGGTGGTGCGCCCGAAACACCTAATTTTTTATTTTTCGGCATTAACGGAAATGGCGCAATAGTAAAGATGAATAAGACGACTGGTACACTAACCTGGTCATTGTCTTCTGCATCTATGGGAATAGCGTCCGCCTATACAAGACCTTTAGCGTATAACAAAATTAAAAATGAACTACTTATCGGAAATCTAAACGGCGGTATATATAGAGCGAATCCTGAATCCACATCGTCCGGTTTCATACTAGGCGACAAAACCACAGGAACAAGCTCTTTAAGTCTTCAAGATAAGAGGATCGGGATAAGTGGTGATGGTTCGAAAATATTCGTTCCGTTTGGTGGATATAGTGGACAAAACGAAGGGATTCACGTGATGGATAGTATCACGCTTGTAAAACTGTTTACCCATCAAGTATCTACTAAAGTTAGTTATATGGGAAGATCTGTTGATGTTTTAGATTATGACGACTTTGTTTATGTTGAAAATAACAATTTAGATTTAAAAATAGGTAGTTTACAAAGACAAATATTATAAATTAGGAGTTGGTAACTATGGCTGTTATTTTTCTAGGTGACGATAACAAAACCGTTGAGCGTATTTTTTATGATACAAGTGAATTAACAATTGAAGACATGAAAGGTAGTATTTCAATAGATTCTATCCCACAAGCTGAAAATATTCCATACAAAGTAGCGAGATTAATTTATGAAGATGGGGTTTTATCATATGAATATTTTGATAGACCTTTAACGACAGAAGAAGAATATACAATAAGGATTAGCGAAGTCGAAGAAACATTAGCTACTTTATTATTAATGTAGGAGGGGAAAAAGTATGTATGATTTTATTAAACGTATGTATTTGAATGGAACATATACGGATAGTAACCTGGGAACATTGGAGTCAAAAGGATTTATCACCGAAGAGCAAAAACAAGAAATTATAGCAAGTAAGTAATGTCGCATCAGGAAGATTATACGCACTAATGATAACACCCATCGAGGTGTATTTTTTATGTCCAAAGGAGGTTGACCATGGCGAATATCAATCACTACGCAGCGCAATCGGGAAGAATGTTGAAAGAGGATGGAACAACAGTTAATTTTGCGGATAAGTTGGAATCTGGTTTACCTGTGGAAAGCAGTGCTCAAGGAGCTATTCTGGTCGTACCAAATGATTCTACTGATTTAACAACAACACCGACAAAGGGTATTTATATTGGTGGAACTGGTGATTTAAAAGTTACAATGCTCGATGGCACTACTGTAACATTTAAATCTATTTCAGCTGGAGCAATTCATCCATTGTCTGTAAAACGTGTTTTTGCCACAGGGACAACAGCTACAAATATTTTGGCGGTGTATTGACATGTTGGTTGGCTTGGGTGTTGGGATTGGGGTTTCAACGTTTGCGAAAACACCGATAATCATCGCGAAGGATTCTTTCAACAGGGCTGATAGTACGTCATTAGGTAATGCTGAAACGGGGCAACCTTGGATAGTACAAGCATCTGAAGTATACGAGATAAAGAACAATGCCGTAAACCTAAAAACAGGTGGTATTAACTATAGTCAGATACTTGTGAATACACCTAAATCAGACGGCGTTCTGTTCCTTGATGTTAAGTTTTACAGTAATGAAAAAGGCGGTATTGTGTTTAGAAACCGAGATAACAGCAACTTTTTACACTATGTAATAACACCAACGGGATTAGAACTTACCAAATATGTTGCAAATACAGCAACCCTATTAGGCAATTACGGTTTCACTCCTGCACACGGGACGGTTTATAAATTAGTGGTAGTGTTAAATGGTGACATAATTACGGCGTATATAGACGGTGTTCAGAAAATCCAAGTAGCCGAAACATACAATAAAACAGAAACAAAACACGGAATAAGAAATCCTCTTGGTTTTGCTATATCATTCGATAATTTCAAAATGGAGGAATTATAGATGATTATTACTGTTGCTAAGATTGGTGACGGGACAGATCAAAACCCATTCAAGCCGGATGCGAAGTCCGAGTGGTGGCAAGTGGTCGAAGAACGAGAAAATGAGTTTGTGATTGAAATATTAGTTGAATAATAAAATCTCAAGTCGTCCATTCGGGCGGCTTTTTATTATGCGTAAAGGGGAGAAACGATGGAGAGATTAGACGTATTTTTTAAAGTAGCAGCCACATTAGCAGGAGGCGTTACAGGGTATTTATTTGGGGGGTGGGAAGCGTTGATAAATACCCTATTAGTGTTCGTTGCTATTGACTACTTATCGGGATTAATTGCATCGGCTGTTGAAGGGAAACTAAGTAGCAAAATTGGATTCAGGGGCATCGCAAAAAAGGTAATGATATTTGCTATTGTTGCCGTTGCTCATCTTATCGATAGAGTAATAGGGGAAAATGACCTTGTTAGAGATGCAGCTATTTATTTTTATATGGCGAATGAGTTACTATCAATCATCGAAAATGCGGGGCGTACAGGTCTGATCGTACCGGAGCAAATAAAAGGAATGGTGCAAGTTTTAAAAGGGAAAGCCAAATAAGCTGTCCACACGGATGGCTTTTTTTGTTCATATAAATAAAATATGAGGTGATTATTATGGTGAAGATTATTATTGACTCAGGACACGGAGGAAAAGATCCCGGGGCAGTCGGAAATGGCTTACAAGAGAAAAATATCACATTGGATATCTCAAAAGAAATGAAAAGATACCTTGATGCAAATTATACAAGGCATGAAACCTCACTTACACGGACCATAGATATTTTTTTAGAACTATCTGAACGAACTGATATTGCCAATAGATTCAATGCTGATGTATTTATCTCAAATCATGTGAATGCTGGTGGAGGGACAGGCTATGAGTCTTATATCTACACAAAGCCAAATGCTGGTTCTGTGAAACTACAAAACCTAGTAAATGCGGAAGCCCTTGCCACTGCTAAAAAATATGGATTAGGCCCACATGGTGACGACAAGAAACAAGGTAATCTTGCTGTAGTTCGTCAAACTAATATGCCTGCCGTATTAACTGAAATTGCTTATATTGACTCAAAAGATGCAGACTTGCTAAAGAATAATAATTTTATTAAGGATATGGCTGCAGCGTATGCAAGAGGTGTTGCGAAATATTTGAATTTACCAGAAAAGAAGGTGGAAGTGATAATGGAACAAAAAACACCAGAACAAATTGCTTATGAAAAAGAAATGGTCGACTCAATCGATTTTCTAAAATGGAAAAAAGTAATTACCGAAGATCGTAGAAATGAAAATATAACGCGAGGACAAATGTTTCTCATGTTGTACCGATTTTATCAGAATGTGATCAAACCTTTGGAAAAATAATCAAACATTATGTTTGTTTTTCTTTTCGAAAGGGAAATATAATAATCTTCCCCTGAGATTTACGTAAAAGCCCTTCTCTTAATTGAGAGGGGCTATTTTTTTGTGTATAAAGCTAATATGTTTGGTAATCATAATAACGTACCTGTTAGTACAAAACAAAAACAAGGCAAACAATGAGCCCTTCTCTTAATTGAGAGGGGCTACTATTATTTTGTATTCCAAGTCTGCGATATCAAACTAGTAATCAAGTCAAGTGTAGTATCGTCTAGCGCGCTTTTGAGTTCAAATTGATCAAATTCATTTAATATCTTGTTTATTCTTTTTAACTTGTAATCTGAAAATTCTATTCCTGCTTGAAGAAAGCAATCTTTGATTGTCTCAGCGTCCACTTTAATTTGTACATTAGCATACAATCCACCTTCAACTATTCGCACAAAAACACCTCATTTTATTAATAAGTAAATTATACCAATTTTCTATTCTACCTATGAAAAATGAATTTGTCACATAATTAAAACCCTTCTCTTAACCGAGAGGGGCTTATCCTGTTGAACCTTTATGTAAATATATCCTTAACAATTCCTCAGTTCTATTCCTCAAGCGCGGATTAAAGTAGGTGTGATGTTCTTCGACGCCATTGTATATAAAAGAATACATCGTGAAATCAGCATCTCTTTTAATTTCTTCTAGTTTAATTTTTTCCGTACACAAATGGTCCCTGGCAATTTTTAAATCCTTCCGTACAGTCATAATTGCATTCTCAACTATATCCACATAGGGGGATTTTATTTTAAAAGATCCTTGTTCAATCAAAACTTTATCTCGTTCCAGTATTTTAACTAACATCGGTAAATACAAAGCTGTTTCTATAATCTCTCTATCATTCTCAGGAATCCTAGTCATGGTTATACCTTTCTACAGCTACTACACAATCGAGATCAATCCTAATATCCCCACTTAATAAATCCAGTATTAAATATTTCATTTGCTTATCCACTTTGGCCACAATACCTATATTATTGACTAGTTTATCTGCCTTCCAGAAGGTGATACGAACTGGCAACGTGTAGTTGAGTGACTCCATCACTGCAATACCAATTTGCTTGAATACTTGCTCGTCTAAAACCGTCTTCTTTAAAAGTTCACTTCTTATCAAATAATCATCTCCTTTTTTATTATTATATACAAACGAATGTTCGAAAACAACTTGAAATCAAACGAGTGTTCGTATAAAATGATGATAATAAAGGAGCTGGTAAAATGTTGGGATTATTCATTGCTTCATTAGAGAAGCAAATACCTGTTGAAATTATGTATATGAATAATAAAGGAATCGTTACAGATCGGTTGATCATTGTGAAGGGTATAGAGGAGAAATTTATCCGTGCATACTGCCTGACTAAAAGGCAGCCAAGGATATTTATCAAATCCAACATTTTATCAGCTGCTAAACCTAGACGGAGAGTAAAATATGCATAAGAAAAGGCCCTTATTCTATACGAATAGGGGTTCTACTTTTATTACTATTAAAGTTTCGCAATCTCCAAATAGCCATTTCCTTTGCTTGCTCAGGCGTACTTCCACAACAATTAAATACCATTATTTTCCCAGTTGATGCAGATACATTATAATGATCTCCGAAATCATATACTGTAAACTTTATTTTTCCCCTGCGATAGTACCAAAACCAATTCCAAAATCTAATTACGTAGTTACACCAAACACATTCCCATAAATAATACAAATGTTCTCCAATCTTTATCCATCTAATCACTCCTATATAAATAGTTAGAAGCCTACACCATTTATATTTGACGAATAGGACAAAAGTCCTTGTAAAGGTTTTGTAAAATAAAAATCCCTCTCGATGTGAGAAGGGATTTACTTTTGGCTTTAAACATTTTTTAAAACCTGTCATTTTAACCAGCTGACGTCAATATACTTTTATAAGACAAGGAGGGGTTAAAAATGGTTTACAGACCTACAGTAAGATATACGGATGTTTACAAGGATTATGTAGAAGAAGTTTTCAAGGCAACTGATCTGGACCGCAATCAAATTTTTCGTTTAGCTCTATTTACCGCAGTACACTCAAAGGAATATAAAACGATATTAAAAAAACATTTAGCAGCTGACGTCCCTCTTCCCCACCCGCATTGGGGGCTGGATGAAGAAGATTATTGGAAAGACCAAAACTATATAAAAAAAGAAAAGCCACTAAATGATAGTGACAAGATATTTATAAACACAGGTGGAATCAAGATTGTAATAGGGTAGCTATTTATGAGGTTTTTTATCCTTTGCAGGTTTGACGCTTTTAATGTAATTCAAGGTTTTCGCTTTCTCTGCCAACTTTTTAGCTAATTCTCTATTCTCTTTAGTATCAGGAATTAATCTAGCCATTAACTTCACCTCTCCTGATAACAGTCATTGCCACTTTCGTAGCAATCCATACCCTCCCTTCACTCTAATAACATTCCAATCAGTGACCAAATGACCAACCAACCCAAAGAAAAATATAGTTTGAAAGGGGATATATGAATGGGGAAGGATAAGCATATAAACCCATCTCTCTCACCTTCGAGAAATTCATCGACAGTAACATCAAAAAGAAAAGTCCGTTCGGATAAATTGCATGATATTAAAATTCCAATACATGAAGGTGTAGATCTCATTTTAAGAAGGGAATCCCGCCGTCACTGGAACGGATCAAAGACGTCACTTGGTACAGATATACTGCTATTTGGACTTGAAGAGATTTTTATTTACCCTGACGTCAGCTATCAAGATGGTCCATTTACCGTACATTGCAAGGTTAATCATGATACCTATCAACGAATCGGGAAGTATGCAGATGAATGGAAGTGCAGTATGCGTAAAGCCGCACATCGAATATTTACAGAAGCATACAAGAAGAAACAGCTGGGAGGGATAACAGATGAAGAAATATAGCGCAGCTAATCTTTTGGAAGATGAGCTTTCATTGATTGGTGCATCAGATTTTTTCGGAAAGATTCTATATAAAATGAATAAAGCTTCATCTGTCTTGCTTACCATTAAAGTTCCCTTGACCCTGTATTTGAGAGCAGAAATCTTCTGCGAGGATATTCAGGACTTATCTGAAACGAAATTTGACCAAAATGATCTAATTGATCTTTTGTATAATGATTTTTTACTGTTTGTCAAAAAGAATCCGAATCCAAGATCACACTTTAAACTGCTGACGTCTTTAGATCGAGAAGCTGGGAAAGATTCCGGTTTAGAGAAAAAAGAAGGTGAATCCGTATTTAAGCTCATTCATAAAGATAAGGAGCAAAAAATGCAATCAATAGAAATGAGAATGAGGCGAAAACATACATTGCGTGGGGAAGTTCTTTTGGCAGATATAGAAGAAGTGCAAGCGAATCATGGATATACTCTAGAAAAAGTTTTTGAGTTGTTATACATCGACTTCATTGAAAAGTTTCGTACTGGAGATAATACTGGTGCGATCGATAATATTTTATCTTTACTTTCCGATGATACCTAAAATGGTGAAGGTGTGGAGTGGAATTCAGAATACTGGATTGGGGTATATATTAATTCAGATCATGATATGCGCTAAAAGTGTTACGAATATTTTATGTAATACTAAAAAGATATAGGTAAAGCAGTATATATTCATGATCATAGGGAAAGAATGAAAGCCAATCTTACTCACCATATCCCTTTGTGGAAATTGAAAAAATAATCATCATTAGATTAAATAATGTTTCATATATATATAAATCTGCTCACTAAATATTGTATTTTTCTCTTCGCAAACTTAAAATGAATACAGAATGTAACGCGAGGGGAGAATACCTATTTGGTGCGTAAGATATATGTTGAGACAGTACTTAAGTATTTAGGACAAGGTATAACTAAGCCTGCAGTAATTTTAGCAGATGATTTTCAACAATATATACTAAAAACACAAAGCGTAGTTGAAGATGGTAAGTCGAAGTTCTATAACTGTATGTTTATTAATGAGCTATTAGCATATCAAATTGCCCAATATTTAGGGGTTCCTATTCCTGAAGCAGCAATTGCGTATTTAGATAAAAGAATAATAGAAAAAGATCCTGAAATAAGGTTTGTTCATAGATTTTATGAGGGCAACTTATTTGCATCTCATGAGCTGACTAATAAAGAGGAAAATTTAGTTGAAAACTATGAAGATATGATGAAAATGGGGAAGGCTTATATCACGAGAACATGGAACGCATTCTTTTCCAACATCGTTAACGCAGATGATATTGCTAAAATAATTGCTTTCGATTTGTTGATTGCAAATTTTGACCGATATAATAATGAGGGAAATTTATTAGTTGCAACTGTAGACGAGGGGAGAAAGGTTTTTACAATTGATCACGGTCATGCATTCTTTGGCCCGACTTGGGAAACTAATAAGATTAATGCTTTAAGAGCTCCAACTGCGTCTATGGATTATGTAGATACTTTTGTAACTTTAGCATTAAGAGGAAATGTTTTCGAAGATATTAATGGGTATGCGGATGGACTTGGTTCGGTTTTTAAGGCAATAGAACCCAACGTTGATTTAACAAGTTTGGTTAATCATTCTTTCTTTGAAATAGTAAATTTGATTGAAAGTATTACCGAAGAACTTATTGAAGAATGGATTAGTAATATACCAGTAGAGTGGTTTGACCAAAGTGAGGTAATAACACAGAAGGCTTATTATAAGCACTTTATATATAATCAAAAAGAAGTAGTTAGACATATTATTCAACGTTTAGCAAATCGTAAAGCTTTTACAAATTATTTAGGAGGTGCATTAGAATGGAAGGAAGAAAAGAATGTTGGTACAGTGTAGTACGTTATTGTGCTGATGAATTAGCTGGCGAAGTTATAAATGTAGGTGTATTGATGCATATGCTTGGCGAATCAGTTAATACAAAATATCTTTTATTAGAAGAACACTCTCCTAAAGTAAAAGCCATTGCTGAAACACAAGTAAATTTAAATATTTATAAATCGTTTAAAGATTCCCTGGAGTATTACTTAACAAAGAGTGTAGATAATATTTTTGGAGAGGTTGGTGAGATTTCTGTAGGATCTCCTCTGGAAGAGAACTTTTTAGAAAAATTATTTGATCACTATAAAAATAAAAAATTGTGTTTAACTAGACCTATGTATTCACTTTCTTCAGACCCAGATAGTTTATTTAACAAAATTTTCGAGACATACATTGGGAAAAAATATTTAATAACAGAGCATAAGCAAGCAAGTGTTAAGAGATATTTAAAAGAGGTATTTGAAGAACGGAAATTATTAGATAAAAAGGTCAAACATGATTTTACGCTTACACCTATAAAAGATTTAAATAATATTAAAATAAACATTGATTTTGGTTATAAAAACGGAGTATGGAATTATATGCAGGCAATACCTAATTTATCAGGACCGGCAAAAAATACGGAATGGTTTGCAAAAACAAAGTTTATGTTCGAAAATCTCGATAAAGATGCTAAAGTACACTTAATGTATAGATCATCTGATATAACAAATGATAGTGAATTTTATAATTTAGTTAATTACTTTTCTAATATGGACAATAATAGAATTTTTAAATTAGATTTAGATGATAAGGCTAAAGTAAGTGAGTTATGTAATGTGATTGAACGTGATGCACATAATATTGATGAATTGATGATTTCATAAAAAGGTTGTAAGCTCGTCTCAATGAGAAGGGATTTACTGATTATTATTTTAAATAGATCATCATAAATTTTATAACTAGATTTCGCAACCGAGTATAAAAATAGTATGATGCTCTTCATAACTCCTTTAATTGAAGGGATTCATCGTGAAATTAGAATTTCAACTAAGCTTAACTTGAATCACACAAAAATCACATTTTATCTAAAACGATTTGAAACTACGTGAAACTGCCATTCTATATTATATAGAAGAAACACTTCAAAAAGAGGAAAATGAAGTAATCTGAAATTTTTTGAAACTGTTGTAATAAATGGGCGGCATGATGTAATAAGCCGCTTCAACCCTTGATATTTATGGGTTTGTATGTAAGATGAGAGTGGTTTGCTAACATTGAGGATATTAATCGAGGCTTCTCATAAGTTCACTGAACTTTTGGGAGGCTTCTTTTTTCATTTCTTGTGTGACGTGAAGGTATACATTTTTTGTAATCTGATCATCGGTATGACCAAACGGTCCATGATCTGTTCAAGTGATACACGGGCCTCTGCTAAGAGAGAGGTATGGGTATATCTCAAAGAGTGTGGTGTTAAGTCTGTATTTAGTTCAGCGATAGTAAGTAGTCTCTTCTTTCGGTTTTAAGCGGGACTCACATATACTTTTCTGTATTATTAATAGGATGTCTTGGTAATACTTTGATTTAAGCTTGAAATTAGAGACGTAGGAGGCGGATTGAGGCGGAGTAGGGTAGCAGGAGATTATTTTTACTGAACAAAAAGGGCAGATCACTCATGAGTGACTGCCCTTTTGCATGTATACGGTATTAATGGCTTTAGGTTAACAATCCTAGACGGAACCCAGATGATACAACTTGGGTACGATTTTTAGCTTTTAACTTTAACATAAGACTACTTATGTAGTCTCTAATTGTATGCTCGCTTAGATGAAGGAACTCTCCCATTTTCTTATTATCGTATCCATCTGCTAGGAGAGTTAATACACTTAACTCGCGATCAGTTAATTCGATATTATTACTTGGTGATACATTATGATCGAAATTCTTTAGAAATAATCCTATTCTATTGCAAACTTCCTCTATAAGTTGTAAATCCTCTTGCGTACAATCAAACTCTTTTCCCACCTGATCTAAAGTCACCCAACCGAGAACTTCTTTATAATGACATATTGGAGCAACAATGAGTGAAGATAGATTGAATAACTGAATCGTCTCATCTTTTACCGTATGTACGGGGTTTTTAATAAATATTGGCTTTCTTGTAATTAGCATGGTATGAAACAACTGATTCGGATATACGTATCCTTGTGTTTTTTGAACCTTTGATAATTCTTCACCAATAACACCTTTAAACTCATTTGACCAAGGGATATATGCATAGAAAACACATCTTTTATAGTTAAGCAGCCTTTCGCATTCCTTTATTATTTTTATGAAGTCATTTCTTCCAGAGTAGCTTATGAGTACTTTATTAAATTCATCTAGAACTTTAAGTTTATTTAGTAAAGTTTTTTCATATTGTGCATTATTACTAGCGAAAACATTAAAACGTAACAGATAATTTCTGATTGTTTCTTCTTGTTCCTTATCTAATGTTGTTTTCGGGTATAGGTATATGCTAGTTTCACCAACATTTAATGCTAGTGAATGCTCAGATAACTCGTTAAATTGAGCATTGTTTGTATCTAAAAGCGGATAAAAAGGAATTCTTCGGATCGTTTCTTGTTCTGTTCTTACCCAACCCAATATGACAGGACTAGTTATATTATGATGCTGAACAAGAAAAAGTTGTTGGATTGGAAATAATTCCAAATACGAAAGTAACAAGCTCTGTGAAGAATGGGAATGAAAATCATCTGAAGTTTTAATAGCATTCTTCCAATTAGAAAATAGGTTAGAAATTTTTGAAGCAATAATAGGTAAGTAAAACATATACGAATAAGCCTTTACGTCTGCAGAATTTTTTAATAAATTTGCAAAAGACTTTTCCAGAATAAGGTGTAATAGGTATAAAAAATGATGATTCAAAATCATTGAGTACGTTTGTATCCAAGTCTTTAAAAGGGTATCTAAGTCGATTTGGGCTTTGTTTTCATTTGGTTCAGTTAAAATTTGCAAAAATGAACTTGCAAGAAACTCAATAATAGATTGTTCTTCTTTGGATAGATTTAATTCTAATCTTATTTGCACATTAATACTCATTTGAAGTTGGGTTTTATTTTTTTTTAGAAAGATTTTAAATTCCTCAAATGATATATCGTTATAGGGAAATAAATCAGGTCGCATTGAATAAAGTATCTCCTTTAACGGATAAATTACCTATATATTGAGGGTGTGAAATAAGGATTAACCCTTAATTTATAGGATAGTTCTAGGTGGTTGTGATATTGTAACATAATAATTGTGAACAAGTTGTGAATTTGTGACGACTTTCAATTCACGGAATCACTCTTGATTAAAATTTCATCAATTAAAGACCTTGGGACTAGTGGTTCTAAACATGAAAAGTATGGAGATCTCCCCTATTTCTGTATGGCAAATACCAGATAGGCCTTAGCGGGTGGGTGAGATGCCCTATTTCTATTATAAGGCAACATGCTTTGACATGTGAACAATATGCGATGGAGCCCAATCAAAATATTGAAAACCCTTTATCAAATGACTTTAATAGAAGAAATTGGAGTGAATCCATATTCTAATTGAAAGATTTGTTACTATTATTCCCAATATGAGGTTAGCTTTATGAATAATATTTTTAGGGAGATGGAGTATAGGAAGAGATTAACTTGATGGATAATGTTTTTAGGGAGATGGAAATATAGATGGAAAAGGCATTAAATTCGAGTAAGAAATACAGCTGGGTTCTTTGGGGTATCATTGCGTTTTTGTTTTTTGGAAATTTAATTAATTTCTCTGGAAAAAATATAATCGGTCTTTCAGCGGATTTAATTATGAATGATCTTGGTTTGAATTCTAACCAATGGGGCTTAGTGGGAAGTGCTTATTATTGGTTGTTCCCGATTTCTGGGATTATCGGTGCTGCACTTTCTGATCGGTTTGGAACGAAAAAAATACTTTCCATTCTTATACTATCGTGGGGCATCATACAATTTGGGGCTCTAGCGATTAATGGATTTAGTGCGCTGATTCTATATAGAGTCCTATTAGGAATCTTTCAAGGTCCATTTGGTCCAGTTGCAATGAGTCATATCAATAAGTGGTTCCCCGCTGAAAAACGCGGAGTCGCAAGCTCTTTATTTACTTTAGGAGCAACAGCAGGAGGGTTAGTTTTAGCGCCTGTAATCATTGGACTTACAACATTTGGCTGGAAAGTTGCTTTTGCTGTATTTGGAGGAGTAAGTATAATTTGGGTTCTCCTATTTATGTTTACTACAAAAGAAAGCCCTTCCAGTATAGAGAAAAAGGCAGCAACAAAAAATCCGGTTGCAAATAGTGTCCAAAAGAAAAGTGGTAAAGAAGTAGTAAAGGCCATTTTTTCACCAACTTCTATTTTCACATTATTTCTGGCCTTCTCTACTTTTATATTTGTCGTATGGACGGCAATCTGGATGCCGAACTATTTAACTAAAGTAACAGGTCTGACTTCTAGTCAGATGGGAGCATCTGTTTCAATAATTGGAATAAGTTCCGCTGCAATCATTTTTCTAGTGTCGATGGTTTCTGACAAAGTGCTAGCCAAAACACAAAATTGGCGTTTATCCCGTGTAATTGTGATTGGTGTAGCAGCCGTTATTGGCAGTCTGTTGGTTGCTAGTGTGGTGTTTATACAAAATCCTGTTTGGAATGTCATTGCATTCGGTTTAGCATATGGTTTAACGGGTGCAAACTTTGCAATTGGACCACAAATTATGATGAGGCTAGTACCGGAGCGAAGTGGACTTATGGCAAGTATTTTAATGTCATTTCAAAATGTAGGTGGAATGATAGCTCCTGTAGCTACTGGATTTCTTATCGGTTTATCAAAAGAAAATATTATTCAAGGATATAATAATTCCATTTTAGTAGTGTCAGGTACAATCCTATTATGTTCAATATTATTCTTGTTGTTTGTTAAACCGGATGTAAAAAAGAACGCTTAAATTTATTTTTTGATTATGATATTTAATTAAAGAGAGGAAGAGTTTATTATGAGATTACAAAACAAAGTTGCAATTATTACTGGTGGGGGTACTGGAATTGGTAAGGAAACAGCCTTAAAATTTGCGAAAGAAGGGGCAAAGGTAGTCGTTACTGATATTAATAAAGAGGCGGGTATGAACACTGCTCAAGAGATTCAAGCAATGGGTGCTGAAGCCATTTTCGTACAACATAACGTAAGCAGCGAAGACGATTGGAAAAAGGTTGTTAGTGAAACAAGAAGTCATTTCAATAAAATCGATGTATTATTTAATAACGCAGGAATCTATATCATCAAACCTCTTACTGAAATAGAATTAGATGAATGGAATCGTTTAATGTCTATAAATGTAACAGGAGTTTTCCTTGGTATGAAGCATGTGATCCCTGTGATGGTAGAACAAAAGAAAGGTTCTATAATTAATGCTTCATCAATTGCTGGTTTATTTGGAGCTCCTGGACATACTCTTTACGGGGCAAGTAAAGGTGCTGTACGCATCATGACAAAAGATGCTGCTATTGAATTTGCTGCCAAAGGTATCCGTGTAAACTCTATACACCCAGGTTTCATTGAAACTGCAATGACAGACTATGCTTCAGAAGCAACTGGACGTACAACAGAAGAATTAAATAATGCATATCCACTTGGAAGAATGGGGAATACCGAAGAAGTTGCACATACAGTTGTATTCCTTGCATCTGATGAATCTTCTTTCACAACGGGGACAGAGTTCGTTATTGATGGTGGAGCTACTGCAAGATAATTCGAGACGATTTCCTGACGTGAATACTCCCTTTTTTAGCTAAAGAAGGGGCTATCCGATAAGTCCTAAAAATAAAGCAGGTGGGGAAAAATCAGTCGTTTTTCTCTACCTGCTTTTGTATTTTTTGGATCATTTTCTGAGAGTAGTTGGCGGAGGCCTGCTACTTTCAATATGTTGTGGCCCAAAGCTATAATTCCGAACTCGACATACACCTTGTCGAGTCCCCATAGAGAAAATCTACGGAACGACCAATTGCCCTTGATGTGACCGAACGCAACTTTCTACTTCGACTATGCGTCGAGCGTGGATGGTGGCTTTTCCTTCCCATTCTAGGGCTGTTTTTTGGCTTCGCTTTCGTGCATTGTGCTTTCAATGGGCAATCTGTACAACCTTCGCATTCGTATTTTTTAAAGCTTTGCTCATAACCGGACTTATTCTTTTTATTTGGGTATTTTCTAATGGAAAAGAACAAATTGAACAAATAAGAAGTGTTTTATTTTATTGATAGTAGTAAGAGCTACTTTTTGATGTGTTGTTATTCGGTAATAGAAATTTCCTTTACCCCTGCTTTTCTTTGTGACTTTTCAATATTTCTAAAATATAAGATTCCAATTTTATGAATATGATACTGGCTATCAATATATTTTATTAGTAGTCATTTTCCTAGTATTAAAGTCTGCGTCTTCCCATGAAAGTGCGGTTAATCTCTTTGACGTATACGAGTATTCAATATGATTTTGAAAAATAATCTTGTCTCTTCCTCTTTAGCTACTTGAAGAAATTGCGTAATCTCTTTCTCACTCCATTTGTTTTTAGTATCCGTACTTAGGCTTTCTTATTTTATGAATGGTAAGGCCTATTAATAATAAAGAAACAATGTATAGAAGCACTGTGATAAATGGGAATTAACTAATTCTAAAGTTAATAAAAAATGCTAAACACAAGTGTATCAAGAATTTCTACGGTGGGTATTGTTGGTGTTGTGACGGAACAAAGTATAAAGTCATTAAAATGCTAACATTTTGCTAACGCAATCAAGTCAATAACATAAGTATACGTTAAAAATGTTTCTTACAGAAATTAGCAAAATGTTGGTATGCCGCATTTTTAGCACACAGCGTTAAAGATATTACACACTCTCATCATACGGGCGGCATGATGTAACAAGCCTTCTGAACCCATGATATGACTGGGTTTGTATGTAAGGTGATAGCGGAATGCTAACATTGAGGTAAATTAACTGAGGCTTCTTTTTTCATTTCTTGCGTTACGTGGAGGTACACATTTTTCGTGATTTGATCATCGGTATGACCAAGACGGTCCATGATTTGTTCGAATGAGACACGAGCCTCGGCAAGTAGCGATGTATGGGTATGGCGTAAAGAATGCGGTGTTAACTCAGGATTCAGGTCTGCCATTCTTAACAGCCTTGCCATTCTGTTTTGAAGGGTTTTAATAACAATGGGATAACCATATTGCCGTTCCATTTTGGAAAAGATAAAATCTTTGTTGTAGTAATCTGTACTTAGTCGCTTAATAACTTGGTTTTGAGCGTTTTTGTGTTCATTCAAAGTATTTAACACCTCTTCGTCTACAATGATTCTTCTTCGTGACTTCCGTGTCTTAGGTGTAACTAACTGATATTCCAATGTATTATTCTTCGGATTATAATACGTTTTGGTAATGCTACTACATCTATATTTATCTGCCATCATCATCCAAGCCATGTGGAAGTGGTCGCGTTGTTGGAAAGAGGAATTGTATAGAAATCCTTAGTTTTAAACACTTTCACAAGCATTTTTGTTTGTAGGAGAAGATAAAAAAACTAGAAATATGGGATTGAAAAACCACATTACCGTTTCAGTGGTATTTGATCTGGGGTGTGGGGACACCAGGCAATAATAAGATTAGAAGCTAGTACGACGATTGCGAGTTAAGAATAATTGCGGTCGTCGTTTTTTATTTGTTAAAGGTATTTTTTGATTTAAAAAGATTCGAAGATGATATATTTGAAGGTTTTAGTAGTTATTGTAATTAGCGAAGAATATTTATATGTGCTATTTATTAAAAGCTCGACAATCCTATTTTTCGGAGGATCTTATGACAGCTGCTAAATACTACGCCGATACAATATAGTGCAATATCGTTGATATGAAAGGGTTTAAGGAAATATCTAAAACATCAAAAACATGTAAATTGATATAAAGTGTGCCACAGATTTTAATAAATCACAAAGATGGGACGAGAAATCATTTCGGCTTTTTTAATTTTACAATATTTAAATCTATAGAATAATGTATTTTTCAATATATTCATTCAATAAATCTCTTGTAGTTCTATATTCTTACAATTGCTCTTATTTAAATGATACAATATATTAAATGGACTAAATAGTAGAATGTATAGGGAAATAAAGAAAAAAGGGATTTTGAAAAATGTACTATTAGAAAAAACACAACTTTTTTATTTGGTGCTGGAGCCTCTGCCCTATTCTTTTCTTCACTAGGAGATTTTGGACAGATACTATCCGAAAGTGGAAATAACTTGATTAAAACACTATTCTATAAAGTGTCTTATACCTACTAATTTCATTGATCACTTATTTACGTAAGGAAAAGATTAGTGTAGATTACAAATAAAGCTGCATCGTACATCGTCTTTCACCTTAATGACATTTATTGCTTATCAGGTTAGATTATATTAACATTAAAAACAAAGATTCCCCATTCGGTGTTGGATCCTACAGATCTTGGGGAGTAAAATAATTTTATGCAGGCATTGTTAAAGTAGTTTCCTTTAAGGAACCGCTTTAATAATGCCTTTTTCTTTAAATAATAATAGAAAACAAAAAAATGCTTCGAAAAAGTTAAGGTAGATCATTTGAAAAAGGTCATATGGAAGAGCCAGAGGGAGCGATGGAGATGGAGTTTGATACAAATACAGTTGTCATTCAAGTAATCGGTGTGGGTGGCGGAGGAAACAATACCGTAAACCGTATGATCGAGCATGGGGCTCAGGGTGTAGAGTTTATTGCTGTTAATACAGATGTGCAAGCTATCAAATTATCACAAGCAGAGACTAAGATGCAAATCGGTGAAACATTGACAAAAGGTTTAGGAGCAGGGGCTAATCCGGAAATAGGTAAAAAGGCAGTTGAAGAAAGCAAAGAGACGCTCCAAAGGAAAATTAAAGGTGCAGACATGGTGATTGTCACAGCTGGAATGGGAGGTGGTACAGGAACAGGTGCCGCCCCACTAATTGCCGAAATTGCCCGTGAGCTTGGCATACTCACCATTGGCGTTGTAACATATCCCTTTAGGTTTGAGGGCCGTAAGCGTGCAATACAAGCGGAAGTTGGAATCGCCTCAATGAAGAAGGCAGTCGACACTTTAATTGTTATTCCAAACGATCGTTTGTTGGAGATAATAGATAAAAATACATCTATACTTGAAGCGTTCCACGAAGCGGATCATGTCCTACGCCAAACTATCCAGGGAATTTCGGATGTAATTACCGTACCAGGTTTAATCAACGTTGACTTTGCTGATGTCAAAACAATTATGTCCAATAAAGGTTCGGCTTTAATAGGCATTGGCAGCGCAACAGGTAAAAACCGTGCTGCTGAAGCTGCAAAAAAGGCTATTTCTAGTCCGTTATTTGGGACTGGAACCTCCATAGATGAGGCTCAAGGTGTGCTGATGAAACTCACAGGCGGGACAAATTTAAGTCTATATGAAGTACAAGAGGCTGCGAATATTATTGCGTCTGTGGGAGGCAATGAGTCGAATATGATTTTCGGTTCTGTCATTAACGAAAATTTACAAGATGAGATTATCATAACCGTTATTGCTACCGGCTTTAATGATTGGAAGGCTCCATTTATTAAAACATCTTCCCACTCTTCAACAGCAGAAAAGAGGTCACAACCAACCGGTCGGTAGAACAAGTAATTGGTGTACTCATAGCGAAACGAATCAGGTTTTATGAGCCGGATCGGCAACCTTTATTATTGTTATGCCGTACATTCTATTGGTGTTTATACAAATTTAATATTTTGTTCATTTAGGTTTTATATATTGTTTATATGGATTTTATTCTCATTAATTGCAATAAAATAGCGTAGTTGCCTAATATCCATCATTAACATCCTCTCCATTAGGTATATGGAAAATATTAGTAGAACAAATATTATTAATATTTTCCATATAAATATCCTAATGATAACATGTTTATAAAAGAGGTGCAGGCTATTTTGAAGCTGAAAGGAATTCTTATAAGTTTCCTTGTAGTTATGCTTACCGCATGTAGCACGACCCCAGACTCCGAGAAAAGTTCACCTGTACAAATAGAAAAAAAGGTAAGTTATACAAACCAAAACATTAGAAGGGTGTAGATGAAAAACATCTAATGAATTGTGTTCACATGCAGGTAACGAGGATAATAAATTGTAACCACATAGTAGTGACGACACATGTAGAGTGTGTAAACAACTGGTCCAGAATATCTGCTTGAAAATGCTAACATTTTGCTAAAGCAATCCCATAAAAAACGGTAAATCCCCGTTAAAGATGTTACAGCCAACAATATCTAAAACGCTGATTTACCGCGCTTTTTGCACCTCTCTTTAACGATATTACACACTCTCATCTCACGGGCGGCATGATGTAATAAACATCATGAGCCTAGTATAAGAGGTTTATTAAATTAAAAAAGCTTTTCATCAGTTACTTGAACTGGTGGAAAGCTTTTTTGTATGGGGACATGGGGCGGGTCTTCGCAATCTCATAAGATAGCCAATCTTCTTATCAAGTATACCTATATTATTGAGAAATAGTCCGAATTCTGGCTTCGCACTGCTACCATTGTGATTAGGTGAGTGTAGCGTTGTACACGATTTAGCTTACATAGTAAATAGTGGCGTTAGAGCGTCATATGCGTTTTGTATGTTTGCAGTAACCTGAATAAAATTTAAAGCAATCTTAGTTTCTTCAAAGAACAATACTTGTTAATAAAAAGTATTGGTTTATTTTGCAAAAATTGTTGAAGTTTGTAGAATTATGTGAGAATATAATATAATGTGATTTTAGATTGGTGTTTATGGAATATAAAGGCAAACTATTTCGAAAGAATAGGACGCAAAGCCTAGGGTCTAAGGTTTATGGAGTGGTCAAAAGTCCCATAATCTAAACTATGATCGCCTGGTTACCAAATTTGTGGATTAATGTTTATTAATATCCTTTGGCTATTCTATGGTACATAGAGTAGTCTTTTTTTTTGCAATACTAGTTTCCAAAAGCGAGAATTTGTGAATCATCAACAAATCTGGATTATTTTTTAGTGAATTGTGAATGGAGGATAATAACTTTGCTAAAAAAATATTTAATAAGGGATGAGAGATTATTGAAATTAACGATTTAATAGCTAGGTAACAGTAAGCATCTTATGCTTGCTTAGAACAAAAATGGAAAGGTTTGGTAAAGTGGGAAATAAAAGATTTTCATTTCAGGCAAAGTTTTTAATTAATTCTTTATTACTATCATTAGTACCAATCATCTTTATTGGCTTTTTAGTTAATAAAACAGTTAGTGAAAAAACCGAGAAGGATTATATCAATTCTAGTGAAAGAGAAATTAAACAGGTAGACAATGGAATTTCCTTGTACTTTGAATCTATTAGGGAAAATGTCAATTTATTAGCTACCAACCCTGCCGTTTTAAATGCTGATTCAAGCATTACCTCCTATAAAGATATAACAGGAGAAGGGTCAATTGATATGACCCCTTCAGCAAATGGGGAGAAAGAAAAAGCAATATTTGATATGCTTTCTCAATTTGGTAAGAGCCATCCTAATGCAGCTTATGCTTATATGGGGACATCGGATGGAGGGTATGTTCAATATCCTGAGGGTCCTGTGCCAGCTGGTTTCGATCCCAGAGAACGTCCTTGGTATACTACGGGTATAGAAGAACCAGGGAAAGTAAAATTAACAGGTGCCTACGCCGCAACTGGGATAGAGGGAATTATTGTAAGTAATGTAGTTGCGATTGAAAAAGGCGGAAAACAAGTCGGTGTGTTAGGTCTAGATGTTAGTTTAGAAGGTTTAACGAGTATTATTAAGGAAATCAGTATAGGGGAAAATGGCTATGTAATTCTAGCGCAAGGAGATGGAACAATCCTTGCACATCCAAAGAATGCTGATTTGAACTTTCAGCCAATTTCTAAGCTAAATGTTCCCGAATTAAAGGATTTAAGTAAAGATGGCTCGTTTGAAACAAAAATTGACGGAAAAGATTATGTATTAAACACAATCTCTTCAAAAAATGAAGGCTGGAAGTATATCGCTGTTATTGAGAAGAGCGAACTTTTAACTACTGCAGATTCTATACGCTCGGCGATTTTCATTATAGGCGGGATTTTCGCTGTTGTATCTTTATTAGTTTCCATTTTTGTTAGTTTGAGGATAACACGAAGTATCAAAAGTATTAGTGATTTATCCCTAGCTATGTCTAAAGGTGATTTGACTCAATTAGTCACGATTAAGTCAAATGATGAAATTGGAGATATGGGGAAGAATTACAATATTATGTCTAGTAGTTTAAAAGAAACAATTAAAAAGATTTGGTTTGAATCTCAAGCATTATCAGCTACATCTGAGGAACTAGCTGCTTCTTCCGTTGAGAATCAAAAAGCCTCCAATCAAATAACTGAGTCAATTCAAAGTGTTGCCACCGGAACAGATGAACAGAACGCTGCAATGAAGAATGCAGTAGGTATTATCAATGAAGTATTCAAGCACGTTGATGATGTTACAGTGAGTATGAAAAATGTTAGCAATTCCATCCATTATTCAGCTGAATCCGCTAAACAAGGTAGTGATGTTGTTAACCATACCGTAAAGCAAATGGGTGAAATAGATAAAAATGTAACCTCTTCTGCTGAAAAAATTAGTGTATTAAATGAGAAATCGAACGAAATTGGCCAGATAAGTTTGATCATACAGTCCATTTCAGAGCAAACGAACTTATTAGCTTTGAATGCGGCAATTGAAGCTGCAAGAGCTGGTGAACATGGGAAGGGATTTGCGGTAGTGGCAGATGAAGTAAGGAAACTTGCCGAGCAATCCAGCCATTCAGCATTGCAGATTAATGAAATTATTAATGATATTAAAGATGGCATTGAGGATTCAATGAGTTTCGTAAATCAGGGGGCAACCTCTGCTAAAGAAGGAATGAAACTTGTTAATGAAAGTGGAAAAGCCTTTGGAGAAATTAAGGATTCAGTTCTAGCTGCTACAACAAAAATATCTGAGGTTAGCCTAGCGATGGATAACATGAAAAAACATATAGCAGAAGTTGTAACCCATATAGAGGAAGTTTCAAAAACGAGTTTAGAGGTAAACGAACATTCACAAAATGTTGCTGCATCCTCAGAACAGATGAGTGCCTCAATGGAAGAGGTTTCATTAGCATCTCAAGAGTTAGCAAGAATGTCATTAGAATTAGAGGAAGTTATTCAGCAATTTAAACTGTAATATTATGATTTCTATCAGCAAAATGGTTGAAAAGATTGTTAGATTATCTAATATAATCTTTGACCAAATTTATATCGTGTTTTTAGTCTATTTAAAATGTCTTAAAAAAATAGAGAGATAGAAGAGTTTAATCATTAATTAGGAATTATATTAGGGGGGAAACACCATGTTTAAGACGATATACAAGTTTAGAACTTTGATAGCTTTTATTTTAGTAATAACCATGCTTCCTTTGGTAAGTGTTTCTGCAGAAGAAACCAAATTTGACCCATTCGAAAAGAGTATTGGTGAAATTTCTGAAGCATTAAATAACAATCAGATTACCTCTGAGCAATTGGTTAAATATTATCTAGAGCGTATAGAAAAATATGACAAGCAAGGTCCAACGATTAATTCAATCATTACCATTAATGATCAAGCTTTAGAGATTGCAAAGCAATTGGATGCAGAAAGACAAAGTGAAGGCTCAAGAAGTATTCTTCATGGTATCCCAATCGTTGTTAAAGATAATTTTGATGTCATAGGAATGCCTACGACAGCAGGCTCAGTAGCATTAAAGGATGCTTATCCTACAGAAGACGCTTTTACGATTCAAAAACTTAAGGATGCAGGGGCAATTATCATTGCAAAAACAAATTTATCAGAGTTCGCAGCATCATATGGCAGGTTAGGATACAGCTCATTAGGTGGCTTAACTCTAAATCCGTATAATCTAAACCGAGATGCTTCTGGATCAAGCAGCGGATCTGCAGCGGCAGTTGCAGCCAATTTTGCTGTATTTGGACTAGGGACAGATACATCTGGATCAGTCAGAGGACCAGCTAATGTTACAGGACTAGTTGGTATTAGACCGACACTTGGTTTAACAAGTCGTAGCGGGGTAGTTCCATCCTCGTTAAATTTTGATACTACTGGACCATTAGCAAAGTCTGTGGAAGATGCAGCCATTGCATTAAGTTTTATGGCCGGTGTTGATGAGAAAGATGACAAAACTTTGCTTGCAAAGGATCACATTGTAAAAGACTATAGTAAATTATTAGATAGCAAGGCTTTAAAAAATGCTCGAATCGGAGTAGCTAGTGACTTTTTTGGAGATAACGCAGAGGTAGACTCTATTACCAAAAAGGCACTAGAAAAGATGGAGAAAATAGGTACAGAGCTTATTCCAGTTTCTTTCTCAGAAAAGACGAAATATCTTTGGACACCTATTATTGGCCCTGTTAATGACGCGGATTTTAAAGTTCAATTAGAAGAATATCTAAGTCAACTTCCAGAGGGTCAGCCGAAAACTCTAGAAGAAATTATTAAAATCAGTGAATCTCCAGAGGTCTTGAATTCATCGACTCCAGTAAATCCAGCGCGTCTGGAAGGTCTAAAAAACTCTATGGTACAAGCAGAGTTTAAGGACACACCAGAATACAACAATATCGTAACGGAAGAAATGTCTGAAGTACGTCATGAAATCGAAACAATGATGAAAGAAAATGATTTGGATGCCATTGTTTTTCCAACGTTGTCATGTCCAGCTTCACCGAGATTTGATAAGGAAGATCCTACATATGTATGTGAAGCATATGACACGTATGCTGCGGGTTATGTAGCAACGGCCACAGGATTCCCTGAAATTACCGTGCCTGCTGGAGCTACGAAAGAAGAGTTACCTGTTGGGGTTTCTTTCTTAGGTTTGGCATATAGTGAACAATCACTACTCGATTTAGCCTATTCTTTTGAACAGGCAACCGATGCTAGAACTATACCAAAAACAACACCTAATTTCCAAGTTGATTTCGATGGTAAAACTACATTTAAAGATGTAACTTCCTTTGTAGATGAGATTGAGTATTTGACTGATAAAGGAATTATTAAAGGATACAAAGATGGAACATTTAAACCAAATGAACCAATTACTCGTTTGCAAGCTATAGAGATCATTTTAAGAGAAAAAGGAATTACGGATTATTCTAGTGTTCTTAATCCGGGATTTATTGATGTGAAGCCTGATGATTATGGATATGAAGAGATTGCGAAGGCTGTTGAATTAGGTATTATCAATGGAAAAATAAATGCCCAAGGTCAAAAATATTTTGATCCTAACGGAACGTTAACCCGATCACAAATGGCTAAGGTCCTAGTGTTGGCTTATGACTTAAAAGGAACTTATCCAACGGATTTCAAGGATGTCCCAAAAGGATACTGGGCATATAATTCTATATCCATACTGGCAGCAAATAATATTACTGCTGGTTACAAAGATGGAACGTTTAAACCAACTATTAATCTATCACGTCAACATTTTGCTGCTTTTATGGCTCGATGTCTAGATGATAAATTTAAGCCTTCAAAGTAAAGGTTGAAACTAAATTTTTTAGCGGAAGAAACAAGAATAATAATGCAAAAGAGAAGGTTTTTCATCAGTTCACTGAACTGGTGAAGGACCTTTTTTGTTTAGAAATGTTGGTGATATATTCAATAAAATAGCTTGAATAAATATGATAAATGAAATAAAGATTGAATTCTAATTATCACCAAAATCAGTTCGTCACACCCAATACGAAAAAATCCAGAGGAAGGGTTGTGTAAGTGAAGAGGTTATTAAACTATATAGAAATTGTGTAGTAAAAAGTAATACGTCTCCAATGATAAGTAATTTTTGCGAATGGATCTTTTATTAAGGTTCTTTTCGTAAAGATTGTTGTTATTAGCAAAGTAAATTCGAGTAGATGTTGATTGTAGTGGAAGGTGCGAGACTCCTGCGGGACAATCGTGTTGAGGGAGACCCCGCAAGTGCAAAGCACTGAGGAGGCTTCTGAGACCGCCCGCGGAAAGCGAGTACCTGCAACGGGAATCAACCCAGGTTGTTAGTGTAAATATAATTGAAAAGCAACAAAGTATGCGAAAACAGCCTTTATTAAAAATGAAATCATCCAAATCCGATCTAGAACGACTGATAAAAAAGATATAGATTACTAGATCCATTGCTTATCAATAAATACCCATTCTTGACCCTGTGTGCCCATTAGTTCATCAATAAACTCTTCGTGCTTGTCCGTTGCAGTTGAAATGATTATTACTTCTTCCACTTTCTTCCTTGCATTCCAATTATTTTTTTATAATAACCTCCAATAATCAACTTACTAAAATAGGGCTGAGGGCTTAGTAAATAATTAGGCTTAAGCGGGTTTGCCTAATAAATACCATTTTGTATGATTACTTTAGTAAGTTCAATAATCATTCAGGTCAAGTCTACTAAGAATCCAGCATGTAAGCACATTATTCATTCAAAAAGTTAATGGAAATTCTTCCTCTGAAGAAATAACCAAATTTGTTAGAGACAAGATAAATTAGAAAAATTTTATCAATGCAGGAAGGAGAAATAATAATGTTTTTGAAAATAATCAAGAATGATTTCCTCAGAAACAAAATTGTAACGATGACAGTATATGTATTTATCACGATGGCCGTTATTTTGGCAGCCAGTGCCATTAATAACATTGCCAATCTGATTCAGTCGATATCAGATCTTCGGGAGCGTGCAGTTCCAGCTGACATTGCGGTAATGCATGCCGGAGAATATAACCAGGCAGAAATCGACCAATTCACAGAACAATACCGTGACCATATAGCGATGCAGGAGACGATGGTTCTTCAGAATATTGATGGAAGCAATATTCATTTTGGCCAAAATCAAACGATGGCTGGAACTATACAGGATATTTCGTTTGTTGTACAGAATAAGAAATTTGATTTTATATTGGATCTGGATAATGAAAAGCTGGATGTAAATGAAGGTTTCGTTGCGGTTCCCATCTATTTCATGGAACAACACGACTTAAAAATAGGTGATACGATTACGGTGAAAAGCGGCGGGGATGAGAAAGAGTTTGTCATTTCAGATTATGCAAGAGATTTTGAGATGAACTCTTCCCTTACTTCTTCGAAACGGTTTGTGATAAATCAGAATGACTATGATGAAATACTTGAAATGCAGGCTGGGGAACTGGAATATCTGATCGAGTTCAAACTGAATGAAAACGGGGATTCTGCTGCGGTTCAGACTGCCTATATCGAAGCCGGTCTTCCGGCAAACGGTCCTATAATCGAAGGAAAGATATTTACGATGTTTAATGCTATATCTGATATGGCAGTTGCGATTATCATTATATTTATTAGTATTCTGCTTATTGTGATTGCTTCGCTCTGTATTAGACTTACATTTCTGGCAACGATTGATGAAGATATTAGAGAAATCGGTGTTATGAAAGCAATGGGAATATCCAAAAAAGATATAAAAAAGGTCTATCTTAACAAATATAGAGTCATCTCAGCAGCAGCCGGTATTATCGGTTATCTGCTTTCCTTTACAGCGGTAAATCTGTTAAACGGTAATATGAGACTTTACATATCTTCCGATTTATCAGGTAGCTTAACATATGTACCATCGCTTATAGCTCCATTACTTGTATATTTCATGATTGTGATGTACTGCCAGCAAGTACTGAAAAGAATCGATAAGATTTCTGCGGTGGAAGCTTTACGGAAAGATTCTATGGAGCGCGAAAAGAACCGAAAATACCATTTCCCGCTGCTAAAGAACAAATTCTTCAGCACCAATATTTACATGGGGCTGAGGGATGTATGGAAACGATTCAAATTATACAGGCTGCTGTTTGTTATTTTTATCATATGTACGTTCATTGTCATACTCCCCTTAAATATTTATAACACCATGAATTCACCGGAATTTTCCACATACATGGGAATTGGGAAATCCGACATGAGAATCGATCTTCGAAGGACAGATACGATTACAGAAGATTTTAAAAAGCTACAGGCAGAACTGCAGAATGATTTGGATATTGAAAAGTATGCGGCCTATCTCACAAGTTCCTATCAGGTCAAAAATGCGGAAGGTTTCTGGGACTATATGAATATTGAAACCGGAGATTTTTCAGTATTTCCATTAAAATATCTGGAAGGCAGAGCACCTCAGGGTGAAGCGGAAATCTCACTTTCCTTTGCAAATGCGTCAAAAGACGGGGTAAACAAGAAAGTTGGAGATGAAGTAGTAGTAAAGGTTGCCGGGACAGAAAAGACCTTGAAAGTAACTGGTATTTATCAAGATATTACAAATGGCGGAAAAACAGCAAAGGCACATACCAGTCTCGGTTTAAATGAAGAGGCCGTTCTTTGGTATATTGTGAGCATGGACGTGGCTTCAGGCATCGATGTTCGTGAGAAAATGGACTATTATCAGAATACCTATGATTCTGCGCAGGTAAATGATATCAAAGAATATACTGGGCAGACTCTTGGAAACATCATTGATCAGATGAGCCTGATTGTTATAGGCGGAATCGCAATAGCAGTAATTATTGCTGTATTGATAACTGCATTATTCCTTCGGATGTTATTATCAAAGGATATGTCTCAGATTGCAATTATGCGAAGTATGGGATTAACTTCTAAAAATATTAAACATCAATATATGGCAGGAACTATGATGGTACTCATATTAGGAATCATAGTTGGAGTGCTGGCTGCGAATTTTCTAGGAGAATTTCTTGTAAGTATGGCAATGTCCTCTATGGGAGCCGCAAAAATTCAATTAGTTAATGTTGCATGGCAGACTTGGCTACTATGTCCGTTAGCCCTGATTGTAGCCGTTGGATTTACGATATCTGTGTGCTGTAAGGTAACAGCAGAAGATGATTTATCTGTAGTTTTAAGAAGTTAGAACGGATGAAAAAGGTCGGAGTTGAGGCGTATCTCCGAAGATGGAAGAAGCCTACTGCGTGAAGGCACCGATGCAAATAAGAATGCAGATTCCTGAAAAATAAGGCATTCCGGGGTGCCTCTGCGGTATAGAATTTGTTTCAAATATCTTATACCGGAGGAATATATATGAGAAAAATATTAGAAGCAAGAAGTATAAACAAAAAAGTAGATTTAGGAAAAGAAAATGAGCTTCATATCTTAAAGGATGTAAACTTGGAGATAGAGGAAGGTGAATTCGTATCGGTCATGGGGCCATCCGGAAGCGGGAAGACAACGCTTCTATATAATGTAAGCGGTATGGATAGAATTACTTCTGGCAGTATGAAATTTAAAGGCCGTGAAATCGGCAGACTAAAAGAAGAAGAATTGGCGCAGATTCGACTGGAAACAATGGGATTTATCTTTCAGGATATTAATCTATTAAAGAATCTGTCATTGATTGACAATGTTATGTTTCCTGCTCTTGTATCAAAAGATGTGGATAAAAATGCGGTAAATCAAAAAGCAAAAAAACTGTTGGAAATGACAGGAATTGAAAAGCTTGCAGATCATAATATCACCCAAGCATCTGGTGGACAGCTACAGAGAGTCGGCATCTGCAGAGCATTGATCAATAATCCGGATATCATTTTTGGAGATGAACCGACCGGAGCATTAGATTCCAAATCGACAGAAGAGATTATGTCAATTCTTGCAGAGGTTAATCAAAAAGGGACGACCGTAATGCTCGTTACGCATGATGTAAAGGTGGCAGCAAAAACTGAAAGAGTATTGTATATGGTAGATGGAAATCTTGTTGCGCAGAAGAAAATGCGTAAATACGATGCGCGGCATGACGATATTAAGGAAAGAGAAGAAAGCATTATGAAATGGTTAGTGGAAAATGGATTCTAGTTTTTCATTGGCATTCGTATAAAGTTCATATGGGAAATTTATTAGGTAAGCTCGAAAGGAATAGTTAAGAATGTTTGTAAGGAAAGGCACGCTAACAATTTGCTAACGCAATCAAGTGAAAATAATGAAATCATGTTAAAAATGTTACACTCCTAATTTTGACACCCCTAGATATATCGCGCTTTTTGAATACATCACCAAAGATATTACACACTCTCATCTTACGGGCGGCATGACGTAATTCACTGAATTACACCCAGTAATCCCAACGTTTTAGCACTAGGTACCTTAAATTAGGTTCCAAAAAGGTGCCAAGATTTTAAAATTAGAGGATTCTCCTGAGTTGAGAAAACTTGTGGGAAGCTTCTTTTTTCATTTCTTGTGTCACATGTAGATAGACATCTTTGGTGATGTGATCATCTGAATATCCGAGACGGTCCACGATCTGTAAAAATTCAATTCCTGTTTCTGCAAATAAAGATGTATAAGTATGGCTTAGTGAATGGGGCGTTAAATGTCTTGTTATTTTGGACAACTACTTACTCTGGCCATTTGAATCTCTATAATCGTAACAAAATTGGATAACCTAGATAAAATCCCTTCATTTCAATAAAGGGGTTTTTAGGTAGTTGAATATAAATGCATAAAAACCAACTTATCAGAGAAGGTCTTTCATCAGTTTACTGAACTGGTGGGAGGCCTTTTCTTCTATATTGGTTATTGTACGAGAATAAATGTTTATTTTATGAATATAAAAATTAAAATATTTAATTTTATATGTTTACATTTTTAAGATTATTAATTATGATATAAATAATTTAAAGAAGGGGGATGGCTGTGATTTATCCGGTGATTACAACTTGCCCAGTGTGCAGCGATACGTTGAAGATTACAAAATTGCAATGCACCCATTGTCATACAACAATTGAAAACGAATTTGAATTATCGAAACTAGCTTCTCTCACTAAAGAGCAGCACTACTTCATTGAAATATTCCTTAAAAGCCGCGGAAATATAAAGGAAGTGGAAAAAGAGTTAGGCATTTCTTATCCAACTGTACGCGGAAAATTAAATGACATCATCGCTGCTCTTGGTTATGCAGAAAAAAAGAATGAAACAGAAGAGAGAAAAGTCATCTCCATGCTAGAAAAAGGTGAAATTTCTCCAGAGGAAGCAATAAGAATTTTAAAGGACGAGTAAAGGGAGGCTTTGTTATGAAGGAAGACATTTCAAAAATATTGACTATGGTTCAAGAAGGGAAGTTAGGCTCGGAAAAGGCAACTGAACTGATCCATGTATTGAAAGAAAAAGAGGCAGCAGCTATACCTGCGGCTAAGCAAACGGACTATTTGGATAGAATGTTGAGAATTCGCGTTTCATCTGAGCAAGGCGATAATGTGAATGTTAATTTGCCATTACGATTAATCAAAGTAGCGTTAAAAACAGGACTAAGTATCGCTTCAGCCATTCCGGAATCCGCTAAGTATGTAAAGGATATTAACACCATAGATGTTGACCTGATTTTAGAAGCGATTGAAAAAGAATTATCTGGACAAATCGTTGATGTTACAAGTGCAAACGGTGATAAAGTGTTGGTTGTAATTGAGTGAGCCTGATGATCAAAGTGAAGGTCAAACTAAAAGATCGTAAGCAATTAATAGTTCGGGTACCGTATTTTCTATTACGGACAGGGGGCTACGTCATATCTTCACGAATGATATGGTCATTCATTCATCGAATGATTGAAAAATCCAATATGAACGTTAAAGAAAACGCTTGGATTCCTACATCTATTGATCGCAAAGATATTAGGGCATTGTTAAAAGCCGTAAAGCAATATAGAGGGTTGACGATAGTAGAGGTTCAAGATAAAGAAGGTACTGAAGTTGTTGTTAAGCTATAGAGCTAAATTGTTAGACTAGGCGAATTGGCTATTTAAAAGTGGGGTGCCCAGAAAGTAGGATTTAACTGATATGCTGGACCACCCTTTTCTATTTTGGCGGCCAATCGAAGCTTCTCATAAGTTCACTGAACTTTTGGGAGGCTCCTTTTTTCATTTCTTACGTAATGTGGAGATACACATTTTTTGTAATTTGATCATCGGAATGCCCTAACCGATCCATGGTCTGTTCTAAAGCAACTTTAGCCTCGGCAAGAAGTGATGTATGCGTATGGCGTAACGAATGTGGTGTTAACTTAAGGTACAGGCCTGCAATTCTAAGCAGTCTTGCCATTCTATTTTGAACGGTCTTAATGACGATGGGATATCCGTATTGTCGTCCCATTTTTGCAAAAATAAAGTCTTCATTGTAGCAATCGTCCCCTAACCGCTCAATGACTTGATCTTGATCCTTTTTATGCTTCTTCAAAGCGTTTATTACCTCTTCATCCACAATAATTTTCCTTCTTGATTAGCTCTAGCTTTTCGGGAAATCATTCTTCTTGTCCGGTTGATTCCTTCCCTTGTACTGTCTGAGTATCCTTGAACCTTTAAGTCATTCAGCGTGTCTTGATACATTTTCATTTAATATCCTTTGATCTTAACTGAGAGAAATAGGGTAACAACTTACTGATTTCATGATGCCCGATTAGAGAGTGAGTAATCCGTAATGTGATAAACAGAATGAGCAGCAAGGAAGTAAATACAATTGATGGGGAAAATGGGTTTTTTTATAAATAACATTGTTATACGATGTAAATTGTTATACAATGTTGATACAAAAAACTTGGAGGGAATATTATGGACAGGGAGCTGCTAAAGGGCAGTATTGAAATCTTATTACTATCATTATTAGCAGAAGTGGATTGCTATGGGTATGAAATGACAAGAAAATTACGGGTATTAAGCCATGATGCCTACCATATGAATGAAGGAACATTGTACCCTGCATTAAAGAGGCTAGAGAAAAAAGAATGTGTGACGTCGTATTGGAGTCAGGGATCGGAGGGCGGCCGGAGAAAGTATTATTCTATTACTAAAACCGGGCGTACTGTTTTGGCAGAAAAGCTGCGAAATTGGAAACAAATCAATACGTTAATAGAAAATACAGTGGAGGGATTATCATGAAGGAGATTGAACAATATGTAAAGGAAATCACCTTGGGTCTGCCCGATGATGAAAAGGAGGAATTAAGAGAAGAGATTTATGCACATCTTCAGGACCATGTAAAAGAACTATTAATTAAAGGATATTCTGAAGAAAATGCGGTTCGTCAGGCTATTGAATCCTTTGGTAATCAAGGTAAGCTGAATCGAGAGTTAAAGAGGACCATTTTTCCATTTTATAAACCAATTCGGTTCGTGTGGTGCGTTATTTTTGTTACCGGGTTTTTATGTCTTGTTTCCTATTCTGCTATGGAATACTATCATCCAGAATTTGATAATAGTTTGCCGCTTTACAGTGTGTTGATGGGGATGTTCATTGTAACCCTTATTACCGGTACCGGTGAGGTTTTGTATGAAGCCCTTGCCAGCCAATTTAAGGTGAAATGGCTGCTAAATCCTTGGCTGTTCTTTTTGGTGCCATCATTGTTATTTGGCGGAATCCAGACGCCGTTGCTGTTTAAGCATCCGGAACAGTATCAGGACAGCTTGTGGCTGGATTTGTATGCCGTTCCAATTGGTGCTTTTGCGTACATCATTTCAAGGCAGCTGTTTACTTTGCTCTTTGTGCGTAATAAAAATAAACTTAAGAGGACGACGGTCCATTAAAGTTATAAGGTGGAGGTTGTATAATTGACTGATATGACAATTAAAAAAATAAACTTATTGATTCCATTATTTTTATTAGTTATCAATCTTATATTCTCAGCTTTTCTTATCGAAGAATTAATCGATGCCTCTGAGCCGAATTACGGAGTAACTGGATTCTTTACACCTATAATTGGTTTAATTTCTTTTATATATATTAGAAAATTAGCAGGAAAAAAGATGATTCTTTTGTTAAGAGTTTTACAACTATTTAACTGGATTTTTATTATTTTTCCTATAGCTGTTTTTATTTATGGGATCATTATCATGATTGGTTTTTAACTATCGGGTATTATGAGGTAAGAAACGTGCCTTTGCTATATATAGCTCCTATTTTCCTGTTCCATTTACGGGTTTATTTAGTCGAAAATGAGATAATAAATTCAATTAATAGGAACAATCATGTGAATATGAAAGATATTTTTTATCTTTTGACCAATTGAGATTCCTATTGTCTTAAGAGATAATAAGTGATTTCAAGAAAAATAATGTTTTCTCCTTAGAAGTATTGGATTAAGTTTTATTTTAATGTAATCGTTTTTATATGCTGCTTTACTTGATTATTTGTTTGTAAATTCGACAATAAATCGTTTGTAAACTATGGTGCAATCGTATGTTATTTGTATGTTTTTCTAAATTCCTACCGATAGTCACAAAAGGATTTGAAGACATTTCACCGAATTCGAAAGATGATTCTATTGCGAAGAGCATGATAGTAAAAATTGAAGATATTTTGAGCGTTTCTTCAGAAATAAGTAAAACTTTATCATAAAAACAGAAAGCATCATTTATTCAACCGGATGTAGAATTGGGGAAGCTGCTAATATAGATAAGTACTCAATCAATTATAATCAACGGTCTGTCAGTAGAAGGGAAAAAAGAGCGAGAAGTATATTTTAATACGCGATGTAGCGTATGGTTAAAATGATATTTAAGATGAACGGTGGGGACACAAAAGGAGGGGGATCTGTAAAGGAATACCCCTCCTTTTAAATACGTTGAACGTAAAATTAATTTTCTGGTACGTATGTTTCGTCAATAATCAAGATTGGTTTGATTATTTTACCAGATAGTGATTCTTCTGCAGCTTTATTGATATCTTCAAATTTATAGAATTTCGCAAGTTTGTCAAATGCGAAGTTCCCTGCTTTATAGAAATCAACCATTTGGCGGATTGATAATTGTGGAACTGCTTTACCCATACGGGCACCAACTAAGTTACGATTTTGCATTGTGAAGTCATTTGTCGTGTTAATTTCCATTTCTTGAGCTGCTGCAACCGGTGCTACAGAACCACCTACTGCCAAAACTTCGATGGCGCTATGAACAACGACATTTACACCAGTCGTATCCAAACTGTAGTTAACACCTTTACCATTTGTTAATTCCAGAATTGCTTCTTTCACATCGATGTTTTTACTATTGATTATGTGTGTTGCACCAAGCTCTTTCGCTAATTTTAAGCGGTTATCGTGGATATCAACAGCGATAACTTTTGTACAGCCTGCGATTTTCGCAGCCATCATTGCAGCTAAGCCAACTGCACCAGAACCAAAAACAGCCATTGTTGTTCCTGGTTCTGGTTTTAAACCATTAAATACTGTACCACTACCTGTTAAGAAACCACAGCCAAGTGGACCAACTAAACGTAAGTCTACAGATTTATCAACTTTTGTTAAGCTTGATGGACTTACAACCGTATATGTCGAAAATGATGATTGACCGAAGAAACGTGTAACTGGTGTACCATCTTCTTTTGTTAAATAAGGTGTATCATCATCACGTTTACCATAGAAGTTTATATGGTTCCAGTCATCACATGATGCTGGTAAGCCTGTTAAACAGCTATCGCAATGTCCGCAATAAGCAAAAGAAATTACGACATGATCTCCTGGTTCGTAACCCACAACGCTTTTCCCTATTTTTTCAATAATCCCTGACCCCTCGTGTCCAAGAACGATTGGCATAGGGTAATATGTATAACCTTTACGTACCACATCGTCAGAGTGACACATACCAGATGCCACGATTTTTACTAACACTTCATCATCACGAATTTCACTTAATTCAAGTTCTTCTATTTCATATGGTTGGTGAAGTCCATTTAAAACGGCTGCTTTAATTTTCATTAAAATCTCTCCCGAAATGTTCATATTTTGTCCGCAATTTCATGATATTGCTTTCTTATTTGCTTTAATAGTTATCTTTAAGTACAAAGATTTACTAGACGAAAGTATAGTTTCAATTTATTTCTTTATACTTTCGTCTAGTCTATTTGATATAGTAAAAAAGAATGGAGTGATTTTTGATGATAAAAGATTGGCAAAAGCAACTGTTATCTATTCCACAAACTGAATTCATCAATGAGCGCCTCTTTGAAATGATGAAAATATTTTATGAAGCATTTCCTTGTCGTATTATGCAACTGTTTCAATATTCGATCCTCAATTGTTCCTTTAGTGGTATTTTGTCTTACGAGCATCCGAATGTTCAATCGATTGCCCATATACACGAAACGATGAAAATTAATACGTATGTACATGAATCCATTTTAGATAATGAAGTTCGCTTTTTTTATAATAGTAAATTCCAACTTTCGATTGGTAATCAATTTGTCCTTTCAGAACCAATTCATAATATGATACTCGTTCCTTTTTCAATTAATGGTACCGTAATTGGTTTTATGACCGGTGTCAATGTGCAGTTTAAAGTGACCGACGAAGTGCTGCAAGAGATGCGCAGGTTTAGTGATAACTGTGTACACATACTCCATCTAACGGACTATGCGCAAACAAAACATTTTACAGACAAGGAGATCATCGTAATGCAATATATTAGCAATGGCTATACGACAAAGGAAATTAGTAATACTCTTCATATCACCGAATCGACTGTGAAATATTTTTTGAAAAATGTGATGTTGAAAACGAATAGCACTAATCGAACAGAAGCGGTTGCCAAGTTATTTCGTATGAAATTGTTACATTAATGTTTGTTCAACAATCGAGGTAGCATTCCTGTGATATTAGAAGATAAGCTTATAGTTTGTGAAAGAATGTACTTGAACAAAAGGGGTCCGATTGTTCAAGTAGAGCAATCGCTTCTTGTTCTGTGGAGATATACATTTCTGGTTATATGATCATCAGAGTGACCCAATCAATTAATGACTAAGACTGAACTAGATTTAAATAAGCTACAAGTCCCTAAATTGCAGCTTTGAAACATCTTCAACAAAGCAAATTACTTGAAGTTAAAACAATCTCGCGATATAGTTAGCATGCTACCTAGTTGTTTATGAAAGAAGGTGCACTTTTGATTGAAGATGAAATTCGAGAAGTGCTCGATGAAATATCGACGCAAATGCGGCGAAATTACTCGGAAATGTTACGCGAACTAAATCTGCATGTTGGTCAAGATCAGTTGCTATGCCGACTATGGAGAGGGGACGGCATTACACAGATCCAGCTAAGTGAACGTTTGAATTGTGAACCGCCAACTATCGCAAACATGGTAAAAGCATTAGAAAGCTACGGTCTCATTTACCGACAGCGTGATGAATTAGATGGCAGAATCAACAGGGTTTATTTAACTGCTAAAGGTAAAGAGGTAAAAGGCCCGATTGAGAAAGTTTGGCGAAGACAACAAGATAAGTTATTGGATGGAATGTCATCCGATGAACTTTTATTGTTAAAAAAGCTTTTGCAAAAAATGGCTGAGAATATTTCTTAAGCTCAGCTTTTTTGCGAAAATCATTAGCATACTAATGATTTTTTGAATAAAAAAAGCGCAAATCAGATGTCTACAACTCAACCTGAATTAAAATTATTGATTTTAGACCTTACGAGTATTCATCAAGGTAAAACGGCAACCGGATCATTACAGGTTTCAACAGCGCTTGTGTAGGTAGCCCAAAGATTGGTTTATATAAGCTACTAGTTTGCAGAACATTATAATACTAGAAATCAGATTAGCACCTCCCCTAAATGATTAAGCGCACATGCAACGGCAAATTCGAGAGAGATATGTGTGGGGGCGAGTGGTATTAAGTTGTCGAACCATAGCCTACTGAAAATGGTCGGAAATTTCAGATTGTTGGAAACCCTGATAAAAAAGCAATGTAGGATAGAAAAGTGGAGCAGTATCAAGCATTATATGGTTGCCAAACATCACGCGGACAAAATCCTTGAGCAAAGTGGCTTAATCTATACGATTATTCGACCTGGAGGACTATTGAATGAGCCGGGTACTGGAAAAGTTTCAATTGCGGAAGATTTAGAAGCCACTTCGATTCCACGTGAAGATGTAGCGCAAACGATTATAACTGCTTTAACGATGGAAAACACTTTTAACCGTTCATTTGATCTAGTGTCGGGTGAAAATCTAATTTCAGATGCATTGAATAAGATTTAAGCATTCAGATGGACTAGAAAAAGTCAATTTGCAGATAGAATAAACTAATAGGAAGGATGTTTTATAGGATGAGATTAAGTATATTGGATCAAGCCCCTATTACGAGCGGGAATACAGCTACAGATGCTTTGAAAAAGGCGGAAGAATTGGCTGTTTTAGGAGATGAATTAGGCTTTCATCGAATGTGGATGGCAGAACATCATGCAACCAATACTTTTGCAAGTTCAGCCCCTGAAGTGACGACAGCTCATTTGGCTGCAAAAACAAAAAGAATTCGTATTGGAACTGGTGGAGTGATGTTGATGCATTATTCCCCGTTGAAACTAGCTGAGGTGTTTAAAACGCTAAGTGCATTTTCACCAGGCCGTATTGATTTTGGTGTGGGTCGAGCTCCTGGTGGCGATAACAATTCCATTTATGCTTTATCTGAAGGACGCCAACCGATGGTAAACAATATGTATGAAAAATTTGATACTGCACTGCAGTTGATCAACGACGAAGTACCTGAAGATAGCTTATATAATAAAACAATCGCAACACCGTCCCAAGTCATTTTGCCAGAAGCTTGGCTGTTGGGTTCGACTGGTAATAGCGCTGTTCAAGCTGGGCGTAGAGGAATAGGCTATTCTTTTGCACAGTTTTTCAATGGTGAAATGACCAAAGAGATTTTAGATACATACAAAAGGAACTTTCAATCTTCAGCTTTTATGGAGAAACCGCAAATCAATGTTTCCTATATGGTGACAACAGCTGAAACAAAAGAAGAAGCTGAATTTGAAGCAAAGCCTCAAGATATTTGGCGGTTACTGTTTATGAGAGGCAGGATCGGGGCAGTTTTGACACCTGAAGAAGCCCGTGATTATCCATTGTCGGAAATGGATCGCATGATCATTAAAGAAAATCGTAAAATTCATTTAGTGGGCGCAGTAAAAGAAATCGCAACATTGTTACAAGAAGAGCAAGCTCACTATGGATTTGATGAAGCGATGATTTGTAGTATTCCTCATTCACAAGAGAAACGCCTGGATGTTTATCGACTATTGGCACGGGAATTGTTTTAATGGAGGAGTTGTCTAGACAGTGCAATAGATACCTTGGAAGAAAAGCTCATAATGTCATTTATTCAAGTTAAAAGAATAACGAAGTAAAGAAAGAGGTCCAATTTATTCTATTCTTCTTTTAATTATTAAGAGGAGAATAGAATAAATGTATATCATTATCTTCATACTTCTTTACAACGGAAGGTGAAATCATAGGATCGGTGATTATGCCATTAACAGATTTGACATTACAAATTCTCGACGTTGCAGTAGTTTCAAATTTTGTGTGATCTGCTACTTCAAATTCTCCATATTCGTAATCCATTAACCCTTCTTCAAGTTTATGTGGATATATCTTCACTACGGACATACCTATTGACTAACAAAGACGGGTAAGCGCGCCTAAATGAGTGTTGTGTAGACGCATCTTAATATAAATTTTTATATTCTTTTTGGAGCTCTTTTGGTGACAGATTGTATTCCTTTTTGAAGAGTCTGTAAAAACTCGAATAATCAGGAAAACCGCATTTTAAGGCAATTTTCTCTATGGAGATCTGATTTTGTTTAATCATCGTTACAGCAAAAGATAGACGTTTTAGTGATACGTAACGGTAAAAGGGTAGGTTCATGTTCTTTTTAAAGTAATGAGAAAAATAGTATTTATTTAAATGAAAATAATTAGATACATTGTCTAAACTTAAATCTGGCTCTGTCAAATGTGATTCAATGTACTCTAGTACAGATAGGAACCTTTGGTCTAGTTTATCCTTGTTTCTAAGGCTGGGCATACTACTTGCGGGATCAAAGATAACTTGGAGTGCCTGAAATAATTGATAATTTATTGTGAAGGGAAATTTTTCTTCGCCACTGTTTATTCTATGAGTTACTTCATCTAGTAAAAAAATAATATCTTGAAAATTTTTTGAATGCAGATGTAACACGTAAGAACCTTGTGTCTTTTGATTAACAATATTCTCTTTCATAGAAGGTGAACTAGATAGAAAGTCGCTCATTAAATGCTCACTAACGCTAACAATTATGCGCTCATAGTTATCGATACTCTTAACATTCGCTTTATGAACAGCATAAGGAGGGATCACCACAACATCCCCTCTCTTTAAGGAATATGTCTTTCCTTCACAAAAGAATTCACACTCCCCATCTAAAAATACAAGAACCTCCAAAACATCGTGCCTGTGCAATTGGAATAAAGACTCTAATTGGGAAAATTTTTCGGATGATTCGTTATATTCCTCGAGCCAATCATGGGATTGATTTTTTTTGCTAAAGTAATGAATTTCAAAACCTTTATTGATTACTGGAATAAGAATAGATTGCTTCATTTAATGTCATCCTCTATATAGCAATAATTACAATATTTTGAGCAATATACGCCATTTATTTTTAACTTTTTGTTGTTATTATAACAATATAAAGAAAGCGATATCAAATTTAGTATATATAGTGTGGAAATGATAGATAGATTTTTCTCAAGGGTATAATGAGAAGAAGACCAAGTTTAGGAGGCATTAAAATGGAATTTAACCATAAACAACCCGATTTAGAAGTCAGAGTCAAGAACATCATTGAAGTGGATGGATTAAAATTTAAAGATTTGAATAACAGTGGGAAGCTAGAACCTTATAAGGATTGGCGTTTAAGCCCGAAAGAGCGTGCAGAGAACCTCGTTTCATTGATGAATATCGATGAAAAGGTCGGTATGATGCTAATTAATTCACGTAAAATGGGACTTGCTCAGGAAGATAAGGAAAAGACAAGTCATGATGGTATATTAGATGAAGCGATTGTGGAAAAAGGGGAAAATATCTTTGCCGCATCAAAAATATACGGAACAACTCATACTATTGAGAAAAGGAATTTAAGACACTTCATTTTAAGAGACAACTTTAGCCCAGCTGAAATGGCGGAGTGGGTTAATAAAATGAATGAAGTTGCTGAGGGAACCCGTTTAGGTATTCCTGTATTGATCGCATCTAATTCAAGAAATGAAAATGCAGAACCTATTTTTGGTATGAATGATGCAGGTGGAATCTTCTCCACATGGCCTGGAACTCTAGGACTTGCAGCGGCAGCACAGGGAGAGATTAAAAACGGTGAAGATGCATCACTTATTAGCGAATTTGCTGAAATTGCTCGTAAAGAGTGGGATGCTACTGGTATCAGAAAAGGTTATATGTATATGGCGGACACTGTTACAGATCCAAGATGGCAACGGACATATGGTACGTTTGGAGAAAATCCTGAATTTATTTCTGATGCGATCGGTCGCCTTATCGATGGATTCCAAGGTGAAGAGCTAGGGAAAGATAGTATTGCAATGACAACGAAGCATTTTCCAGGTGGCGGAGCAAGGGAAAATGGATTCGATCCTCATTATGCAGAAGGAAAGTGGAACCTATACCCAACTCCAGGAAGCTTAGAAAAGTATCACTTACCACCATTTAGAGCAGCAGTAGAACATGGAACATCGTCCATCATGCCATATTATTCTATACCAAGCATCAAGAAGAGTGTGGTACAAGAGTTCGAGGGGGAGGACATTCCGTTCGAAGAGGTAGGCTTCACATTTAATCATTATTTCATCAATCATATTCTTAGAGAAAAACTTGGATTTAAAGGCTATATCAATAGTGACAGTGGTATTGTAAATAATATGAGCTGGGGCGTTGAAGAGTTGAGTGAGGCGGAACGTTTTGCTAAGGCAGTCAATGCTGGGACAGATATTGTCGCTGACACAAACGATACAGAAAATCTTAAATTAGCCATTAGTAAAGGTTGGATTAGTGAAAAACGTATTAATGAGGCCAATGTACGACTGCTTACAGAAATGTTTACTTTAGGTCTTTTCGATGATCGTACGTATAATTCACCAGAATTGGCTACATCTATTGTTAGTAATCAAGCTCATTGGGATGCTGCATATGAAGGGCATAAAAAATCTGTAACCATCCTTAAAAATCAAAGCGAGACATTACCATTAACAGCTGAAAAGCTTCATAATCAGAAGGTTTATGTGGAAGTATTACACAAGGAAGTAGAACGAGCAACGGCGTACACTGAAAAAGCAAGAAAAGAATGCCAAGAGCTTGGCCAGTTTACGTTGACTGATAACTATGAAGAAGCGGACGTAGCGATCATGTTCTTACATCCAAAATCTGGTTCTTATTTCAACGCGACAGCAGGACTATTAGAACTTGATATTTGTGAGGATAAAGTAGTATCAGCTTTGGATGGCTCATTATATCAAGAAACTACTGTAACTGGTATGAATCATCTAAAAGAAGTGACAGATAACATTCATAGCCGTGGCGGAAAAGTGATTATCAGTGTTAATGTGACATTACCATGGATTCTTGGAAGTGTAGAACCGTTGGCAGATGCTTTAATTGCTGGATACGATACTTTCTATAATGCGCAGTTTGAAGTTATCGCAGGCAATAGCCGACCAGTAGGCGTTTTACCATTGACATTACCAGCAAGTGAGGAAGTAATTGCTGTTTATCAGAATGGTGATTGTGTGTCAAGGAATGATGTACCAGGCTATGACAAGGACAAGTATATGCCTGCAGGACTCAGCTATGCGTATAAAGATAGCGATGGCAATATCTATAAACTAGGCCATGGACTAAGCTATTAATAACAATGCTCTGTTAATTCTAAAAGTGCTGTAATATAACCCCCTTTAGGTAGACACGAAAAAAAGAGAACATGATAATATGTTCTTAACAGTCTACTTAGAGGGGATTTTTCATTCATATTGTCAGTCATGTGTGTGTAAATTACAAATATATCCAACTCCTAACCCTTTCAGTGTTAAGTGATAATCATCATAACACTGAAAGGGTTAGGAGTTTTTTTGACACGAAATGAATGACAAGTGATGTGGCAGGAACGTATCGATGCATGTAAACCAAGCCATAATAATAAGACGAATTGGGAGAGGTTCTCTTGACTGTTAAAATACATTCCTGTTATTCTAATGCCATTATTAACTGACCACAATCGTTTAGGTGAGGCTCCTGTGCTGGCGACACCCTAATGCTCAGAATCATGCACTTTTTTGAAAAAAATTATGAAAAATTTCAATTGGTCCCTAAAAACTACATTTAAATTTTACTCCGTATTAACGGGTACCACTGATTGAAGTTTCACTTTATACACTGGGTTCCATCCTGATAGTTGGAGGTTTTTTTTTGAATGTTATCGTAAACAAATTTAAAAAAATGTCTTACAAAAAAATAGTTTTGTACACCATAATAGGACTTTGTTTTGCCGTCTCTGTTTTTTTTATTAATCACAATGATTCGTTTTATGAACGCCCAATAGCCAAAGTCATCAAAATCAATCTGGAAGATACATCTGAAATGATTGATATACATAATAATAAAGATCATCTATTCACACAGCGTATAATAGCTGAAATAAAAAATGGAGAAAATAAAGGGAAAGTTATCCATTTAAAGAATGAATATTCATCATCCGGAGCTTATGATCAAGAATACCGTGTTGGAAATGAATTGTTTGTTTCTATTGATACGAATACAGAAGAAAATGAAGATTTAACTGGCGCCATAAAAGACGTAAAACGTGATAAATACGTTTTATTTATAGCTTGGATTTTTATCTTTATTTTACTTATCGTTGGAAAAAAACAAGGGCTATTTTCTATTATAAGTTTGGCAGTCAATGCGGTTTTATTATCTTATGCATTAGATGTCTATTTGTATGACCCAGAAACGAGTTTGGTATTGATTTGTGGTATAAGTGTTATTTTATTTACTGCCATTTCTTTGTTACTCGTTAACGGTTTTAATGAAAAAACATATGCAGCTATTATTGCGACCTTGCTAGGAACTTTTATCTCACTGTTCATTACCTATCTTGTTATATGGTTAACTTCTGGAAAAGGCCTTCGTTATGAAGAGATGCAATTCCTTACTCGTCCTTATCAAATGGTATTTATGGCGGGGGTATTCATCGGGTCTTTAGGCGCTGTAATGGATGTAGCTATTACAATGTCATCATCTATCTTTGGGTTGTATGAACAGAATAACAACATATCAATCAAAGCACTTAAAACTTCAGGATTGGATATTGGCAAAGACATTATGGGAACGATGACGAATATATTATTTTTTGCATACATAAGTGGTTCCATTCCAATGCTTATTTTGTATTTCAAGAATGCTTCTCCATTGGCGTTTACCCTTTCTATGAACCTTTCATTGGAGTTGGCTCGAGCCTTAGCTGGTGGTATTGGAATTGTGTTAGCGATTCCGATCGGTCTGTATACGTCTATTTATTTTGTTAATCGAAAGAAGGCAAGATCATGACTGTATTAGTGTGGCTGGCGGCTATTTTATTTATACTGATGATACTTATTGGTGGAAAAAAAGGAGCACGGTCTTTTATTTCTTTATTCTTAAACTTTGGTGTGCTACTTCTTACTATACTGCTTATGACAGATCCAAATGCTGATCCGATTATCTTAACATTGATTGCTTGTGCAGTGATTAGTTGTATTAATCTATTTTATATTAATGAAGTAAACAGTAAAACAACTACTGCATTCATTTCTACTATTATCACGATTATTATTTTACTTTTTTTTATTGTCATTGTGACAGAAAATGCTATGATTCAGGGGTTTGGTGAAGAAGAAATAGAAGAGCTTAGCATATTTTCGCTTTATATAGGTGTAGATTTTGTTAAAATTGGAGCTTCCGTGATTATTATGAGTACGATCGGTGCTATTACTGATGTTGCCATTTCTATTACGTCTCCCATGCGCGAGATATTTTATCATAATCCATTAATTAGTAGGAAAGATTTATTCGCATCTGGGTTAAGTATTGGGAAGGATATCTTAGGAACAAATACGAATACGTTATTTTTTGCCTTCTTTGGGGGATATCTGGGATTGCTTCTATGGTTTAAAGATTTATCTTATTCGGTTGGAGAAATCGTAAATTCAAAAGTATTTAGTGCTGAGATGATAACTATACTTTGTGCTGGAATGGGGATAGCTCTGATTATTCCAATTGCCTCCTGGATTAATGCGTATTTTTTAGTGAAAACAAGAGAAAAAGGCAAGATATCTAAATAGGCTTCATGATAGGAAAGCTAGAACGAGTAGAAAAGAAAAAGGAAGGTTCTCTATGAAATCCTACATCTTAACCTTTCAATTTGAAAATATTGAGCCAGTTGTGTTGAGAAAAGTAATTGTACCAGGTGGGATTACATTTAATCGTTTGCATGATGTCGTTCAAAATGTAACGAATTTTCAGAGTGGATATCCGTATGAGCTTATTCATTTGTTCGAGTTTCAGCTAGATGATGTTGTTGTAACGAATAATGTACAACAAATAGATGAAGCGAAAAGCAAATCGTATAAAGGAATTCCGGTGAAGCAGCCAACACGTATAAAAATTGATACTTATTTGGAGCGCTTGGGTGAATTTTTATATGTGTATGATTTCGGTGATGATTGGCGCATTCATGTGAAGCTAGAAGAAGTCGTGGAGGATTATTATTTTGGTTTCCCAACCGTGCTCGATTGGGCAGAAGAAGCACCGCCGGAGGATGTAGATGGTCTACCTGGATTTGAGCACTTTCTTGAAGTCTATCAAAGCTCTTCTCACCCAGAGCATAACTATTTCCAAAGTTGGGCGGCTGAGTAGGGGTTCCGATTATTCGATAAAGCGTCTATGAATCAAAGTCTCAAGCACCATAAATTCAAAAAGACTGAGTGGGATAAAGTAGATCATGAGAATTATCGAATAATATCAGATAAATATATAGATACAACGAAGCAATGAAGTTGAAAATCTTCTGAGCATCTGCTATATGTTAATTAAGCTTTCATATAAAGAAACGTAATTCTCTATTTAGAAGAATGATGTGCCAAAATAATAGTAACTACTTAATTAATCAATTCATCTTACTTAATTATTAAAATGTGTTTACCCACAATTCATTTCAAAAAAGGTTACAATAAAAAGATTTCATCTAAAGTAAAGGAGCGGAAAACATGCAAACGATCACAGGAAAAGTAGCGTTAATTACAGGCGCAGGGCGTGGAATTGGACGTGCAACAGCAATAGCTTTTGCCAAAGAAGGTATTCACGTAGGTCTTGTAGGACGTACGCTTGAAAATTTACAACAAGTAGCAGAGGAACTAAAACAGTATGATGTGAAGGTAGCATACGCTTGCGCAAATGTAGCGGATTTAGACTCGATCACGACAGCGGTTGAATCAATTCGTGGAGAGCTTGGTGCAATTGATATTTTAGTAAACAATGCTGGTATTTCAAAATTCGGTGGCTTCATGGACTTAACACCTGAAGAGTGGACAAATATTATCGATGTTAACGTCAAAGGTGTATACTACACAACACGTGCGGTATTACCAGAAATGATCGAGCGTAACACAGGTGACATCATTAATATCTCATCAACAGCTGGACAAAAAGGTGCACCCATTACAAGTGCATACTCGGCTTCAAAAGCCGCAGTGATCGGACTAAGTGAGTCATTAATGCTAGAAGTGCGTAAGAAAAATATTCGTGTTACAACATTAACGCCAAGTACCGTTGCAACAGATATGGCTGTAGAGCTAAATTTAACAGACGGCAATCCAGAAAAAGTGATGCAAGCGGAAGATTTAGCAGACTTAATGGTTGCACAGCTTAAACTGCATCCACGTGTTGTATTAAAACATGCTGGACTTTGGTCAACGAATCCTTAATAGAACTATAACAAGACGCTATCCAATGTTTTTCGGATGGCGTCTTCTTTTTTTGAATAAAAAACTTTAATATTGGTACGGAAATTACAAAAAAGTATCATAGAATGTGAATGTTGGGAGGGTTACAACAGTTACAGTGACTTTTGATTATGCACTCATTAATTTAAGTAATGAAGGTAATAATGATGAAAATGGATGTTTATACATAACCAGGAGGGCATCTGCCAGCCTTTTTTTCATGCCTACCATTGCTGTTAAAATCTTAGAGAATACATACAGGACTGTATGTATTTATGGTTGTTACTAGTAGCTGATGTGTATAGGGAAACATGCTTCCTGGTTAGTCTAAGAAAAATGATCATAAGTGAGTGAGCTGTCCAATCGATTGTTTTTTTTTCGAATAAATTATTAAAAAGGAGGGGACGAGCGATGGCTAAAAGTCAAATTGTAGACATTTCACACTATCAACCTTCAAATAAAATTAATTGGGAAAAGGCTGCTCAAGAAGTTGCTTTTATGATCATTCGGGTCCAGCACGGATCTAGAATAATTGATAGGGAATATAAAAATCACGTAGCAAATTGTAAAAGATACGGTATCCCATTTGGCCATTATGCATATGCTCACTTTGTTAGTGTGAATGATGCAAAGGTAGAAGCCAATGATTTTCTAAATCGCATTGATCAAGATGCTAAATTTCTAGTTGTAGATGTAGAAGAAAAAACGACTGCCACCGATGCACAAATGGTACCTGCCACGCAAGCATTTATTGATGTTTGTAAAGCAGCTGGATGGAAAACGGGATTATATACCGGACATCACTTTTACAAACCATACTCTATGGATAAAGTGAAAACGGATTTCCTATGGCTGCCAAGATATGGGACAAATAATGGATCAAGGCAAACACAACCTGATTATCCTTGTGACATTTGGCAATACACGTCAGTTGGGAAAGTTAGCTGGTATGAAGGGGATCTTGATCTAAATGTTTTATATGGCAATAAATCAATCGAGTGGTTTATAGGTATTGATCAAAAGGAGAGTGTTATAGTGGTAGATCATATAGATGATATTACAGGACATTGGGCCGAAAAGTCTTTAGAAAAAGCAAAAAAGGCAGGAATTCTAATGGGCTATGGAGATGGTTCAATGAAGCCGGATGAACCAGTCACAAGGGCACAATTGGCGGTTATCCTAGATCGATTAAAATTGCTGGATAAGTAGTTAAAACTATTATGTCTCAAGGTGCTTGATGATTTTTTTGATACCTTAAATTAAAGAAGAGTCTTCGTGAGTTTACAAAATACACGAAGGCTCTTCTTGTTGGAAATATAAGTATTTATTACGCTTGCAAGAAAAACAGCAGAGTACATCGACATATATAGTAGTGCTTTATTAAATTGTACTTTACTACCTGGCGAAGATGGATCTATAGATTGATTAGGACTATTTTCTTTGGTTATTTCCAAACATCTTGTGCAATATTCACAACGTGGCGTACTTTTGCCCATTGTTCTTCTTCTGTCAGTTCATTACCTTCTTCTGTTGAAGCAAACCCGCATTGTGGGCTCAAACAGATTTGATCTAATGAAACATACTCTGAAGCTTCTGCGATTCTTTCCTTAATCCGTTCGGGATCTTCCAATGCGCCTTTTTTAGAAGTGATTAAGCCTAATACAACGGAAAGGTCAGGTCTATTTATATGACGCAGCGGTTCAAAACCACCTGAACGATCATCATCAAATTCAAGGAAAAGACCGTCAAGATTTAATCCACCGAAAATCGTTTTAGAAGCATCTTCATAACCACCAGTGGATGAATATGTCGATCTGAAATTGCCTCGGCAAATGTGCATCGTAATGATCATATCATCTGGCTTATTTGCGATGGATTCATTGATCCCTCTAGCAAACAGTTCTGCTAATGTAGCAGGATCTGACCCTCTCTTAGCGATTTGCTCTCTGCCTTTTTCAGAAAAGAATAGGGACCAAGCCGTATCATCTAATTGGAGGTATCGGCAACCGGCATCATAAAGTGCTTGAATAACCCCTTGATAGGCAGCAATTAAATCATCATAAAATTCTTCGTGAGTACGGTAAACATCAGTTTCTAGTGTTCCTCTGAAATAAAGCATATTGGGACTTGGTATGGCAAATTTTGCAACAGCATCGCCTGCAATATTATGAAGGAACTTATAATGATCAATCATATAATGATCAGAAAATGCGATTTTTTCCGTTACCTTAATGCCGTGCGCTCTTGTTTTAACACCGTTAAATTGAATGCCATCATTCGTTTCATGAAACACAACCCCATCAAAACCTGAAAGAAAATCTAAATGCCACCAAGCGCGTCTAAATTCACCATCAGTAACAGCTGTAAGACCAGCCTCTTTTTGCTTTTCAACTAGCTTTATAATTTCCTCGTCCTCGATTTTTCGTAATTCATCAGCTGTAATTTCACCGTTGTCCTTTTGTAAACGTGCTTGCTTAAGGCGTTCTGGTCGTAAAAAGCTACCGACGTGATCTGCTTTAAATGGTACATTCGTTACTCTTTCTTGCGCTGCTAATTTTGTCATGTTATTTCCTACTTCCTTTTATAGATTTTTCATAAAGCGTTTAATTAGGTCAAGTTTTTTGCCAATAAACAAAAATAAAAGGGCCCTCGAGTAAGAAGAGGGCCCGCGAAAATACGAAGACGATCTTCTTATCTTCTAGGTATGTTCTATACCTATAGGAATTAGCACCTTGCCGAAACACGGCTGGTTGCTGAGACATCATCGGGCCAATCCCTCCGTCTCTCTTGATAAGAATGTGAGTATTCAGTTATTTGAAAAATTCGATTTATCCAAATTTACCACGCTATGAAGGAAAATACAAGTAGTTTTTTAAACCGAGAAAGATCGTAGCAAGCCGTTTTTTTGCAAATGTAGATGGGATCTACTCGATGTAATAAGAGTATTCTCGTTTTATAGATAATAAAGTAAATGAGATTGACAAAGAAATTAAAGATTGGGCTGAACGAATGAATCCACTTCGTGAAGTGAGCTAATCAAATGGGTAAAGCGGCTATTTCAGTTTATTTCTTGAGGAATTTAATAAAGAGATAAAATTACCCATTTCCGATTACAAAGAGCAAAAGTCTTAGTATCTATTTTTTTGAAATAATTTTGTTTGAAAACAAGGAAAAAAACCCTATACGAATCCATATATTATTCGTTTGGTGTGGAAATATTGGGTAATTATTCCTCTTTTTCTCATATGGCCAAGGAATGAATTGACCTTTTCTGTTTGTATTTTTACAATTATAGTAAATATATTGGAAAGGAGAGGATTACATGTCTGGAATTATTCGCGTTACCCCTGCAGAACTAGATAGTATGTCCAACCGTTATACGAGTGAAAGCAATCAGGTAGGAGATCAGATTACTCGCTTAAATACGATGATTGGTGAATTGGAAAGTGTTTGGGAAGGGGAAGCAAGCAGAGCATTTAGTGAGCAATACGATGCATTAAAACCATCGTTTGTACAAATGCAAAATTTACTTGAGGATATTTCTCGGCAGCTTAAAGGCACAGCGAGGGCTCTTGCTGATGCTGATAACCAAATCGCTAGCCAGATTCGCGGGTAACTTCCATCTGAATATGAAGTATGTAGGAGCGCCATTTTCACCAGATGAAGGCGCTCCTTCATCTATGAGGTGAGAAAATGTATATTATCGTTACAATCGATTTAAAACATTATGGAAATGACAGCTTCGACCTCCGTCTATCCAACTATAACTCTGTTAAGAAACTGATTGATATAGTTTGGCAGGCTAAAGCCATCTCTGAACCCCCGCGAGAGGGATATTGGGTACGGATACCTAACAAGCAAATTGTCTTATCTGGAACGGATAAGCTGGTGGAGCACGGAATCACCACTGGGGATCGTTTTGAAATTTTATCTAACGGGCAGTAAAACCCCAACTGATTGAAATTTCACTTTATAAAGGAGTATTGAATCATGACAGAACAGAGTCGAACGTATCTCGAAGAACAGCTTGAAGCGGTATTAAAGAGAGAAGATAACTCTATTCATTTAATTTTTCAAAGGGAAAAAACCAAATTAAATGATCGAGCGGAAATGGAAATGATTAAAGACATAGACCCTTCTATACATAAAGAGGTTATCTTAACAGAGGATGAACTCAGCCTCGTATTTCAATCGCCTCAAACCTATTTATCCTTTAACGAAATCCAAAGTAAAGATGAAAAAAGCAGATGGGTTTTTGCCTTTCAACTCCTAAAAAAAATCATGAATCATCCCTTCCATCGGCTACATTTGATCGTCTGTCCGGAAAATATTGTAGCAGATGAAAGCTTAACGCCCTATTTTTTACATTATGGAGTCATGGAGAGCATTCCTCCTTATGAACAAGATCGGGAAAGACTTTGGCAGGAAATAAAAGCCGTCGTGGCTGCTTCCGTCGTATCTAAGCATCCCTTTTTACACTATTTCAAGTTTCATGAAACACTAGAGCTGTCACCCAAAGAAGCGGAAATCATGAACACAGAAAATGAAGAGGCGCTTTTGGCTATTATTCAAAAAAATATGAAATTGCTAGATATGCAAGAGAAGAAGTTCGTACGAGTAACCAAAAAGGAATGGAAGATTACTAGATTCGTTTCTCTCGGTCTTTTGATTTTTTTGTTACCGGCACTGATTTATAGCTTGTATTCACTTATTTTTAGCCAACCTAAGCAGGCTGCCTTCATTAATAGCCAGGAATACTTTTTGAATAAAGAATACAGTCAGGTAATCAATACTTTATCAGATTATAAAATTAAAGGCATGCCACAGATCGTTCAATATGAACTTGCACAATCTTACATTATTAATGAAGCGCTAAATGAAGATCAAAAAGAAGTGATTCGAAATACAGTTAGTCTTCAGGCAGACCCTCAATATTATCAATATTGGATCCATATTGGTAGAGGTGAGGCAAAGGAAGCTTTGGAAATCGCTCGTTCACTTGAAGATCGAGATATCATTATTCTTGCACTGATTCAGTATAGTGAAGAAATTAAAGCAGATGAAGAGATGAAAAGCGAAGAAAAACAGCAAGAGCTAGATAAAATTCAAACTGAATTAAATGAATACGAGCAAGAACAAAAAGCGCAGGAAGAAGAAGCGAGAAGGCTGGAAGAAGAGGAAAAACGGAATAAAGAAAAACAAGAGGAACAAGCGAAATTGGAGGCTGAGCAACAGCAAGCTTTGGAGCAGGCTGGTAAAACTCAGACAACCGATAGCCAAAAGTCAGCTGAAAGTAAGAATAATGAATAAAGGATTGCGGGAGGAGATAGCATGAGTAATCTCTGGTTGTTCTATAATCAGTATTACCAGAGGGTGCCACTCGGCAAAGATCAAGCTCATTCTTTATCGGTTGGTCCCGATGTCCAGCAAACAGTTACAGTTAGAGAGTTTCCTTTCACTGGGGGAATATTGGATATCGTTATAGAAGAGAGTCGTTTTGTTATTAGGCAAAATGAGACATTGATTTTTGAAGGTACAGCAGAAGAACCGTTCGAACTTGAAGATCGAGGAGAAACATTAAGGATGTTTTTGACTTCCTCGGATGTATTAACATCTACATATTATATGGGGTATCAACAGGAAATTTCTTTTTCATCTGATAATGAGGATGCTGTTTTCTATAAAAAGAAAACAGTCATTTTAAAACAAGACAACGACTCTTTTCATCTGTTAAAAACGGGTGGAAGATGGCAAGTGAAGCCACAAGAGGCTACTCTTTTTGTAAACGGACAAAAGGTCAGGCAGAACATGATCGTGGAAATAGGCGACATTATCTTTTCTCCCTTTATGGAAATCCGTTTATTAGATATCGATTTAATTGAAATCATCAGTCTAGATAAATATGTTACGAGTCTTCCTTTGACCAGACGCCCACAGTCAGAAATGAGCAAAAAGTATCCGACCTATCGTCGTACTCCGAGAATGATTTATGAACTTCCGGAAGAGAAGGTTTCGCTATCGTTCCCATCGCAGGAGTCAGATGATAGCAATAGAGGTCTATGGCTCATCATTATGCCTCCGCTGATTATGTTAATGGTTATGGGTGTAGTTGCCATTATTCAGCCGAGAGGGATCTTTATTATCGTTTCCATGGTTATGTTTATGACTACATTAGTAACCTCATCTGTACAATTTTTTAAAGATAAACAAACCCGGAAGAAGCAGAAAGAGCGAAGATATAGAGTGTATACACTTTATTTGGAAAATAAGCGTAAGGAACTTCAAGAATTAGCCGAAAAACAAAAGCGTGTTCTAGATTATCACTTTCCATCATTTGAAAGAATGAAATACTTAACCGGGTTTATCTCGGACCGGATTTGGGAGAGGTCGATTGAAAGTTATGATTTCCTTCAATTTAGATTGGGTACTGGAACTGTGCCATCTAGCTACCAGGTTTCGGTTAGTTCGGGTGACATGGCCAATCGGGAAATCGACAATTTGTTAGAACAGTCTCAAGTGTTGGAAAAGGTGTATCAGGAAATAAAAAATGTACCGATCGTAGCTGACCTGTCAAAAGGTTCTATCGGTCTGATTGGCAAAGAGAAAGTTGTAAAGAATGAGATTCACCAAATCATCGGGCAGCTTTCTTTCTTTCACAGTTATCACGATATAAGGTTTGTCTGTATATTTAATGAACAGGAATATAGCGAGTGGGAATGGATCAAATGGCTGCCTCATTTTCAATTGCCGCATGCACATGCAAAAGGGCTCATTTATAATGAACAAACTCGTGATCAGTTGCTTTCATCCATATACGAAATACTTCGTGAGCGTAATTTAGAAGAAAATAAGGAAAAAGTAAGATTTACCCCACATATCGTTTTTATCATTATGAATCGGCAGTTAATCGCAGACCATGTCATATTAGAATATTTAGAAGGTGAACATGCTGATCTTGGCATTTCCGTCCTTTTTGCAGCAGAATCAAAAGAAAGCTTGAATGAGAATATCCATACACTTGTTCGTTATATCAATGATCAAGAGGGCGATATCCTGATCCAGGAAAATAAAGCAGTTAGCATTCCATTTAAGCTAGATGCTCATCAAAGCGAAGGAAATGAAGTATTTTCCCGGATGCTAAGAACACTCGACCATCAGGTGGGGATGACGAATTCGATTCCTTCAAGTGTTTCTTTTATGGGGATGCTCGATGTAAAAGATATTGATCAGCTTCCAATTAAACAAAATTGGTTAACAAGGCAGGCAAAAAAATCACTTGCAGTACCGGTAGGTCTCAAGGGGAAAGTGGATCTTGTAGAATTGAACCTTCATGAAAAGGCACATGGGCCTCATGGTTTGCTTGCTGGGACAACAGGATCGGGGAAAAGTGAATTTTTACAAACCTACATATTATCACTTGCCGTTCATTTTCATCCCCATGAAGTGGCCTTTCTCCTTATTGATTATAAAGGGGGTGGCATGGCCCAGCCATTTAAAAATATACCACATCTATTAGGCACGATTACAAATATTGAGGGAAGTAAAAATTTCAGTTTACGGGCACTTGCTTCGATCAAAAGTGAGTTGAAGAGACGTCAACGCTTATTCGATCAATATAAGGTTAACCATATTAATGATTATGCCGATTTATATAAAAAAGATGTTGCAGAGGTACCACTTCCTCATCTCTTTCTCATATCCGATGAGTTTGCAGAGTTAAAGAGCGAAGAACCAGAATTTATCCGTGAACTTGTTAGTGCGGCCCGAATTGGGCGAAGTCTAGGTGTTCACCTTATCCTTGCTACGCAAAAGCCAGGTGGAATTATTGACGAACAAATCTGGAGTAATGCTAGATTTAGAGTTGCTTTGAAAGTACAGGACACAGATGACAGTAGAGAAATATTGAAAAATGGCGATGCTGCCTCTATAACTGTAACCGGAAGAGGGTATCTTCAAGTGGGGAATAATGAAGTTTACGAGCTTTTTCAGTCGGCTTGGAGCGGTGCCCCTTATTTGGAAGACACTTCAGAGACAGAAGATGAAATTGCGATCGTAACGGATTTAGGCCTTATCCCATTATCAGATGTTACAGCTAGTGAAAGAAAAAACAAAGAAGTGCTGACAGAAATAGATATGATTGTTGATAAAATTGAAGCGTTGCAACAGTCGATGGGGATAAAGAAATTGAACAGTCCTTGGCTGCCCCCACTCGCAAATCGACTGTCACGAAGAGCGTTTCAAACTATAGAAAAAGGGAACATTCAATTAGCCTTAATCGATGAACCTGAAAAGCAAAGTCAGACACCATATGAGTATGATGTGATGGATGATGGAAATATTGGCATATTTGGTTCGTCCGGCTATGGGAAATCACAAACGGCTTTAACACTTCTTCTTAGCATGGCAGAACGGTACAGCCCGGAAGAAATCCATTATTACTTATTTGACTTTGGGAATGGTTCGCTGCTCCCACTAAAACAGTTACCTCATACGGCCGACTTTTTCTTAATGGATGAGAAGTTGAAAATAGAAAAGTTCATGAGGATTCTGAAGGATGAAATGGCTAGAAGAAAACATTTATTTCAACAACAACAAGTTAGCAGTATGAAACTATATAATGCTATTAGTAACGAGAAGCTACCACTTGTATTTTTTGCAATTGATAACTTTGACATTATTAAAGAAGAAATGCAAGATCTTGAGGTACAAATCAATCAATTTGCCCGAGACGGCCAATCACTTGGCATTTATATGATCTTTACAGCAACAAGGATCAGCTCGATTCGTCAATCATTGATGAATAACTTAAAAACGAAAGTCGTTCATTATTTGATCGACAATACCGAGGTTTATTCTGTTTTAGGCAAAACTTCATTCGTCCAAGAGCCTATCCCAGGCAGGGCCGTTATAAAAAAAGACGAAGCCTATTTCTCACAGGTGTTCTTGGCTGCAGATGGTAAGGATGATTTTGAATTAATGGATGCAATAAGAAGCGATATTCAGTTGATAAAAGAAAAGTATCAAGGATTCAAAGTTCCTTTAGCTATTCCTATGCTTCCAGATCAACTGAACATGATGAACTTTAAACAGTATACAGACGCAATGGAAGAAACTGGCATAATCCCGATTGGCTTGGATGAAGAACATGTACAACCGGTAATAGCTGATTTTAATAAAAATAACCATTGCATGATACTTGGCCAAGCGCAAAAAGGGAAGACCAATCTAATAAAAGTGATCTTAGATACAGTCTTGTTCCAGGGAACCAAGAGCATCGGAGTGTTTGACTCATTTGATCGAGGATTGTCTAGCTATTCAGAGGAAGAATTGGTCTTCTATATGGAAACAAAGGAACATATTTCAGAATGGTTGTCTAATGTGGAAGAAATCTTATCAAAAAGGGAAGAGGAATATTTGTTCAAGATTCGAAATGGCGCAACCCTTTCAGGCTTTCCGCCACTATTCCTTGTCATAGATGGATATTCCCGCTTTTCACAAACCATTGATAGTCTCATGCAGGATAGAATAGCAAGACTCATGAAAAATTACAGTCATTTGGGCTTTAATGTACTCGTGTCTGGGAGTAATAATGATCTTTCTAAAGGGTACGATCCATTAACAAATGAATTGAAACAAATCCGTCAGGCCGTCATTCTAATGAAGAAGTCCGAACAGACGATATTTACACTTCCTTACGAACGGAAAGAGGAAGAAATTCAAGCAGGATATGGCTATTATGTGATGAATGGAAAAGAGCGTAAAATACAAATTCCGCTATGTGTAATTGAAAGGAAGGTTCTAACATGACGGGGAAAACAAGGTATATCATTAAGCTGATTCTCGCGGTTTTTCTGATTATCGTAACACCTGCGATCTTTTTTGGTGCCATTGGTGATCATCCGATGCAGGTTAGAGAAAATGCAACAAGGACGATTGCAGTTGTAAATGAAGACAATGGAACGGAAAAAGAAGAAAAGTCTTTGGACTTTGGCGATGAGATTTCCGCAATCCTTAAGGATGGATCAGAATATAAATGGACATTTCTAAGTCGGAGTGCGGCGGTTAATGGTTTAAAGAATACAAAGTATGATGCTGTTATTTATATACCGTCCGATTTTTCAAAGCGAATCATGACGTATGAAAGTGAGCATCCTGCCAAAGCAAAATTCGAATACACGATACAAGATCAGTTAAATGTGAATAATCGAGAGAAAGTTTTAAGGGAAGTTGAAAACGCAACGAGTCGGGTTAATGGGAAAGTCTCTACTTTATACTGGACATATGTGTCCCAGGATCTCGAGAATGTCCGAACAAAATTTGATGGAATTCTTCAAAAGGAAATTGATTTTCAAAATGCGATGCTCGCATTTTATAAACCAAGCTCCAAGAATCTTACCGGTGAGATTGAGCAACAACGTAAAATGTTGGAGAATATTCGGTCCACGATGACTACGGTAGGAAAGGCATCCCCTAAGAGGGAAGAAAATGTAAAGCAATTTGAACAAAGCTTCACATCGTTTGTCAAATATGTGGAGGATTATCGAGATTATCAGAATATCCAGCAGTTAATGCTCGAAAAGGTTCAAGATGAAAATATCGTAAGCGTTCAAGCGCTAGCGGCAAATCAGGCCCCAAGATATTCAGATTCTATGGATTACTTGGATGAGCAAAGTGAACAGATTTCCACGAATATTGAGGCAATTAACGAGCAACTTGATGAAAACAATGCAACTGTGAATACTCTTTCAATGGTTCGGCAAAATGAGGTGGAACGCCAAAAGAGTGATTTAATCAACTATTTGAAAGGGCAAGAAACAACAACGTTGAATAAACATGAAAGCACAATGATTACGTTGAAAACTGAATTGAATAAAGGGGCCCCTGAATCGAATCATCCTGAACTTCCGGGTCCTAGCGCAGAATCTGATCCAGCTTTGCCTACTGGTGATCAGGTAGGAACTGTTTCGGTAGCTAATGACAGTTCCATTCAAACTCCAGGTTTGAATGAGGAGAGGAATGAACTGCAAGTTATTACGAATGAGCTTAATGGATTGAAAGGATCTCTTGAAGCCATTGCCGATCCTAAACCAGAGCAGGTCACGGCGGGCATTAATCAATTGCCAGAAATAGCAGGAAGGCTGTCAAAAGTAGAACAAAAGCTTGCCGCATTTGATCAAGCAGAAAATCCGCTGCAAAAAACAGTCGATGAACTAAAAGCGGTTAATAATGAATTGGTGAAGAAAAATGAAACGCTAGCTACAGAGTATAATAGACTAGCGGAGGTGAACCAAAGTTTATTAAATCAACTCAATTCACCGTTAGACAACTTTCAAAATGCAGTAGTAGAAATTGAAAAACAAGAACAGGAAATCCTGGGATTAGAAGCTTTAACGGGGGAAAGAAAGAGAAAATTAGAACCTATATTTAATGAGGAAATTTATTATAGAAGTCCAGAAACCCTTCTGAAATATCATTCTTCTCTCGTTCAGTATAAGGAAACATTACAAAATAGTTTAGCAGGAAATCCAGAGAGCTTAACGCACTTATTAGAAAAAGTGGATCCAATGCTAGGGGTTAATGAACAGGAGCAGAATATATGGGATAAGCTATCAGCTGATATGCCTTTCACAGGAGAGAAGCTGACAGGATTGCAAGATTACTTTACTGGATTCTTTACAGAATATAGTAAAAAAATGGGGGAGCAACAGGCAGCCATTTTGGAAGATCTAGCTTCTTTAGATGAGAGTGCGAACACGGTCATGAATCAAGTTCAGCTTATGTCTACTGATACGCCGATTCCGAGTAATGGAGAAGACGGTAATACAGTCGTTAGCCATCACAAGGGAATTGGTCAGGAAATGATTATGATGAATCAACTAATGGACTCACTTGGTGAAAGTCAGGGGAATATCGTCCAGTTTACGGATGAGCTTCAAACAAAGGTTCAAGGCGTACAGCAAGATGCCAATAAACTGAATGATAAATGGACGGCGAATGTTGATACAACAACACTGGTTAGGAATGATATCTTTAATCTGCTTGGCAATACATTTGTAGATGGTCAGAAAAATGGCGTCGTGTATGACCATTTATCCAATCCGCTTGAAATAAGCGGGGATGCTATTTCGAAGCAAGAAACAAAGAAAGTGCCTCCAGTAGTGGTGCTAGTGATCGTTTTAATAAGTAGCTTGTTAATTGGTTATTTTAGCTATTATTTTAAAGATGCACCAATGCTCGTAAAAGGATCCATGTTTGTCTTATTAAATTTGATTGTAGGCTTAATCATTAGCTTGTTTGGCTTGAATATTTATCCGCTCGGAGAGGAACGTGCGATTGAATGGTCAATTTTTACGATTCTCCTTCTAACGGCAGCTTCGACAGTCGTATTTGTTTGTTTTTCCATAAGTACTTGGACTGGTTGGCTGGCAAGTGTAGGTCTTGTCATGTTTTTCATTAGTCCATTACTTGCTCTTACAGCACCGAATATCGATTATCAAGACCCGATGTCTCAAGTGTATATGTCGATCCAGTATGGAACAGACTCTCTTTTTATAACGGCAATCATCGTGTTACTTGGCATGATTCTGCTGCTTTCCGTCATTCCGTATGTGATAAGGACCTTGAAAAGTGTCTTTACTCCGGAAGAGGAACAGGCTCATGAGGCTTAATGGTAAAAGCCTTGTATTGCTGATGTTTTTGGTCATCCGTGTCTTATTTACAGATGCGGATTCAGCCAGAGCAGAGTCAAGTATTGATGATTTGACACCAAATACGTATGAGAAGAAAGAATTTAAGGAAAACACCGATTATCTTCATGATGAGTCACTGTATGAAAATAAGAAATCGATACCTAAAGAGGTGCAAGAGCTTACTTTTAAAAAAAATAATTCGAATCCGCTTGAAAAAGTAAAAGCGCAGTTGTTTACAGATATGAATATTGAAACGAATACAATCGCATCACGGGCCTCACAGCTACAACTTTTTACCGATGAAAATGTGAAAAGATATTATCATGAAGATAAAATGCCGCAAACGGAAAAGCAGAAGTCTAAAATATTGATTGTATACATTGGCTTGCTAATAATAGGCTTGCTAATCTTGTTCGTCATACTTATTCCAAAGATGGTTCACAGCAAGCAAGTTCAAGAGTAGCTTCACCTAGTGTCCAATAAGGAAAGGGTCAACCTACGTTGAGGATGTCTCAAAAGGGTCAGACCTCGCACTCTAAATCAGTATATAGTGTTTCATTCACTTATCCTATACTGTATTTAGTCGTTGCGAGGTCTGACCATTTGCTTTTGGGACATCCTCGTGAAGTCTGACCCTTTTAGCATCTTTTCGTGTTTGACGAAGTGATTGGATGGCGTTAATTTGAATACTTTATGAAATATCCCTAGCCTACCATGGTGTGCTTTCGCCGCTTACTTAAGTTTTAGCAGCTTCCCGAAAGAAGTCCCTTCCTCAAGGAACAAAGTCAGTAGGGAGGGGATGAATTTCGGTTAGGCGTTGCCGAAAGATTCTCCACGTATTTCCAGTTATTATTGTGATTGAGAAGCTCGCAATCTTTTAGATTAACCTGTTTGTACGACTTATTAGGCTTCGTGATGTAGCTCCCATGAATATCTTTGACATATGCCATACCTGTTCCCGGAAAGCCCGTAATATATCCAATTCGCTCATACACTCGTACTCGATCATTCAGATATAATCCTTTCAGTTGTTTCACATTTTTTTTGTTTCGCTTGCTCTCGATATTCTTAGTCTTCCGACCTTTTCTAGCTGTGGCTTCATGCAACGAACGTTTTTTCCTGCGAAATTGCTTGATGAAGAAGATAGAATCACTCATTTGCTGAATCGTTTCTATTCTACTGATCGCAACCGCATCATTCGCATGAGTTTTTTCTAATCCTAACTCTTTCCTTCGTGGTGTAGTGACTGACCCATACGTCACGTTAGCCTTGGGATACTTTGTAAATACTCGTTTACGGAAGATATTCATAAACGTCCCCTCTTTGATGGAAAAAACAGGGCTATATAATCGAAATGTATGATTTTAGTCTATTTAACTGATGGGTATTATTTACTATTGCGTGATTAGAAGATTGTTGTACGAAGGCATGATTAAGCACAAATATCGACAAGTAATTCGTCATTCAATCATCGTTCGAGTAAGAAAATGAACGGTTTCTTTAATAAATTAATCAATCGATTGATTAATTAAATATTCTCCATTGATTCGACTGTAATGCCAATAGTAGGAATGATCTGTAGGAGTTTAGTACGTTAAATATGCTATCAGCAAATTTTTACAAATTAATCTCACTGCATACATAGCTGAATCGAGGAGATGAGTGAGTTTGCGACGCATTTAATCAATCGATTGATTAATGAGCTTTATCTCGCATTAACGGGCAGTAAAACCCCCACTTATTGAAGTTTCACTTTATCCCAACGATTTGATTTTTATTCCAAAATTAGGAATGGTTGTGTATAATTTTCTATAATATAGTAGTAGAGTTTTCAGAGGAAGGGGGCTTATTGTGACGGATTCTAATGACAATATTCCAATTGAAAAGAAGCGAGATATCTTTCATGATGAACTTAAGATACTAAGAGAAAAACGATTGATTCCCAAATCGGATTACATAAGACTTAGTAGTGCGTATGAACGGCATTATCACCAGCTGCTGCAGCAAGTAGCGGTAATGGAAAAGCAAGAGAAAAAAGAAGAAATGGTTCAATCGAGCACGATTCCGAATGAAGCTCCACATAACATACAGCGAACTAAAGAGCATGCTCCAAAATTAATTCAAGATCCAGTACAAACGCCAATGGCTAGCCCTGAACCTAGGATGGTCATTCAACAGCAACCTGTTGTGAAACCTGCAAAGTCAGCAGAGCAAATACGGGAAAGAAATATAACACTAGTCTTGGTGATGGGTGTGATTCTTCTCTTGTTCGGCGGTCTTATCTTAGCGACGTCAACGTGGGGAGCATTGAATGCTGTTCTGAAAGTATTCTGTATTAGCATGGTGTCCGTGTTTTTCTTTGGGATGGCTTTTATCGCCTTTAAATTAAAAATTAAACAAACGGCCTTTGCTTTCCTAACGCTCGCAAGTCTGTTCATTCCAATTACGATATTATCAGCTTCATATTATCGGATATTTGGGGAGTATTTATCGCTGCAAGGTGAGGGGAGAGGGTTATTGGGGTTGATCGGCGGAGTGATTTGTTTGGGCATTTATTTTGTAATTGCTAAGCACTTTGCTTCGAAACTATTTACCATCCTTTCATTGATAACCTTTGCGTTAGCAAGTCTTTTCGGGTTTACCTATGTGGCGCCAACTACAGAAACATTATTTATTCTACTCGTGTTGTTTAACTTATTATTTTTATGGTATATGGATCGTTTGAAAAGTCATCAACAATTGGCTGTATTCAAACCCTATTTATTTTACTTCATCCAATTTAAAATTTTCGTCGAAGCATTTGTCGTGTTTACACTAGCTTCAAGCACAGTATTGTATTCATTTACTTTGCTTTTAACATCCCTGCAAATCCTAGTGTTCACGATAAAATACAATCAAAAGTATTACAATTTTGCATTTAGTCTTGTATTCAGCTATGGCTATATCCATCTTGTCTTGAACGCGGCAGTATTGAGTGACTTCACTTCTATTGCTTTTGCTATGCTTCCGATCATGTTCATTGTTCTTTCTTTATTTATGGCTAAAAGAAATGAAGAAGTATCGAAAAGCTTTGTGTATACGGGCATTACGAGTAGTGTACTTGTATTTGCCTATGCGAATGCACAAGTGTTTGGAGAAGGCTATGCACAGATTTTCATTGCACTAATCCTTCTAGCCGCACAATATGTATTCTTAGCCATTCAAACGAAGCAAGTCGTGTTTACTTATCCAGCAATCGTCTTATTTAATCTGTCACTTGTTTATCTTGGCTGGGCATTTGAATGGACATTTGCAGTGCACTCTAGTTTCGTATTTGTGCTTCAAATCCTCCTTTATTTAGGGCTGTTTGTATATAATGTCGCAAAAAAAATAGAGGTTTTCCGTTCGAGTGTAGGAATTCTTTCAAGTAGTGTGATGCTGTTTTTGACTTTTATCAATATGGTGAATGGAGATTGGTTAATCGTCAGTCTCTTTCTTGCCGCGATATCTGGTTTATTATTCTTCAGTCATAATAAAGTGACAGAAAAATGGATGAAGGATATTAGTACGTATGGTTTTCCGTTATCCCTAGCGGGTTCATTGCTCATTTTGTATCTGTATATAAGCGAAACAAGCAGATGGTATGACTTTACTATTCCATTTAGTTTACATGTCATGATTGTCGCATTGCTTTTAATCGGGCTAGGCTATTTTTTGCAAAAATCGTATAAAAGCTTTTTTAATATCTTTATTATTACCGGTCAGGTCCTATCGATGGTGTCGTTTATGACGCTCTATTTTGGAACATTGCAATCCATTCTAATTACCGCTTTAATGATGGTTTCAGCAGCAATTCAAGTTCTGTCCGTTTATTTATATCGCCATCATCTTCTATGGATTCCGGTTGTTTATACAAGCGCCGGTGTGTATGCATCCGTATGGGCCATTTTCAAATTTGAGAATGAATATATCTGGATGTCATATCTATTCTTAGGACCATTATTGTTCTATGTTTTGTCAGTATATGTAGGGAAATATTCGAGGATGGGCAGAAATTATTTCTTTTGGTTCAGCCATCTGACCAACCTTCTTGTGGTGGCACTTGGTTATCTTTATATAAGTGTGACAGGTGCAAATATGTATTTCTACTTAATACCGCTCAGTCTTTATGTGGTCAGCGCAGTGAGGACAACGATTGTGTGGGAGCGTTTTACATTCACGTACATTGGATTTACAGTTCTTCAGTTGCAAGTATTACTTGTTTTTCAGGAATATAATCTTTTCAACTATCTAATCTTTACTTGCACAATTACGGCAGCTTTGATAACGATTCTTTGGAGTCGAGTGAATCCAGAATGGAAACGGATGATTGATTATTATTTACTAGTATTCTTAAATCTGACTCTCCTTGTTTATTTGTCAGATTGGAATATATTCCGTTTTTCTAGCAACTTGAATGTACTTTCAGTTGTACTTTTCACCATTCAAGCCGCGTTTGCGATCTATTTAATGATGAAACGGAAGTGGGAACATTTTATTGCGATCCCGCTGATGCTAACATTCTTGTTTTATGTGCGCTATGCAAACGAGTTATCAATACTTGCAGGTACTGTGTTGTTGTTCGTTGCATTATGTGTGATGACTTGGATGAGCAAGGTGTTTTTCCGCGGAATGGTTCGAAAAGAAGAGACGTATCTAGTGATTGATGTGTATCGAATCGTAGGGTTTCTGTATGTGGTGACAATTAACTGGCGTGTTTTTACGAATGTGGAAAGTTATCCCGCGTTAGAAATCATCGCAGCCTGCTTAGTCAGCGGCTATTTACTTGTCATGCGGGCTTTCACTTTAGATCAATTAGAAAAGAAAATCTATCTTACAGCAGCGGTCGTATTAAGCTTATATCCATATTATGTTATTATCGACCAATTTAACATTCCAACTCTCGTAGCAACAGAAGTCATGATTCTTCCATTGTTTATCATCAGCACATTATTGCTGAGAAAAGTATTCGCTGATGGGCATACGACGCAAACCATCGAACTAGTTATTGTTCCTTTGTTATTTTTAGTATTAATCATGGATGCACTACAAGGAAATACCGTATATGATGCATTGGTAATTGGTACGTTGGCATTAGTCGCAATCATCTTCGGATTTATTGTGAAATATAAATCGTATTTCTTAGCGGGGACAGGGACTATTTTGTTAAATATCTATATGAACACTAATCACCTATGGGGCAATCTGCCATGGTGGCTCTACTTGATCGTTGGCGGTATCGTTCTTATCGCGCTTGCTAGCTTCTTTGAATGGAAAAAACAAAAGGAAAATACGACGTCCAAGAAAATTCTTGAACGTAACAAAGAAAAAATTCGGAAATGGTTTGAACGGTGGAGGTAGAATGATGAGATTGATATGTCAAATGACTATGATTCGTTTTTAGATAAATGAAGAATGGACCGAAATAGGTAGAAGATTCAAGATAGAAAGAACAGAAAAGGCTGTCCCGCGGGGCAGCCTTTTCTGTTCTTTACGTTTTCTGTGATTGTCTGGATGAGCCTTAAGAATATGAGCAATGTTACTGAAAAAGAAGCGTTTCAGCATATTTGGTTCATCCTGGTTGTCATTCAATAAAGAGGATTTGTATCGATCTTATTTAAATAGATCTGGGTAAACGGTTTTGGCAACAAGCTCGACAGCTTCACCAATACGTGGTCCTGGACGGGACATCACGTCTTCATTTAAGTAGTATACTTTGTCTTCCTTAACGGCTGTAAGTTGGTCCCAACCTGTACGGCTCTTAATTTCTTGTTCAGGTTTTTCAATAAAACCGGCAGTTGTTGTGATGACAGCAGGGTTGCGTTTAATAACTTCTTCCTCAGAAACTTTGATCCAACCTTCTTGATCCTCAAATATGTTGGTTACACCCGCTTTTGCAAGGATTTCTTGTTGAAATGTCTTCTTTCCAGGTGTGTAGATTTCTGGAGCAGGACTTATTTCTAAATAGACACTTTTCTTTTCATTAATAGAGTCTGCTTTTTCAATAACAGCTGCAACTTGGTTTTTAATCGTATCGACGATTTCGCTCCCTTTCTCCTTAACGCCCATTACTTCTGCAATTTGCTGAATGTCTCCGTAAACATCTTCAAATGTAGCAGCAGATGCAATGACAAAGATTGGGATTCCCGCATCTTTCAGCGGCTGTAAAGTAGCTTCGTCGCCAATTGTATAGGCGATGATGACGTCTGGGTTTAACGCAATTATTTTCTCTGCGTTAATATTCATTGAATCAGAAACAGATTCAATATCGGCAGCTTCTTTTGGATAGTTATCAACATCTGTGACCCCAACTACTTTTTCACCTGCTCCTAGAGCAAAGAGAATTTCTGTATTGCTTGGTTGAAGGGAGATCACTTTTTCAGGTACTTTATCAAAGGTGATCTTGTCGCCAAGATCATCAGTTACTGAATAGGGCTGGTCTTTTTCTTTTTTAATTTCACTTGCAGGGGCATTATCCTTACTTGGTGCTGTTTGATTACTATTCCCACAGCCAGCAAGTGCTAAAATAAAAGAAAGCATTAGTGCAAGTAACCAATTGTTCCATATGAATTTTTTCATTGTGTTCTCCTCATTTCTCATTTCTATTAATGGATGGATGTATTATTTTTTCGTCGATTTAATGTCATAGCATATACTCTCGTGAGGGATTTCCTCAACACCAAGTTGTTTATTTACATAGACGGCCATAACGAATAAAACGTTTGCTAGTAAATGAGCGTAATCGAACAGGATTTTAGGAACTTCTCTTTCAAGACTCACTTTATGTAGCGCTCTTACTGACTTCTTCGCTTCACTGCGGCAAGTGTGCAAAATACAGGCACCGGGAGTTCCTTGTGGCAAGACAAAAGTACCGATAGAGTCTTTGACCTCTGCTGTATAAAAATCATACATACCACTTAGGCGATCTAAGTCTTCTTGCGTGATACCTAATCGTCCGCGTACTGAGCCGTTTAGATTATAGCCCATGTCGAGTAAGTACATTAAATCTTTGTGTACAACAGGTACGTTTTTAGTAAATGCACAAGCTAAGCCAATACGAGATGTCAAGGAGTCAGTCCTGATCTCGAAGTCCACTGTTGAAGCGGATTCGCGCATGTACGGGTAACACATAAAACGGAAATCTTTTTTTGCCAAATGTAATCCCCCTTATATGATGAATAGAGTGAATAGCCCTTGAAATCGTTTTTTTATAACAAAAAAACCGACCAAGAAAATTGGGCGGCACACCATCCTACATATCCAGTTGGAAAGAAAAGATGAGAGTTGCCGTACAATCCTCTTAGCTTCCGAAGAGTATAATACGATGGAAAGAAGGCAGGTCTCCTGGCTTGTGCATCCATTTACTTTAAGGTCCTTCCCATTTTATATAACGGATTGCGTGCTACGTCCGATTCCGTTAAATAAAACAGTGGCATATCCTTATTTCATCGCACTTACAGTTGCGGAAACAGCTTCGGTTCTTCACCGAATTCCCTATTAAGCTGAAAGTTCAGCACCTTTTTTCTGCAAGATTATATTCACTTATCAATAGTTTACCATATAATTCCGATAAGAAAGTCATACTTTTTGTGATGTTTACTAATACATATGTTTACTAGATCTAAAAATTTGAAAATTTGTGCAATTATGATATATGTTGAATGAAAGATCCACCATTTTCCTTCCAGTTTGATAAAACTCATTTTGATGCGAAATATGCTCAACTCTACTGGGTAAGGTCATTATGTAAAGTTTGTAAATATATTGGAAAAAGAAGGGTTAGAAAGGGAGTCGTCGAATGTAGTTTAAGTTAAAGTAATTTTAAATGAATTGTGTCGATAGGATGAAAAGGTTAGTTGTTTTTTTCAGATCTTTTGAAAATCGATAAGGGATGAATCACAGGAGGTAAGGTATGACATATGAAGGAAAGCACCCAAAGTTAAATGAAGTGATACGTAATATCGAGAAGGTTATTATTGGGAAAAGAGATATAGCAGAATTAAGTGTAGTGGCTTTACTTTCGGGAGGTCATGTTTTATTGGAAGATGTTCCAGGTGTAGGTAAGACGATGATGGTTCGTGCGCTGGCCAAGTCAATCAGTGCAGACTTTAAACGAATTCAATTCACACCTGACCTGCTGCCGTCTGATGTAACAGGCGTTTCCATATATAATCCAAGGGAGCAAGAATTTACTTTTCGTCCTGGGCCGATTATGGGGAATATTATCCTGGCTGACGAGATTAATCGAACATCTCCGAAAACTCAGTCAGCCTTATTAGAAGGGATGGAAGAGGCAAGTGTGACGATTGATGGTGTAACGAGAGTGCTGGAGCAACCATTCTTTGTTATGGCAACACAAAACCCTATCGAATATGAAGGAACGTACCCTCTTCCTGAAGCTCAACTTGATCGTTTTTTATTAAAAATGAAAATGGGATACCCAGATATATTTGAAGAAGTGGAAGTTTTGAATCGTGCGCGTTTGGCTTCACCGCTTGATAGTCTTGGACCCGTTATGTCATTGGTTGAACTACGCGGTTTGCAGCAAGAGTCAAAGGCGGTTATTGTCGATGATGCGATTAAGCATTATATTGTTGAAATGACACAAACAACGCGCCAGCATCGCAGTGTATATTTAGGTGCGAGTCCTCGTGGCTCGATTGCCTTAATGAAAGCATCTCAAAGCTACGCTCTATTATATGACCGGGATTATGTGTTGCCGGACGATGTTCAATATCTTGCCCCATTTGTGTTATCGCATCGCCTTATCTTGAAATCTGAAGCGAAGTACGAAGGGATTACAGCTGAGCAGGTGGTTGCTGAAATTATTGATAATATTCCTGTACCAGTAAAAAGGGCTGTGAATTAATGATGAAATCGTTGGTAGAGAAAATGAGACCTTGTGCAAAGGTTGTAGTGCTTATTAGTTTGGTGGTCTTGGCATTTGGGTTTGCGATGTTTCAGGGAGGTTTTCTCAGTTGGTTTCTGTTCTATACGTTTCTACCATTTGCCCTTTATTCGATAGGGCTGTTTTTCTATCCTATCCACAAGTTCACGGTAACAAGATCGTTAGATAAAACGGAACTCAGAACAGGGGAATCGATTGAAGCCAGAATTGAAATCACACGAAAAGACCGCTTCCCGTTGTTATTTCTTCTAGTGGAAGAAGAGCTTAATGGCCGATTAGGCAAAAACACGTCCATGAAGAAGGCGTTCATTTTCCCTTGGTTCCGGAAATCATTTTCGATTACGTTTTTGCTTCATAATCTTCCAAGAGGGGAGCACGGCTTGTCTGCGATCCGTCTGAAAACTGGAGATATGATTGGATTATTTGAAAAGGAAGCCAATTATGATCTTCCAAAAAAAGTCCTAGTCTGGCCTGCTTATTATGATTTGTCGTATAAGCAATTGGAGAATTTCTTTAATCAAGGAGAAGCAGGGTCTGTAAAAAAGATGCAAAGAGAGCATTCAATTGTCAGTGGAGTTCGAGAATACCAGCCGGGTGACCAAATGTCATGGATTAACTGGAAAGCGACAGCCAATAAGAATGCCATTATGACCAAGGAATTTGAAGAACAGAAAAGTCATGATGTATATTTGGTCCTGGATGAAGCTTCATCAGAGTCCTTTGAAGATTCGGTAGTATTTGCTGCCTCCTTCGCGCATGTTCTTCTGAAGAAAGGGATACTAGTTGGCTATGCAGGTTCGGCGATGCATGAGGCGCCACTACCGATCCGAGGTGGAGATGGACAGCTCCAAAGAATCCTTTACCGACTTGCCAAAACAGAAGCAGATGAAAAAGGGAGTTTAAGTTCCTTGCTTGGATCACATCAAACCGTATTATCTCAAAATGTAGCGATCATCTTGATTACTTCGCATTTGGATCAAAGAATGGTGGAACAAATCAGTGCGTATAAAATGAACCAGTCCATTACGATAGTTTGTATAAAAAAAGAAGGACAGTTAGCAGCTGAAGATCTTTTTGCAAAGCGATCCGCCTATATAAGAGGGATGAGAGTTAGTTATTTGGAGCAGGGACATTTTGAATCTGGATTAGTCGAGGTGATGGCTCAATGATTCAAAGAACTAGTCTACTCGATATATTGTTGAAAGTGGTTTTATACGGATACGGCACTTTGTTGTTATGGGAATGGCTACAGCCGGTTAATCAACTGACAGATACCGATAATATGGGCGTGTTTATTGTATTTATGTGTCTTTCTTTGCTTTCGTACTTTTTACAGGTGCATTGGGTTGTAAGAATAATGATTTTTGTGGTATATACAACTGTTTCCATTCAATATTTATATTCGCAGTTTTCACTTTTTGAACTCGCTTGGATTGGGGAACTTATAAGTGATATGAAAATGAATATTTCAAGAATGGTGAAAGCGGACTGGATGTTATTAACAAACAGCTTCAGAACCTTATTGTTTTTTGTTTTGATTTGGCTCATTTCATATTTAATTCATTACTGGGTAGCTGTCCGTCGAAATCTTTTTTTATTTTTTCTGCTAACCATTGTTTTTTTAGCGGTTCTTGATACGTTTACCCCGTATGATGCGGATGGTTCCATTGTTCGGGTTGTTATCATTGGTTTTGCTGTACTTGGATTGCTCGCTTTTTTCCGTTTATTTGAACAGGAAAGATTAACAGTGTCTATTGATGGTTTACGAAGATGGCTTATTCCATTAACAATTATGCTGTTGTTTAGTGGGACAATTGGTTTTGCAGCACCGAAACTAAACCCCCAATGGCCAGATCCTGTTCCATTTATTATATCCTATTCAACTAAAACAACAGGAGATTCGAAATCAGCAGGAAGCAAGCGTACTGGGTATGGAGAAAATGATACCCAACTAGGTGGTTCAATTTCTGACGACCATGCAGTTGTTTTTTATGCAGATACTCCCACTCGACACTATTGGAAGGTGGAGAACAAGTATTATTACACTGGCAAGGGCTGGACAAGGCTTGATTATCCAGGAGAATTGACAGAGTATGAAAATGATCAGGATATGGTGGATCTTACAGATACAGAATTACCTGGAATAAAGCTTCAAGAACAAAAGGCGTCCGTTAAAATGGAGCAGTTCTACAATCACGTTCCATATCCTACTCCTAGTTTACTTAAAAGAGTTTCAGCTGAAGAAACAGATCAGTATATTTTTAATGACTCGACGAATTTATTGACAGCTCAATCGAAAAATTGGGGTAGGATCAAGCTTACGGATTATGAAGTGAATTATTATCTTAAAACATTTGATCGAAATTATTTAAAAAAGGTTACATCTGCAAATGATGTTCCTGAGGACATTATAGGTATTTATACACAGTTGCCAAGGAACCTACCTGAAAGAATTCGTAATTTAGCGTTAGAGATCACTAGTAATAAAGATAATTGGTATGACAAGGTAAAAGCTGTTGAAAATCATTTTGATGGTCCTGAGTTTGTGTATGATAAGCAAGATATTCCTTATCCAGAAGAGCAACAGGATTATGTGGATCAATTCCTATTTGAAACACTGCGGGGGTATTGTGATAATTTCTCTACAGCAATGGTTGTTCTATTACGTTCACTCGACATTCCGGCACGCTGGGCAAAAGGTTATTCTGATGGTGTGGCAACGATAAAAAACGGTGAATCCGTTTATATGATCACGAATAATAATGCTCATTCATGGGTAGAGGTTTATTTTCCTGAGGTTGGCTGGGTTCCATTTGAGCCAACAAAAGGCTTTAATAATACAAATCAGTTTTATGATGCTTCTTTGACTACTCAAGCTAACGAGAATGACCATAATACGGCTGTGACGACTCCGGAAAAAAGAGAGCCAACTCAGCCCGATAAAAAAACACTTCCAGATACGGATAAATCGGATCAATCAGCATCTTTGGGATCAGGTGATATTTCTTGGAAGATCATTTTGCGAAATACAGCAATTGGTCTTGTAGGTGTGATGTTTCTTGCTTTCTTGCTTTATCAATCGAGAAGAAAATGGCTACCATATGTATTTATTACAAGATATAAAGGGAAAAATGGTACGGACACATTTACAAGTGCTTATAACGTTCTCCTCAAGCAATTGAATCGCGCTGGTGTACCGCGACCTGAAGGCCAAACATTGCGAGAATACGCGGTTTATGTTGATCGTGTCTATCGTATGTCTAATGATAATATGCAGCAAATGACGAAGGAATACGAAAGAATTTTATACCGCGGGGATCAGGAAAACCAAGCCTGGAGGCAGTATCGAGAATTGTGGGAAAATTTAATTAAAGAGACAACCTCTTGACCATGTTTTTAACATGTTGGTACAATTGAAACATTCAAATACGAGCCCTTCATATATCCTCGATAATATGGATCGAAAGTCTCTACCGAATCACCGTAAATGATTTGACTATGAAGGCAGATGTTTCAGTGTAACAGCTAGAATTCTGCCTTTTTAGACTTTTTAGGGTGGAGTTTAGCTTTTTTGTGTTTTATTTTTACATTTTTGAAATAATAAGAACAAACCGCTTCTGTAAAGAAGTGAATATATCAAATGAGGTGACAATAGTGACGGGGAAAACAGACTTACAGAACCAGGAAATGATTGTCGTATTAGACTTCGGCAGTCAATATAATCAATTAATCACTAGACGTATTCGTGAATTTGGCGTGTACAGTGAATTACATCCCCATACTATTACGGTAGAAGAAATTCAGAAATTAAATCCAACTGGAATTATTTTCTCTGGTGGGCCGAATAGTGTATACGACGCATCTGCTTTTGGGTGTGATGAGCGCATTTTTGAACTAGGATTACCGATTTTCGGGATTTGTTATGGTATGCAGTTGATGACGAAGCATTTCGGTGGAAAAGTTGAACAAGCAAAGAACCGTGAATATGGTAAAGCGACGCTCGCGATTCAAAACGATTCAAAACTATTCAAGGACCTACCTAAAGAACAAATTGTCTGGATGAGTCATGGAGATCTTGTTGTGGAAACTCCAGAAGGATTTACAATTGATGGAACGAATGCATCTTGTCCAATTGCGGCGATGAGCGATGAATCAAGAAAGCTCTACGCAGTACAATTCCATCCAGAAGTTCGTCACTCTGTTTACGGAAACGACATCTTGAAAAACTTCGTGTTTGATGTTTGTGGCTGTAAAGGTGACTGGTCTATGGGGAATTTCATTGAAATTGAGTTGGAAAAAATTCGTCAAACAGTAGGCGACAAAAAAGTTTTGTGTGCCCTAAGCGGTGGAGTGGATTCATCTGTTGTTGCGGTGCTTATTCATAAAGCAATCGGAGACCAATTAACATGTATTTTCGTTGATCATGGTCTATTGCGTAAAGGCGAAGCGGAAGGCGTTATGAAAATGCTGGGCGACGGCTTCCAAATGAATGTTATTAAAGTGGATGCCAAAGAACGTTTCCTTTCTAAGCTTGAAGGCGTTTCTGATCCTGAGAAAAAACGTAAAATTATTGGGAATGAGTTTATCTATGTATTTGATGATGAAGCAACGAAATTAGAAGGAATTGAATTCCTTGCTCAAGGTACTCTTTATACAGATATTATTGAAAGTGGTACAGCAACAGCACAAACGATTAAATCGCATCACAATGTTGGTGGTCTGCCTGAAGATATGCAGTTCAAGCTGATTGAACCGCTAAACACACTGTTCAAAGATGAAGTACGTGCACTTGGAACAGAACTGGGTATGCCTGATGAAATCGTTTGGCGTCAACCATTCCCAGGTCCTGGATTGGGAATTCGTGTATTAGGAGAGATCACAGAGGACAAGCTAGAAATTGTACGTGAATCTGACTATATTTTGCGTGAAGAAATAAGTAAAGCTGGTCTGGATCGTGAAATTTGGCAGTACTTTACCGTTCTTCCGGATATTCGTAGTGTTGGTGTTATGGGAGATACGCGTACGTATGACCATACAATTGGTATTCGCGCTGTCACTTCAATCGATGGTATGACTTCAGATTGGGCTCGTATCCCTTGGGATGTTCTTGAACTTATTTCAACGAGAATTGTTAATGAAGTAAACCATGTAAACCGTGTCGTTTATGATATTACAAGTAAACCACCTGCAACGATTGAATGGGAGTAGACGAAAGATACTGAATTTTTCCGATTTGAAATAAGATTATATAGCTTATAAACGAACGTTGTTTCTTATTGAGAGAAACAACGTTCGTTTTTTTGTTGACAGCTAGTATCACTTTTAGTACAATTGAAAAGTAAATTATTAATAGTGTGTGTTCAAAAAGGAGCCGAGCAGTTCGAGGAAAGATAGAGCTTTGATGCAATTCGCAAGCTTTTGTACCGAACTTTTTGAACATCCTCTAATAGATACTATTTATTCGCCGTATAATATTGGGGATATGGCCCAAAAGTTTCTACCGAGCTACCGAAAATAGCTTGACTACGAAGTGAAGGATACGCATAACCGATGGAGTGTATCTAACTCTTTTAAAACCCTTTACATAATTTGCAGGTAAGCATCGTTTCGGTTAGAAGTGAGGCTTTTGGTCAGTGTTGAATTTATTTAAGGGAGACTGAATGATGAAAAAGTATTTTCAATTTCAAGAACTTGGCACGAATTATCGTCGAGAAATAATTGGGGGTCTGACAACCTTCTTAGCTATGGCTTATATTCTAGTGGTAAATCCAAGTATTTTAACACTTCAGGGCATTGAAGGATATCCTGATGAACTACGAATGAATTATGGTGCAGTATTCGTTGCGACAGCATTAGCGGCAGGTATCGGTTCGATCCTTATGGGGGTTATTGCCAGATATCCGATTTCACTTGCTCCAGGCATGGGACTAAATGCCTTCTTTGCTTTCACAGTTGTACTCGGATTCGGTATTCCGTGGCAAACAGCGTTAACAGGTGTACTGATTTCTGGAATTATTTTCGTTATCCTTTCTTTATCGGGGATTCGTGAGAAAATAATAAATGCAATTCCTGCGGAGCTTAAATTTGCGGTTGGAGCAGGTATTGGTTTATTTATCACATTTGTTGGTTTTCAAAACTCACGCATTATTGTTAAGAACGATGCCACCCTTGTTGGGTTAGGTGACTTGACTTCAGGTAACACACTTCTTGCGGTTTTTGGTATTGTTATTACAGTTATTTTAATGGCGAGAGGTATTAAGAGCGCCGTTTTTCTAGGTATGATTATTACGGCGATTGCTGGTATGATCTTCGGACTTGTACCGTTTCCGGAGAAAATTGTTGGAGCTGCACCGAGCATTGCTCCTACATTTGGAGCTGCGTTTGAAGCATTCGGGAATTTGCCTGACCTATTCTCAGGTCAGATGTTGATTGTTATTTTAACCTTCTTATTCGTTGCATTCTTTGATACAGCAGGAACATTAGTGGCTGTTGCTCAGCAAGCAGGATTAATGAAAGATAACGTCCTGCCACGCGTAGGAAAAGGGTTGCTTGCGGATTCATTAGCTATCGTATCTGGAGCAATTTTAGGAACATCTACAACAACATCTTATGTTGAGTCGACTTCAGGTGTAGCTGCCGGGGCACGAAGCGGTTTTGCGGCGGTCGTTACAGGATTATTATTTATTCTTGCTATTTTCTTTTTCCCACTTCTATCGGTGGTAACATCCGCGGTAACGGCTCCAGCCTTAATCGTAGTCGGTGTTCTAATGGCAACTGGTTTGAAACATATTGATTGGTCACGATTTGAAATTGCAGTACCAGCTTTCTTCACAGTCATCATGATGCCGTTAACTTACAGCATCGCAACAGGTATTGCTTGTGGTTTCGTATTCTATCCGATTACGATGATTATGACAGGAAAAGCCAAGCAAGTTCACCCAATCATGTACGGATTGTTCGTTATCTTTATCGCTTATTTTATTTTCTTAGTTTAATAAATGATCAGAGGACCTTAACGGGTTCTCTTTTTTTATCCCGTATTGTTGGCATGTATGGCATTCTTGGTAGGGGTAACTATCCGTGAACTCCTCTGACACAATGACTCAAGACTAAAAGCTCCATAATTTTATGTTGTCGTCTTAACGCTCTTTTAGGAAACTTCATTAAATGGTAGGTGTAATGATTCGGTTGAGGGATTGTTCGTGTTGATTTAATTGAATGAATTGACTAACATAGATGACATAGATTATAGGGTGAAAGAGGGAAGCAGATGGGAGTAGCTATAATTAATAAAGTTTTGAATAATAATGTCGTCATAGCAAACCATCCTTCTTATGGTGAAACCGTAATAATTGGCAAAGGGATTGGATTCAATCGAAAAAGAGACGACGAAATATCTTTAGTCAATGCTGATAAGATGTTTGTTTTGACCGGAAAAAAAGAACAGGAAGACTATAAAAAGTTACTTCCAGAAATCGATGAAACACACCAAGGGGCAATCATTGAAGCAATCAATCATATTAGTAAAAGAGTGTCTGGAAGTGTCAATGAATATATACATGTCGGAATGACCGATCATTTGCTTTTTGCCTTAAACAGGATTGAAAATGGCCTTTCGATAAACAATCCATTTTTAGTTGAAACGAGTACGCTTTATCCATTTGAATATGAAATCGCAAAAGAAGTAATCGAGATTTTAGAAATAAAGACGGGAATTAGTCTTCCGGAAGGAGAAGCTGGCTTTATTACGCTTCATATTCACAGTGCGCTAACGAATAAAGAGTTAGCGAAAGTGAATCAACATTCTCAGCTAGTCACGCATTTGATTAATCTTATAGAAGAACAACTGCAAATAGATATTGATAAAGAAAGTATTGACTATGTAAGGCTTGTCCGTCACTTGCGGTATACCATCGATCGAGTATTAAGAGGTGAGAAAGTAGAGGAACCTGAAATACTCACTACCCTCTTGAAAGACGAGTATCCGTTATGCTATAATTTGGCTTGGAAACTGATAAAAATTATGCAACAGCACTTGAAAGAACAAGTATATGATGCAGAAGCCATCTATTTGACGATGCATCTTCAGCGATTACAAAAGAAAATTACATAAAAATCATAACCTTTACGTGTTACTGATTCGATCAGGCATAAGTGAAGAAAGTGATTGGACGAAGCGAATGTGGGTATAGTATACCCGTACGCTCTTTCAATGCTTTTTTTACTTATGCCTTTTTTATTTGTCTTTTTCGTTGTAAACGTTTTATACAGCATTGCCGGGTCTGGTTATCAGGGGAAACAGAGACTAAGTTTTACTTTATCGGTTTTCAAATCTTAATTTCGGAGGTTTTGTACCATGTGGAAGAAAGTTTTTGGTGTTCTACAAAATTTAGGGAAAGCGTTTATGCTTCCTGTAGCTATGTTGCCAGCAGCAGGATTGCTACTAGGGTTAGGAAATGCGGCTCAACAAGATGTGACGCTGCAGTACCTACCATTCCTAGATGCTAATTGGATTCAGTTGGTCGCTAGGGTAATGGAAGATTCCGGTGGTATTATATTTAGTAACTTGGCGCTGATCTTTGCAATTGGAATCGCCATTGGGTTAGCTGGTGATGGAGCGGCTGCTCTCGCTGCGCTCGTTGGCTATTTAGTATTGAATCGGGTCATGAGTACATGGATGGGTGTAACGCCGGAAATGGTTGCAAGTGACCCTAGTTTTGCAAATGTTTTGGGTATTCCTACGTTACAAACTGGTGTGTTCGGAGGGATTATCGTTGGACTGATTGCAGCCTATAGCTACAACCGCTTTCATAATATTGAAATGCCTTCATTCCTCGGTTTCTTTGCGGGAAAACGTTTTGTTCCAATCGCTTCAGCTGTTCTGTCTTTACTTGTAGGTCTATTAATGCTGTTAGTTTGGCCTCCAATTCAAGGCGCGATGAACAGTGCATCACTTTGGTTAATTGAAGAGGGGACCTATTTTGCGGTATTCTTCTTTGGTTTTATCAAACGATTATTAATACCATTTGGGCTACATCATATTTTCTATGCCCCATTTTGGTATGAATTTGGTACATATACAACGGCCGCTGGGGAAATCGTTCGTGGTGATATGACAATTTTCTTTGCTCAGCTAAAAGATGGCGTAGACATAACGGCAGGTAACTTCATGGCTGGTGAATATCCAATAATGATGTTTGGTCTGCCAGCGGCGGCGTTAGCGATGTATCATACAGCAAGACCTGAAAAGAAAAAGTTTGTTGCAGGTTTATTAGGCTCGGCTGCACTGACTTCTTTCTTAACAGGTATAACTGAACCACTTGAATTTTCATTTATGTTTATTTCTCCTGTGTTGTATGTGATTCATGCGGTCTTAGATGGATTAGCATTCGTGTTAATGACCTTCTTTAGTGTCAATATCGGTTATACATTCTCGGGTGGTGCAATTGACTTTCTACTCTTTGGTATCTTACCAGGAAAAGAGCCATGGTGGATTGCGATCATTCTAGGAATTATATTTGCGGTAATCTACTATGTTATTTTCCGTTTTGCAATCAATAAATTTAATTTAATGACTCCGGGCCGTGAAAAAGCAGAAGATGAACAATCGCAAGAAGGTAAAAAAGGAACAGTAAGCGAACTTCCCTATAACATTCTTGATGCAATGGGAGGACGAGAAAATATCGCAAATCTTGATGCTTGTATTACTCGACTACGTGTATCTGTTAACGACGTTAAAGATGTTGATAAAAATCGTTTGAAACAGCTTGGTGCTGCAGGTGTACTTGAAGTCGGAAACAACATTCAGGCTATTTTTGGCCCACGCTCAGAGATCATTAAGTCACAAATGAAAGATATCATGAGTGGGAAAGCGCCAAAAAACGTAGTAACAAATCAGGGAGAAGAAGTAGAACGACAAATTGAAGAAGTTATGCCAGGTGTTTTGCAAGCAGACATCTTCGTTTCGCCGATTACTGGAGAAATCAAACCAATCAGTGAAGTGCCAGATGCTGTTTTTGCTGAGAAAATGATGGGTGACGGTTTTGCGATCCTACCAACAGATGGAGCGGTTGTTTCTCCTGTGGATGGAACGATCGTGAACCTCTTCCCGACCAAGCATGCACTCGGCATCGAAACTGACAATGGTCTTGAAATTCTGATCCATGTTGGTATTGATACAGTGAAGTTGGAAGGGAACGGTTTTGAAGCGCTCGTTGCCCAAGGTGACAAAGTGAAAAGAGGTCAACTGCTATTAAAGGTTGATTTAGCCTACGTGAAAGAGCATGCTCCTTCTATTATTACACCAATCGTCTTCACAAACTTAAAAGAAGGCGAAACTATTCAAATTGATAAAAACGGTAATGTGAAAAGTGGAGAAAAAGACGTTATCTCCATAATCAAATAAATAAAAGTAGAAGAAAAGGTTCCAAGAGGGTCTTGCCTTACAGATTATACATTGTGGGGTATGATCCTTTGTTTTGTATTGTGGAGTCGATAAGTAGGAAGAAGATAAATGTTAAGTTCATTAACGAGATATTAAGAAATGGTTAATCAATGTGAAAATTCTAACTATATTGACTATTTTTATTTAGAAGCCTGTATTATAGTTTTGTAATCTAAAATGGAACTACGAGGAGGCAATAAGAAGTATGAAAAATTTTCAAAAATGGCTTTTAACATTTATGGCAGCTTTCATGTTAGTAGGAGTTGCCACTGGTTGCTCGAGTGAGGATACTAATACGGACGATACTAAAACCGAAGACACAGGAACTGAAGATTCGAATACTGAAGAAAAAGCAGAGTAATAGTAGAGAGGCTGAATCTTTAAAGATCCAGCCTCTTATTTTATTTTACAGATAATATCGAAATTAAAATAACAGAATGAAATTGTATGCTTAGAAAGGTTCGCGGTATCCTTTTAAGCTATAAGTAATTAGTGTAGAGAAAAAGTTATTATTTTTATTGACAGTGTATTTAGAGAGTGGTACTATAGGAAATACGCCACAGAACACCATTGTGATTTTGGAAATAACAAAAAAACTTTTTTTAAAAGTTATTGACAGTTCAATTGGTGGGTGTTATGATATAAAAGTTGCTTACGAGATAAGTGACAACGATAAATTGCTCTTTGAAAACTGAACAAAACAAAGCGCCAACGTTTAAATTGAAGTGAGTACACACTATAAAAACAAATGAGCAAGTCAAACACTTTTTGGAGAGTTTGATCCTGGCTCAGGACGAACGCTGGCGGCGTGCCTAATACATGCAAGTCGAGCGAATGATAGGGAGCTTGCTCCCTTGATTTAGCGGCGGACGGGTGAGTAACACGTGGGCAACCTACCTGTAAGACTGGGATAACTTCGGGAAACCGGAGCTAATACCGGATAATTTCTTTTCTCGCATGAGAAGAGATGGAAAGACGGTTTCGGCTGTCACTTACAGATGGGCCCGCGGCGCATTAGCTAGTTGGTGAGGTAATGGCTCACCAAGGCCACGATGCGTAGCCGACCTGAGAGGGTGATCGGCCACACTGGGACTGAGACACGGCCCAGACTCCTACGGGAGGCAGCAGTAGGGAATCTTCCGCAATGGACGAAAGTCTGACGGAGCAACGCCGCGTGAACGAAGAAGGCCTTCGGGTCGTAAAGTTCTGTTGTTAGGGAAGAACAAGTACCAGAGTAACTGCTGGTACCTTGACGGTACCTAACCAGAAAGCCACGGCTAACTACGTGCCAGCAGCCGCGGTAATACGTAGGTGGCAAGCGTTGTCCGGAATTATTGGGCGTAAAGCGCGCGCAGGTGGTTCCTTAAGTCTGATGTGAAAGCCCACGGCTCAACCGTGGAGGGTCATTGGAAACTGGGGAACTTGAGTGCAGAAGAGGAAAGTGGAATTCCAAGTGTAGCGGTGAAATGCGTAGAGATTTGGAGGAACACCAGTGGCGAAGGCGACTTTCTGGTCTGTAACTGACACTGAGGCGCGAAAGCGTGGGGAGCGAACAGGATTAGATACCCTGGTAGTCCACGCCGTAAACGATGAGTGCTAAGTGTTAGAGGGTTTCCGCCCTTTAGTGCTGCAGCTAACGCATTAAGCACTCCGCCTGGGGAGTACGGCCGCAAGGCTGAAACTCAAAGGAATTGACGGGGGCCCGCACAAGCGGTGGAGCATGTGGTTTAATTCGAAGCAACGCGAAGAACCTTACCAGGTCTTGACATCCTTTTGCCCTCCCTAGAGATAGGGACTTCCCTTCGGGGACAAAAGTGACAGGTGGTGCATGGTTGTCGTCAGCTCGTGTCGTGAGATGTTGGGTTAAGTCCCGCAACGAGCGCAACCCTTGATCTTAGTTGCCAGCATTTAGTTGGGCACTCTAAGGTGACTGCCGGTGACAAACCGGAGGAAGGTGGGGATGACGTCAAATCATCATGCCCCTTATGACCTGGGCTACACACGTGCTACAATGGATGGTACAAAGAGCTGCAAACCCGCGAGGGTAAGCGAATCTCATAAAGCCATTCTCAGTTCGGATTGTAGGCTGCAACTCGCCTACATGAAGCCGGAATCGCTAGTAATCGTGGATCAGCATGCCACGGTGAATACGTTCCCGGGCCTTGTACACACCGCCCGTCACACCACGAGAGTTTGTAACACCCGAAGTCGGTGAGGTAACCGCAAGGAGCCAGCCGCCTAAGGTGGGACAGATGATTGGGGTGAAGTCGTAACAAGGTAGCCGTATCGGAAGGTGCGGCTGGATCACCTCCTTTCTAAGGAATATAACGAGCGCTTTTGTTTTGTTCAGTTTTGAATGAGTAATTCATTCATTCGTGGTAAATGAAAGCAACAGATTAGTCTTTTGCTTATTCGTTGCCGAATCGTTCTTTGAAAACTAGATAATAGATAGAAGGCAAATTTTTGCATTAATTTTTTCAAGACATCAAGTAAGACCTTTTAACAACTAGGTTGTTTGATAAACTTTCCGTTTATCAGCCACCATATGGTTAAGTTAGAAAGGGCGCACGGTGGATGCCTTGGCACTAGGAGCCGATGAAGGACGGGACTAACACCGATATGCTTCGGGGAGCTGTAAGTAAGCTTTGATCCGGAGATTTCCGAATGGGGAAACCCACTGTTCGTAATGGAACAGTATCTTTACCTGAATACATAGGGTACTGAAGGCAGACCCGGGGAACTGAAACATCTAAGTACCCGGAGGAAGAGAAAGCAAACGCGATTTCCTGAGTAGCGGCGAGCGAAACGGAAGATAGCCCAAACCAAGAGGCTTGCCTCTTGGGGTTGTAGGACACTCAACATGGAGTTACAAAGGAACGGGGTAAGTGAAGTGATCTGGAAAGGTCCGTCAAAGAAGGTAAAAACCCTGTAGCTGAAACTTCGTTCCCTCCTGAGTGGATCCTGAGTACGGCGGGACACGAGAAATCCCGTCGGAAGCAGGGAGGACCATCTCCCAAGGCTAAATACTACCTAGTGACCGATAGTGAACCAGTACCGTGAGGGAAAGGTGAAAAGCACCCCGGAAGGGGAGTGAAATAGATCCTGAAACCGTGTGCCTACAAGTAGTTAGAGCCCGTTAATGGGTGATAGCGTGCCTTTTGTAGAATGAACCGGCGAGTTACGATTTCATGCAAGGTTAAGTTGATAAGACGGAGCCGCAGCGAAAGCGAGTCTGAATAGGGCGCATGAGTATGAGGTCGTAGACCCGAAACCAGGTGATCTACCCATGTCCAGGGTGAAGTTCAGGTAACACTGAATGGAGGCCCGAACCCACGTACGTTGAAAAGTGCGGGGATGAGGTGTGGGTAGCGGAGAAATTCCAATCGAACCTGGAGATAGCTGGTTCTCTCCGAAATAGCTTTAGGGCTAGCCTCGAGATGAGAGTATTGGAGGTAGAGCACTGATTGGACTAGGGGCCCCCAACGGGTTACCGAATTCAGTCAAACTCCGAATGCCAAATACTTATTCTCGGGAGTCAGACTGCGAGTGATAAGATCCGTAGTCAAGAGGGAAACAGCCCAGACCACCAGCTAAGGTCCCCAAGTTTACGTTAAGTGGAAAAGGATGTGGAGTTGCTTAGACAACCAGGATGTTGGCTCAGAAGCAGCCATCATTTAAAGAGTGCGTAATAGCTCACTGGTCGAGTGACTCTGCGCCGAAAATGTACCGGGGCTAAACGTAACACCGAAGCTGTGGATGGATACCGTATGGTATCCGTGGTAGGAGAGCGTTCTAAGGGCGTTGAAGCTAGACCGGAAGGACTGGTGGAGCGCTTAGAAGTGAGAATGCCGGTATGAGTAGCGAAAGAAGGGTGAGAATCCCTTCCACCGAATGCCTAAGGTTTCCTGAGGAAGGCTCGTCCGCTCAGGGTTAGTCGGGACCTAAGCCGAGGCTGAAAAGCGTAGGCGATGGACAACAGGTTGATATTCCTGTACCACCTATACATCGTTTGAGCGATGGGGGGACGCAGAAGGATAGGGTAAGCGCGCTGTTGGATATGCGCGTCCAAGCAGTTAGGCCGGAAACGAGGAAAATCCCGTTTCCATTAAGGCGGAGCTGTGATGGCGAGGGAAATATAGTACCGAAGTTCCTGATTCCACGCTGCCAAGAAAAGCCTCTAGTGAGATGTAGGGTGCCCGTACCGCAAACCGACACAGGTAGGCGAGGAGAGAATCCTAAGGTGTGCGAGAGAACTCTCGTTAAGGAACTCGGCAAAATGACCCCGTAACTTCGGGAGAAGGGGTGCTTTTTAGGGTGAATAGCCCGGAAAAGCCGCAGTGAATAGGCCCAGGCGACTGTTTAGCAAAAACACAGGTCTCTGCGAAGCCGCAAGGCGAAGTATAGGGGCTGACGCCTGCCCGGTGCTGGAAGGTTAAGAGGAGAGGTTAGCCGCAAGGCGAAGCTTTGAATTGAAGCCCCAGTAAACGGCGGCCGTAACTATAACGGTCCTAAGGTAGCGAAATTCCTTGTCGGGTAAGTTCCGACCCGCACGAAAGGCGTAACGATCTGGGCACTGTCTCAACGAGAGACTCGGTGAAATTATAGTACCTGTGAAGATGCAGGTTACCCGCGACAGGACGGAAAGACCCCGTGGAGCTTTACTGCAGCCTGATATTGAATTTTGGTACAGCTTGTACAGGATAGGTAGGAGCCTGTGAAGCCGGAGCGCTAGCTTCGGTCGAGGCGTCGGTGGGATACTACCCTGGCTGTATTGAAATTCTAACCCGCGCCCCTTATCGGGGCGGGAGACAGTGTCAGGCGGGCAGTTTGACTGGGGCGGTCGCCTCCTAAAATGTAACGGAGGCGCCCAAAGGTTCCCTCAGAATGGTTGGAAATCATTCGTAGAGTGTAAAGGCACAAGGGAGCTTGACTGCGAGACCTACAAGTCGAGCAGGGACGAAAGTCGGGCTTAGTGATCCGGTGGTTCCGCATGGAAGGGCCATCGCTCAACGGATAAAAGCTACCCCGGGGATAACAGGCTTATCTCCCCCAAGAGTCCACATCGACGGGGAGGTTTGGCACCTCGATGTCGGCTCATCGCATCCTGGGGCTGTAGTCGGTCCCAAGGGTTGGGCTGTTCGCCCATTAAAGCGGTACGCGAGCTGGGTTCAGAACGTCGTGAGACAGTTCGGTCCCTATCCGTCGTGGGCGCAGGAAATTTGAGAGGAGCTGTCCTTAGTACGAGAGGACCGGGATGGACGCACCGCTGGTGTACCAGTTGTTCTGCCAAGAGCATCGCTGGGTAGCTACGTGCGGACGGGATAAATGCTGAAAGCATCTAAGCATGAAGCCCCCCTCAAGATGAGATTTCCCATAGCGTAAGCTAGTAAGATCCCTGAAAGATGATCAGGTTGATAGGTCAGAGGTGGAAGCGTGGCGACATGTGGAGCTGACTGATACTAATCGATCGAGGACTTAACCTTATTGTTCTTGAAAAAAGCAAAAATCCTTCTTATTATCTAGTTTTGAAGGAATGAAAATTTCTTCTTGCAAAATTTCAAAAAAGGCAGTATAATAATAAATGTCTTATTGAAAATGTTTGGTGGCGATAGCAAAGAGGTCACACCCGTTCCCATTCCGAACACGGAAGTTAAGCTCTTTAGCGCCGATGGTAGTTGGGGGTCTCCCCCTGTGAGAGTAGGACGTTGCCAAGCAATTTGAGAGATCAGCTATTTATAGCTGGTCTTTTTTGCTGTTTCGGAGATTATTTATCCCGCTTTAACGGGCAGTAAAATCTCCACGGATCGAAGTTTCACTTTATGTGGATTATGGTCCTCTAATTTGTCTGTCCACATCTAGTGCAAGCAGTTTTAGGATCTAGAATTTAGCTCACGGCTGATATATTGTGAGAAATGGCTAATAAATTTATGATAGTGTTTTATTTATGAAAGGTTCGTTTGGATGAATCACTTCATATACAGTAAACGCCACTTAATTTAATAGAAAAAAGATAAAATGATTTGTTTACTACGCTCATTCTTGAATTTATGGGTCCAAATCAAAAAAATGTAGTCTGGGGCCGGTTAGTGCTAGTTCTGAATCTCATGTATTATTGCATACGCGAAACGTTAGAGGTTTGAGTTCCTCGAATTTCTCTTCTCTTTATTTCCTTCTTTTTGAACACCCACTATAAAAAATTATCAAAAAAATTTTAAGTATTACATTAGATAACACGGTTCTTATTAAATTTTCATAAAAAGTGACTTTTTGGTATAGTTTAGAAAAGGAAATCAAAAAATGAAAAGAAAAGCTCTTTTTGAAAGGAACGGTTTTGTGAGTAAAAAAAAGAAGGAAGTTTTTGAAGTAGAAGATGGAGAAAGTATTGATGCTTGTCTGGAACGGATTAAGGCGGCAGGTTATTCTCCAATCAAAAGGATAGAAAAACCGATTTTTACAGAAGAAAAGGAAAATGGAGAGACCATTTATAAGCCTGTTGCTCGGAAAATTGTCTTTGAAGCACTGTTAAACGAGTGAAACACGAACGTTATGTAATGATTTATTCATAATATTCGATTTTAGACTTGACGTAGGGTGGATCGATTGTTAAGATGAAAGTGAACTTAATATCTCTCATATAATCCCCGGGAATATGGCCCGAAAGTATCTACCCAATAACCGTAAATTATTGGACTATGAGAGAAAGTGATTCCTTTATTCAGGATATGTATGTCCTTTTTTTAGAAAGGACTAATCATTCCGGGCAGGTTCCTTTCTCTTGTATGTAGAAAGGGCTGCCCGGTTTTTTATTTTATAAATAGTAAAGCTTCTAATACAAGTTTGGGGGGAAGACAGTGAAAGCACAGGTTGGTGTAATAATGGGAAGTGTTTCTGATTGGGAAACGATGAAACATGCTTGTGAAGCGTTAGATCAAATAAATATTCCATATGAGAAACGGGTAGTTTCTGCACATCGTACACCCGACTTATTGTTTGATTACGCAGAGAGTGCGCGAGAAAGAGGCATTAAAGTCATTATAGCTGGAGCTGGTGGAGCTGCTCATTTACCTGGCATGACAGCAGCCAAAACCACATTGCCTGTTATTGGAGTTCCCGTACAAACGAAGGCGTTAAACGGAATGGATTCACTGCTTTCTATCGTACAGATGCCTGGGGGAGTACCGGTCGCTACGGTAGCTATCGGGAAAGCTGGAGCTGTTAACGCTGGCCTGTTGGCTGCTCAAATACTTGGCAGCAGTGACGCTGGAATTGCAGACAAATTAGAAGCCATTCGAAACGAAACAAAGGAAAAGGTGCTAAGTAGCAGTGAACAGCTTAAATAAAGTAATTTTACCAGGACAAACAATCGGGATTATTGGTGGCGGCCAGTTGGGAAGAATGATGGCTTTATCTGCAAAAGCAATGGGGTTCCGTATAGCGGTTTTGGATCCGACAAAAGATTGTCCATGCGGGCAAGTTGCGGATATTGAAATAAATGGTGCTTATGATGATTTAGATTCGATAAAAAAGCTTTCTGAAGTGAGTGATGTTATCACTTATGAATTCGAGAATGTGAGTTTTGAAGCTTTAGCGTGGTTGAAAGAGAATAGTTATCTGCCACAAGGAGCGGAGCTGTTAAAAATTACTCAGGACCGCGTAACAGAGAAAGCGGCGATATCCAAAGCTGGTGTTCCAGTAGCTCCGTATGGTGTCGCAGAGAGTTTGACCGACGTGTATAGTGCAATCAAAATTTTGGGCTATCCATGTGTGTTAAAAACAGCGCGTGGCGGCTATGATGGTAAAGGGCAGCTTGTTCTACGTGAAGAGTCTGATGTTGCTAGCGCAGGCAGTCTTTTAGAAAGTGGGATTTGTGTAGTAGAGAAATGGGTGCCTTTTGCAAAAGAAATTTCTGTGATTATTACTAGGAAGTCAAATGGTGAGATCGAGTATTTTCCTGTCGCGGAAAATATTCATAAAGAGAATATTTTGCACAAGAGTATTGTTCCAGCAAGAATAAGTGAGAAAGCTTCACAGAGAGCGATGCAGCTGGCTTTACAGCTAGCTGAAAACCTAAATCTTGTTGGTACGCTTGCGGTTGAGATGTTTTTAACTGATGAGGATGAGATTATTGTAAACGAGTTGGCGCCAAGACCTCATAATTCTGGCCATTATACGATGGAGGCGTGCCAAACTTCGCAATTTGAGCAACATATCCGAGCTGTCTGCAATTGGCCATTAGGGAAGACAAATTTGTTAAAGCCTGTGGTGATGGTAAATATCCTTGGTGAGCATTTAGAAGATGTCCTTTATGCGATTCCAGAGTTAGCAGATTGGAAGATTCATCTATACGGAAAGAAAGAAGCTAGTCCGAAACGAAAAATGGGTCATGTGAATGTTTTGCGAAATTCAGTCGAGCAAGCGCTAGATGAGATTAACCATAGTGGAATTTGGAGTAAGTAATAAGCAGGAAACGGAGGCAATGCGATGATTGAACGTTATACACGCCCTGAAATGGGAGCGGTTTGGACGGAAGAAAACCGATTTAAAGCTTGGCTTGAGGTTGAGATTCTTGCTTGTGAAGCATGGTCTGAACTGGGTGCCATACCTAAGGAAGATGTCGCACTGCTTCGGGAAAATGCGTCTTTTGATATTAATCGTATTAAGGAAATCGAAGAGGAGACGCGTCATGATGTCGTTGCTTTTACAAGGGCGGTTTCAGAAACGTTAGGTGAGGAAAGGAAATGGGTTCATTACGGATTGACATCAACAGATGTTGTTGATACTGCCCTATCCTATATCTTGAAACAAGCAAACAAAATTTTGCTAGCTGACTTAGAGCGATTTGTAGATATTTTAAAAAATAAAGCGCAGGAGAATAAATATACGGTCATGATGGGACGTACGCATGGCGTACATGCAGAGCCGACAACATTTGGCTTGAAATTAGCGTTATGGCATGAAGAAATGAAGCGTAACCTAGAGCGTTTTAAAGAAGCGATAAAAGGCATTGAGGTTGGGAAAATGTCGGGAGCAGTTGGTACATTTGCCAATATCGATCCATTCGTTGAAAAATACGTTTGTGAAAAGTTAGGGCTTGAAGCGGCTCCGATTTCTACACAAACGCTTCAAAGGGACCGCCATGCTCATTATCTAAGTACCCTTGCGTTGATTGCGACAAGCATTGAAAAATTCGCAGTTGAAATTCGCGGATTGCAAAAAAGTGAAACACGCGAAGTGGAAGAATTTTTTGCAAAAGGGCAAAAGGGTTCATCTGCTATGCCGCATAAACGAAACCCAATTGGCTCTGAAAATATGACAGGACTTGCACGTGTTATTCGTGGATATATGATGACTGCGTATGAGAATGTTCCATTATGGCATGAGCGTGACATCTCTCATTCATCAGCGGAAAGAATTATTCTACCTGATGCAACGATTGCACTGAATTATATGTTAAATCGCTTCGGGAATATTGTGAAGAATTTAACGGTATACCCGGAAAATATGAAGCGCAATATGGATCGTACGCTTGGTTTAATTTATTCACAGCGCGTATTGCTTGCATTAATTGATAAAGGTCTTGTACGTGAAGAGGCATATGATACGGTTCAACCAAAAGCGATGGAGGCTTGGGAGAAGCAAGTTCCTTTCCGTAGCCTGCTTGAACAGGATGACAAGATTACAAGCTTGCTGACAAAGGAAGAATTAGATGATTGCTTCGATTATCATCATCACTTGAAGCAAGTTGATATGATTTTTGATCGTTTGGGTCTGTAATTAGGAACGCTGCCGGTTATTTACTGGCAGCAAATCCTACATGTATCTTAAAAATTGCCAATATTCTTTATTACGGGGGCCTCATAGATGGAAAAGCGAGAATTGCTTTATGAAGGAAAGGCTAAGAGAATTTATGCGACAGAGAATCCAGAAGTTGTCTGGGTAGTATATAAAGATTCAGCAACAGCCTTCAATGGTGAAAAGAAAGCAGAAATTGCCGGTAAGGGTGTACTGAATAATGGAATTACTAGTTTGCTATTTTTAAAGCTTCATGAAGCTGGAATTACTTCTCACTTTATTAAGCAAATTTCCGACACAGAGCAGCTTGTAAAAAGGGTTTCTATTATTCCACTTGAAGTTGTTGTACGCAATGTAGTAGCAGGCAACTTATCTAAGCGCCTTGGATTGCCTGAAGGGCAGCTATTGAAGCAGACACTTATTGAATTTTATTACAAAGATGATAAGCTCGGTGATCCATTGTTAACAGAGGACCATATTAAAGAATTGATGCTAGCATCTGAAGAGGAAGTTAGGATTTTGAAACAAAAAGCTTTAGATGTGAATGCAAATTTATCAAGCTTTTTTAGTGAAATTGGAGTTCGTTTAATTGATTTTAAGCTAGAATTTGGAAAGCTTGCAGATGGTGAAATCTTGTTGGCGGATGAAATATCTCCAGATACGTGCCGATTATGGGACGTTGAAACGGAAGAAAAGCTCGATAAGGATGTATTCCGCCGCGATTTGGGAAATTTAGTAGATGCCTATGAAAAAATCTATTCAAAACTTGGAGGTTACAAGCATGTATAAAGTAAAGGTATATATCACGTTAAGAGAAAGTGTCTTAGATCCACAAGGAACAGCCGTTAAATCTTCCTTACACAGTATGTCGTATGATACGGTGTCAGATGTGAGAATCGGCAAATACATGGAATTGACGATTGAAAAAAATAATCAGGATATCGATGCTCTAGTAAAAGAAATGTGCGAGCGTCTGTTAGCGAATATCGTTATTGAAGATTACCGTTATGAAATCGAGGAGGTTGTCGCGCTGTGAAATTTGCTGTAATTGTGTTTCCAGGCTCCAACGGTGATATTGATATGTTCCATGCAATTAAGGATGAATTGGGTGAAGAGGTAGAATATGTGCCCCATACAGCAGACAGCTTGGCTGGTTTTGATGGCATCTTATTGCCTGGTGGTTTCTCATATGGCGATTACCTTCGTACTGGCGCCATAGCTCGTTTTTCTAACGTGATGGGTGAAGTGGTGAAAGCGGCGAACGAAGGAGTACCTGTATTAGGTGTATGCAACGGATTTCAAATCTTACTCGAAGCAGGGCTACTGCCAGGTGCGATGAGAAGAAATCGGGAGTTAGCGTTTATTTGTAAACCAACTCAGCTGGTAGTTGAGAATAATAAAACAATGTTTACGAGTGGCTATGAAATAGGTGAAACTATTACAATTCCAATCGCCCATGGTGAAGGGAATTACTATTGCGATGAAGAAACTATGAAACTTTTAAAGCAAAACAATCAGATTGTATTTACGTATGACGGTGAAAATCCGAATGGCAGTCTTGAAGGGATTGCAGGAATCACGAATGAAAATGGAAATGTTTTGGGCATGATGCCACATCCCGAGCGCGCAGTTGATCAATTACTTGGAAGTGCAGATGGATTAAAATTATTTCAATCAATCGTAAGAAATTGGAGGGAAAACCATGTCGTTAATGCTTGAGCCAAGCCCGGAAAAAATTAGATCACAGCGAGTGTATGCAGAGATGGGTCTTTCGGATGAAGAATTTGCGATGGTAGAAAACATCCTGGGCCGTACGCCGAATTATACAGAAACCGGTTTATTTTCAGTAATGTGGTCAGAGCACTGTTCGTATAAAAATTCCAAGCCCGTTTTAAAAAAGTTCCCGGTAACTGGGGAAAAAGTCCTTCAAGGACCTGGTGAAGGTGCGGGGATTGTTGATATTGGAGACGGTCAGGCGGTTGTTTTTAAAATTGAAAGCCATAATCATCCTTCTGCGATTGAGCCTTATCAAGGAGCGGCAACAGGCGTCGGCGGCATTATCCGTGACGTATTTTCTATGGGTGCCCGTCCAATTGCGATTCTGAATTCGCTTCGTTTCGGTGAGTTGGATAACGCTCGTGTCAAATATTTATTTAAAGAAGTCGTTGCAGGTATTGCTGGATATGGAAACTGTATTGGTATTCCAACAGTGGGAGGCGAGATTCAATTTGATCCTTCCTACGAGGGAAATCCACTTGTAAACGCCATGTGTGTCGGTTTGATTAATCATGAAGATATTCAAAAAGGGCAAGCGCGCGGAGTCGGTAATACGGTCATGTACGTGGGAGCGAAAACTGGACGTGATGGGATTCACGGGGCGACATTTGCTTCTGAAGAATTGACTGAATCATCTGATGAAAATCGTCCAGCTGTTCAAGTGGGCGATCCATTTATGGAAAAACTGCTTCTTGAAGCATGTCTTGAATTAATCCATAATGATGCCCTTGTTGGGATTCAGGATATGGGAGCGGCAGGGCTTGCAAGTTCTTCGGCAGAGATGGCTTCTAAAGCAGGTTCAGGGATTGAGATGAACCTTGATCTTGTGCCACAACGTGAAACTGGGATGACTGCTTATGAAATGATGCTGTCAGAATCACAAGAGCGGATGCTGATTGTCGTTAAAAAAGGACGCGAACAGGAAATTACCGATTTATTTTCTAAATATGATTTAGAAGCAGTTGCTGTTGGTGTGGTAACGGAAGAAAAGGTTCTTAAGCTCACCCATAAAGGCAATGTTGTAGCGAACGTTCCGGTTGATGCATTAGCTGAAGATGCTCCTGTGTACCATAAGCCATCAAGTGAACCTCAATTGTACAGAGACTTTCAAGCAATGAAAATTGAAGTTCCGAATATCGTTAATTTCAAAGAAACACTGATCAGTCTATTGTCTCAACCGACAATTGCAAGTAAAGAATGGGTCTACAATCAATATGATTATATGGTACGAACAAGTACCGTTGTAGCTCCAGGTTCCGATGCTGCAGTCGTCCGAATTCGTGAGACGAATAAAGCACTTGCGATGACAACGGATTGTAATTCTCGTTACCTTTATTTAGATCCAGAAGTAGGTGGAAAAATTGCTGTTGCTGAAGCGGCACGTAATATCGTATGTTCTGGAGCAGAACCGTTAGCAGTTACCGATAACTTGAACTTTGGTAATCCTGAGAAGCCGGAGATTTTCTGGCAGATTGAGAAGGCAGCGGATGGAATAAGTGAAGCTTGTAGAACATTAAGTACGCCTGTTATTGGAGGGAACGTTTCTCTTTATAATGAAACGAATGGTGAAGCCATTTATCCAACGCCAGTTATTGGCATGGTAGGTCTTGTACATGATCTTACTCATATCACGACCCAGGAATTTAAAAATCCAGGGGACCTGATTTATGTGATTGGTGAGACGAAAGAAGAATTCGGTGGCAGTGAATTGCAAAAAATGCTGGAAGGAAAAATCTATGGTCAATCACCGTCCATTGATTTAGAAATCGAGCAACAACGCCAGAAACAACTCTTGAATGCGATCCAAAGCGGGTACGTCGCTTCAGCACATGATGTTGCAGAAGGCGGATTAGCAGTAGCTCTTGCAGAAGCACTCTTTGGTACAGAAAATTTAGGAGCACGTGTAGTTGTTGAAAATGAGGCAGTTACGGCGTTATTTAGTGAAACACAGTCCCGATTTGTAGTATCCGTATCTCCTGAAAATCGCGAAGCATTTGAAAGTACGGTTCAAGATGCTTATTGCATTGGTGAAGTAAACAATAATGGAGTATTGACAATTTCCCGCAAGCAGGAAGGTCTAGTAATAGATGCAAGTGTTCAAGAATTAGAAGCTGCTTGGAGAGGGGCGATCCCATGCTTGCTGAATTAAAGGGATTGAATGAAGAATGTGGTGTGTTTGGCATTTGGGGTCACCCAGATGCTGCACAAATCACCTACTATGGTTTGCATAGCCTGCAACACCGTGGCCAAGAAGCTGCGGGAATGGTTCTAGCTAAGGACGGAAAGCTGGCAGGAATGAAGGGTGAAGGATTGGTCACGGAAGTGTTTACTGCCGAGAAAATGAAGAATTTATCCGGAAATGCTGCAATCGGCCATGTCAGATATACAACGGCAGGTGGAGGCGGTTATGAAAACGTTCAACCATTTTTATTCAATTTCCAAAGTGAAGCCATGGCACTAGCCCACAATGGCAACATTGTGAATGCCAATCAATTGAAGGCGCAGCTTGAAGCACAAGGAAGCATCTTTCATAGCACCTCTGATACAGAAGTATTAGCCCACTTGATTCGTAAAGGCGGTTTTTCAGATTTGAAAAGTCGTGTTATAAATGGATTAAGCTCGTTAAAAGGTGCTTATGCTTTCTTGATTATGACGGAAACAGAAATGCTCGTTGCTCTAGACCCGAACGGACTTAGACCCTTATCTCTTGGGATCTTGGGCGGTGCTTACGTTATAGCATCTGAAACATGTGCCTTTGATATTGTCGGTGCGGAATTTATCCGTGATATTGAACCAGGAGAGCTCCTTGTCATCAACGATGAAGGGATTAAAAGCGAACGTTTTGTTATGTCTTCACAGCGCGCAATGTGTACGATGGAATATATTTATTTTTCCCGTCCAGACAGTAATATTAGTGGAATCAATGTTCATACAGCACGGAAAAATCTTGGTAAGCAGCTAGCGGTAGAAAAACTAATTGAAGCCGACGTTGTAACAGGTGTTCCAGATTCAGGTAATTCTGTTGCTATAGGATATGCAGAGGCAAGTGGCATTCCTTATGAAATGGGTCTAATTAAAAATAGATATGTAGGCCGTACTTTTATTCAACCTTCTCAATCTCTAAGAGAACAAGGTGTGAGAATGAAGCTGTCTGCAGTACGCGGTGTTGTAGAGGGGAAAAGGGTTGTAATGGTTGACGATTCAATCGTGCGTGGAACTACATGTAAGCGGATTGTCACGATGCTTAAGGAAGCTGGTGCAAAGGAAGTACATGTCCTAATTAGTTCGCCTCCAATTAAGAATCCTTGTTTCTATGGGATTGATACATCAAGTCGTGAGGAGTTAATTGCCTCTGAAAATTCAGTTGAAGAAATTCGTGAAATCATCGGAGCAGATTCGCTTACATTTTTAAGTGTTGAAGGAATGGTTGAAGCGATTGGAAGACCATTTGAAGGTGAGAACCGAGGTCAATGCCTCGCTTGCTTTACTGGAAATTATCCGACAGAAATATATGCCAATGAGCAGTCAACAACCGTAATAAGTTGAATGAAGGAGGATGATGACCATGTCGAATGCATATAAAGCGGCCGGAGTCGATATTGAAGCGGGGTATGAAGCGGTATCACGCATGAAAAAGCATGTTCAAAAAACGATGCGTCCAGGAGTATTAAGTGGGCTGGGCGGTTTTGGCGGCATGTTTGATTTATCTCAATTGAACTTACGCGAGCCTGTCCTTGTTTCAGGAACGGATGGAGTAGGAACGAAGCTATTGCTTGCGATGATGATGAATAAGCATGACAGCATTGGGATTGACTGTGTGGCCATGTGTGTGAACGATATCGTTGTTCAAGGAGCTGAGCCGCTTTACTTTTTAGACTATATCGCTTGTGGAAAAGCAGAGCCTGAGAAAATTGAGAGCATTGTAAAAGGGATTGCAGAAGGCTGTGAGCAAGCCGGTTGTGCATTAATCGGTGGCGAGACGGCTGAAATGCCTGGCATGTATAGTGAAGAAGAATATGATTTAGCTGGCTTTACAGTAGGAGCATGTGAAAAGACGAACCTGATTACCGGCCAGAAAATCAACCAAGGCGATTGTATAATCGGATTAGCGTCAAGTGGCATTCATAGCAATGGCTATTCGCTTGTACGTAAAGTTTTATTAGATGACGCGAAAATGGATGTAAATGCATTTATTCCAGAGCTAGGCTGCGAACTAGGAGAAGAACTTTTAAAGCCGACTAAAATTTATGTGAAGCCGATTTTAGCGGCGTTGAGTGAGTTTGAAATCAAAGGGATGGCTCATATAACTGGCGGTGGATTTATTGAGAATTTACCGAGAATGATGCCTGAAAATTTAGGAATCGAGATAAAGTCAGGATCTTGGGAGATTCCGCCGATCTTCACCCTTCTTGAAGAAAAAGGAAACATTAGTCGTGAGGATATGTACAATATTTTTAATATGGGCATCGGCATGGCTCTTGTCGTCGAGCAGGAAAAGGCTTCCGAGCTTCTAGCCTTTTTTGAAAAACGTGGCGAAGTGGCGTATCAAATTGGTGCAGTCGTGAATCAACCTGGTGTAAGTATTGCGAGTGAATCATGAAAAAAATAGCAGTATTTGCATCGGGGAGCGGGAGCAACTTTCAAGCAATCGTGGATGCGGTTAAGGCAGGCACGCTCGAAGCAGACATTCGTTTGCTTGTCTGTGATCAAGAGTCCGCTTATGTTTTACAAAGAGCCGAAAAAGAGAAGATTACTAGCTTTTGCTTTTCTCCAAAGTCTTTCCATAACAAAGCAGCGTTTGAACAGGAAATCGTGAAGCAGCTTAAATCGAAGGATGTTGAATTCATTGTCTTAGCAGGATATATGCGATTGATCGGACCAACACTTTTACAAGAATATCCTGAAGCAATCGTGAATATCCATCCTTCTTTATTGCCAGCTTTTCCAGGTATTGATGCAATTGGTCAAGCGTTTGATGCAGGGGTGAAGGTAACTGGCCTTTCGATTCATTATGTGGATGCTGGGATGGATACAGGTCCAATTATTGCCCAAAAAGAAATTGAGATTCTGGAAAATGATACGAGAGATCGGTTACAAGAACGAATTCAGCAGGCCGAGCACATTGCCTATCCAGAAGTGCTTCAACAGTTGTTTATGAAGGAGAAATCAATTTCTTCTCATTAATTTTTGAATAATGCAGTTTTTTATGAACGATTTAATTTAGTGGAAGTTGAACGGTTAGCTTGCGCTTTTAAGATTAGAAAGTCTATGGTTTTTCAACAAGTCTTTGTGTCTAGCACAAGTAGATTAACACTTCGAAGTCATAAGCCAAGCAATCTGGTAGAGAGAAGAGCACCCAACAGCTTGCTTGTCTTATGCTTGTCGGGTTCGCACTGGATGTGCTGACTTCGACGTTCGAAACAGGACACCTGGCGGATTTTAGTCAAAGTTCATTCAATAGGCGCTTGCGCTTTTCCAACGAGGAGGATTCATTATGGCAAAACGTGCATTAATCAGTGTTTCAGATAAAACAGGTATCGTAGAATTTGCAATTGGTCTTAAAGAGGCAGGCTTTGAAATCGTGTCTACTGGGGGTACGAAGAAGACGCTTGTTGAAAATGGAATTGACGTGATTGGGATTAGTGATGTAACAGATTTTCCTGAAATTTTGGATGGCAGGGTTAAAACGTTGCATCCAAATGTTCACGGTGGATTATTGGCAAGAAGGAATGATGTCGCACATCAAGCTCAATTAGAAGCACATCAAATTCAACCAATTGATCTCGTTTGCGTCAATTTGTATCCATTCCAGCAGACGATCGCGAAACCTGATGTGACGCCTGAAGATGCGATTGAAAATATCGATATTGGCGGACCAACGATGCTTCGTTCTGCGGCAAAGAATCATGAATTTGTGACAGTTGTTGTGGACCCAACAGACTATGAATCCGTACTTACTGAGCTGAATGAAAACGGTGACGTATCAGCTGCAAAGAAACGAAAACTTGCTGCGAAAGTATTCCGCCATACAGCTGCCTATGATGCTGTCATATCCGAGTACATGACAAAGCTTGCTGAGGAAGAAAATCCTGAAAGTTTAACGCTCACGTATACATTAAAACAATCACTTCGATATGGAGAAAATCCACATCAACAAGCTGCATTTTATCAAAAGCCATTAGGCTCTACTTTTTCTGTGGCGTATGCCAAACAATTGCACGGTAAAGAACTGTCATACAACAATATTAATGATGCTGATGCCGCTTTACAGATCGTCAATGAATTTGAAGAGCCAGCAGCTGTTGCTGTTAAGCATATGAATCCATGTGGAGTTGGGGTTGGTAATTCGGTTGCTGAAGCGTTTAAGAAAGCGTATGAAGCAGATTCTACGTCCATTTTTGGTGGAATTATTGCTTTAAATCGTGAAGTAGACCAAGAAACAGCTGAAATGCTCCGTGAAATTTTCCTTGAAATCATTATAGCTCCTCACTTTTCCGAGAAAGCACTAGAGATTTTAACTGCGAAAAAGAATATCCGTCTGTTAACTGTAGCTTTCGATGGCAAGCAAAAATCCGAACGAAAAACTACATCCATTCAAGGGGGATTACTCGTTCAAGATTTAGATACTTATGGGTTAGACCATGCAACTATAACAATCCCAACGAAACGCCAACCATCTGAAGATGAATGGGCAGCAATGAAACTAGGCTGGAAAATCGTGAAGCACGTGAAATCTAATGCAATTGTCGTAAGTGGCGAACAGATGACGTACGGTATCGGTGCTGGACAGATGAACCGCGTAGGGGCAGCTAATATTGCTTTAGAACAAGCTGGTGAAAAAGCAAAAGGCGCGGCTCTCGCTTCTGATGCATTTTTCCCAATGGATGACACTGTTGAAGCGGCGGCCATTGCTGGTATCACAGCTATCATTCAACCTGGTGGGTCTGTACGTGATGAGGATTCGATTAAAAAAGCAGATGAATACGGCATTACAATGGTGTTTACAGGCGTTCGTCATTTTAAGCACTAAGTTTTTGGGTTCAATAGGCTAATGGTTTTTAATATTAGGAAGAGGTGATTCCATGAACGTGTTAGTGATTGGCAAGGGTGGACGTGAGCATGCATTAGCAAAGAAACTATCCGAAAGTAAGCAGGTTCATCAAGTATTCGCGGCTCCAGGTAATCCAGGCATGGAGGATGTGGCGGAACTCGTTCAAATTGATGAAAATAATCATAAGGAACTGATTGCGTTTGCTAAAGATCAGAATGTTACCTTAACCATTATTGGAGCCGAAATACCTTTGGTTAATGGAATTGTCGATGAATTTAAAGCAGCTGGTCTACAGGTATTCGGGCCTGATAAACAAGCAGCTATAATTGAAGGTAGTAAAACCTTTGCAAAGGATTTAATGAAAAAATATGAAATTCCTACTGCTGCATATGAAACATTTACAGATATCGAGTCAGCAAAAACGTATTTAGCTGAAATTGGTGTTCCAATTGTAATAAAAGCGGATGGACTTGCTGCTGGGAAAGGTGTAGTCGTTGCACACACGATGGAAGAGGCACTGGAAGCATTACATGGAATGCTTGTTGATGAGAAATTCGGTGAAGCTTCAGCGCGAGTTGTCATGGAGGAATTCCTTGAAGGTGAGGAATTTTCGCTAATGGCATTTGTAAATGGAGAGAAGGTTTACCCGATGGTTATCGCTCAAGATCATAAGCGGGCTTATGATGGTGATACTGGTCCGAATACAGGTGGAATGGGTGCGTATTCGCCTGTTCCTCAAATTCCAGAAAGCGTGGTTGCTGCGGCAGTCGATCAAATTGTAAAACCAACAGCGGCAGCACTTGTTGCTGAGGGTCGCTCTTTTACAGGCATTTTATATGCAGGTTTAATTGCTACGAATAAAGGAACAAAAGTGATTGAGTTCAATGCACGTTTCGGTGATCCAGAAACTCAAGTTGTCCTGCCAAGACTAAAGAATGATTTTGTTGATACGCTTCTTGCTGTTTTAAACGGGAATGACTATGAGCTTGAATGGGACGATGAATCTGTAATCGGGGTAGTTGTCGCAGCAGCTGGTTACCCTAGCGAATATGTCAAAGGAGCACCGATACATGGGCTAGGGGAATTAAGTGAGGATGTTGACATTTATCACGCAGGTACTGCCAAGAATGATAACGGTGACTATACGACAAATGGCGGTCGAGTACTGCTTGTGGCCGCAAAGGGAACCGATCTTCTTAGTGCACAAGCAAAGGTTTACAAAGAATTAGAAAAGATTCCTAACCAAGATTTATTTTGGAGAAAAGACATTGGTTATCGCGCCATTTTAGTGGCCAAATAGAGGGTCCCCTAAGAATTTAGAACGTCATAAGGGTCTGACCTCGCACTTTAAATCAGTATGTAGTGTTTTATACACTTATCTGAATTTAGTTGCTGCGGGGTCTGACCCTTTCTGACCTTCATTGGACACCTTTTTTAAGTTTCTGTATTTTCATCATCTGAGATAAGATCATTCCCCATCCCCATTTGAGTTAATAAATGTTCTCCTTTTTTTATGATGTTATGGTTCCCGCTTAATCTCCCTTGACACTTTTCATAAAGGGCAACAAAGGGACAAAAGCGAAGAATTCCTTCCCCAATTTTCATACCAGAACACATAGCTATAACTAAATAAGATCCTTTCCACGGCTTTCTGGACATTTTTGAAATCGACCATGCTAAAAAAGTAAAACCACAAGTTATTCTGAGTAATGCGTTTGGAATGCCGATATTTGCTTTGACTTTCATAATAGATAATCTCCTTCACGAAATATTCACACTATTTAACATAACTTTAATGTATTAACTCATTAAATGTGTTAGGATTAATAAAAATGGGTGAATATTACTTATTTTGGTTCTTTACATGACTTTTCAATATAAATATAGTAGTTAAATCTAAAAAAACGGAGGGGTTCTCTTGTTAGAGCAACGTTATCGATGGAAGAATAAACATATACGCGAGCATGTCGATGTACTAGACGGAAACAGAGCTCCACATATACTTCTACAAAATGCAACGTATTTAAATCAGTCATTGCGAAAGTGGATAAAAGCAAATATTTGGATTTATGATGATCGCATCGTCTATGTGGGGGACAAAATACCTGACAAATTAGATCATTGCGAAATGGTTGATTGTCAAGGCAGCTTTTTAGTTCCGGGCTATATTGAGCCACATTCGCATCCATTTCAATTATATAATCCCCAGACTTTAGCTCGTTATGCATCGTATTTTGGAACAACGACATTGATTAATGATAACCTAATGCTTTTTTTGCAATTAGAAAAAAAGAAAGCGTTTTCTTTATTGAAGGAATTACGAAATATCCCAGCTAGCATGTACTGGTGGTGCAGGTTTGATGGGCAAACCGAATTACGGAATGAAGAAACAATTTTTACTCATGGTGATGTAAAGGCGTGGCTCGAGCATGATGCCGTATTGCAAGGTGGGGAGCTGACTGCATGGCCCAGGCTGCTTGCTGGAGATGATATGATGCTTCATTGGATCCAAGAAGCAAAGCGAATGAGAAAACAAATCGAAGGCCATTTCCCTGGTGCATCGGAAAAAACGTTAGCGAAAATGATGTTATTTGGGGCCGATTGTGATCATGAAGCTATGACAGGAAAAGAAGTATTGTCTCGCTTGATGCAAGGGTATACGGTTTCTTTGAGAAATTCTTCGATCCGACCGGACTTAGAAAATATATTGAAAGAAATTCATGAGCTTGGGATCGATCAATACGACCATTTCTTCTTTACGACGGATGGTTCATCGCCTTCATTTTACGAAAGCGGTTTCATAGATACGATGATTAAAATCGCAATTGAACAGGGCGTTCCGATTATAGATGCATATAATATGGCTACGATTAATGTTGCCCGCTATTATAATATTGAGTACTTACATGGAAATATTGCAACAGGCAGAGTCGCTAATATTAATTTCCTTCAATGTGAGACAGAACCAGCGCCTGTTTCTGTTCTAGCGAAAGGGAAATGGGTGAAGCGTGACGGGGTGGAGCTTGAAGATTCGTCTGTTGTTCATTGGGATGGATATGGATTCGGAGAGTTACAGTTAGATTGGGAATTGGATAGTAATGATTTAGAGTTTTCGATGCCATTCGGTTTTGAAATGATCAATGATGTGATTACGAAACCATACTCGATTACATCGGATTACTCTGATGGAAATCTGTCATTCGAACATGATGAATGTTATTTTGTAATGATTGACCGTGGTGGAGAGTGGAGAATTAATACGATGGTTAAAGGCTTTGCCAACCAATTATGTGGGTTTGCAAGCACATACTCAAATACGGGAGACATAGTTCTGATTGGAAAAAGAAAAGAAGATATGCTTCTTGCTTTTCAGCGAATGAAGGAAATTGGCGGCGGGATTGTAATTGCTGAGCAAGGGAAAATCATTTTTGAAATGCGCTTAGCATTAAAAGGACTGATTTCTGAAAAATCAATGCCAGAGCTAATTAAAGAGGAAAAGGAATTGAAACAACTGCTTCAAGAAAGAGGATATGTATTTTCAGATCCAATATACACATTGTTATTTTTCTCATCTACACATCTTCCCTATATCCGTGTAACCCCAACGGGAATGTATGATATTATGAATAAAACAGTTCTCTTTCCTACAATAATGCGTTAAAATGTAAAAGAAGACTTTTAAAATTAAGGAAGTAACGTGGAAACAAGTAGGGAGTGTGCAGGAATGAAAAGGAGTTTACTGCTTATTCTGCTTGCTGTTTTGTTATTGATGGGTGGCTGCATAAAAAAGGTAGCCAAGGATGAACGACCAACCGACAATTCTTCGAGTGAAATTGTCGAACAAGATGAAACTACTCAAGATCCAGTTGATAGTGAACAGTTTTCAAACTTTTACCCATTAACAGGAATGGCAACGAATGATGATACAGAACATAGGGCGATTGCTGTAATGGTTAATAATCATCCAAAGGCACGGCCGCAAACAGGCCTTTCGAAAGCAGATATTATCTATGAAATGTATGCGGAAGCAGAAGTAACACGTTTCTTAGCAGTTTTTCAAAGTGAAATGCCAAAAGAAGTTGGACCGGTCCGTAGCGCTCGTGATTACTTTATTAAATTAGCGAAAGGGTTAGATTGTGTCTATGTATGTCACGGGAATAGCCCGGATGCTAAAGAGATGCTTGATCAAGGATATATTGATCATTTGAATGGATTAGAATATGATGGAACGCTTTTTCAACGTTCGAGTGAACGGAAAGCCCCTCATAATTCCTATATTTCTTTTGAAAACATTGAGAAAGGTGCCCAGCAGAATTCATATGATTTGACAGAAAAGCCTAAAGCCTTTACATTTTTGAAGAAATCTGAAATGGAACTATTACAAGGTGAACCTGCTTCTTTTGTTCAAATTTCTTATGGATCATCCTCATTTGATGTAGAATTTTCGTATGATGAAGACTCAGAAACGTATTCTAGATATTCTAATCATCAACAAACGATTGAATACATTGATGAAACGCCGATTAGGATAAACAATATCTTTATTATAGAAGCACCTCATAAGGTCATAGATAGTGTTGGAAGACGAGATATTGATTTTGAAGCGGGTGGTAAAGCGTATTTACTGCAAAAAGGCAAATGGAATGAAGTTCAATGGGAAAATAGAGAAGGTCGAATTGTTCCAGTGAAAAATGGAAAAGAAATTGGTTTCGTACCAGGCAAAACGTGGGTAAATGTTTTGCCGGATAAGCCAGGGATAAGCCGGCTTGTCCATCTTGGTGCTCAAGAAAACTAGGGGGCAAAACTATGCAAATTGATAAATTAAGGGGAAAAGGTCTGGATCAGCTTTTCGAAGCCGTATTATCACTGAAAGATCTCGAAGAATGCTATCGTTTCTTTGACGACTTGTGTACAGTTAATGAAATACAATCACTATCACAGCGTCTTGAAGTAGCACGCATGCTCCAAGAAGGTAAAACATATCATCGAATTGAAACCGATACAGGTGCAAGTACAGCGACGATATCTCGTGTGAAACGATGCCTAAATTATGGGAACGATGCTTATACAATGGCATTGGACCGAATTAAGAAAGAGCCAGTAGAAGAAGAATAAGCCAATTAGTTCGATGAATGTTGTTATGTTTTAAGAAAGAGTCAGGGGAATTTTTCCTTGGCTTTTTTATTTGTTTTTTCTGATTTTGACTTTTGAAGCGAACTATCTTTTATAATGAATTTTGGTGTATCTAAAGGGTGGGATTGGTTATTTTAAGATGCTTTTTCTGGACCATCAAACCTTCTTTCCTGCTCATATTTTTAATCTAGGCTATCGTTTCTTATAAATCTTTTTTTATCAAAAATCTTAATGCTATAATGGTGCTATGAGAAATTTTAATGGAGGATATATGATGTACGATTTTCGAAAGTGGAAGCATGTGTTTAAGTTAGATCCTAATAAAGAGATAAATGATATAGATTTAGAAAGCATTTGTGAGTCGGGTACTGATGCTATTCTAATTGGGGGAACAGACGGCGTTACGCTTGAAAATGTGTTAGATTTGATGGCAAGAGTTCGTCGTTACACGGTTCCTTGTGTTCTTGAGGTGTCATCTGTTGAAACAGTTACTCCCGGATTTGATTTGTATTTCATTCCAAGTGTTCTAAACAGCAAAGATTCAAAATGGATGATGAGATTACATCAGCAGGCTGTAAAGGAATATGGTGAAATCATGGATTGGTCTGAGATGTTTGTGGAAGGGTACTGTATTGTCAATCCGGATTGTAAAGCAGCTCAACTGACAGATGCGGATACGAATCTTGATGAAGATGACATTGCTGCATATGCCATGATGGCCGAGAAAATGTTTCATCTGCCGATTTTCTATTTAGAATATAGTGGAATGTACGGCGATCCAAAAGTTGTGAAGAAAGTGAAACAGAACTTAGAAGAGACTGTTTTCTTTTATGGCGGAGGAATTGAAACGGCAGCTCAAGCAAAAGAAATGGCAGAGTTTGCTGATGTTATCGTAGTGGGGAATAGTATCTATGACAATTTAAAGGCGGCACTTGAGACAGTCGCGGCAGTGAAATAGATGACTCTTTTAAATAGAGACAGACTATAGTATAATAAAAAGAACAAACGTTCGTAAGGTGGTGCTTTCATGCAGTTTTTAGCGGAAAAGTTAGTAAAAGGTTTAAATGAGCAGCAGCAAAAGGCAGTGAAGGCAACAGATGGACCACTTCTCATCATGGCTGGAGCGGGAAGTGGTAAAACAAGGGTGCTTACGCATCGAATTGCTTATTTAATGGTAGAAAAAGAAGTGGCGCCATGGAATATTCTGGCGATCACTTTCACAAATAAGGCAGCACGTGAAATGAAAGAACGGATACGTGGCATTCTTGGTGGAGCATCAGATGAGATTTGGATCAGTACCTTCCACTCTATGTGTGTGCGGATTTTACGACGTGATATCGATCGTATCGGATATAATCGAAACTTCTCCATTTTAGATACAACCGATCAACAGTCAGTTATAAAGCAAATCTTGAAAGACAAAAACCTCGATCCTAAAAAATATGATTATCGCGCTCTCTTAGGAACAATCAGTTCAGCAAAAAACGAACTCGTAACTCCAGAGGAATACCAAAAAACAGCCGGTGACTTCTATACAAATGTTGCAGCGGAAGTATACACGGAATATCAGAAACGGCTCAGAAAGAATCAAGCATGTGATTTTGATGACTTAATTATGTTGACCATCACGTTATTTCAGCGCGTACCTGAGGTTCTTGAATATTATCAGCGGAAATTCCAGTATATTCACGTGGATGAATATCAAGATACGAACCGAGCGCAATATATGCTCGTTAAGCTTCTCGCTTCACGATTCCGCAATTTATGTGTAGTTGGGGACAGCGATCAATCCATCTATCGCTGGCGTGGCGCGGATATCGCGAACATTCTATCATTTGAAAAAGACTACCCAAACGCAACGATGATTTTCCTTGAACAGAATTATCGTTCAACAAAGAAAATCTTAGAGGCAGCGAATAAAGTAATCGATAATAACCGAAATCGGAAGCCGAAAAATCTTTGGACGGAAAATATGGATGGGAACAAAATCAGATATTTCCGTGCGGATAGTGAACAAGGCGAAGCACAGTTTGTTGCTGGAAAGATTAATGAAATAATTCGTGACAGTTCCAGAAAGTTATCTGATATTGCAATCCTTTATAGAACAAACGCCCAGTCACGGGTTATGGAGGAAGTTTTATTAAAATCTAATCTGCAATATACCATTGTGGGCGGAATTAAGTTCTACGATCGTAAAGAAATTAAGGATATCCTAGCTTATTTACGATTGATTGCCAATCCAGATGACGATATCAGTTTACGTAGGGTCATTAATGTACCAAAACGAGGAATCGGGGCTACTTCTCTTGATAAGGTTGCTGATTATGCGGCAATGACAGATGGTTCGATGTATCAAGCACTGCAGGATATTGACATGATTGGCCTAAGTCCGAAGATCACAAAGGCAGCACGTGAATTCCGTGATTTAATCCATGCCTATACGAATCAGCAAGAATATCTGTCTGTCACCGAGCTTGTAGAAGAAGTGATTGAAAAAACAGGGTACCGTGAAATGCTTCAAGCAGAAAAATCAATTGAGTCACAAAGCCGCTTAGAAAATATCGATGAGTTTTTATCTGTAACTAAATCGTTTGAACAAAGTAATGACGATAAATCTTTGGTTGGCTTTTTAACCGACCTTGCATTAGTTGCCGATATTGATCAATTAGATGATACAGAAGAAGCGCAGGAGTCAGTGACGCTCATGACCTTGCACTCTGCAAAAGGGCTGGAATTTCCAGTTGTATTTTTACTGGGGCTTGAAGAAGGGGTATTCCCGCATAGCCGTTCACTTATGGACGAAGAAGAAATGGAAGAAGAACGTAGGCTTGCTTACGTAGGTATCACTCGTGCAGAATCAGAGTTGTATATAACAAATGCCCAAATGAGAACATTGTTTGGTCGTACGAATATGAATCCTGTTTCGCGCTTTATTGCTGAAATTCCAGAAGAACTAATAGAAGATATGAAACCAAAACCCAAAAAATCAGTCTTACATTCTTCAAAACCAATACATTCAGGTGGTTCAAGACGTACACCTTCATTTGGAAAAGTGGTTGCTCAGCCGAACGCAACAGGTGGAGATGAAATCGGTTGGCAGGTTGGTGATAAGGCTGCCCATAAAAAATGGGGAACTGGAACGGTTGTCAGTGTGAAGGGTGAAAGCGAAGGCAAAGAATTAGATATTGCATTCCCAAGCCCAACTGGGATTAAACGTTTGCTTGCTAAGTTTGCACCTATTGAAAAAGTATAAAAGAAAGGGTTGGATATATGGACATACAGCAAGCTGCAGGAAAAGTTACTGAACTACAAACGCTATTGAATCAATATGGCTATGAATATTATGTTTTGGATCGGCCGTCTGTCTCAGATGCGGAATACGATCAGCTGCTAAGAGAATTGATTGAATACGAAGCTCAATTTCCTGAATTGAGAACACCAGATTCACCAACCCAGCGCGTGGGTGGCGCCGTACTCGAAATGTTTGAGAAGGTAGAACATACAAGTCCTATGCTAAGTCTTGGCAATGCATTTAACGAACAAGATTTACGGGATTTTGATCGAAGAGTACGACAAGCGGTTGGTGACTCGATTTCCTATGTATGTGAACTGAAAATCGACGGACTTGCGATTACGCTTCAATATGAGAATGGGCACTTTACGCTTGGGGCTACACGTGGTGATGGAACGATTGGGGAGGATATTACTGAAAACCTTAAGACCATTAAATCGATCCCATTAAAACTTAAAGAACCTTATACAATCGAAGTTCGCGGTGAAGCATTTATGCCGAAGAAGTCATTTGAAGCATTGAACAAGGCTAAGGAAGAACAAAATGAAGAGCCGTTTGCTAACCCCAGAAACGCGGCAGCAGGCTCACTTAGGCAGCTAGATCCGAAACTTGCAGCAAAGCGCAAGCTGGATATTTTTCTTTACGCGATTGCTAACTTAGAGGATATAGGTATTGAGGCCCATAGTGAGGGTCTTGAATTGCTAGACCGTCTTGGATTTAAAACAAATCAAGAACGAAAAACGTGTACATCGATCGAAGAAGTATTAGAATATGTAGAGAGCTGGGTAGAGAAGCGACCAAACTTGGCGTATGACATTGATGGCATTGTAATTAAGGTTAATTCACTGCAACAACAAGAAGAATTAGGAAGGACAGCGAAAAGCCCTCGTTGGTCAATCGCCTATAAATTTCCGGCAGAAGAAGTGAATACAAAGCTTCTAGATATTGAACTTAGTGTAGGGCGAACAGGGGTGGTAACGCCCACCGCTATACTTGAACCAGTTAGAGTAGCTGGGACAACGGTTGGTCGAGCTAGTCTCCATAATGAAGATTTGATACGGGAAAAAGATATCAAAATAGGTGATCAGGTCATCATAAAGAAAGCTGGGGATATCATCCCTGAAGTTGTTAATGTCCTTGTAGATCGACGTACAGGAGAAGAGATTGAATTCAACATGCCAACGCACTGTCCTGAATGTGAAAGTGAGCTTGTCCGACTTGAAGAGGAAGTCGCCCTTCGCTGCATCAATCCAAAGTGTCCGGCCCAGATTCGTGAAGGATTGATTCACTTTGTATCTCGTAACGCGATGAACATCGATGGCCTTGGCGAAAAAGTCATCAGTCAATTATTTAGTGAGGGACTCATATTGGATGTTGCCGATTTATATAAATTGACACATGATCAGTTGCTTGGCTTAGAGCGGATGGGTGAAAAGTCTGTCAATAATCTAATCACAGCAATAGAAGCCTCCAAAAGTAATTCACTTGAAAAACTATTATTTGGTTTGGGCATCCGCCATGTTGGGGCAAAAGCAGCGAAAACATTAGCCCAAGAATTTATTACAATTGACGCATTAAGTGGCGCGAGTCGTGAAGATTTAATAGCTATTAATGAAATTGGGGATAAGATGGCAGACTCCGTTGTCGCCTATTTTGACCTGGAAGAGGTTCAAGCGTTGATGAATGAGCTGTTAAAAGCGGGAGTAAATCTCGAGTATAAGGGAGCGAGGCCTGTCTCGGTTGATCAAATTGACAGTTTTTTTGCCGGAAAAACAATCGTACTGACTGGAAAGTTGCATCAACTTACGCGGAGTGAAGCTCAGGGGAAATTAGAAGCATTAGGAGCAAATGTTGCTGGAAGTGTCAGTAAGAAAACGGATCTAGTCGTTGCAGGAGAAGCTGCCGGTTCTAAGCTAGCAAAAGCAGAGAGCTTAGGCATTGAAGTATGGAGCGAGGAGAAATTAATCGAAGAACTAACTAAATAGAGGTGTTAGAATGAAAAACATCACCTTCCTCGGGATCATATTGGCTATATTACTTTCCGGGTGTGCCCCGAAATTTGATAAAGAGCAAGAGATTGTGAGTGAAACGGATAATAGTACGGAAAAAGCAATTGTACCGAATTATCAAATATCTAAGGATTATTATAAAACGATGCTTCCTTTTAAAGAATCAGAAGCACGTGGACTAGTTGTATCTAATTTAAATACTCGCTATGATATCGAGGAATTTGAAACTGGATTAATGAGAATAGCCCAAAAGAATTTTAGTCCAGACAAGTATTTTTTCAGGGAAGGGCAAATACTTAAGGGCAGTACGATTAACAAATGGCTTAGAAGAGAATACACGGAAGAACAACTGAAAGAAAAGAAACTGGCTGCAAAAGATAATCTTGGTCTCAATCCAATTGATTCAGGGAAAGGCGATATCGCTGACCGTAGTGAAAAGAGTCCCATTTATTTGGCTAATATACTCGAGCATGATTATTTAGTGGAAGACAAGAATAATCAGGTTAGTTTAGGCGGAGTTGTCATAGGACTGGCTCTTAACTCGGTTTATTACTATCAAAAAGAAGCCTATGGTGCTACGTATGAAACAAAGATTAAACAGGCTGAATTAGAGAAGCAAGGTAAAGCAATTGCTGAAAAAGTCGTGCAGCGTTTACGAGAGAACAAAGAGATGAGTGATGTACCTATCACGGTTGCCCTATTTGAACAAAAAGAAAGATCATCAGTTGTTCCAGGGAATTTTCTTTATTATTCTCATATAGATGGTAATAAAAATACGATTGGGAAATGGGAAAGCGTTGATGAAGAATATTATGTATTCCCTTCGACTACAGCTGAAAAAGCGTATCGTGATGATGTAAGGTCATTTAAAAACTTTAAACAGGATGTGGAAAATTATTTTCCAAACTTTAATGGGGTTGTTGGTCGAGCATTTTATGTGAATAAGCAGCTACAGGAATTGAATATTGATATCCCCATTCAGTTTTACGGAAATACAGAAGCGATTGGATTTACACAATATGTAACGGGACTTATCATGAACCATTTCACTGAATATATAACCGTTCAGATTTCCATTACATCAGTGAATGGCCCAGAAGCACTGATTACTCGTAAACCCGGTGATAGTGAACCTTATGTTCATATTTATAAATAAGATAAGGCAGGCAGGCCCTGAAGATAGGCTGGGTCTGCTTTCTTTATTTAAATACCAAAGTTCGTCAAATTCCTTCATTATTTCCCGGATAATATTTGTGTATCTATCTGTAAAAGTATCAAAATTCGATCTATTTTTTCATAAATGGTATTTGAACAGATATTTGGACATTTGCTGTACTTGGAAGTGTTGCTTTAGGGCGTGAAAGTCTGATATTATTTAAATAATTGTTTTTTCGGAAATATGATCGGAATTCAATGAAAAAATAGAGAATATAGCACAAATATGCAGTCTTTTGAAACATCAATGGAGGTGAAGAAAATGTCACGTATATCAATGGAGCAAGTTAAACATGTTGCTCATTTGGCACGTTTAGGCATTACAGAGCAAGAAGCTGAGAAGATGCAAAAGGAACTAGATCTCATGATCTCTTTTGCTGAGCTATTGAATGAACTTGATACAGACGAAGTAAAACCAACTTTTCATGTGTTGGATATGCAAAATGTTATGAGAGAAGATATTTCACAAAAAGGGCTACCTATAGAAGAAGTGTTGAAAAATGCACCAGACAGCAAGGATGGGCATATTCGCGTACCGTCTATTATGGACAAGTAAGGGATTAAGGAGGGATATATATGTCGTTGTTTGAACATAAGGTTTCGGACCTGCATGAACGTTTACATAAAAAAGAACTATCAGTAACAGACCTTGTTAACGAATCATATGAAAGAATTGGACAGGTAGAAAGCCAAGTGAAGGCTTTTTTAACATTGGATGAAGAACGTGCGCGGGGAAAAGCGAAGGAACTAGATGATAAACTTGCACGTGGCGAACAATCTGGTGTGCTATTTGGTCTACCGATCGGTGTGAAGGATAACATCGTGACAAAGAATTTACGTACAACTTGTGCGAGCAAAATCTTGGAGAACTTTGATCCAATCTATGATGCGACGGTAGCGGAGAAGCTTAAACAAGCGGAAACAGTAACAATCGGCAAATTGAATATGGATGAATTTGCGATGGGTTCTTCAAACGAAAACTCAGCTTATCAAGCTACTCGCAACCCTTGGAATCCGGATTATGTACCTGGCGGATCTTCAGGTGGTTCAGCTGCTAGCGTTGCTGCGGGTGAAGTTCTGTTCTCACTTGGTTCGGATACAGGTGGTTCCATTCGCCAGCCGGCTGCATATTGCGGCGTCGTAGGATTAAAACCAACCTATGGCCGAGTATCCCGCTATGGGCTTGTTGCTTTTGCTTCATCTCTTGATCAAATTGGACCGATTACCCGTACGGTTGAGGATAATGCTTATTTACTAGAAGCCATTTCTGGTGTAGACCCGATGGACTCCACTTCAGCAAATGTGGATGTTCCAAGCTTTGTGAATGCTTTAACAGGTGATGTGAAAGGGCTGAAGATTGCCGTTCCGAAAGAGTATCTTGGAGAAGGGGTTAGCGAAGCTGCCCGCAATTCAGTACTATCTGCGTTAAAAGTATTGGAAGGATTAGGTGCAGAGTGGGAAGAAGTGTCTTTACCACATTCCAAATATGCTCTTGCTGCCTATTACTTGCTATCTTCATCGGAAGCATCCGCCAACTTACAACGTTTTGACGGTGTTCGGTACGGATATCGTGCAGATAATGCTGAGAACTTAATCGAAATGTACAAGCAAACACGTTCAGAAGGCTTTGGCGACGAAGTGAAGCGCAGAATCATGCTTGGAACATTCTCGTTAAGCTCTGGATACTATGATGCGTATTATAAAAAAGCACAAAAGGTCCGCACACTTATTAAGAAGGACTTTGAAAATGTATTTGCAAAGTATGATGTAATTGTTGGACCGACAACACCAACCGCTGCTTTTAAAATTGGTGAAAACACGGCGGATCCGTTAACGATGTATGCAAATGATATCTTAACCATACCTGTTAACCTTGCTGGTGTTCCTGGAATATCCGTTCCATGCGGATTCTCCAATGGTTTGCCGCTAGGTCTGCAAATTATCGGGAAGCATTTTGATGAAAGCACTATTTATCGTACTGCGCATGCATTTGAGCAAGCGACAGAATTTCATAAACAATTTCCAAAGTTGTAAGGGGTGAATAAGATGAACTATGAAACGGTAATTGGCCTTGAAGTACATGTTGAATTAAAAACAGATTCAAAAATTTTCTCTGCAAGTCCGAACCATTTTGGGGCGGCACCAAATACGAATACGACCGTGATTGACCTTGGTTATCCTGGAACTCTACCAGTTGTTAATAAACAGGCTGTCGATTTTGCCATGAAAGCCGCGATTGCTTTAAACTGTGAAGTTCCGGAAATTACGAAGTTTGACCGAAAAAATTATTTTTACCCGGATAACCCAAAAGCTTATCAAATCTCTCAATTTGATCAGCCAATCGGTGAACACGGCTGGATTGAGATTGAAGTCGGTGGAAAGAAAAAGAAAATCGGCATTACACGCATTCATATGGAAGAAGATGCGGGTAAGTTGACACATACAAATGATGGATATTCTCTTTGCGACTATAATCGCCAAGGTACACCACTCGTTGAAATTGTTTCAGAACCTGATATTACATCACCTGAGGAAGCCTATGCGTATTTGGAAAAAATCAAATCGATTATCCAGTATACGGGTGTATCAGATTGTAAAATGGAAGAAGGTTCATTGCGCTGCGATGCAAACATCTCCTTGCGTCCTGTTGGACAAAAAGAGTTTGGAACAAAAACAGAATTGAAGAATTTGAATTCATTCAATTTTGTCCGCAAAGGATTGGAATATGAAGAAATTCGTCAAGCTGAAGTGTTAAATGCAGGTGGAGTAATCGAACAAGAAACACGTCGTTTTGATGAATCAACTGGGAAAACACTTCTAATGCGTGTAAAAGAAGGTTCTGATGATTACCGATACTTCCCGGAACCGGATCTTCTGACTATTCATATTGACGAAGAATGGAAAGCACGGATCGCGGCTGAAATACCTGAGCTTCCCGATGCACGAAAAAAGCGTTATGTTGAGGAACTAGGACTGCCTGAATATGATGCGGCTGTTTTAACTGTAACAAAAGAATCAGCTGATTTCTTCGAGGCGACGGTTGAGCAAGGAGCAGATTCGAAACTAGCGTCCAACTGGATCATGGGAGAACTTTCTGCTTATCTTAATGCTGAAGGAAAAGAACTTCATGACATCGCGCTTACCCCTCAAACACTTGCAGGGATGATTAAGCTAATCGAAGACGGAACGATATCGTCTAAAATTGCCAAAACTGTATTCAAAGAACTTGTTGAAAATGGTGGAGATGCAGAAGCAATCGTGAAAGAAAAAGGTCTAGTGCAAATCTCGGATGAGGGTGCACTTACGAAAATCGTAAGTGAAGCACTTGATAACAATCCTCAATCGATTGAAGACTTTAAAGCGGGTAAACAAAAAGCAACTGGCTTCCTTGTCGGCCAAATTATGAAAGCTACAAAAGGACAAGCCAATCCACAGCTGGTAAACAAAATTTTGCTGGTTGAATTGAACAAACGTTAATAGGTAGAAGTTGACTTAAAAAAGATCGAGGATGTCTCATGGGACATCCTCGATCTTTTTTATTCCGCATTAACGGGCAGTAAGACCCCCAAGGCTTAGAGGAGTAGGAATCGAAGAAAGGCATAGGTGTGGGACAACTGCCCGTAAAATCCCGATTGGTGAGATACAGTGAAACTTTCCTTTGTGGTTTTCAAAGGTATAGTTGAACCAATTGGGTTCGTACTGTCGATTAATCGAAGCGTTTGCGCGATCTTAGCGACAGTAGAACGGGACTAACAATCAGTGGGTGGATGAAGACCACAAAAAAATGATCGAAGTTTCATTTTATTATAATGAATCTGTAAATCGGGATTTCTCTGAAAAGTATTCAGCATGGTAAGGTAAAAGAAATAAAAATACGTCATGGATAGTGAAAATAAGATAAAACCATCCAATCGAGAATTGATGGATTACTCTTGAGGTGAAGGGGAAAACTAAGTAGAGGAAAGTGGAAGTGGATGGATAAATGGAGATGGTTATGAATAATCAAAGCTCGCCGATGAAAGGTTCAAACGATAACACTAGAGTTTTTGAAAAAATTGCTATATAATTTGTTCAGAAATGATTTAATGGATTCTCCGAAACAGGAACATATGGTGGAGGTAATCGGAGAGATAGGCTCAATTTTTACGGAATCGCTATTGATTCCAAGACAATTATTGTTGTTCGTTGCATTCTATTTGGTGAATCGTTACCATATAGTGACTGAAACGTATTTTAACATTAGGATGATGGGAAATGAAAAGAGCAAGATTGATTTATAATCCGACATCAGGCCGAGAAATGATTCGGAAAAACTTACCGGACGTATTAGCTAAGCTTGAAGCTGCAGGGTATGAAGCTTCCTGTCATGCTACAACAGGGGCGGGCGATGCAACACGTGCTGCAGAAATTGCAATTGAACGAGGATATGATGTTGTCATTGCTGCGGGCGGTGACGGTACCATCTATGAGGTTGTAAATGGCCTTGCCGGAGCGGAAAATCGGCCTAAACTTGGTGTGATCCCGACCGGAACAACGAATGACTTTGCGCGAGCTATTCATGTGCCGCGTTCGATTGATGCTGCGGTGGATATTATTACAAAGGGCCATACGATGCCGATTGATATTGGGAAAATGAACGAAAAATATTTTATCAATATTGCAGGAGGCGGTCGGTTAACGGAGCTTACCTACGAGGTACCGATAAAGTTAAAAACAATGCTCGGTCAATTGGCTTATTACATGAAGGGCATTGAAATGCTACCATCGATTCGAGCGACGGATGTAACGATTGAATATGACGGGAAGTTTTTTGAAGGGGAAATTATGCTTTTCCTTGTTGCGAACACGAACTCTGTAGGCGGCTTTGAAAAACTAGCACCTGACGCCTCACTAAATGATGGCATGTTTACGCTATTAATTTTAAAGAAAACAAACCTAGCCGACTTTATCAGAGTAGCATCACTTGCTTTACGCGGGGAGCATGTTCATGATAAAAATGTGATTTATGTAAAAGCAAATCGAATTAAAGTAACCGCTAAAAATGAAATGATGCTAAATTTAGATGGTGAATTTGGTGGACTAGCTCCTGCAGAATTCGTCAGTCAGTATCGTCATTTCGATGTTTTCATTCCGGAAAATGCGCTACATGACGATCCCGCAAATAAGCTGGAAATATAAATGAATAAAATGGAGGATGTCTCAAAACTAAAGTGGCAGACCATACAACTATACAGTATTAGGTGTATTCCATAATAATCTGTGTATTTTAGTGTGAGGTCAGACCCTTTTGGGACATTCTCTTTCTAATTTGAGGAGAACAAAAAAATGATGATCAGACAAGCCGTACCAGCGGATGGACAGATATCCGCTTATTTGATTCGATTGGCGATTCAGGATATTGCTGAAGCTTTGACAAGTGAACAGGAAGAGGAAGCCATTTTAGATGTACTTCACTATTTTTTCAGTCATCCTAATAACCGATTAAGCTATGAGAATACGCTAGTTATAGAAATTGAAGGAAATGTAGCTGGTCTTATTGTAACCTATCTTGGAAGTGATGCAGAACAACTGGATGGACCAATTGTGGATCGTTTAAGAGAGAAGAATAATAATTCGGAGATAACGACTGAGAAAGAAGCGGAACCGGAAGATTTTTATATCGATACAGTGAGTGTCAACCCACAGTTTTGGGGACAAGGAATAGGAACTGCCTTGATTGAAGCGGCCCAGGAGCTTGCGATATCAAAAGGACATAGAAGGATTTCTTTAAATGTTGAGGTAGAAAATACACGTGCACACCGTTTATACAGTAAACTTGGATATAAAACTGTGAATCGCAGACAAATTAACGGGCATGATTATGAATATATGGTGAAACAGCTGTCATAAGGGAGGGAATGTAATGCTTGAAGGTTGGGTTAAAAATGGAGATATTCGTATCCATTATATCGACAACACTGGACCGTCTACAGAACCCCCACTCGTCATCATTCCCGGTTTGACGGAGACAGGGGAAGAGTACGAGGATATTCTTCGTGCTCTTGCTCCCCGTCGTGCTCTAGTTATTACGATGCGTGGAAGAGGGCGAAGTGATGCACCAGAAATGGGATATACACTAGAGGATCATGTAACAGATATTGAAAGCGTGATTAATCATATCCACATTGAAAATTTCGTCTTATTTGGTTTTCATCGTGGTGTGGTTTATGCTTTAGGATTTGCGATGGAAAACCTAAGTCGTTTGAAAGGACTCATCATTGGTGATTATCCTGCTGTTGAAACAGATTTACCAAAGGGGTGGGCCAATCTACTTGTCCAAAAAACAGGGAGAACTGCGCTAACTCATATGACGCTCGATACTTTAAAAGCAATCGAACATGATTCCCATGAACAGCCATTTTGGAAACAACTGGGCAATGTTAGTTGTCCGGTATTAGTCCTGCGAGGTAGTCAGGAGGGAATCGGACTGACAGAGGAAGGAGCGAAGGAATACCTGCGCTCTGTCCCAGGTGCCCGCGTTAAAACTATTACTGACGGCTCATCAGGAAGCTTTAATTTGGAGTCTCAAGAATTGCTCCCTACATTAAAGCAATTCTTTGAAGAAGCGAAGAAATGTAGGAACTAACAAAAAAGACGGCTTTACAGGCCGTATTTTTTGCTAGTTCTTTAGCCTTCAGTTTGATTAGTTGTTTCTACCCAATCTACATAAGAGCCACTACCGTTGCAGCCTAAACAATCGTACACATTCGTGTAGCTGTAATCATAAGGTGCATACGAGCTGAAGCCTCGACCGCGGCAATCCGGACAGAGCCCTTTATCTTGCATAAGCGCTATATGCTTTTCTTGTCTTGCGGTATTCCAGGCAGAAATCGTTTGGAACAATCCCATTTTGCTCACCTCACTTTTTTCCTTATTTTGCTTCAAAATCCAAATCATATACGCATGTCCACATTTATTTTGAAAGTTTTATTTATTTTATGAAAGACTTTGCTAAAAGGTGCTTTTGTTTGTCTAGTGAATATGTGATAAAATAAGAGTTCTAAATATATGATGGATACTGCTGCAGATGTTGTTTGAACTGTAAGCATTTCGATAGAAAAGGAAGTATACAATGGAAAAAACAATTCCCGTTTCAAAGAATGATGTAATAGATGTAGAATTTGAGGACTTAACACATGATGGGTCAGGTGTTGCCAAGGTCGATGGCTACCCAATTTTCGTTCCCTACGCATTGCCTGGGGAAAAAGCACAAATCAAAGTAACGAAGACGAACAAGGGCTACGGATTTGGTCGCTTAATGGAACTGAAAGAAAAAAGTAAAAACCGCGTAGAAGTGAAAAAAGAAGAAGCGCATAAATACGGCGGTAGTCAGCTTCATCACCTGAGTTATGAAGGTCAGCTACAATTCAAAGAAAAAACAGTCCGTGAAGTGATGGCAAGAATCGGCAAACTTGAGGATGTAACGATTCATCCGATTATTGGAATGAAGGAACCCTTACACTACCGCAATAAAGCTCAGGTGCCTGTTGGTGAAAAAGATGGCCAACTTATCGCAGGATTCTTCAAACCACGCAGTCATGAAATTGTTGATACAAATGAAAGCATCATCCAGCACCCGGCTGTCAATGAAGCGATTCAAACTGTGAAAGAAATCTGCAATGAACTTGGTGTAGAGCCGTATAACGAGAAACATCACCAAGGTGTGCTTCGTCATATTATGGCCCGTTATGCAAAACAAACCGGAGAGCTGATGATTGTGCTTGTAACAAGAACGGCTAAACTGCTACAAAAAAATAATCTTGTCGAAGAAATCACGGCTCGTTTGCCGCATGTGAAATCGATTGTTCATAATGTGAATTCAAAACGAACAAACGTCATCATGGGTGAAAAAACAAAGGTTCTTTGGGGCAATGATGTCATTTATGATTATATTGGCGACGTGAAATTCGCTATTTCGCCGTTATCCTTTTACCAAATTAACCCTGATCAAACAAAGGTACTTTATAGCAAAGCGCTTGAATTTGCCGGACTTACTGGAAAAGAGACTGTGATTGATGCTTATTGTGGAATTGGGACTATTTCACTATCCCTTGCCCAAAATGCTAAGCATGTTCTTGGAGTGGAAGTTGTGCCAGAAGCAATTGCTGACGCACGCCGTAACGCTCTTATCAACGAAATTAACAATGTTGAATTTGAAGTTGGCGAAGCAGCAAACGTCATCTCTGAATGGTATCAGGATGGGAACCGCGCCGATGTATTAGTAGTCGATCCACCACGTAAAGGCTGTGAGGAAACACTGCTAAACACGATTATCGAAATGAAACCGAAGAAGGTTGTTTACGTATCATGCAATCCGGCAACACTTGCTCGTGATCTACGTATTTTAGAAGATGGAGGGTATCATACGGTTGAAATTCAGCCTGTGGACATGTTCCCGATGACGACACATGTCGAGTGTTGTGTATTGCTTGAAAAGAAATAGAAGATATGTAAGAGTCCGAGAATCTATAAAAGATTCTCGGACTTCTTTCTTCTTTCATTTCAACCCGTTCAATTAGTTTGTGAAGAAATTCTTCGTTAAGATCTCATGGTAGTTTTTAAAAAGGGCAATAAAAATGATGAAGCTACTGTGCAAATAGGCAATATTATAGGAGGTTTAAACATGAATAATCATGATATATTAATTAGATTAAGATATGCTCTAGATATAAAAAATACAGATATGGTAAAGATATTTAAACTTGGCGGTATTGAAGTAACAAAAGAAGATGTGCTAAAGATGCTCACAAAATCAAAAGACAGTTACCATAATGAAGCGGACAATGATGATGATATAACTGAAAATGAAGAGAATATAATATGCAATAATATGATGTTAGAGTCATTTTTCAATGGCTTAATTATTTTTAAACGTGGGAAACAAGATCCAAAACCAGGACAACCTAAAAGCCCAGCACTGTCTGTAGAGAATACGGAAAGTGTTAATAATATTCTTCTAAAGAAATTGAAAATAGCACTAACATTAACAAGTGAGGACATGCTTGATATCTTAGAAGAAGCAGGAGTCATGATAACAAAAGGAGAATTAAGCGCTATATTAAGAAAAGAAGGTCATAGGAATTATAAAGAGTGTGGTGATCGATATGCTAGGAATTTCTTAAAAGGACTAGCTTTAAAATATAGGGGATAAGAGGGCCGCAAGCGTTGTAACTAACCGGTACCCCATATACTTTCATATGCACTCAGTGCGTGTGGAGTGCATCACCTTATTAATTATTGATGTAATAAAGCATTAAGACAAGAAGTTGATGTCAATAATCACATCAACTTCTTGTTTCTTTTTGAATTGTGCTGTGGATCTATTGGTGAAATTTGTTCGATTTACCTTAAGATTCAATCCTTGTTTTACTGTATGCATCTGAAATGCGTTATTTTCTATATTAAATATTTTTCTCCTGTGAGAGATCAAATAACTGCGCGCCGCAACATGCGATATGAGCCAAGTAGGTAGAGCAGAGTAAGAGGTACGAGCCAATAGGCGATTTGTACAGCTGTATGGCTGGCAAACCAACTAAAGATGCTTCCCCAAGCTTCGAAATGATGCACAAGAAAGACCGCTATACTTCCAATCAGTAAGAAGGACATTGCCCCAATGAACATCCCTTTGCGGCCAAAACGCCGTGAATAACTGGCTATTAAAAAGCCTAAGAAGAACATATTGAGAAAAAGAATCATGTACAGAAGAAATTGCTCCAAGAGTGTACCATCATTGACATAGGGAAAGTGGAAAAAGTGGAGTCTAGTGCCCCAGCCATTCGTCTGTTTTTCTAATTGCGCGAATAAGAAAATTAAACTTGTGAAGAACGCACTACCGATCATTCCGATTATGGCAGACCCGATAAAATAGTCGATTCTTCTAATCGACATGCCGATCGCAAATGGAAATGTTTTTCCTACTACGATAATTCCTGTTACAAAAAGGTAAATGACAATTGAAGTTAGCCCACCTGTATACATATCTTCTTGATTCATGAACAAGAAACTTACGGTTAGATTCACCCCAAAACTAGAAAACAGTATGATAGCTGGAATGTAAATCCACGACCATTTATCACGAGAATGAAGTTTTAAAACGCCAGTAATTCTATTCACTTCGCATTCGCTCCCTTTTGTTCAGATTTACCATTTGTCAAATGAACGATAAGCTGCTGCAAGGATACAGGTGAGATTTCAAGTCCACTTTGTGCCGCTTGTTTTTGATCAGAACCGTTTTGGCTGCGAAGGACAGTAGCGGATAGTAATCCACCGAATGGCTCACGATGCACCGTTTCTTTTCCAATGAGAAACGACTCCACCTTAGAGGTTTGCCCAGTGACTGTGAAAGCCTTATCCCGTAAATCCTCTGCATCTTGATCAATAATCAGCTTCCCATTGTCAATGACTAAAATATGTTCAAGTAGGTTGCTCACTTCATCGATCAAATGGGTAGACAGAATCACTGTTCGTGGATGTTCAACATAATCTTCCATCAATCTATCGTAAAATAGCCCTCTTGAAACCGCATCGAGTCCCAGATATGGTTCATCAAAAATGGTTAAAGGCGCTCGGCTTGCAAGACCTATCACGATTCCTACTGCAGAGAGCATCCCCCTGGATAGCTTTTTTATCTTTCTCTTGAGAGGTAAGTTGAAATCCTCAATAAGTGACCTAGAAAAGTTGACATCCCAATTTGGAAAAATAGATTTAGAAACTTCTAATACATCAAGGATACTGTAATGATCAGGGTATTTCTGGCTCTCTTTAATAAAACAAATTTGGCTAAGGGTGTTAGCGTTTTCATATGGGCTTTCCCCAAATACTTTCAAATCACCACTTGTAGGAAAAATTTGCGCTGTGATCATTTTCATTAAAGTTGTTTTACCTGCACCGTTTCTGCCGAGAAGTCCGTAGATTTTATCTGCCTGCATGGTGAAACTAGTGTCATGAATTGCAGTAAATTTTCCATACGATTTATTCAGCTGTTTAACTTCAATCACATTTTTCATCGTTTGTTATCTCCTCTCTGGATCATATCCGTTAACTGATCAGCTGTAATACCAAGCTTCTCTGCTTCACGTATCATTGTGATCACATACTCTTCGAAAAATTGCTCTTTTCGTTTTTCGATTACTTTTGTTCGTGCTCCTTCTGCAACAAACATGCCAATCCCCCGCTTTTTGTATAAAATACCTTCATCCACCAGCAAATTCACGCCTTTGGCAGCAGTTGCAGGATTGATTTTGTAAAATGCGGCGAACTGATTCGTTGAGGGAACTTGTGCTTCTTCAGGAAGACCACCTTCAATAATGTCATCTTCAATCCGTTCTGCTATCTGGACAAAAATAGGCCGGCCATCGTCAATTAAGTTATTCACTGCCTCACCACCATATTGGTTAGTTACTTATGTAATTAACCATATAACGATAAGGAAGTAATGTCAATAACCAAATGTAGATTTAAAAAAAATAGACAAAAAGGCTAACTTAGTTTGGAGTTAGCCTTTTTGTCCTATCATAAGAAAAAAGATGTAAAATATATAATTTATCCTGCATTAACGGGCAGTAAGACCCGCGGTTTAAGGTATAGAGTAATTGGAGAAGAAGGGACCCCCTACCCTATGATTGAAGCTTCCCATTAAGCAAGGATAGTCGGTCCTGATCCTTTCGTCTTGGGATATCCTTATTGTGCCAATTAACTTATTTGAACTTTTCAAGTGCTGTGCGAAGATTTGCAGATGAACGATTAAGCCATTGAATCATATTGACGAGTGAGTCCATTCTATCCCATCCTTTTGTATGTCTGATGCTTCTGCCACAGAATAAGTACGACTGGCATTATCTGTTGCGAGCGATATGACTTCCTCCATTGAAGCAAGCACTTCTTCAGACGCTGAAGACATTTCTTCTGTTACTGCCGATACGTCTTGGATTTCATTGTTGACATTGCGCACTGCGACGAGAACAGACTCCAAATCATTTCCGATTGCTGTGACAGCATTCGAGTCTTCTGTCATTTTTGCAGCACTTGTACTCATTTCAGTAATAGCTGTAGAGGTTAGAGTTTGGAATGCATGTATTTCATGCTGAACTATGAGACATTTCAGCTAGTTTCCTTAAGCTCTTAAAGAATAATAATAGATAAATCTTCCCAACTAAACTCCTGATAGTACTATAAGAGGTTGTTCAAAAAGTCCGGTAAAAATGGCTGTCAAATTGCATCAAAGCTCTGTCTCTACGGCCCTCGAGACGATCGCTTCTCGACTCTTTTTATCCTCCTTTTTGAACACGCACTATAAGGTAAGCTAATATTCTATTCCTATATTAACTTAGCTGTGTAGTTCCTTTCTCATCTCATAGATCTTTTTTTATTTCTACAGAAGATCCTGGAATTGGAAATAGATCGGATAACCTTTTCATCTTTCCTTCAGCATCATTAAATACGATATGTTCTCGAGAAAACTTTCTTGGTGTATCGATTTCACAAGCAGCAGCCAATGCAAAAAGCCCCTGCCGAACATTAATAATATAATTCATAACACGCCATTGCTTTTCTTCCGGAACGAGTGCATCTTGATATTTTGGATCTGTAGTGGTTATGCCTGTAGGGCATTTTCCTGTGTGGCATTGCAAAGCCATAATACAGCCGTTTGCAATCATAAAGCCCCTCGCAGAGTTAACAGCATCCGCCCCAATAGCAAGAGCCATCGCAATTTTATCAGCGGATATTAACTTTCCTGAGGCGAAAATCGTTAGCTTATTGCGAATGCCATACTGGTGGGCTTTATCCACTACGGTAATTAATGCCGGATAGAGAGGGATACCCATGGAATCTGCCATTGATTTATATGTGGCACCAGTACCGCCTTCGCCACCATCCACTGTGATGAAATCTGGATAGATTTGAAGTCTTTTCATAGTCTCGAAAAATTCATCTAAATTAGAATGATATCCTACGACAATTTTAATTCCCACAGGCTTTCCACCTTCATTTTGAAGTGTTTTGATAAACTTCAACGCTTCCATTGGATTATGCAAAAAAGGAAAGCGATTAGGTGAATTAATGGTTTTACCAGCTGGTACATTACGAATGCTTGCGACCTTTGGTGTTACTTTTTCACCTTCTAAGTGGCCGCCACGAATTTTCGCCCCTTGACCAAATTTTAGTTCAAATGCCTTTACATTTGATTCCTCGGCTTTCAACCTAAATTCTTCGAGTGAAAAGTTCCCATTATCATCCCGATATCCAAATAAACCTGGTCCAATCTGTGCAACAACATCTGCATTACTCTTTAAATGCTCCGGTGCAATTCCACCCTCACCTGTATTGATCCACGAGCCACCTGCCATCTTACTACCATTACCTGTCGAAAGGATATAACTTTCGCCTACAGCTCCATAAGACGTAGCAGAGGCACCAAAAGGACCGCATAATTTCCATGGCAGATCTCGATCGGGGCCAACTATTATCTCGTCTTCCTCATGATAGAGCCAACGATTGACTTCATCCTTCTCAAGATGTTCACGTCGTGTAAATAGTCCCTCATGGTCAATTTGATATTTCATTGCATGAACCTTTTCTTGATTATCAACTCTTAATTCCTCGTTCAATAGGGGGAATAATCCATTTGCTATATAGTAACCCGGTTTTTCAAAATCTCGCTTGGATCCGAAACTTAAAAGATCGTTCCGATATTTTGCTGAAAAGACAACGCTTAAGAATTCCGAACGTGTAAACGGTTTGCCGCTATTATCATTGTCAAACCAATATTGTCTAAACTCTGGCCCCATCTTTTCTAAAAGGTACCGAAGCCATCCTAAATACGGATGTGCGCGAATAATGGAATGCTGGGGCTTCTTGGAAACAGTTTTAAGCCATAGAAATAAACAGAGTGGCCCACCAATAAATACGACTAAAAGGATTATTAAAATGGTCAACAACATTGAATTCCCTCCTAAATACTAGCGGATTCATACATAAGTCTGAAAAGAGTACTTGCTCATTTCTAAGCTTAGTTAAACCATATGTATTAGGAGTCCATTTCATAATTAGTTTATAAAATTTAAGCTTATATTGCATGGCGGTTAAAAGATAAAGTTGAAAACATGGTCCTTCTACAACGTGGCTGTTTACTTTAATCAGGTTGAATAAATAAAAAAGGATTCGTTTGCTTACCGCATTCGAATCTTTTCTATTGCTATTAATTTGAAACTTCTTCACCGGTCAATGCGATGTGTCCTTCGCCCAAACTGCACATGGCATCTAAAATGGGTCGAAGAGACCAGCCATACTCTGTTAAAGAATAAATAACCTTTGGCGGAACCTGGTCAAAAACGGTGCGGTTCATCATGCCATCTGCCTCGAGTTCCCGTAGCTGCTGGTTGACCATCCTTTTATCGATATATGATAACGGTAGCGGGGTAGAACGTACCTGCCCGTGGTTCTAAGAGTTGGAAAGAGATGTATAAACAGCGAAATGCCATTGAACGTGTAAATGCCTATCCGAAAGAACTTTTCCAATATTTTCACATTCCCCTTTCGGATCATGTAAAATTCTAGTAAAATACTAGATATATAGTCTTGATTTCATTTAGTGGAAAAGGAGTGAGTTTTTTGAAAGAAAAAAGTTTTAACTTTTCAAATCCATTTAAGAAAAAGGGCAATGATAAATTCGAATCCTTATCAAGTGATCATCGAGATTCTGAAGAAAAGAAAAAGATATATGATTATGATCAGAAGGGGGAATTTTCAAGTAGTCATAGTGGGTTACTTATTGAAGAACACCAGAATGATGAGAATCTAGGGGAATCCTCGTTTACTGAGGATGAAGGAACCCAGGAAGTAAAACAAAAAGAGAATGAAGAGGTTCCAGTTAATCACGAAGATGAGACAGGAGAAGCCATTCTCTCCACTGTAAATATTCCTATACATACATATGAAGTAGAAAAGGAAGAAGAATTTGAAGGTTCAGAAACGATGACGGAATACGATAATTCTCCTCCCACACATAGTGAAAAAGATGAGATTGAGAAGTTAAGAAATTATATTGCGAAACTAGAGAGTGAAAATGTTATTATCCCTGCTCTTAAAGCAGAAATGGAAAATCTGAAAGAAAAGATTGAAGAACGAAAGCAAGAAACAACTAGCCAATCTGATTCAGTGGTTTGGGGGGAAGAGGTCTCTCTTGCAACGACTTCTTTTGAATTAAAGGAAATGGTTTACGAAGGATTCGTTAAACTAGAAAATAAACTAGGGATTCTGGGCAAAGAATTTAATACCAAGTTGGTAGTAGACGAAGGTAAAGAGAAGATAATTGATAATTTGCATAGAGAATTGCAATTGTACAAAGACGATCAAATCAAAGATATCGTGAAACCGCTCATTAACGACCTCATTTTAATGTCCGATCGGACAAGGAAAATTGTTGAAGGTTTTGAAAAAGATGAAGAGCTTTATCCAAAGAAACTTCTTAGGATTCTAAACGACTGTGTTCAAGATATTGAAGATATTCTTTACCGCCAAGGAGTTGAGTCGTTTACTAGTGATAGTGAAACCTTTGATATAAAACGGCAGCAAATTGTAAAGACCATCAAAACAGATGATTCATCTAAAGATAAAAAAATAGCTGAAATTACAGGAAAAGGCTACGAGTGGGATGGAAAGTTACTCCGCCACGAAAAGGTGAATGTTTTTGTTTTTGAAAAGCAAAAAGCCTAGTTAAACAGTACCTAATTAACATATAGCAAGAGTATGAGCCAAAACTTAAATCCAACGATAATCATGCTAAATATAGATGGAAAGTAAAGGGGAGTTTTCGTAATGAGTGAAATCAAAAAGGTATATGGGATTGACCTAGGGACGACATATTCTTGTATTTCTTATATGGACGAACACAATAAAGCGGTCGTTATTTCCAATTCTGAAGGAGAGAGAATTACACCTTCTGTTGTGTACTTTGAAGATATTGGGGAAGAAAAGCCAAACGTAGTAGTAGGTACAGCTGCAAAGGAAAGCTCAAAACTTTATCCAAGCGATGTCTCTTCGTTTATAAAAAGACAAATAGGTACAGATATTCCGTTTTATCATGGAGATGAAAAGTATCGTCCAGAGGAAATTTCCGCCTATATTCTGAGAAAACTAGTACAAGATGGAGAAGAAATTGTCGGCGAGAAAATTACGGATGTCGTCATTACCGTACCTGCATATTTCGGGGTAAATGAAAGAGAAGCAACGAAGAGAGCTGGAGAAGTTGCAGGTTTGAATGTGATTGGATTAATTCCAGAGCCGACTGCAGCAGCGGTTGCCTACGGAATGACAAAGGAAGATAACAAAAAAGTTCTCGTGTATGACTTAGGAGGGGGAACGTTTGACGTTACACTGATTGATATTTCTCAAGAGTCGATTGAAGTGATTGTTACAGGTGGAGATCATAATCTTGGAGGAAAAGATTGGGATGATGCCATAATTGCTTACCTTGTTGATCAATACAAAGAGCAAACGGGCTCTGATGAAGATATATTAGAAGATGAAGAAACGGCTCAGCAGCTGCAATTAATGGCAGAGTCTTCAAAGAAAACTCTTTCTTCTCGAAACAAAGCACCCATTCGTTTTAACCATGGAGCAGAGAGCGTTCGTGTAGAATTAACTCGTGAAAAATTCGAGGAAATTACAGAGCATTTGCTTCAAAGAACGATTGAATTAACGAATCTAATGTTTGAAGAAGCGATGAAAAAGGGTGTAGGCAAAGATCAAATTGATGAAATAATTCTAGTTGGTGGATCAACACGTATGCCACAAATTGAAGCACGATTAACAGATGAGTTTAATGTCCAATTAACAATCTTTGATCCCGATGAATCCGTTGCAAAGGGAGCGGCTCTTTATGGGATGCAAAAGTCACTTCAAGATTGGGTTAAAACAAGAGCGCAGGAAATTAATGAAACGACTGGTGGAAGCACTGAGGAAGATACCACGAAGGCTCAAGCACAAGCGATGGACGAATTAGTGAATATCGTTCCATCTATTGGTCCTGCTGTAATCGAAAAAAATATTCAACGCACTATTAAAAATGTAACAAGTAAGAGCTTTGGCGTAATTATTATAGATACGGATGGCGAAAACAGAGTTAATAACTTAATTAAGAAAAATGATTCTCTTCCAAGTGCTGTGACTCAGGAATATGGGACGTCAGAAGCAAATCAAGAATCAGTATTACTAGAAGTTATGGAAAATGAAGTATCTGATGACATGCTAGAAATCGAAAATGCAGTAAAAATTGGAGAAGCTATATTAGAAATGCCTAATAATTTGCCAAAAGGTTCTCCAATACAAGTAACATTCATTCTAAATGAAGATGGTCGATTAGAAGTAACGGGTATAGAATTAACAAATAACAGCAAGGTGAACGCTACTATAGAAACGACATCGATTATTACAATTGAAGAAGTAGAAGAAGCGAAAATCCGTAGCAGTGCATTGCAAGTAAGCTAATGAACGATGAGGGATGAAGAAAACTCCCACTGATTGAAGTTTCACTTTAGTTAGGAAATAGTGAGCCTGTAGTCGGTTTTGGTCCTGTAATATGAGCATTTTGTAAATAAAATTGCTATGACTGATGAAAATACCTTAACGACAGGTTTAAATCAAATAGTAAGCTCGTTTTCAAAAATTGCCCAGGTCTTGTCCAATCACCAGCAAAAGGCAGGAAAATAACCATGCAATATTTCAATTAGGGAAGAGGAGGAAGAACAATCTTCTTCCTCTTTTAAATGAAGAACAATCTTCTTCCTCTTTTAAATGAAGAACAAGATGTTGGGGCTCTGTGACCTAAAAATATAGCCAAACTACTTAAGAATCATACTTCTTAGCGGCTCCACACCATCGCCTTTAAGATGAGGAGAGTTTAGCGTGCTACATTATTTGTCCTCTGTCATAAATGTAGACGTTAGAAACGCCATATTCAATTTATATGGGCATTCATAAGAACCTATTATTTGGAGTTAAAGGGGTGAACGGATAAAAATGGATCAACAAAACTATTATCTGCTACTAGAATTGCCATATGATCCCCCAGAGCATAACTACGACAATATTAAAAAGGCCATTCAGAAAAAAAGGTCTCTATGGACAAGAAGGTTGTCTAATGCGACATATCGGTCAGAGGCGGAATCATTTTTAAGAATGATGGAACGAATGGAAAAGGATATGCAGGATCACAGCTTTAGGGAAACTGAAGCTCAAGCGGCAAAATGGCTACATGATAAAGAACAGCAACAGAAAGAGAAAGAAAAATACGAAAAACTTAATAAAGTAATCCTAATATTATCGAAAAAAGGATATGTGTTAGAAGAAGAAGTAGAGAGTATTCAAAAAGATTTAGGATTTACTACAAATGAAGTTATCACCAACATTGTAAGTGTTCCTATAAAAACAAATAAAAGTGGTGCTAAACATAAAGAGACGAAAAGTGGACGACCAGCATTAACAAAAGAGAAAATGAAATCAATTTGTGATTTACTAGACAAGCTGATTGATCAACCTAGAGTTGGCAAGGTAACTAGCTTATATGATTTATTAGAGCTTCCTGAAGGAACAGGAGAACTAGATCTTCATGATAAGGCGAATGCTGAATACAAATTGCTTTCTAGTAAAGGAGTTGTATCTGGAGAACTTCTTATCAAGAAAGATGCCCTTTCCCAAGCGCTAACTGTTTTTAAAGATAAAGAAACACGCTTGAAATACGATGAATCTTTAAAAATGAAGAGATTTGAAAGCATCGCTCAGTATGTTAAAGTTGCGGGTTGTACAGGGGAACTTGAAAAGTCTGTTTATGAGGAACTTAGGATTCAGGCAATGAATGAAGGGCTCTCTTCCGCAGATTCAGAGGTTAGAATAAAAAGAGTGTGTGACGATGAGAATATCGCAATTGTTTCAAAACAACAGCAGGCGAAACAACCAATAGTAGAACTCGAACACTGTGGAAACTGTGGACTAGTCAATAAAGCAAAAGGCGTGTCATGTACAGGTTGTGGTCAACCATTGAAGATTGAATGCAAAAAATGCGGTGTGACGTCGCCATCATCTAGTGAACATTGTTCACGCTGTGGGATTTCCTTTATCAGCTTTTATTATCAAGAGCACTATCTCAAACGCGCTGAATGGGCCTTAGTAAACAAAGATTACGTAACAGCTGAAGCAATGGTGGAAAGAGCAAAGTATTACTGGGATGGGTTGGCAGCTATTGAAACCCTTACTGACAAAATAACGAGTTTTTACCGATTAGTAGATAAAAGAGTTCAAAAAGTAGAAGAACTCATGAAAGCTTCTAAGTTTTATAGTGCGGAGCGCGAACTGAATATCCTTAAACGCACCCACCCTAATTTGGATACCATCCCTACTTTTGAACGAGATATTCGCAGACAAATTAATGGAGCCGAATCTTACATAAACCGAGCGAAGATAGCAGCTACAGATCAGGAGAAGATTTCACTCTTACTCTCTTCTTTAGAAGAAAGTGTAGATTGTCAAACAGCGCTTACCGAACTGAGTAAATACCCGCCTGAACCGCCTACAGAAGTGCGAGCTGGGATTACGCAAGATGCCATTAAACTTGAATGGAATTCTCCTTATAAACAGAATGACGTCATGTATGAAATCTATCGCAAAGAGGAAGGCACAACAATGGCTAAAAAAGTGGCCGATACCCCTCACTGTGTCTATGCGGACAAAAAAGCAGAAGCTGGAAAGCGATATAGTTACTACGTTCAAACAATACAAGGGAGTAAAGTGTCAGCTAAAAGTTCAATGATTAGTAATCTAATGAAGACTTCTGAAGTGGATAGTTTAAAAGCTCAGGTGAAAAATGAAGGTATTCAGGTACTGTGGAAATCACCAGGAAACACCAAGATTGAAGTTTGGCGAAAAGAAGGAAGTCTTCCCGAGGGACGGGGAGATGGAATCAAGCTCAGCGGTGTAACTCAAAATAATGTCTTGGATATAAATGTTGAAAGTAATAAAGAGTATGGCTATTTAGTTATTGTTCAATATAAAGATCAACAAGGAAAGCCCTTTTTCTCAAGAGGATCTGGTTTGATGGCTGTTACTTCTAACGAATCGATTGGGGCAATCTCAGTAGATGAGCAAAAAGACTATATTCACTTTAATTGGAAACCAAGACTAAATGGGGATATTAAACTATTTTATTCTGATTTCCCATTTGACGAATATAAACCAAACGAATGTTGGTCGTATTCCAAAATCGTCAGGGAATCCGGGAATGAAGTTGTTGAGATTGTGTCAGAAGGTAAGGCAATTAAAGCGAGAAATTTTAGTGGTTTTTTACATGTGTTACCTGTGTTAAAAATAGGAAGTAGTGCCATTATTGGTGAAACTTTTGTTCTAAAATCTATCCAGCCTGTTACAAAGGTAGTTGGAAGAAGAGAACAAAATGATTTGATTCTTCAATGGCAATGGCCCGAAGATACCCAAAAGGTAACTATTCGTTATAGCGAAAAGGGGTTTCAAGATTCTGCCGCAGAAGAAAGAGAATGTCAAAGGTTTTCCTATAAAAAATTCAATGGGTACAAAATTGATTCAATAAGAGAAAGTCGAGATATCTTCGTAACTGTTTTCGTGACGGAAGAATGGGAAGGAGAGAAATTCCACTCCAAACCAGTACAGTATTTGTTCACCGAACGCGAGCCGATGGAAATTCGTTATTCTCTAACTATTCAGAGAAAGATGCTTGGTTTGAAAAAAGAAGCATTTTTGAAAATTAAGATGCCAGAGTACGGAATACCGAATTTGACTCTTGTAAAACAAAAGGGACGTATCCCAAATCGGAAAAGTGACGGTGAAATCATCCAAGTGATTGACAATCCGAATGGCGAATATACGAAGGAATACATCATATCCTTAAATGATTATTTGGAAGAAGACAGCTACGCAAAATTGTTTTTTGAAACAAAAGAAGATGCCCTGAATTATAAGATTGTAGCAGAACCTGGCACTAAATTTGCCTTGTTCTCCTAATGGGTAATTCATATGTTTTGGGCTGTCTCAAACCAAAGGGATAAAACGCGAAATGATTGGATTACGTACAATTTACTTGATATATCACGATATGGATCGTGTACGAAGTTAGACCATTTTTGGACTTCTTCTATTAATAAAAAAGGGGGATTACATTGGCTTTAATAAAAAGGAAATACATATGTCCGTATTGTTTTACCAAGCATAAAATGCATGAAGTAGAATTTCGTTGTTCGAATGAAAATCACCGAGAACAGGATAAAAAGTTCGGGGACTATTGGGGCCAACCAGCTCCCTTCGAACAAAAAGTTCTTCCTGCTTCAGAAAGAAATACTTGGGAAAAGTTAAAATCATCTATGCCTGAATCGACTGTTTGTGAAGAGTGCGAGACAAAGCCAGTTACTCGAAAGCGAATTTGTCCAACTTGTCATTCAGATTTACCATCCTCTATCGCAGATTATGAAGATTATATTATTGCTGTTATCGGCGGGAAGGAAACGGGGAAGAGCCATTACATTGCGATGCTCATTGAGCGAATAAACAATGAACTTGGCAACACATACAATTGCTTTCTGCAGCCAGAAAACGATGAAACAATTCGAAGGTATAAAGAAAACTTTTACAATCCATTATTTCGGGAAAAAAGGGCACTAAATGTCACCGACTCTGCAAACTCTAACGATGAAATAAAACGCCCATTGCTGTATACACTTTCAATTAATGGAGATGGCGTCCTTGGAAAGAAGATTATTACGCTGGCTTTCTTTGATACAGCGGGTGAAGACCTACACGATGAAGGAAATATGCTGAAGCATAACCGCTATATCTGTAATTCCTCCGGTGTCATTTGTTTACTTGATCCACTTCAACTTGATTCTGTTCGGAAAGAAATAAGTGATAACCATCTACCGGTTACCCTACCTCAGGATAACCCGAATGGTGATGTAAGTGATCTATTATCTCGGACGACGAACATGATTCGTAATACGCTACATATTAAAATGAGTAAAAAAATACCGATACCCATGGCCTTAAGCTTTTCGAAAATTGATGCTATTCAACCACTATTGGATCCTTCTAGTCAGTTGAATCAAAAAGGTCAGCATATGGAGAAGAATGCCTTTGATATTGTTGACTTTGAAAATATTCATAAAGAGATGGAAGGTCTTGTTCAAGAATGGACACGTGGAAATATCCCGAATCTACTAAGCCACAACTACAAAGAATATGCGTATTTTGGGTTATCTGCGCTTGGACATGATCCTAGAATGGGAGTTAAGGAAATTGTTCCGTACAGAGTGGAAGACCCATTTCTTTGGTTGCTATGGAAAAATAAGATTATTAATGGAGTAAACCGAAAGTGAGGGAGAAATCTATGAAAATTGAACAGCTGTACTACACTTCCGCCAAACGAGGAATCAGCAATGGTTCAGGTTTTCAGGTCTACTCAATGTCAGAAGGAATTACTAGAACAGAAATTTCAGAGATTCAAAATTTAGTCGGATATGTTCCGCCGTCAAATCTTCCATCACGCCCAACCGATGAAGAGATCCAGAATCTGTTTCCGAAGTCCTACACATTTTTTACATTAAGTACGGGGCGATATGGTGTATTTCAATCATCTTATGTTGGAAAAGATTACTCTGAGAGATATGGAAATTACTTTTCCCATGTATTGGTATTTGATGGGGAGTTGCCTAATTATTCAATGGAGTACTATCGTTCTTCTATTTTTAAAGAAAAGCTAACTGTGGAAGAAGAAAATAGCTTAGAAGCACCGCAACCTTTGGCAACTCTTGAAAGCATTCCGAAGAATCCTAAACTATCTTTTGATAGAATTGGACAATTTCTGAACGAAGGTAGCAGAACAAATGATTTGACATCTATCCTAAGTATGTTAATTGATCATACTATAGTAGGGAAACGGTTTATGATTATCGATGATAGGGAACATTTGCCGTATTGGTATGCTGCTATTCAGTATTCTTTACCCAAGGAATTGGCGAATCAAGTGACCTTTACCACGTATACGCATAATCCAGACAAAAATCCAGCGCTAATTTGTTCAACCATGACATTGGGAACTCGCTATACCTCAACACATGCGAATCACTCTCCCTACTTTTTATTTGATTTTCAGAATCGAAGTATTCTTCAAGTAGATCATATATCAGCATATGCGAGGTATGCTGCTGAGACCTTAAGAGAAAGAAAATCACGTCAATCTCTTTTTACCATTATTCAGCAGAGTAGTATCACGACCATAAGTAAAGAGTTAGATAAAAGTATTGCTGTGCTTCATTTCATGGAGAATGGAATATCATCTCTCCAAATGAATGAGCTTGCTGATACTATTGAATTTGTTCAAAGATATGGACATGACAGTCTATACAAAGAGATCGTAGACAAATTAAGTCGATACTGGTTTGACCTTGAACATTTGCAAGAAGACTTGCTAGAGCTTTCATTGGAGCACGCATCCACGATCACCTTATTTTTATTAGAAGGAGCCGAAAGAACCAAGCGGAAAGAACATTGGGAGATAGCTTTGACGTTCTTCTTTCATACTGTGGATCAGTTTTTACTGGATGCCCAGCTACCCGAAGAAATTAACCAGGTTATATCCTATTATGAAGACATTCAAGGGAGATCTGTTTCTACTACTAGTTTCGCCGAGAAAGCGATTCAGCCAGACAGATTATCTAATCTAGCCTATCTACATACTGAACCTAATATATACAAAGTTCAATTTTACTTTACAAGTTTGATCGGTCATATTCGTGAATTAAATAAGGAACCCTTAGAATATCAGCAGAAGCAAACTCTGTACATCTTATTTAAGTTAGTGATGAAGGGAAATGGTACCTATAAGAAAGAGGCGCTTGAATCCCTTCATACTATTCCTAGCACCTTTGTACAAATCATTACGATATATTATCAAGATATCTCAAACATGCAATCCCAATTGAAAACCAACCTAGAACGTGCATTCCAGACCCTGTTAGTAACCATGAAAGATAATCCAAACTGGACAAATGTAACGTTGAAATTGCTAGCAAAAGAGGAAATGGGTAAAAGGTTGATTCTTCAAAGTTTTTACAATGAATTAGACGATACAAATCAACCGATTCAATTACTCGAGAGTTACTATCAAAACGTATTTACGAAGATCTCTTTATTGGATACTGATTTGCAAAAGTTAGTAATGAAAACGATGCAGAATGTAGGTGGAAAAGGGCAGTTGCAAGAGCAATTCCCACAGTTTTTGAAATCTCAGTTCCTCGCCTATATAGATAATCATCAGCTACAGCAAATAGTTGACAGTTTTGAAGAAACGATCGTGTTCTCAAACCTTGATGAGACGAAACTAAAATTTTTGCAAACAGTGAAACAGGTTAAGGATGAAAGAAAGCTACACTCAAAAACAAACATCCTTCCTTTAATCGACTTTACGATGAAGCTAAGGACAGGAGGCAAGCCAGCGGTAGAATCGCAGCCGGCTGTCGTTGAGATCTTAACATCCTTCCCACCAAAAAGGTATAAAGATTATTTAGAATGGAGTTTGCCATTTTATCTTTCCCCTGGTCTAAAAGAAAATGACCGAGTTCAAGTTCTGAACATGTTATATGTAGTGGATATGGTTGAACTTTTCTGGGAAGCGTTGGCCTATCATCCCAACATAAAAAACAAAGTTCATGTAGAAAGCATGCAGACTTTTATTCTATATGCTCTATCCAAAAGAAGGACAGAAGCGATGTTAGACGTGAATAATAAATTTGATTACTCAATGGTTCGCTACTTTCAACAAAACCAAAGTGGCTTTAAGAAGATTAATGAATGGATGCTTCAGCAGTCTTCTTATAAAAAGGGTCATGTATTGAAAGAAAGATGGGAGAAAATCAGGGAGAAAACGTTTGAAAGAGGAGGTTCATCCAAGTTAAAGAGTTCTTTACTTTCTAAAATTAAAAACCTATTTTAAGAGTCATCTTTTGGATCATTTAAGTTTTGAAACCATGAATAGAGAAAAAGGGGCCTTCTCTAACCGCTTCATGGTTTCAACCTAATAAGTAAAAAGATAGCTAGATTACTACATTATGTAGATAAGGGGAGAGAAGGTTGTGGTTCGTGTTTTTAACGAAAGGAATTTTCGAATACTAGACTTTTTAAGTTTAGTATTTGCATTAGCCATTTGGCAATTTGATATTGATCGTTCTATGATCAATATCATGATCGGGCTTGTGCTACCATCTGTTTTACTCGTATGGACTAGGTGGCATAAGTTTGATGAAAGAGTAGGTTCTTTTGCGTTATTTGCTATTCTATTCGCTATTCTTAATTGGCCACTTGGATTTGAAGTCCTATTTGAGCGGAGTCCGATCTTTTTCATTGCTTTAGTGGCGGTATTTTTATTAAGACCAACTATTGAAATGATTACAGGACTGCTTTTTAGTTTTTGGATTAGCTTTGTTCTTGTCTTTCTAACTAGGTATCTAAATAGTTGGCTGGATGTTTTTTCTGCTACAATTCTTGATGATATTGCTACATTTGCTTTTAGTAGTGAAGGGATGTATGCCCTTATTACGAATTATTGGTGGATTTATTTTGTCGTAGGTTATCTATGTGCCCTTCTATCCTTCATGATTTATGAACCGCGAATAAATAACCGCTTTCTGGTTATAGGTGGTATTTTATCTTTTCCTGTTTTAATCGTAGTTTTTCCTTTTAGTGGAATTATATATGGGATATTTAGTTCAGTAAGAGTTTACTTGTATCAACTTGTGAATCATGCTGGGAGTGCAATACATCAGGGGGATGAGGAGCAACAACCAGCAAAGAAAAGTTACTTATTTCAAAAGGCTTTCAGAGATTGGAAGACGATTGTACAAGCTGGAATTAAGGGAAATATCGGTTCTTCCAAGCTGTTTATTCAAAAGGTGAAAAGTCATAAAAGATATTATGGTTGGATTACGTGGGTTTATTCTTCATTGTTCTGGATGAGTGTTTCACTGATTCAGATAACGATAGGAACTCTGTGGATAACACTGGCTTCACTAGTCCATATCATGACGATCATAATAGCTGGACTTCCGCTTTATATCGTTTCAGCTATTATTTGGGGACTCGATAAGGGGTATAGAAAAGTTAATAAAGTACAAGTACTATGTCCGACCTGTCATCATTCGGCTGAAATGCCCATTTATGTTTGTTCTAATTGTTCTGCGGAACATACGAAACTTATACCGGGAGCTTATGGAATTCTAAAAAGAAAATGTTCGTGTGGAGATAAGCTTCCAACAACATTTTTTAATGGTCGTGCTAATTTAGAAGCAAGGTGTCCGAGCTGTAAGTCCAATCAACATAGCAGAGAATCAACGCCTATATCCATTCCGATTATTGGTGGTCCTTCGGTTGGGAAGACGTGCTTTATGATTTCCGCGACTAGGAGAATTATTGAGGATGTAGCACCAAAACAGCAATGGAATGTTCGTTTTATGAATGAACATGAAAGAATGAACTTTGAATCGGTATCTTCAGATCTAATAAAAGGAAATTTGCCATCTAAAACTGTGAATGGTGAATTAAGTGCATTCAACTTCTTTATTTCTAAGAAGAAATGGCCCGCGGCTAAAATGGTTTATTTTTATGATCCTGCTGGAGAAACATTTGGTGATATGCACAGTCTTAAGAGTCACAAATACTATGAGCATAATCATGGGAATGTCTTCATTATTGATCCCTTTTCTATTGCAGAGATATCCAGGCAATATGAAATGGAACATAATTATTTTTCAACTGTAAACCCGAGTGGAGCGTCTCTAGAGGAAATTTATGATCGTTTAATCGTTTATTTCCAAGAGCAATATGGAGTGAAACCTCATCAAAAAATAACCAAACCAATTGCCTTTGTTATTAATAAAGTGGATGCCTATAATCTAGACCAGCGAATCGGAGAAAAAGCAGCTCAAGAAATTATGGATAAGGATCCTTCTATCAAAACGAAAGAAGATGCTATCCATCAATTATGTTATAAACTGCTTTCTGAAGCAGGTATGAATAGTTTCTTGCGGAAAGTTGAAAACAAGTTCTCAAATTATCGCTTCTTCGCAAGCTCGACGATTAAAGGCGGCGAATTCACAAGTGTAGAGAAACCTATTTTGTGGGTGTTAAGTCAAGCGGATAACGACCTATTGGTTTCATGGAAAGGAGATGAGCCAAGTGGACAAAATTAAGCAGACAACGATACAAGCACTTGCACTATTCATTACTGCTATTATCTTTATTATTCCGGGTTATCTCTTTTCTGATGGTGTGAAAGTGCAAGCTGAAAAAGGTTGGGACTTATTCAATAAGCAAGTAGGCAACCTCTCAGCACAAGTAGTTGAATTAAAAAGTTTATCTTTTTCTGACATGTTTAGTGGAGATGGGGGCGACGATGAGAAAAATGAAGCTCTCTCACCGATAGGAAATATTAGGGTGATAACTTCGCAAGCCAATATTCGTGCCACCCCTGAAGTACCAGTGAATTCAGAGGAGAATATTGTAAACACAGTAGTTGAAGGGCAGGAATTCCCTTACTACGATTCAGTAGAAACAGATAAAGGAGACATATGGTATAAATTAATTGATCCTGATACAGGAGAGGAACTTTGGATTAGTGAAATTACGGTAGAGGTAGTCAAATAATGTAATTAGAATGGAATACAAGGGAAGTATATCTATTCCTCCATTATTCCACACTGGGTGACATGCATATTTTAACAAATGTTCAATGTTCCTCTGATTTCAATTTAGTCTAAAAATGAAACCATGAGAAAATGGGAGAAAATAAGTGAAAACTTCATTTTAAGTGGAAGTCTAGAATCATACGGTTTATATGTTTCATCGGAAAAGACTGTATTGACACTCGTTGTCTTTTCCGATACATTACATAAGTATGTTTTTTAAGGAGGAAATAATGGGTACTCAGAATCACACACAAGTAAAAATAACAACAGCAGATCCATCCGCATTAGGCTTATTCGGTCTTGCAATGGTAACATTTGTAGCATCATCACAAAAACTAGGCTTAACAGAGGGACTTTCTTATCTCTTGCCGTGGGTATTTTTCCTAGGCGGTCTCGCTCAAGTTTATGCCTCGATACTAGATGCGAAGCATAATAATATATTTGGGACAACTGCATTTGGAGCATTCGGACTATTTTGGTTTGGTGTTGGAACAACATGGATGATTCAGTTAGGCGTTTTCGGTGAAAAGCTTGCTGCAAATGGCGATCCCAAACAACTTGGATTTGCATTTATTGGCTACTTGATTTTCAGCCTCTTTATGACGATTGGAGCCATGGAAACACATAAAGTTTTGTTCTTCATTTTCGTCTTTATTGATTTCCTATTTATTGGATTATCTTTAAGTTCTTTTAATATTATGTATGATGTAACTCATATGATTGCTGCCGTAGCAGAAATGTGCATCGCTTTGTTATCTTTCTACGGTTCAGCAGCGAACGTATTAAACACACATTTCGGACAAGTTGTGCTACCGATCGGAAAACCGTTCGGGATTTTTAAAAAATAATATTGTCTAGAGTGGACGATAAAAGTCTATCATCAATGAAAAAAAGGTGAGTATCTACTATTAAGTAGTGTCTCACCTTTTTTATTTTATTCCTCATTTTTTTATCATAGTTCTTATTATTGACAGCTCGTGTAATTCATGATATATTTATCTCGAATTAAAGATATATTAATCAGAGATAAAACAATGTGAAAAAAACGACTAGTCTGATCAACATATAGGAAAAATATTTTATAAAAGTACAAATTCAGCAAATCAGCTTAAAGGGAAGAAGCGCTCTGTTTTAAAAAGAATACAAATTGAGAATCAATTGGAGGCATGTAATATGAACGAATTAAAAGGAATTCACCACGTCACAGCCATTACAAGTAGTGCAGAAAAAAACTATGAATTTTTCACGTATGTTTTAGGCATGCGTTTAGTAAAGAAAACCGTTAACCAAGATGATATCCAGACGTATCACCTATTTTTTGCAGATGATAATGGTAGTGCAGGTACAGATATGACTTTCTTTGACTTCCCGGGTATTCCTAAAGGCGTACATGGGACAAATGAGATTTCAAAAACCTCTTTCCGTGTACCAAATGATGCAGCGATTGATTATTGGGTAAAACGTTTTGATCGTTTAGAAGTAAAACACACTGGAATTAAAGAACAATTCGGTAAAAAGACACTTTCATTTGTTGATTTTGATGACCAACAATATCAATTGATTTCAGATGAAAACAATGAAGGAGTTGCTTCTGGTACACCGTGGCAAAACGGACCTGTCCCTCTAGAGTATGCGATTACTGGTTTAGGGCCAATCTTTGTTCGAATTGCTCAGTTTGATTACTTTAAAGAAATGCTGGAAAAGGTTCTCTTATTTAAAGAAATTGATCATGAAGGTTCATTTCATTTATTTGAAGTAGGTGAAGGAGGAAATGGGGCACAAGTAGTTGTCGAATATAATGCCATACTTCCTCAAGCACAACAAGGTTTTGGTACAGTTCACCATGCGGCATTTCGAGTTGATGACCGTTCTGTATTAGAAGAATGGGATAAACATATAAGAAACTTCGGATTCCAAACATCAGGGTTTGTTGATCGTTTCTTCTTCGGATCATTGTATGTAAGAGTTGCACCACAAATTTTATTTGAGTTTGCAACAGATGGTCCAGGATTTATGGGAGATGAACCGTATGAAACGCTCGGAGAAAAATTATCTTTACCTCCATTCTTAGAACCAAAACGTGAACAAATCGAAAAATTAGTTCGCCCGATTGATACAGTAAGAAGCACAAAAGAATTCAGTAAAGAATAATAGAAAGAAACGTAAGAGAAAATAAAGTGAAACTTCCTCCACTGATTGTTAGTCCCGTTCTACTGTCGCTAAGATCGCAGCAAACGCTTCGATCAATCGACAGTACGAACCCGATTGGTTCAACTATACCTTTGAAAACCACAAAGGTAAGTTTCACTGTATCTCACCAATCGGGCTTTTACTGCCCGTTAATGCGGGATAAATGAAGCCATAATGTACGAGATTTCATTCAGGAATTCGTATATTATGGCTTATTTTGTTGCGATCAATATTCTGCTATACACTTACCTCATGTATACGTTCATACAGTTCTTACAAATCCGAATAATCAACCTTTCATATGTACCATGGCGATTTTAGTGTTATACCTTGGTTATCAGACAATGAATCACAGGCAAAGTCTAAAACAAAAATTGGATCTTAATATGGTTTAGTCTTAAGTGCCTATGCGAGATTCCCGTTTCACTGATGCTTAATAGGGGATAAAGGAACGGGTCTAAAGACTCTTTTTAGCATGCAGATTAATATTTGTTTTGTTTGCAAAAAAATATGTAAACCCTAAATCATGCATGTTTTCGAGTATTCTAAGCTTTTTTTAAAAGTAACCTTAAATTTTAAATGAATACAAGTTGAAATAATCGTTACAATTCCTTCCTAATTCATTACTGGAGACTTATGGTAAAGGATAGGAGATTATAGTAGTATTTCCTTATGTTTAAATAGGATATTAGTGTAAAAAATTTAATAGAGATAATCTAAACAGTCTTAAACAATTCTCTTGACTTAATGATGAGGTGAAAATATGAATTCTGAAGGGGTTAGAGCACTTGCAAGGGTGTTCCAAGAATCATCAGAAACATTAAAAACAAATGAATCTAAATTAATGCAAAGTATCCATACTAATGCAGCAACATGGACAGGGAAGAGTCGAGAAAAATTTGATTCAGTAATAGAAGAATCCGCTGTTTTATTTCAAAGACATTCTGACAATCTTTATGAGATCAGCAGAGAATTGGAAAGTGCAGCAAATGAAGTTGATCGAGTGAGAGAAGAGATTGAAAGGCAAAGAGAGTTAGAAAGACTTGCTTGTACGCGGAGTGAGTAGGGTACTTTGAAATATTAAATAATAGGGTGACACTTATCAAGAAGAACGATAGAGGTGTATCATGAACAATTATAATTATAAAGCGAAAAAAAAGAAAAAGAAAGACGAGGACCGGCATGCTTTAGATGATGGATGCGTTCCTGGTTGCGTTGATTTTTTTCTATTTCCTCTGCAACTGTCCGTGTTGGGTTATCAGATATTCATTAATCTTTCTTGATAAAGATTAATGAAGCAATTAATGATGATGCAATGGTTCATCAATTCATTATGTCAGTATCTTATCTTAAGGAAAATTCAATGCTTAACTAATAAATGGATATCGAAAAGAGGTCTTATACGTATGGCGAATAAAATATCCGTAGATCCAGACCGTTTAGAAGAGTTAGCCAATCAATTTGTTCTTGACTTGTCAGCGATTGAAGCAGAATATAAGCAACTGCATCTGGATCTATTTAATTTAATCAGCAGTGCGCCTGCTGAATACAGTCATTGCTTCTCTCATGTCGGGGATCCGTGGGGTACTGGAAATCAATTGGTTGATCGTCTTAGTGAAATGGAGCAAGATCTGCGTATGACGGCCGATAAATTTTCTGATGCCGATAACTTAGTGGCTAAACTTTATAAACTGCATGAGAAGTATGGCACTTTAACGGCTATGGGAGCATTGTCTGCGAAAAAGCTTACCTATTATGGTCTGGGCTTCACGCAATTCGCAAAGAATACGGATGGTCTATTCACATATAGGCATATGGGTGTCCTTCACCAAATGTCAGATGCGATTGACGGTTCTAAATATCGGAATGTGGCAAAGGCATTATTAAGTCCCACTTACTTAGCGAAGAAATATAATAATACCCCGTTTGCTAATTTAGTTCATAAAAAAATTGCCCAATATCTTCCTGACGATGTTGTTAAATTTACGAGTAGCTCAACAGCTTTGTTTGATGGGATTCAGAATAGAGCATTAGATTCTTCTAAGTTTAAGTCATTTGTTCAAACAGGTGCCAAATTTGGGAGAACTAATGCTATAAGTACGTTAGCAGTAACTGGAATAGTAGAAGCTGGTGGAATGGGCTTGAAGATTTCAGAAAACTATTCAAAGTATGGAGATCAACCGGAGATATTAAAGCGTGAAAATGCAAAAGCGGTAGGCCACGCAGTGAATAATACCGTCGCCATTACTGGAGGTTCTATTGCAGGGGCTGTAGTAGGAGGGGCATTAGGTAGTTTAGTCGGTCCAGTTGGTACAGTAATTGGAGCTACGGCAGGTTCAGTTGTCGGAGGTTTTGTGGGAGAGAAGGCTGCCAAGCTTACTGCAGGTTTAGCAGAAAAAGCAGCTATGGTATTTAAAGAGCCTATACATGATGGGCTTGAAATGATAAAGGGCGGCTTAGAGAAGGCAGGAAAAGCTGTAGAAGGATTTAATAAAGGTGTAGATTTTGTGAATGATCAAATCAAAAGTACAATTGCGGATCCGGTAGGAAAAGTGAAAGAAATAGGCAAGGGACTATCTAAAGCAAAAGAAACTGCGAGCTCTCTTGTTGATGGCGCGAAAGATTTTCTTGAAGATAAATTCTCGTTTTTTTAAGGAGGACCTATGAATACGGTTCAATTAAGCATAGAAGAGCTAATCTTTTCATTTTATAGTGAAGGGTTATATGAACAAGGTATTTCGATTAAAGAAGCTTACTTTCCAGCTATGAATGATTCTGAGTTGAAATTGATGTTAGAAATTGCCTCTCGCTCATTGTTGGCAAAAGAGATGGTAGAGGAAGTTAATAATCAATATAAACTAAAGAGAGAATATACTTCATATATCCACACATTAAATTATGCAGAGAGTACAGTAAAGGCTTCTAAATTTGATGTTAGTTTACAAGCAGAAGACAGTATCTCTTTTCATTTTAAAGATGGAGAAGTGTATTTACATAAGCTGTTGCATGATCATCAAGTTCATTATCTTTCGAAACTAACCAAAGAGAGCATGTTTTCAATAATAAGTGAATTTTTTGCTTTCAATTCACTAAAAGCAGAGTGCGAAGTGCTTTTTACGTTGAAAAGTGAAGAATTTGACGAGTTGTTAGAAGATGTAAGTCAAATTAATACTCCTTCCGGAATAAACATTCAGAAATGGGTAAAGAAATCAGATAATCCGAATATGGTAGAGCTACTAGATGATCTATCAAGAAGAAACGGTAAAATGGATAGTATACTTAGTCTTCAATATGACTCCAATAATAACCCAGAGTTCATTGATCTTTCCTTTATTATTCCAGGAAAGACGGAATTTTGGGTAGTGACTAGGAACCAAAATTTAGATCTATGTTTTCAAAGAGCAAATGAGTCAACCATAAACAATCTATTGCTGAATAACAAAACAATCTCAGCCTGAGGAGGTGCGTCTTTTGCTCAATGTAAAGAAGAAAAATGAACTGATTCAGGTAAAGGGCTCAAAGTTCATGTATGTATGGATGGCAGTATTTTATTTAGGAGGTCTAATAAGCTGTTTGATATTGATCATTGATGGCTTTAAATTCAATTCAACTTATTCGTTGATTTATATTTTGGGCGGCATCATGATCGCTCCTGTTTTTCTGTATTTAACACTCTGGTCACTGCCTGCTTTTAATCCGGGAAAAATTCTATTAACGATAATTCTGGGGAAAAATGGGAAGGTATTTTCTAAAAAGGGAACGGTTTTTATTAACAATATTCGAAGTACTGATTTGGTGAGAAATCCTATCAATTTAATAAATTATATTGTTATTGAAACCTTTGATGAAAAAAGAATAAAGATTCCTACATATAATCTTCTTAGTGACCTGGATTATCAGGTAATGGTTGATCAATATCTTTTTCCTTATATGACAGAAAACGCGAGAAAAGTTTGGGATCGTAAAATCGATTTAAATATTTTGCTTAAGGAAGTAAGGTATGAACGGCAGGAAAAGAAAATCGAATAGCTTTTTGATTACATTGCGATTTATTACCAGTTGTGAAATTTTCCAATCGTTTAAAAGTGTGCTAACGTAAAAAAAACAAAAGGGATAAAGAATTTTTTTCTTCATAGAAAAGCTTTTTATCCTTTTTAAACGATTAGAGTTTTACCTAGATAGTTACATTACATAAAAAATTTTCTTTAATAAATATGAAAAATCTCTTTTTAAATGCCAATTACTTTGCTTAAAGTGACTAAGGATCTTAGTAATTTCTTAAAGACAATCTTTTATCCACGTTAAACATGCATAATTAAGTATCGGAAAAATCTGACATTAAATACTTGACAAGAACTTGAACATTTTATATATTGAATGTAATAATTATTCTTAGTAATCCGATGTGTTTTAAAATTTCATACATGTAGAATCTTATCAAGAGAGATGGAGGAACTGGTCCAATGAAATCTCGGCAAAAGGCTCTTTATGAGTACTGTGCCAATTCCAGCGAACTAATGGTTCGAAAGATAAGAGGAGGCAATGGTAGCTTGTTTGTGTACATTTCACTCTTCTTATCACTTTAATAAGGAGAGTTTTTTTGTATTTACAATTGAGATAGGGGATGTGTAGATGATTAACAATCAGGATGCACCATTTGAATTTGACACTATTTTGCTTGGTAAAAGGAAGGAAGGTATTACTGAATCTCTTTGTGGGAGAGTGGTACATGGTAGGAAAATGGGACGGCAATTAGGTTTTCCTACAGCCAATGTAGATGCAGATGCTGTCTTGTTAGCGAATGGAGTATATGGCGTACATGTGGTTGTAAAAGGAAAGCAATATCGGGGCATTATGAATGTGGGTGTTAAACCAACATTTGGATCAACCTTGAAAAAAACATTTGAAGTTCATCTTCTCGACTTCTCCGATGACCTATATGGAGAGTTCATAGAGTGTCAACTTCTGTTTAAAGTGAGGGAAGAACAAAAGTTTGCTTCCATTGATTTATTAAAAAAACAAATTACGGAGGACATCTATCGTGCAATCGAGAAATTTAAACAATTTGAGGATCTTTTTAAGGACGGAGAAAGGAAAAACCTTAGGAAAAAGCAAATATCTGAATCTGCCTGATTTACAATTTTTTAATTGGTGCCATTTACAATATGGGGTAAACAAAGGAATTTATAATACGATTGATAATTGGTTTTACGAGTATGGCATTGTTAATATTCTCTCACGCAGAATTTATCTATTGTCCTTTTTGGAATTTGCCAAAGAGGTAGAATCGGAGCAGAAGCAAGATAAAGTAATTCGATTTGGAAATGGTGGACTTGTAAAAAAACTACACGAATTTCTAGTCGTTTATAAAATGGAGTCGAAAGGAGGACTTTAAAATTTGGATTTAAAGCTGAAAAGATACAGGTGTTCGGGGGAAAGCATCCTATAGATTAAAGCTAGTCTAATGACGGGAAGGCCCCGAACCCAACCCCAATCTGTATTCATCTTTAATTTTGTAAGCCAAATTCATTAATAAGCTCAACTGCATTGATTAATTATTGATCTATTTCTTCTCATGAACAGCAAGAATATTTCGTTCTTATCAAGCCTTAGCAGGGGAGAAAGCTATAATGAGCGCTTAATTAGGTCAAACCGATGAATTCCGCTCATTATAGCTCACAATATAGTTGTGTTTTGCTGTATTATAGTACCCTTCACTGTATTCTTTAATATTCCCTTCTTCATCATGAGAAAGTCGAATTCGTTTTAAAGCTACAGTGTCTTTTTCCAATTTCAATGATTCACATATGTGACTAGGCACGATAGCAACAGCGAACTCATCCCTAAATGTTTCAAGTTTTATATTGTTTTCTTCCATAAAACGATATAAAGAGCTAATCTGAACATCGTTTAATTCTTCATCGCTTATGTCCAGTAAAATATAGTGGGAGAAGTGAATATACGGTTCACCATCCAAAAGGTACATTCGCTCGATTTGAAGGCAATTTTCACCAAATAGAGGATAGAGTGAAGATTCAGTAGATAATTGAATCCTTTTTATACTTAACACTTTTTTGATAATTTGGTGACCTTCCTCTACTAATAACTCTGTAAAGTGCTTGCCTTTTGCAAGTTTCGCATTGGAAACATTTGTGATGACCTTCGTTCCTTTACCGCTTTTCTTTTCAATTAAGCCTTCTTGAACAAGCTCTTTAATTGCATTACGTACAGTAATTTTACTCACATTAAATTCTTCTTCTAGTAGAGGCTCAGAGGGAATATAAGTATTAACTGCGTATACACCATGTAAAATACGATCTCTCAATATATCCTTGATTTGTAAATACAAAGGTCCTTTTTTTCTATTCACTCTCGTTCCATGTCTCCTATCATTTTCCCGGTATGAAATTTTACTTTATCTCTTGATATCTTCAATTGTTCCCATAATGGATGACAATATCTCTGCCTCTGTTGACATGGGCGTATCCCCAACAATTGTGCAGGCTAACATTCCTGCCGCGGCTGCAAACTGTACGGTTTTCTTCGGTGGAAAATTAGACAATTCTCCATGCAAAATACCGGTAGTATAGGCATCACCAGCACCAATTCTATCATATATGGAAAAGGATAGACGTTCAGAGAAATGGAACATTTGATCTTTGTACATATAACCTAATAAAGAGTGGGTACTATCCCTATTAATCGTTCGATGTGTTCCTGCTATTGTTTGAATATCAAAGTTTGTTGCGACTTTAGGAATTAAGTCGATAAGTTGTTCCTCTGTTGAGGTTTTCGTTGTCTTCATTCCTAAAATATTCATAGCATCTTGTTCATTCATCATGACAATATCAGATAAAGCAAGCATGTCTTCATAATGAGGTTTGGCTTTGTTGTATCCACCGTCCCATAAGGAAGGCCGAAAATTACAATCAAAACAAACGATTCCACCTTTTTCTTTTACTCTTTTAGCAAGTACTTTCATACTCTCGCGGACATTTTTCCCCATTGAGAGTGTAATGCCGCAAAAGTGGACGATCTCTGCTTTATCAGCGATTGCTTCCAGATCATAGTCCAATAATGAAGCGGTATTAAAACTGCTTTCCAATCGATTCGTATAGGTGACACGGCTGGCACGATTCCCGAAGCCGTTTTCTAAAAAATACATGCCAAGGTAGTTGCCACCTCTAGAGATAAAATTTCGTGCAATTCCTAAGCGTTGCAAGTGAGCGATGGCTGCATCACCTAATGGATTCATCGGTAATTTCGTCACAAGATAGCCATCATGACCAAGCTTTGTCATTGCTGCAGCAACGTTAACTCCCGTGCCTGAGAATGAATAGTGTAACGTGTTAGCTTGTTGCAGTAATTCGTATCCTGCCACTTGCAATCGCATCATTACTTCTCCAAATGCAACTATTTTCTTAGGCATGTTTTTGAACCAATTTTTTTGTGATGGTTAATAATGTTCGCACATCTACCTCATTTGTCTTACCAGTTTCTTTATTAATAATTGAAGAGTACACATGTGGAATAATTTTCGGTACGTTTGCCTCTAAGGCAATTTCCAGTATTTTCTCGAAATTATGTAAATCAATGCCTCCAGTTGGTTCCAAAGCAAAGCCCTCTTCACCACAAGCTTTCGCTACTGCACGGAACTCGTCTTCATGCCCTAACCCTTTCATCGGGAAGTATTTCAAAGCATTCCCACCCATATCGCGAACTAAAGCAATGGCGGCTTTGACAGGAACAATTGCCAAATCATCGGCCATAGCACTGTTAGGACCGGTAGAAATATTCACGTAGCCGACTTGACCCGTTGGCGATACAAGCGAATTGATCCAACTCTCTTTTTCTCCTAAATTAGCCCGTGTAGCAGCTACAGCCGGAAACACTTGATTAATATGACTGCCTGGATAATGTTTAGCGATCTCAGAAACTACTGCTGCCTGCCGATTATCACCAGCGCCTAAACCAATCGAAACTGCTTCATCTATCGCTTTTCCATATGCTTTCATGTCTACCACTGCTGTATCTACAGAAGGGTAGTCTTTGGATAGAACACCAATTAAAACATGACCTTCTGCCGCCTGGAAAACTTCTATTGCATTTTCGATACTATTTGCTAGTACGTTCAAAGCTACTCGATTTCGATAAAAACGTTTGTTAATATTAGTCATTGTTCGTTTCCTCCTAAAATAGCTCGCAATCGGGCTTCAATCACGTATATATCATCACCTTGTAATGGGCGTGGATCAATATCAAAAAATCCTTGGCGAACTCCGTAATCACGGGTATAAATCGCGATTAATTCTCCATTTCTCAGCTGATCGTTTACTTCTTTCGCTGTTGTATGTGCAAGGTCTGGATCAATCAGGATTCGAGCTCTGTAGATGGCACGCCCTGCCTCATCTTGTACAATGGATACTTTTACGCCATTGATCGATTCTAGTGATGTAAGAACTTGTAAACTAGTTTTTTCTTGTTCACTATGATCTGTTTTGACGAAATACTCATCCATTGCCTGCAATAGTCCAAATGTTGTTTCTTTGCCGACTTTCATGCTTCTGCCAATGCCATGTAATTGCACCTTAAGCCATTCGATATATTTCTGTTTACCAGCAACGATTCCGGAACTTGGTCCTTCAATTGCTTTTGAGCCACTGTATATAGCCAAATCAGAAACTTGGACATATTTTTTCACATCTTCTTCTGCAGCCGCATCGACAATTAATGGAATATGATTCGCTTTGGCAACTTCCCAAGCTTCTTCAACTGAAATCATATTTTTTTGCACCGTATGGTGGGATTTTACATATAAAATAGCTGCAGTATTTTCATTAATAGCATCGGCAATATGCTCTATTTTGCCTTCATTTGCATAACCGACTTCAATTAATTTTCCTCCGCCAAGGTAAACCATTGTTTCTACCGGTGCGCCGTATTGTACGTTATGACCTTTAAACATAATGATTTCATTTCTAGGGATCGATTCTTGATGGAGTTTTTCGCTTTTTCGGCGGTTTCCTTCTGTTACAATCGCGGCTATGGAAAGAGCGATACCACTTGATGCAGAGTTTACAACAACTGCTGCTTCAGATTGAAGTAACCGAGCGATATGTTGACCTGCTCTGTCGACAAGGTCCGCAATTTCAACGTAATTTTGCCCGCCTGTCTTCATGGCGTTCATTACAGTATCTGTAGGTGCGGAAACACCTAATATACTCATTCTTCCGCTTGCATTGATCACTCTTTTTAAACCGTATTTAGCATTCAATGAATTCTCCATTTATAACGACTCCTTTTACATCGATTTTTTGTTTCGCTTCTCTTACTGCACCTTCAGAATCGATTAATGATATTGCTTCATCTTCAACGCTGAATATTGTGAGATTTGCAATATCGCCTACCGAAATTCTTCCTAATTCAGGTTTATTTAGCCACTCAGCTGCATGGATAGTAACAGCATCAATTACTTCTGTTAGTGAATATCCTAAATATAAAAATTTCGTTAATACATTTGCCATATTATAAACGGGTCCATTTAGCCGATTATTTCGGTAAATATCCGTACTAATCGTATCAAAGGGGATATTGCCTTGTTTTGCTATTTCTGCTGTTTTAAAAGAGAAGCTAGCTGTCCCATGGCCAACATCTAAGTGAACGCCGCGTTCAATTGCTTGAAGCAACTTAGGGAGCGGCTGTCCTGCTTGATCAAATAAATTATTGGCTTTGCCATTTAAGTAATGAGTTATAATGTCTTTTTTCTCAAGCAAGTCAAGAATTTCATTCATACCCGGCGGTCCTGAGCCGATATGTACCATTAGCGGTAATCCTGTATCTGAGGAGAACCTCCGAGCGATCTTTAAAGGCTCTATCCCATTTGAGCCGACCACACTATTGCTGATCCTCGCTTTAAGTCCAATGATAAAATCCTTATATTCAACAATGGTCTTTTTTAATTTTTCTTCGTTTAGCCAATTAAGATTTGCTAACTCATCGATGCGCTGCAAACCAATTTGTGAGATATTTAAGAAAGCGAATACATTTGTTTTTGCGTTTATACAACTATCTACTAAGTCAGGCAAACGATCAGCACCAGTACTACCAGCATCAATAATTGTCGTTACACCTGTTTTATAGCCCACTTCATCGATAACATCGCCATATGGGTAAAATTCTGGAAAGGCATGCACATGCATATCAATCCAACCACTAGAGATAAATACTTTGTGCTGATAATCAATGATGTTTTCACCAATTCCAGTACCAGAAGGGACAATGTCTACAATCTTTTTATTTTTTAATAGAATATCAACAGCGGTACCTTCTACTGTTTTTACATTTCTTAACACGATCGCAATTGTCATTTTTACCTCCTTGTTCGAAGAGACTTGGTGCCTGTATGTTTGTAAATGACTAAAATTTCACTCTAATTAAAATTGAGAGTATCATATGTTTCTACATCGGTCAATATAACGTTATAATGTTTGAATGTAAAAATGGAAAATATTGATCCGTATTTAAAAATAACTATTTAAGCTCATCTCACTAAATTTTTATAAAAATAGTCAAAAAAGAGGAAGGCGCCACCTTTTTGTGGTTTAATCAAATTGAACTCATAAAGGTTAAAGAATATATACAGAAAGCGTGTTAGAAAGGAGATCGAATGATCACAAGGAGAGAAGTTGCACAAAAAGCGGGCGTGTCGCCTTCAACCGTGTCGCGCGTCATTAATAATAATGGATATGTTGCGGAGAAGGCTCGAGAAAGAGTGGAAGCAGCAATTGCTGAATTGAATTATATACCCAATCGAGCAGCACAAAATTTACGGATGAAGTCTTATAAACAAATTGCTTGTATAACACCATCTATTACGAATTCCTTTTTTACGGAAATGTTTGTTGGGATAGAGGAAATGGCATTAGAAAGAGGGTATTCTTTATCGTTATATAATATTACGAAGGAAAGAAAGGATTATTTGAAGCAAGTATTAGAAGGTCCTTATGATGGCATGATTTTACTTGCATCGTATGAATTAAGTTCAATTATGAATTTTGATAAAAATGCGCTCAACATGCCATTATCCCTATATCTAGACCGTTTTCTAGAAACAGATATACCTCATGTATTTGTAGATTTGAAAAAAGTGATGAAACAATCTGTCGAGCATTTAATCCGAAATGGACATAAAGAAATTATTTTTTTAGGCCATTATTTTGATAATGAATTTGGAAATGCTAGGTACGAAGGATATGAAAGTGCAATGAGGGAACATCATTTGCCAATCAAGGACTATTATAAAAAATTTATCGAAATGTATGAAGACAAATTGACGACAGGATATGCTGGGATCAAGTCGTTATTGGATAAAGGACAATCATTTACCGCCGTAGCTGCCTCTAATGATTTGCTAGCGGCGGGCGCCATGCGAGCCATCATTGAGAGTGGAAAGAAAGTTCCGGATGACATATCCGTTATAGGTGTTGATAATATTGAATTAGCTAATATCGTCACACCAACATTAACAACTATGAATATCCCAAAAAGGGAAATTGGCAGAAAGCTCGTTCAACAATTATTAGATCAACTTCACAAAGAAAAGCAAGTTGAGACAATTGTAGAAGCTGAAGTCACTTTAATAGAAAGAGAGTCTGTAAAAAAAGTTTAAACTATTGACAACGGTTTCATTCGGGCTTATATTTTGAATATTACTAGGAAAGTTATCTAATTGAGCAGATTAGGGCCGAAGATGTTCAAATGGATTTCTTTTTAAATAATGTGGTCACGTAACCATAGAATACACAACATTGCTGGTGCTTTTATCGCAGGAATTTATCCCGCACTAACGGGCAGTAAGTCCTTACCTCAAAGCTTAGAGGAATCGAAGAAGCGTAGGTGGGGGATAACTGCCCGTAAAAGCCCGATCGGTTCAACTAACAATCAGTGAAGGATGAAGAAAACCCCCACTGATTGAAGTTTTACTTTATGGTGGATCAGTTAAAGGATAATGAAATATAGAAGGGGTATAATCGCTATGACTTTACGAAATGATTGGGAAAACCTGGAAGTATTACAAAGGAATCGACTAAAACCAAGAGCCTCCTTTTTTAGCTATAAAAACAAACCGACTGCACTCTCCTATGAGAGAGGTGATTCACAAGGATTTTTATTACTAAATGGCAATTGGAAGTTTCATTATGCAAACTCACCGCTGGAATCACCGAGTGATTTTTACAAAGAGGAGTATAGCACGGATCATTGGGGATCGATCACTGTTCCATCTCATTGGCAATTGAATGGTTATGGTAAGCCTCATTATACAAATGTACAGTATCCATTTCCAGTAGAGCCTCCCTATATTCCGTCTGAAAATCCGACTGGGGCATACGAAAGGACGTTTTATTTAACGAAAGAAACATTGTCGGAAAAGTTACATTTGATGTTTGAAGGTGTCGATAGTTCTTTCCATGTATGGATTAATGGGCATTTAGTTGGGTATAGCCAAGGTAGCCGTCTTCCTTCTGAGTTTGATATTACGGATTTTGTTAAAGCGGGAGAAAATAGAATTTCAGTTCGAGTCTACCAATGGACGGAATCCTCCTATATTGAGGATCAAGATATGTGGTGGTTAAGTGGCATATTTAGGGACGTCTATATTATGTCAAAACCAACTACTCATATACAAGATGTGTTTGTGAATAGCTCTTTAGAAAATGACTTCCAAGATGGCCGATTTGATTTTGAACTCGCTTTGTCAGGAGAGTATGAAGGACACCAAGTGGCAGTGGAAATACAAGAGAACGGTACTGTCATAGCTGAACACCAACAAAGCGTAGACAGTCAAGTTGTGACAGGAACGATTCATATTGCGGGTGTGAAGCAATGGAATGCAGAAACGCCATTCTTATATGATGTAGTGATCACATTATTGAACCCAACAGGTGAAATAGTTGAAGTGATTCCACAAAAATGTGGATTTAGAAATATTGAAATTAAAGGCGGCCAATTATTAGTGAATGGTGTAGCGATCATGTTTAAAGGGGTTAATCGGCATGATGCTCATCCTGACTTTGGTCGCGCAGTACCAGTAAGCTCGATGATTGAAGATTTAATATTAATGAAACAGCATAATATTAATGCCATTCGGACAGCCCATTATCCAAATGATCCACGTTTTTATGAGCTATGCGATACTTTTGGATTTTATGTGATTGATGAAACGGATCTTGAATGTCACGGCCTAACCCGAATAGGCAAACCGCATTTATTAAGTGATGATCTAAACTGGCAAGATGCTTATGTTGATAGAATGGAAAGAATGGTTGAACGGGATAAAAACCATCCGTCGATTATTATGTGGTCATTAGGGAATGAGTCTGGCTTTGGACGAAATCATATTGCCATGTATGAATGGGCAAAGAGAAGAGATCCTTCTAGATTGGTCCATTATGAAGGGGAGACGAGAGAAATATTGTATGAGGATGATTTCGTACCAACGAAGGATCCGATTGCATCTGATGTTCACACCTCGATGTATACGTCCATTGAGCAAATGAAAGTCATTGGTGAATTGACGAACTTGGAGAAACCTCATATTTTATGTGAGTATGCACATGCAATGGGCAATGGTCCAGGCGGCCTTAAAGAATATTGGGAAACGTTTTATGCATATGATCGGCTGCAGGGTGGTTTTGTTTGGGAATGGGTCGATCACGGATTAAGACAATATACGCCAGAGGGTGAAGAATACTTTGCCTACGGTGGAGACTTTGGTGAGACACCGCATGATGGCAATTTTGTTATCGACGGATTAGTTCGACCCGATCGCAAACCTTCACCAGCGTTGGCAGAGTATAAAAAAGTAATTGAACCAGTTGTGGTAACAAATTTCAACTTTGAAGAAAAGACCATCCAAGTGCAAAATCGTTATGATTTTTCTGGTTTATCAAAATTGCAATGTCAGTGGTCTATAGAAGCAGATGGAACTATTATAGAAAGTGGGATTGTCGAAGTACCAGAGATCCCTGCAAATTCTACAAGAGTGGTAGAGTTGCCGATTCAAATACCTAGTATCGTGCGAGAAAATACAGATTACTGGTTAAATATCGTTTGGACGATGAAAGATACTACACAATGGGCGGCTTCAGGTCATCCTGTCGCATGGTCACAGCGCGAGCTTCCAATCTCTCGTTTTGTAGCTATTGAACAACAACCTGCAGGCCAATTACATGTAGTTGAAGAACCATCAAAAACAAACATAGTAGGTCCTAATTTCAAAGTAACTTTCAATAAGCAAAATGGTCGCATAGAAGACTATTATTATGATGGCCAGTTAATGTTGCATAAAGGGCCAAGATTAAACTTTTGGCGAGCGCCTATTGATAATGATTTATTAGGTTCTGAAGAATTTCATGCGAAGCCAGTTGCTAAACAGTGGAAAGAATATGGTGTTCATGCGATACAACACCGAATGAAACAGACGGAAATTATAATACAAGAAGACCTTCAAACTGTGATTATTTCTTGCAAGGCGAAATTAGCTCCTCCAGTCATTGCGTGGGGATTTGATGTAACGTATGAATACACAATTCGAGCTGATGGCAGTGTTTTAATTGATATCAAAGGGATAACCTCTGGAAATGGCCCTACAACTCTTCCACGGATTGGAGTAGAGATGATCGTAGAAAACACATTCGATGCTGTTCAATGGTATGGCTTAGGGCCGAATGAAGCTTATGTGGATAGTAGGTTAGCCGCAAGGATGGGTGTTTGGTCATCAACAATCGATGGTTTGTATACACCGTATATTTTTCCACAAGAAAATGGGAACCGCCACCAAAATAAATGGGCGAGTTTTTCACAAGAGAATGGTCAAAGTATGCTCGTTTCAGGTGATTCTTTTGACTTCTCGGCAAGCTATTATACGGTTGAACAATTAGAAACGGCGAAGCACACTTATGATCTTGTCAAGCAACCTTATATCACTTTGCACATTGATAAGCAGCAATATGGCTTAGGTTCGGCAAGCTGTGGCGAAGATGTTCAAGAACAATATCGACTTGGGAATGAGGACTTCCAATTTGCATTTACGATTCAACCATATAATCAAAATGCCCATTCACCTATAGCGATAAGTAAAAAACGTAAATAAAAGAAGGGCATTAACAATAGACAAGAAGAAGAGGAGAAAGGGTCAGACCTCACACTCTATACACCGTTTATCGTGTCATGTACACGTCGTATAATCGGTAAATAGTAGATGTGAGGTCTGACCCTTCGTTTGGAATAGTTTTTATATATTAAATATTGTAAAAACTATTCAAAAGGTATAATATGGTGTTAACATAGTTAATTAATTTAATTAAGTTTCAAAACATGTAAGAAGTATTCTTTGTAAAATCGACTACCCGTTATAGATTCAACCAAAAGTACTTAAATCGAGGTGTCAATAATAATGAAAGATATTTATCAAGATATCCAAAATTTACTGGAGTACGGCTATACGAATGAACTGTTTGGGTTAGACGATTCGATTTATATTAGAAATCGTGTTCTTTCTCTTTTAGGGCTGGATGAGTGGGAGGAGTGTGAACATACAAATCCTCTACCATCTTTAGCAGAAATTCTGGGCAGTATTCTTGATTGGGCGTATGATCATAGCGGTCTTGCAGCAAACACGGTAACTGAACGGGATATCCTTGACACAGAAATCATGAATTGTCTGATGCCGCGTCCGTCAGAGGTTATTCGACTATTTAAAAATCGTTATGAGGACAATCCAGAACATGCGACTAACTATTTCTATAAAATGTCGACTGATTCTAACTATATTCGATCGGACCGGATTGCTAGAAATAAAGAGTGGAAAGCAACTACGCCTTACGGTGATATTGATATAACGATCAATCTATCAAAGCCAGAAAAGGATCCGAAAGAAATTGCGAAATTGAAGGAAGCTCCTTCTTCTTCATATCCAACTTGTCTTTTATGTATTGAAAATGAAGGGTATAAAGGTACTCTTAGGCATCCTGCAAGAGCAACGCATAGAACAATCCCGATCGTCTTAAATAATGAGGAATGGAGATTTCAATATTCTCCATACGTTTATTACAACGAACATAGTATTGCTTTTAGGCAAGAACATACACCTATGAAAATATCTAGAGCCACATTTGATCGTCTTCTAGACTTTGTTGATCAGTTTCCTCATTACTTCATTGGTTCTAATGCTGATCTCCCAATTGTCGGCGGTTCTATTTTATCGCATGACCATTTTCAAGGGGGCCGATACACATTTGCGGTCGAAAGAGCGGAAATGACAGAAACGATCTCTCTCGATGCATATCCATCTACAAGGGTTGGAATCGTGAATTGGCCAATGTCAGTTATCCGTGTCCAAGGGGCTAAGGAAGATGTGGCGAATGCTTGTGAGCATATTTATGAGAGTTGGAAAAAGTATGCGGATCTTGAGGCTGATATTGTTGCATACACAGGAAACACTTTACACAACACGGTAACGCCTATAGCTCGTAGACGGGGCGACTTATATGAAATGGACATGGTCTTAAGGAATAATCGCACAACAGAGGAGTATCCCGATGGAATTTTTCATCCACATCGAGACCTCCACCATATTAAAAGGGAAAATATTGGGTTGATTGAAGTGATGGGACTTGCTGTGCTACCGGGGAGGCTGGCAACGGAATTGGAACAAATAGCTGAATACCTTGTGAAGCCGATACAGAAGGAAAAGTGGGATCCGGCGTTGGGAAAACACTGGGACTGGTACGAAGATATGTGTCAAAGGTTAGACAGTGTAACGAAAGAAAATGTAATGGAAATTCTTCAAAAAGAAGTGGGAAATAAGTTTCAACGCGTTTTGGAAGATGCCGGCGTGTTTAAAACGACAGCAGAAGGAAAACAGGCTTTTATAAAATTCCTATATTCACTTTAGAAAATAGATTGAGTATTTCATATAACACATGAAGTCTACTATATTTTGCTTTTTGTAAACAGGGAGGAGCAGCAAGAATGGATGTAAATCAATTAAAAGATTTATTTTATCAAGAATACGGAAAAGAAGATGAATTACGCGTGTACTTTGCTCCAGGTCGTGTGAATTTAATTGGGGAACATACTGATTATAATGGAGGGTATGTTTTCCCGGCTGCGCTGACATTTGGAACTTGGGCTATGGTAAGTCCTCGCAATGATGGAATATACCATTTTCGGTCTGCCAACTTCGAGTTAGATGTGAGCTGTCATGTCTCAGATATAACCTATAGAAAAGAAGATGACTGGGCGAACTATCCAAAGGGGGTTCTGAAGGAGCTACTTGAAATCGCTGGTTCAGAGGATGCTAGTTGTTATACAGGGGCCAATATACTGTTTTACGGGAATATTCCAAATGGAGCGGGGCTATCATCTTCTGCTTCTATCGAATTAGTGACAGCGCTTTCTTTGAGTGGGCTTGCGGGAATAGAGATTCCGATGGTAGAGCTTGTAAAGCTTGGGCAGCGTGCGGAAAATCGCTTTGTTGGTGTCAACTGCGGAATTATGGATCAGTTTGCTGTGGGGATGGGCAAAAGAAAGCATGCGATTAAATTGAAGTGCGATACGCTTGAATATGAGTATGTTCCTGTAAGAATTGACGGCTACAAGCTTGTCATCATTAATACGAACAAGCAAAGAGGTCTAGCTGATTCAAAATATAATGAGCGCAGGAGAGAATGTGAAGAAGGGCTGAAAATCATCCAACAAGAATTACTTCATGTTCAGTCATTAGGAGATATGAGCGTTGATGATTGGAAAAGGATTCAGCATATTGTCAAAGATGAAGTCATTCGTCGTCGAGTCGAGCATGTAGTCACGGAAAATGAGCGGGTTATTTCTGCAATGGAGGCACTTGAGAAAAACGATCTTGATTTGTTTGGAAAACTAATGAAGCAATCCCATGAATCTTTGCGTGATTTATATGAAGTCACAGGAATCGAGTTAGATACTTTGTATGAAGAAGCTGCAAAAGTCGAAGGCTGTATCGGCACAAGAATGACGGGGGCTGGTTTTGGAGGTTGCAATGTTAGCCTTGTGAAGGATTCAGCTGTCACATCATTTACAGAGATGGTAGCAAGTAATTATACAGCTAAAACAGGAATCAAGCCGACTTTCTATATATGTGAAATTGGTGACGGTACAAAAGAAATCGTTGAGGAGGAATAGAGGATGGCGATTTTAGTAACTGGTGGAGCGGGTTATATTGGCAGCCACACGGTATTAGAACTTTTGAATCAAGGTGAAGAAGTGATTGTCGTTGACAGCCTGAGAACTGGCCATGAACAATCCGTTGTAGGAGGACAATTTTATCAAGGCGATCTCCATGATCGTAGCTTTCTAAACCATGTTTTTGAACGTCATGAAATTGAAGCAGTTATTCACTTTGCAGCAAGTTCGTTAGTTGGGGAGAGTGTCTCACATCCATTAGATTATTATGAAAATAACTTAATTGCTTCCCATACACTTGTATCCACTATGCTTGAGCATGGTGTCAAGAAAATCGTGTTTTCATCTACTGCTGCTACATATGGAGAGCCAAAACAGATTCCGATTAAGGAAACGGATACGACCGATCCGACGAGTCCATACGGTGAAACTAAACTGGCAATGGAGAAAATGTTCAGATGGTGTGATGGTGCGTATGGGTTAAAGTCTATTTCTCTGCGCTATTTTAATGCGGCAGGTGCTCATCCGGACGGAAAGATTGGGGAAGACCATCAACCTGAGAGCCATTTAATCCCGATCATTCTTCAAGTTGCCTTAGGCGAGCGGGAGTCAATCGGTATTTTTGGGGCGGACTACCCTACTGAAGATGGAACCTGTATCCGAGATTACATCCATGTGATGGATCTCGCGAATGCACACTGGCTTGCCCTTCAGCATTTACGTAATAGCGAGGCGAGTGAAGTATTCAACCTTGGAAACGGAAAGGGTTTTTCTGTAAAAGAAGTCATTGAGACGGCTCGGAACGTGACAGGACATCCAATCCCAGAGTCGGTAAGCCCAAGGCGTGCAGGTGATCCAGCTGTATTGATTGCATCTTCAAAAAAAGCACAGTCTGTCTTAGGTTGGAAGCCGAGGTTCAACGACTTGGAAACCATTATAGAAACTGCTTGGAACTGGCATCGGGCCAATCCAAACGGTTACGAAGATAATAAGTAGAGGGGGAGGAAAATGGAAATGGGGATTGCAAAACCGCTTGAGAAAGTGGAACACTTTATTAAAGAGAACAAGATTGACGGCGTTTTTTTCCGAAAACGAAGCAATTTTGCTTGGATCACTGGTGGAAAGGACAATCATATTGTCAATACAACAGAAAACGGTGTGGCCGATTTATTAATTTTTGCTGATAAAAAATACTGCATTACTTCCAAAATGGAATCAGCACGAATTCATGACGAGGAGCTTTTAGGACTTGGCTATGAATTTATTACTCTAGAATGGTATGAAGATCAGGATTCCATTGTACAAGGACTAACTGAAGGGAAAAAAATCGCAAGCGATGTATCGATCGGAGATTTCCTAGACTTCGGACATGAGCTCACTAGTCTCCGATACACGCTTACTAGTGATGAGATCGATCGATACCGCTGGCTTTCCAAGCAGGCAGCGATGGCGGTTGAGTCAACATGCCGTGAAATTCAACCTGGGTGGACAGAGTTTGAGATCCAGGCCCATCTTGCAGCAAAAGTTATCAAGCGGGGAATTAATCCCCAACTCATTCTCGTATCAACTGACGAACGAGTATTTAAATACCGCCACCCGATTCCAACAGATAAAAAATTAGCGAATTATGCAATGATTGTTCTTTGTGCGGAAAAATGGGGACTCGTCGCAAACGTTACTCGTTTCGTTCATTTTGGTGAACTGCCAGCAGAAATCAATGAAAACAAGCAAAAGCTAGTTCAGATTGATGTGGCGATGAATGCAGCTACAAGACCTGGAGTCGCTGTCAAGGATGTATTAAAGACAGCGTTTGCGAAGTATGAGGAAGTAGGGTATGGCGAAGATTGGCGCTTCCTGCATCAAGGCGGACCAACAGGCTATGCGAGCCGGGAATTCCTTGCAACTCCGAATGCAGAGGGAACGGTTCTGGAAAACCAGGCATTTGCTTGGAATCCTGCCATCCGTGGCATTAAATCTGAGGATACCTTCCTTGTCGGTAAGGAAGAAAATGAGTACCTCACTGACACGGGGGAGTGGGTATATTTAAAGGTAAATCACAATGGAAAAACGTATGTACGTCCAGATATCCTAGTACGCTAAATCATATCAAATGAAAAAGGTGTCTCATAAGGGTCTAACCTCGCACTCTAAATCAGTTTGTAGTGTTTTATACACTAAACTTGTACTAGATTTAGTTATTGCGGGGTCTGATCCTTTGGTTTGAGATACCCCCTTCGTATAGCGTAGCCTAATGATGGTACCACTCAAAAAGAGAATATGAGGTGTTAAGTGTTTCCAGGGGTTGCAAACAATTCGGCAAGGATTAATGCAATTGCACCCATAACAGTGGCGTCTGCTCCAAACTTTGAGATGATGACCTCTGTCTGTTTCGCTGAATCGGTCAATGCACGCTGTTCAATCGTCTCCATTACGCTTTCAAGAATGAATTCCTTGGCATTTGAAACCCCTCCGCTAATAACAATCCGCTTTGGATTTACGATATGGATTAAATTCGTGACTCCTACACCAAGATAACGTCCGGCTTTATTTAAAATATTCTTGCTTAATGGGTCTCCCGCTAATGCAGCCTGATAAATGACATCGCCGTCGATTTCATCTTCCTTGTTTTTAAGGATACTAGATTCTCCAAGTTTCAATTCGTTCTTAAGTCTTTCAACAATTGCGGGACCGGAAGCGAATGTTTGCAAACACCCATAATTGCCGCATGTGCATTTTGGACCATTAAGATCAATAGCCATATGGCCGATTTCTCCGCTAATATAGTGTTCGCCTCTGAACACTTGACCGTTGATAATGATTCCAGCACCAATTCCTCTGCCGACATTTATACAGACAATACTGTCATCCCCATGACCATATCCAAACCAAAGTTCCCCAAGGCTCATGGCTCTAGCATCGTTTTCAATTTGCACCATCATCTGAAATTCTTTTTCTAGAACTTCTTTAACATGGATATTTTTTAATTTTAAATTGGGGGCAAAAACGGAAACCCCTTGGTCAACATCAACAATCCCATGCATTCCAATTCCAATCCCGATGATCTTGTCACGATCTATTTGTTCATTCTTTTGGATGGTATAGATGGACGTAATCATTAAGTCAAGTAGGCCTTCATTTGTGATGGAGTCCGGAATAGGATGAATTTGCTTTTTTCGTATTTTTCCATTTATGTCGGTCAGTATAATTTTGAGATGATGGGAACCTATATCGAGGCCTATAACGTGAAACATGTCATTATTCAACGTGAGCAATGTCGGTTTTCTTCCCCCACTAGATGCACCTAAGGAGGTTTCAATGATTATTTTTGTTTCAAGTAGCTCTTTCACAAGATTGCTTACTGTCGGAGGAGTAAGCTTCGTTGTTTTTGCAATATCGGCTCTCGAAATGGTCCCTTTTTTACGAATCGTATTCAAAATGACAGATCTATTTAAAGATTTCATTAATTGGAAGCTTCCTGTTACAATGTTGGGTTCCATTTCATTGCCCCCTAAATTACATATATAGTTAATTAAATATAATTATAAACTATAATATTGTAAACGGCAAAAAAGGATTTATTAAGAGAAACGATATAGTTCCCTTAGTTTGAAACGGATAAGTATTGTGGCTGGAAATGTTGATAATATAATGACAAAAAAACTTCGCCATCCTCCATAAGTCTTAGCCAAATAAGACAAGCAACATAAACTATCAAGAAGGAGACATTTCAATCTGTATTCCGAGAAATTCAACAAGTTGTGTGAAGTAAGTTGGTGTGTCTTTTTTAGAACTAGTAACAACAATGAGTAAAAATTTTTGGAGAACAGCTAAACCAACCTAACAAGGTGCGGATGCTGTGCAAAGCTAATTTGATTAGTCCGCAAAACCTTTTTATTTTCCATCAAGATTTCTCATTAGGTAAGCACCACCCTTTTCGCATGATAGGAGGTGTTAAAATGATTAACTGGAAAGTACGTTTTAAAAATCCAACCTTTATTTTTACCGTATTTATACCTGGGGTCTTAATTATTACTCAAATGATTGCAGCTTTTATCAACACCTATATTCATCCCATTGGTTTTACGATTACTGATGATGCGATGAATGGACTGTTGGGGATTGTTAACTTTATCGCGCTTACGTTCTTTGGTATTGGTAGTGTGATTGATCCTACTACGAAAGGATTAAAGGACAGTGAGAGGGCAAAACAATACGATCAGCCTCAGTAATAAGCTTTATTCATTAGAGTATGTTAAATAATATTTTTTGATAAAACGATTTTGGATCATCTGTGAAAATCAACATCGTCATATAACAGGGCCATTCCTTCTAATTTAATGTGGAAAGGTCTGTTATATTTTCACAATGAGATGAGTGGATCCACCCTTAACTGAAGTGAAGCCTATCAAGTGCGTGTCAAACTTATGTGGTTGTCGAGTTATATCGATAACATGATAAGTTTGGCATGCATTTTTTTAGATACCTATGTTGGATGTAAATGTTCTGTAAAGTGAAATTTACACATTCTTAGTGTGGGAATGATTTTTGCTTAATATTTGTTTTGTATATTCATAGTGTAATACAAAACAAAAACAAATATCTTCTGGAGGGAAAAAACAATGTCTTGGAATCGTAATTGGAAAAAAGGAATAATTGGTGCAATGGCTATATCAATGTTAGCGGCGTGTTCAGCAAACGATACATCTAAAGGATCAAGCGCAGGAAAAGAAATTAATTATAATGATTTGACATTGACTCAAATAGAAGAAAAAGCAAAAAAAGAGGGCGAAGTCAATTCAGTTGGGATGCCGGATACGTGGGCAAACTGGGGTGAAACTTGGAGTGAATTAGGAACAACATATAAGTTAAAACATTCGGATACAGATATGTCCAGTGCAGAGGAGTTAGCTAAATTTGCAGCAGAAAAAAAGGATGCATCAGCTGACATTGGTGATGTTGGAATTGCCTTTGGACCGATTGCAGAGGACCAAGGCTTAACATTATCATATAAAACGTCTTATTGGGATGACATTCCAAAATGGGCCAAAGATGATAATGGTGACTGGGTTGTTGGTTATACAGGTACGATGGCTTTTATTTCAGACAAGAATAATGTGAAAAATGCCCCAACATCATGGGACGATTTAAAAAATGGCAATTACAAAGTTAGTATTGGTGATGCGTTAACAGCAAACCAAGCACAATTTGCTATCTTGGCAGCTGCGTATGCTTTCGGTGGAGACGAAAAGAATATTCAACCGGGTATTGATTTCTTTGCAGAATTAGCGAAACAAGGTCGTTTATCAGCTGGCGATCCAAGTGTGGCTAACTTAGAAAAAGGTGAAATTGATGTTGCTTTACTTTGGGATTTTAATGCACTAGGCTATCGTGAGCAAATTGATGCAAAGCGTTTCGACATAACGATTCCAGAAGAGGCATCTGTAACATCTGGCTATGCAACGGTTATTAACAAATATTCGAAGAACCCGCATGCTGCTATGTTAGCTCGTGAATACATTCTTTCAGATGCAGGACAAGAAAATTTAGCAAAAGGGTATGCACGCCCAATTCGCGAAAATGTAAAGTTACCAGAAGAAGTTAAATCTCTTTTATTACCTGATAATATGTATAAAAGTGCACAACCTGTTGGCGATCAAAAAGCTTGGGAAGAAACAACGAAAAAAATCCCTCAAATGTGGCAAGAGCAGGTGTTAATCCATGTCAAATAATCGTTTAATTATGATCGTTGTGGACGCGCTTCGTTTTGATACGGCGTGTTCACATATGGGATTTATGCAGCATCTTGTTGAACAAGGAAAGGTCGCTCGTTATGAAGTGAAGTCGGAAGTGCCTTCATTATCCAGGCCGCTTTACGAAACCATTTTAACTGGAACCGCTCCTTTAGTCCATGGAATAGTCGGCAATGGAGTCGTTCGATTATCGACGCAAGAAAGTTTGTTTCATCTAGCTAGACGCAGTGGGAAGACAACCGCTGCGGCGGCTTATTATTGGGTAAGTGAACTGTATAATCATGCGCCATTTCGTCATGGTGTCGATCGAATTCAACTAGACAAAGATGCACCGATTGAAAATGGCCTGTTTTATTTTGAAGATCATTATCCTGATAGTCACTTATTCGCTGAAGCACAGTGGCTTGTTTCTGAAAAGAACCCAGATTTTCTCTATATTCACCCGATGAATGTAGATGATGATGGCCATAAATTTACAGCTAATTCTGTGCAATATCGAAATCGTGTTTTAGCTACAGATGCCCTATTGGCTCTTGCCTTGCCAAAATGGATGGATCTTGGTTATGACATCATCGTAACAGCTGACCATGGGATGACGTTTGATGGAAATCATGGTGGGAATACAACAGATGATCGCCATGTTCCGTTATTTATTGCTTCTAAAAAAATAAAGCCGATTGTTCAAGATCAGATTGTTTCACAGCTGCAAATGGCTCCACTTGCTTGTCATTTGCTTGGAATCCATCCATCAGAAGCGATGGTCCCTCTACTCATACCTGGCCTAGTCGACTAAGGAAGGGAGACATCATGAACATGTCTGGAAAAAAAGGCGTATTGCTCATATTAGTACCATTCGCTTTGTTGATGACGTTCTTTTTTCTCGTACCGCTTATTCATATGTTAATTAGTAGTTTTTCAAATAGTGATGGGTTTACGTTCGAACATTATCAAGAAGCGTTATCTAGTTCTTATATTTTACAAGGGTTTAAAAACAGTTTCGCTTTGTCTGTCATGTCAGCGTTCATCGCGTTAGTCGTTTCGTTGTTAGGTGTATACGCGATGACGAATTTTTCCGAACCAGTACGGGAAAGGTTATTAATTTTATCGAATTTAACATCTAATTTCTCTGGTGTACCGCTTGCATTTGCGTTTATCGTCTTGTTGGGAAATAGTGGTCTATTTACATTGGCGCTTGATTCGTTTGGTTGGGATTTATCTTTCTCCCTTTATAGCTGGTCAGGGCTATTGCTCATCTATATTTACTTTCAACTCCCTCTTTCGATCATGCTTCTCTATCCAATTTATTATGGAATTCAGCAACAATGGAAAGATGCCGCTGCGTTATTAGGTGCCTCACCGTTAATGTTTTGGAGAAAAATCGGTCTACCCATTTTACTTCCCGGTATTGCAGGTACATTCACGATTTTATTCGCAAACGCCATGGGTGCGTATGCTTCGGCATATGCCTTAACTGGAAGTAATTATAACTTAGCGGCCATTCGTATTGGATCACTTATTTCAGGGGACATCTTTGCACAACCAGAATTAGCGAGTGCCATCGCCGTCTTACTTGGTGTAATTATGATTATTGGGATGTTACTGAGTGAATGGCTTATTAAGAAAACGAGAAAGGATTTGTCGAAACGATGAAGAAATTTACAATCGTCATACTTATCCTAATCGGTATCTATTTAGCGTTACCGATTCTTGCGACTGCGTTGTATGCATTTTCAACGGAATGGAATAAAACCATTTTACCAGAAGGATTAACGTTCGAATGGATTCGGACACTATTTCAAGATGCTCGCTTTATCGAAGCATTCGGCAGGTCTGTTCTTCTTTCAGGTGGTGCTGTTTTCATCTCGATTATGTTTATTGTGCCAGCCATTTTCGTGATTGTATTATATTTCCCAGCATTGGAAAAGTGGTTTCAGGCAAGTGTTGTGATGGTATATGCCTTTCCAGGTATTATTTTATCAGTGGGTATCATTCGGTTTTATTCAGGGACGAGCCTACCAATGATCCTCGCTGTGATGGGAGTATATGTCATTAGTGTGCTTCCGTTTATGTACCAAGGAACACGAAATAGCTTGCGTAATGTGCAAGGTCGGCAATTGATGGATGCAGCGGAGTTATTAGGCGCCTCAAAAATGGATGCTTTCCGTAAAGTGTTGCTTCCATCCGTTTATCCAGGATTATTTGTCTCAAGCCTGTTATCCTTCTCCGTTTTATTTGGTGAATTTGTTTTGATTAACCTTGTGGTTGGCTCTCAATTTGAAACGGTTCAAATTTATTTAATGACGAAATTAAGTACAAGTGGTCATATTGCGAGTGCGATTGTGTTCGTATATATCGTGTTGATGGGTATTCTGACGCTAGTGATGGCGACATTAACGAAAAAGGCGAAGGGAATGAAACGCACATGAGTAATGTTGTATTAAAAGACGTTCATAAACAATATCAAGATGCAGATGTTCTGTCTGGGATTGATATGAACATTGAAGACGGCGAGTTTGTCACATTACTTGGACCAAGTGGCTGCGGAAAAAGTACGATCCTCCGTATTTTATCCGGACTGACAGATGCAACGGGTGGCAATGTGACGATTGATGGGAAAGACATGAAGAAAGTCCCACCGAAAAATCGACAAGTAGGTATGGTGTTTCAATCCTACGCCTTATTTCCGAATATGACCGTGTATGAAAATGTAGCATTCGGTTTAAAAATGCGCAAACAACCAGCAAATGAAGTGGCAGAACAAGTAGAGAAAATGATCAATCTCGTTGGTTTACAAGAGAAGAAAGCGGCATATCCGCATGAGCTTTCTGGTGGGCAGCAACAGCGGGTTGCACTTGCTCGATCCCTCGTTGTTCGCCCGAAAGTCTTGTTACTCGATGAGCCATTAAGTGCTCTCGATGCTCAAATTCGAAAACATTTGCAAGTTGAACTTCGAACGATTCAACGTGAGCTGAATATGACCATGATTCTCGTGACACACGACCAAGAAGAAGCAATGACCGTTTCTGATCGTATTTTCGTTATGAATCAAGGGAAAATTGCACAAGAAGGAACACCGTCTGAAATTTATACACAACCTAGAACTGAATTTGTTGCCAACTTTATTGGTCGATACAATGTTTTTTCAAAAGAACAATTAGGAAAATTAATAGGGAAAAATACAGAAGTGTCTGCAGATAAATATGCCATTCGTCCAGAAGCCATTCATGTACAAGCTCAATCTTCTGCTTTTAAACTAAGCGCTATTGCTGGCGATTCTATTATGAACGGAAATGTGATTCGTACAACTTTTCATGCAGACAATCAGCAATTTACAATGGAACAATTGCATCATCAAGCGTCTGTATTTGAAAAAGGCATGGAATATCAATTATTCGTAGAACCAAAGGATGTCATTGCTTTATCATGAATGAATTAAAGGAAGAACGTCAGCGTTTAATTATTCAATGGGTGAATGAGGAGAAGCGTGTATCTGTTGGAAAACTGGCGACGAAGTTTTCGGTTACGCCAGAAACGATTCGCCGAGATCTGACAGAGTTAGAAGAACAGGAACGAGTAACGAGAGTGCACGGTGGAGCTGTTTTATATACAAAACTAGAAGAAGAACAAGTCTTTTTACAAAAACTTGATATGAATCGTGCAGAAAAAGAACGAATTGCAATAGAGGCGACATCACGCATTAAAGATGGTGATACGATCGCAATTGATGTTGGAACGACAACCGTTCATATGGCGGATTGTATTCAAAATGTGAAAAACTTAACGGTTGTAACGAATTCGATTAAAGCAGCCGATCGTTTTAATCAAGCAATTGAAGAGAAACGGATGACAGGAAAGGTCATTCTGTTAGGTGGGGTGACGAACCCAGCACAATCTTCTGTCTCGGGTGCTATGACACTTGAGTGGCTGAATCATATCCGAGTGGATCAAGCATTCATTTCCTGTGGGGGGATCGTGGCGGATATGATCTATGATTATGATTTAGATGAGTCACTCGTTTCTGCGAAAATGATGGCTTGCAGTAAGAAGAATATCTTGCTTGCGGATTCATCGAAAATGGGCATTCCGTCTTTCTTTTCATTCGCACAAGCTAGTCAATTCGATGAAGTGATAAGTGATCAACCTTGTCTGGAAGAGTGGGAAGAATGGTTTACACATTGGACTATAGCAAAGAGGGGTCGAGTGGAATGTTAGTCGATTATCATGTACATCTAGAAGAGGGACCGTATTCGTTTAAATGGCTCGAACGGACGGCGAAAGCGATTGAGCATTTTTTAGGTAATGAGGTTCTGGAGCATGGATCCAGAGAAAAAATTGAAAACCAAATGATCCAGCTTCAAAAGCGATTAAATGCTGGTTGTTATAGTGAAGAGTGGTTAGATCTATATTTGAAAAAGGCCAAGCAAATCGGTTTGAAAGAAGTCGGGATTGTCGATCATTTATATCGTTTTAAAGAAACAAAAAATTATTTTGAAAAAGCGCTAAATTTGGATCCAAACGATTCAATTGGGGAATTGCAAGCGTATTGGTTAAGAAATGTCATGACGGAAAAAATGGATGATTTCACTTCAGCAATTTTAGCCGCAAAAAAACGCTGGGAAAAAGAAGGCGTCTCATTAAGGCTAGGGATTGAAGCGGATTATTTTGTCGGGCAAGAGCGGGAACTTGCTACACTTTTAGAAGGAAAACCATGGGATTATGTGATCGGTTCTGTTCATTTTGTGGATGGATGGGGATTCGATAATCCACAAACCGCATCTCGTTTTGAAAATTTGAATTTAGAAGCGCTATATACTCGTTTTTATGAAACGGTTGAAAAGATGATTCGATCGAACATGTTTGATTTTATTGCCCATTTAGATAATTTAAAAGTATTTAATTTTAAAGTGAACAATGAATCCTTTAATCATAAATGGTATGAACGGATTGCTCATGCATTAAAAGAGACAAATACTGCCACAGAAGTGAATGCAGGTTTATACTATCGCTATCCAGTTCAAGAAATGTGCCCATCTGTTGATTTTTTAACAACGATTGTGGGGAAAGGTGTACCTATTACTCTTTCTTCTGACTCACATTTCCCAGATGATCTTGGCAAATATGTGGTAGAAAACAAGAAGTTGTTGCAACAAGTAGGCGCCTCACATGTAGCAACCTTTAACCAAAGAGAAAGAATCTTATTGCAGATCCAGTAAAATGGGTCTGTTTTTTTTCGACGAATTTTGTGCTTAGCGCTGGGTGTAACGTAATGTATATATCGAAGTGTCTTATCGGTGCATCCGATTCTGTTGATAACTAATTTTTTTGATTCATTAATTATGCCGATGCTCTCGATAATGTTGTTTTAAGAAAAGCACTCGTAATGTTTTACGAGAAGCTTTTCTTTTGATTTTTATTAATGGTATTTTGTCAGATTTTAGGCAAGACTTTCTTTGCCCCTAGAATAAGCCAGGTACTGAGAACGAAAGGCATTGTCAGCGATGGAAGACCATAGGGTAAAAGCAAAGTACTTAAGCCGGCCATGATGGGCACGGTCAAACAAGCTGCAATGATCCCTGTTATAACCGAGAATTTCGTGCTTTCCGAATTAAATACGACTGATACTGCTAAAATGGCTAAGATCGCATTGTATCCGTACAACCCCATAAAAATTAGTGCATGTTCCCCTTCTAATCCGTAGGAGACGAGCAGGGCAGCTACATTTCCTATAATGGAAAAAAGACCAAATCTCCAACCGGCCAAAATTATGGCGATAAATAGGATGACTCCAGCTAGAGTATGATCAAGAAAGAAAATTTGTCCGATACCTTTAAAACTTCCTTCCAACCAATTGCCTTTCCCTGCTATGTTTAGTGTCCAATTGGCCAATGATTGAGGCTCTAAATCTGCACTTAAATGGAAAGTTTTCAATCGGTATGAAGCGAGCAATGTAAACCATGTCACGATGAAATATGGGAAGGTAAGGATGGGGAGTTCTGTTTTTCGCATAATATGCATCAAGGCGGCCGTGAAGAGTGCTGCCATAGCAGATGCTACTAAGGCAATAATCCACTGATACGGTCCGTCTAAATATTCAGTGAGTGCTATTCCAGTTAACACAGAATTATATCCAAATAACCCTTGATTTACCCTCTGTTTATCTGCCCCTCCTATTATTCCAATGAGTGTTCCAATAATAGTTGAAAAAATGGCCATAATTCCTAAGAAATAATCTGAAATCGTTATTGCAAGTAAAATTAAGGCTCCAGTCAATGCATTTTCAATCAATATGACTTGAGAGACACCTTTTAAACAGGCCACGACGAATGAAAAAAGTGATCTTTCGGTTGATAAAATGCTATTCATTTTTTTCATAAAAATCTCCTCTCAATAAGACTTTCTTTCTTTCTTTCTTTTTCATTTAAATATGAATTCTCTTGTATAAAATAAAAACCCGAGTGCAAATAGAAATGATGTTTAAATACAAATAAAAAGGAAAGGATATATATGTAAGTTTTTTATTTGAAAAATATCTATACTTAGTATTTTCCTTTTTAAGAAAAATCCTAATGGTAAATACATGAAAATAAGGAGGGTTATGATGCATCTATTACCACGTGAAATAGATAAACTCATGATTGTTGTGGCAGGGGATTTAGCTAAGAAACGAAGAGAGAGAGGACTGAAACTAAATCATCCAGAATCGGTAGCACTTATCACATATGAAGTGTTAGAAGGTGCAAGGGATGGGAAAACGGTTGCCCAATTAATGGAGTACGGAGCAACTATTTTGTCACGCGAAGACGTGATGGAAGGTATTCCAGAGATGATTGACGATATTCAAGTAGAAGCGACTTTTCCAGATGGAACGAAATTGGTAACAGTACATAGTCCAATCAGGTAAGGAATGACAGGAGGAATTTTAATGGTACCAGGGCAATATTTTTTAAAAGAAGAAGATATTATTTGTAATGTTGGCAGAACCACTTCAAGGCTTTCCGTGATCAATATGGGGGATCGTCCAGTCCAAATAGGATCCCATTTCCACTTTTTTGAAGTGAATGAAGCCCTTCAATTCAATCGAGAAGAAGCGTTTGGGAAACGTCTGAATGTACCAGCGGGTGCAGCGGTCCGTTTTGAGCCAGGGGATGAAAAAGAAGTAGAATTAGTTTGTTTTGCTGGAGAACAACGTGTTTATGGATTTAACAATAAAGTAGATGGATCTGTTCAAGGAGGATGCAAGTAATGAGTTTTAGAATGCCAAGAAAGCAATATTCGCAAATGTACGGTCCAACTACAGGAGATTCTATTCGTTTAGCGGATACAGATCTACTGATTCAAATCGAGAAAGATTATACAACGTATGGCGAAGAAGTCGTGTTTGGCGGTGGAAAAGTGATCAGGGATGGAATGGGGCAACATCCGCTTGTGACTCGTGGTGATGGGGTACCAGATGTAGTCATTACGAATGCTGTAATTTTGGATTACACAGGTATTGTTAAAGCTGATATTGCAATCCGTGACGGAAAAATTGCTGGAATTGGAAAAGCGGGTAACCCATTAGTAATGGATAATGTTGATATTGTGATTGGGGCTTCGACAGAAATCATTGCAGGGGAGGGGTTGATTGTCACTGCTGGTGCAATTGACACCCATGTCCACTTTATTAATCCGACTCAAATTGAAACAGCCTTAACATCAGGTACGACGACATTAATCGGCGGGGGGACGGGTCCTGCTGCTGGATCAAAGGCAACAACAGTTACACCTGGTGAATGGAATATCCATCGAATGTTGCAAGCATCTGAAGGAATGCCAATTAACGTAGGCTTCACTGGAAAAGGACAAGCTGCAACCGAAGAGCCTTTGGCTGAGCAAGTACGGGCCGGTGTGATTGGCTTAAAAGTCCATGAAGACTGGGGAGCCACCCTTTCAGCACTTGATTTTTCCCTAAGAGTAGCTGATAAATATGATGTGCAAGTAGCGGTTCATGCAGACACCTTAAATGAAGGTGGATTTATGGAAAATACAATGGCGGCTATTAAAGATCGAGTCATTCATATGTACCATACAGAAGGAGCGGGTGGAGGACACGCGCCTGATTTAATTAAAGCAGCGAGCTTTATGAATGTTCTTCCATCTTCTACAAATCCAACATTACCTTTTACGGTTAATACAATCGACGAACATTTAGATATGTTAATGGTGTGTCACCATTTAAATCCATCGATTCCTGAGGATATTGCTTTTGCGGATTCACGGATTCGACGTGAAACGATTGCCGCTGAGGATATTCTTCAAGATATGGGCGTATTTAGCATGGTTAGCTCGGATGCCCAAGCAATGGGACGGGTTGGTGAGGTTGTTTTACGTACTTGGCAAACGGCAGACAAAATGAAGAAACAACGGGGAATGATGGAAGGAGATAACGAACTTTCTGATAACAACCGTGCAAAACGTTATATTGCAAAATATACGATCAATCCTGCCATTACGCATGGGATTTCTGAATATGTCGGTTCGATTGAAGTGGGGAAAATTGCCGATCTTGTCCTTTGGTCACCAGCGTTTTTCGGTGTCAAACCTGAAATGGTCTTAAAAAATGGCTTTGCTGTTCAAAGTTTGATGGGAGATGCAAATGCGTCCATACCAACACCGCAACCGATGATTTATCGTCCAATGTATGCGCAAGTTGGAAAAGCCTTGGCTAAAAGTTCGATTACGTTTATTTCCCAAGCAGCTTATGATGATAAAGTGCACGAGAAACTAGGGCTTGAAAAAATGATTCTTCCAGTTCGTGGTATTCGGAATTTAACGAAAAAAGATATGAAACTTAATTCCGAAACCCCTGAGATTACCGTTGATCCGCAAACATACGAGGTAAGAGTAAACGGTAAACATATTACATGTGACCCTGTTGACATCGTACCGATGGGGCAAAGATATTTCCTATTTTGAGGTGAAAGCATTGATCATTGAGAAAATTGTTACGAATATTGAACAAATGGAAAAAGAAGAAATTGAAAAACGCCATAAAGAAAAGGTATATCTCGAAAGCGCCCATTTAATGAAACGAATTCAAAGGGTGACAACCGACCATGGTAATGAAATAGGCATTCGTCTGAAGGATCCCCGTGACCTTGTAGCGGGTGATGTTTTATATATGGATGATCATAATATGATTATCATCGATGTCTTATCTGATGACTTATTGATTATTAGTCCTCGTTCGTTGAAAGAAATGGGGACGATTGCTCATCAATTAGGGAATCGCCATCTACCTGCCCAATTTGAAGAAAACGACATGCTTGTTCAATTCGATTATCTTGTTGAAGAATTACTACAAGAGCTTCAAATTCCTTTCACACGCGAAGAACGGAAAGTGAAACAGGCATTTCGGCATATTGGGCACAGCCATGACTGATCACGCACTTTCTTTATTTCAGCTTTGCGATTCTAATTTCCCTACAGGAGCTTTTAGTCATTCATATGGCTTGGAGAGTTATATTCAAGAAGATCAAGTGCATGACCAAGCTACATTCTCTAAATGGCTTCATGTTTATTTAAATGAACAGCTTGTCTATTCGGATGGGCTTGCTTCTCATATAGTATATGAAGCCTTAGAGAATGAAGACTTCCAAAAAGTGTGGAAGGTAGACCGAATGCTAAATGTGCAAAATTTGCCTCGTGAAACACGAGAGGGTACCCAAAGAATGGGGGAACGCATGCTGAATCTCGTAGGCTCTTTATATGAAGTGCCTGTTCTTTTACAATATAAAGAACGTATAAAAGAGAAGCGATCTTTTGGACATCCGGCGATTGTTTTTACAATGATTGGCCATCATCTTAGAGTTCCACAATCAACGACGACCCTCTATTATTTGTATTCTACTGTCTCAAGTCTTGTCCAAAACGCAGTTCGAGCGATTCCCTTAGGCCAGACAGCTGGGCAGAAAACGATTCAGGAATTTCAAGACGTATTAGTAAAAGCAACGGGAAAAATTCAAAACTTGGATGAAGAGGATTTCGGAATCGTTTCACCTGGGCTCGAATTATCTCAAATGAAACATGAGCGTGTAAATATTCGCATTTTCATGTCTTAATATGAAAGAAAGGAAGTGTTCTTTATGGAACCTATAAAGATTGGGGTAGGAGGGCCTGTTGGAGCAGGAAAAACCATGCTCGTTGAAAAGCTGACCCGGCATTTAGAAGGTGAGATCAGTATGGCGGTTGTAACCAATGATATTTACACAAAAGAAGATGCCAAATTTTTAATGCAAAATGGTGTCCTACCTGCTGACCGCATTATTGGGGTTGAAACCGGTGGTTGCCCTCATACAGCGATTCGTGAAGATGCTTCGATGAATTTTGCTGCCATTGATGAATTAATAGAGAAACATCCAGATGTTGAGCTTATTTTTGTTGAAAGTGGCGGCGATAATCTTGCGGCAACGTTCAGCCCTGAGCTTGTTGATTTCTCCATTTATATTATTGATGTCGCCCAAGGTGAAAAAATCCCAAGAAAAGGCGGGCAGGGGATGATTAAATCTGACTTATTTATTATTAATAAAACGGATTTGGCCCCGTATGTTGGTGCAAGTTTAGAAGTAATGGAGTCGGATACGAAGACTTTTCGTGGAAATAAACCATTTGTTTTTACCAATTTAAAGGATAATACGGGGCTTGACCAAGTCATAGATTGGCTTAAGAAAAATGCACTTTTAAAAGGGCTAGATTAAAATGAAAGTCTGGACAGGTGAATTACGTTTAGACCTTGAAGAACGACTCGGAAAAACTGTAGCAAAGAATGTATATTTCCAGGGCGCATTGAAAGTCATGCGCCCAGTATATCACGACGATTCTGGACAAGTTTGTTATTATATTTTAAACCCAGGTGGCGGCTATTTAGATGGAGATAGCTATCATTTGCACATTGCATTGGAGGAACAAGCCCGAGTAACCTTAACCACACAATCCGCAACAAAAGTTTATAAAACACCACAGTCATATGCCTATCAGGAAACAGAAATCTTTCTTAAAGCAGGCAGTTATTTAGAGTACATTCCCGATCCGTTAATTGCATATCAACATGCGCGTTATAAACAAAAAAATGTGATTCGGATGGAAAAAGGCGCTACATTCCTTTATTCGGATATTATTACCCCAGGATGGTCGCCTAATGGTGAACGGTTCAGTTATGATATGGTTCAATTAATCAATGAAATTTATATGGATGATGAACTGGTGTCTTTTGATCATATTAAGTTGAATCCAGCGACACAAAATATGGAGGAGCTTGGTTTCATGGAAGGATTTTCACATTTAGGTTCCATGCTGGTCGTTGGGGAACAAATGAGCCCGGATCTTCTGGATCGGTTATATCATGCCCTTTATTCGAAAACAGATGTATATGATATAGGTCTTTCTTTACTCCCTGTAAAAGGTTTTACCGTAAGAGTGTTAGCAAACTCAACACAAACTATTGAACGAATATTTACGGAGTGTCATCATTTGATCAGTGAAGAATGGTTTGGAACAAAGCCAAGTTTTCTTAGAAAATATTAATGTTTAAAGAAGTTGAGGCTTTATGCCAATACTTCTTTTTTGTATTAATGACATGAGGACGGGGCTTTGCGACTTATTAATAAGCCCTCTATTTAGTAGGTATATTTTTTTTTATTATAGAAAGCACCCCAAAATCCAGCCTCGCACTGCCACCATTGTGATGAGGTAAGTGTAGCGTGCTACATGATTTATCCTGCATGTTAAACGGTGGCATTTTAACGCCATGCAGGTTTTGTATGCGTTAGCAATGGCTACATATCTCAGAATGTATTCAATTGGAAGTAGAGCTGATAGACGATGGTTGAAAAGGAATAGAAGAAAATAGTTGCTAAATTCCTTTTCAATTGGCAAACTTAAGTAGATAGTGAACTCCATAGAAAAGAAGGCGAAGGTGACTTACATGATTGAGATAAAGACTTCCACACTCAGCGATGGGGAGTTCAATAGAGGGGTATTTGCAACACGTGATATAGCAAAAGGGGAGCTTGTACATGAGGCACCGGTTATTTCTTACCCGAATAAGGAACATGAACATATAGAGAAGACGTTACTTGCAGATTACGCGTTTGAGTATGGTGTGAACCACACTGCCATCCTCTTAGGATATGGAATGCTGTTTAACCACTCATATACTCCGAATGCAACGTATGATATTAATTTTGACAACCACACGTTTGACTTTTATGCTTACACTGATATAAAAGCCGGTGAAGAGATCTTAATCAACTATAATGGCGATGTTGATGATAACGAACCACTTTGGTTTAATATGGAGAATGATGAAAGTAACAAAGCAGAAACGAACTGATAGAAAACATGTTAAATTGATTTGATTCATCGGTGGTTTTTGAGGAGAGAAAGTAATATATCTCTCAAGCGAGCATTAATTTCTCTTTTATATGAAACCTTCTGGGATCTTCTCTGATTTATACAGTAGTTGGGCGGGAAAGACTCACACGTCTGCTTATTTGCCAAAAAAATGAAGGCATGGATTGCTTTAAGTGGAGACCAAGAGCCGATTCAATTTGATTTTACGAAATGGCTTGATGGACAAGATGTAGAGATTGACCGAATAACAGGTGAGATTGATATAGACATTCCGTTTTGGCACATGGATGAAAATTCGGACTGGTTTCAAAAGTGAATAAAATAATAGAGAAGATGAAGATACAAAGTGCAATCCGAAATTTGGATGGTGTCATGTATCTTCATTTTTTTCTTTTTTTTAGGTGATCTAAGGTTTGATGTTCGTAGTTAAGGAAATCGCAGGAAGGGGAATAATTGCAAATTTCTAGTTGGAATGACAAAAGTCCGTGTTAATTAATCGATTAATTAACACGGACGTTATTGGATTGAAGAGCTTGTGAACAAAGGGAAAGTAAAAAACGAGCTTCAGAGAAATATGTTGATTTAAGGGGAAAATTTATCAGGTAATATTTCCCTTTTTCGACAATGTAAGCCTCGGAATAGTTCCTAACATGATTATCGGTAGGAATCCGTCCAAGTAACTAAGCCTATCTTCCTGACAATGATTCACAAAAATACTTAGGCTAAGGTTTGTAGTGCTCGATGTACGTGAAAATAAAAACATAAAGTACCTTTCCTTATTGAATCAAAAAGTAGGATTTTATTTTTTCAAATGATACGCATAATAGTATCATTCACATTGTTTGTGTTTGAAGCAGTTTAAATGATTCAGGGCACTTATATGGTAAACTTAGTATACTTGGGCAGCTATGAGTTTTTATTAAAAATATTTGCAGGAATGACGTAAATCGTATATCGTTTAACCTATAAGAAATGAAACTTATTTATGAATGAAGCGTATAAATAGGATAGAAATTATGTTAGGAGTGTCAATGCGATGAATCGGTTTGTAACCTCCATTATTGGAATAGTTATATCGAGCCCTATTGCCGTAATCATCTGGCCAATTAGTTATTTTGGATTTGATCAGTCCATTTTCCTATCTACTCTTTGGTCTGTATTAGGTGGCGTTATTGTATTTGGAGCGAGTTCCATCTTCATGTCTGCCCGTTTTTTGAAGAAACATGGACTGAGTAGAAAAGAATATCAATATATCAAAGGCAATGTAAAAGAAGCGAAATCTAAAGTTTTTCGTGCTTGCAAAGCGCTATTATCGATTCGACATATTCCTTCTTTAAAGGAAAGAATTGAGCTTGTGAGGATGATTAGAAAGATATACAGCTTAACGAAAAAAGAGCCAAAACGGTTTTATCAAGCGGAACAGTTTTACTTCTCTCATTTGGATTCGACTTTGGAATTGGCGGAGAAATATGTGTTTCTAGCGGCGCAGCCGAAGAAAAATAAAGAATTAGATCTTTCGTTAATTGAAACACGGAGAACATTAGAGAAGCTGACGAAATCAGTTGAAGAAGATCTGTATGAAGTGATTTCGAATGATATTCAAGAACTTGATTACGAAATAGATGTTGCAAAGCAAACGATAAAAAACACGAAAGAATCGAGCTTGATTAATGGAAGCGGGAAATGGAAATGAGTGAAGGTGAAAAAACACTCGATCAGGGAAAGGAAGTACATCCTTTTGCTACAGAACTTCCGAGTGAAGGAAAGAAGTTAATAGATACCATTCCAGCAGAAAGCAGACAAAAGGCGTGTAAGATCGCCCAAGAATTACGATTGAATAATCGTCAGGCGCTAGTCACTTTTGGGATGCCTGCACAATCTAAATTGCTTGCCTTCTCGAATGCAATGCTTGACCAAGTACAGAAGCAGGATATTGGTGAAATCGGTGAAATTTTAGCTGATCTAATTGGGAAGTTGAATGAAGTGAACCCTGATGAATTGGCACCTGCTCGACGCCCCTTTTTTGTCCGGTGGTTTAGAAAAAGTCCAAAATCTTCACAGGAAACTGTGTCTCGATTTCAAAAGGCAAGCGCTCAAATTGACCGAATCAGTGTGAAGTTAAACCGAAGCAAGAACATCCTGTTAGCTGATATCGTCATGCTTGACCGCTTATATGAGCATAATAAAGAGTATTTTCATATGCTCAATATTTACATCGCTGCAGGGGAATTAAGGCTTGAAGAGTTACATGCCAACTCAATTCCAAACGCGGAACAAGTAGCGAAAATGGAAACGGACCTTTTAAAAAAACAAGAATTAGACGATATCCTCTCATATACAGATTTATTAGAAAAACGTGTATATGACTTGAAAATAAGTAGAGAAATTACTTTGCAAAGTGCTCCGCAAATTCGTCTGATCCAGCATACAAACCAATCGCTAGTTGAAAAGATTCAATCATCGATTATGACAGCGATTCCGCTTTGGAAGAATCAAATGTCGATTGCTCTCTCATTTTTGAGACAAAATCATGCGACAAATGCTCACAAGCAAGTCTCTGAAAAAACGGAGAATTTACTTGTGGCAAACAAAGAATTGGAGACACTTGCGCATACCCAAGATCGTTTAAAGTCTACACTTGCTGAAACATTAGTCATTCAAGCTGAAGGTAGCTCGAATCGCCAACATGTAGAACAGGAATTTCGGTCCATTGAAACGGAGTTAAAACAAAAGCTAATTGAAAGATAAAGTGAAACTTCAATCACTGGCCCCCCACCTACGCTTCTTCGATTCCTCTAAGCCTAACTGCTCGTTAATGCGGGATATTACAACCTGGATAAAAGGGAGAGGTACACATGCCTTTCTTTTTTTTTTATAAATCCCTATAGGTTGAACTGTACAGCCGTTGTATTTAATATGAGCAAATGTACGGATGAAGTCTTTTTTCTTCATGGAGTTTTGTAAGTAATCATCGTGACTAGTTGTATATGGATTCAATGTGTAAATATTATTGATGTTTCCTTATGTCCGTAGTTTTTGAATGACAAACCATTTGCATAGATTTGGAGATAAATAGGTGACTGAATGTCAAATAGGAGATACAATACTAAAGCAATGAAATACTTTTATAGGATGTGTGAATAATGAGACCGATTAAAGCATCAGAAATAATAGATGGTAAAGCGATTAAGTATATAGATGTGTTTGGAGTACAGGATAATATTGCGTTGAAAAGTAGTTATGAAGGGAAAACCTACTGGATTTATGACTATTATTGCATGCATGCAGCTTGCCATTGTGATGATGTTTATCTGAAATTTATTGAAGAAGACGAGAATTCGCAAGCTACAGGGCGTCATTTCGGTGTGAGAAAATCGTTTAAAAACGGTGAAACGGTTATTGAAGATCGAAATCTTCCAGAACAGAAGGCAAATGAGATTGCAACTGAAGCATTAAACTATAGTCCTGAAGTTGTAGAGTTATTCAAACAACGGTATGCGCAAATGAAGTTGGAAGGTCATAATATCATAACAAAAGAGTCGAAGAAACCGATTATAAATGAGAATGTAATTGGAAGAAATGATCCATGTACTTGCGGTAGCGGAAAGAAATACAAAAAATGCTGCGGGATTGCATAAGATAACACAGAGGATGTTCCAAATGAAAGAGTTAGAACCTAGAACTATTCTATACAGTTTAAATGAGGGTGTATGTAGAATGATAAACTGTGCAAAGAGTGTGAGGTCAAGATCTTTATGGGACATCCTCTTCAATATGTTTTATTAATGCATGTATCATCCTGTAGTTTGGCACCCCATCTTTTAAAACTGTTCTTTTTAATTTCTAAATAAAGTGAAACTTCCATCAGTAGGGGGTCTAACTGCCCGTTAAGCGTGGGAGAAAATTAAAATAAGCATCTGAAATATTTCAGATGCTTTCATGAATGGTATTAGTCATTCACTTTATTGTCAGTGGGTTTGTTTTTCGTGAATAGAAGACTTTTTCTTTTCTGTTTAATCTGTTGAGCCAGTGGCTTTAAATAAGGGTTGGCTTTTAATAAATCAGCCAACTGATCATCGTTGGGTTCGGATGATTCATCTTGGACGCTTACCTCTTCAAGTTTTGGTTCTGGTTTGTCGAATCGTTTCCTTTTCAATTCCTCTCCCCCCTTTTCATATAGACTATGATGGCTCTTAGAATTTTGTCCTTTCATTTGGTGAAAATAATTTGATTAAAATAGGTATAGTAGCTCTGGACTCACTAAGTTTATTGGCTGAAACAGAAGGGGAGGATTGGAGAGGCCGTTCAAGTGGAACAGTGATGGGATATATTCACTTGCACGTTTCAGATATGTTAAAAACAAAAGAGTATCAGATAAAAGTACTGAACAGGTCATCCACTATATCATTTATCCCGCTTAAACCCCACTGATTGAAGTTTCACATTATCTGACGTGTACATGACACAATAAATGGTGTATAGAGCGTGAGGTCAGAACCTTATGGGATAACTTCTTCTTTTGTTTTAATGATATTGTGATAAGTGCTGACAAAATGGAATCTAATTAATCGATTAATTAAAGGATCTTGAATCTCTTACCTAGTATGGAAAAGGGAGAATTGAAAAGTGCAATTATTGTAAGTATTCCCCAAGAAATAATCAGAAATTTCGACAAGAATGTGAAGAGGATATTGAGATGAAACCGATCTGTTAGAAGTGGAAAATATATATATAGGAAGCTCATATCACGAAACGCATGTTTATTCTGGCAACAAGAGCATTGGCTAATTATCCAATACTCTGTTGTGAATGACAATTAATTGGTAAACGCAAATGCACTTCAGTACCTTTTCCAAGCGTACTTTCAAAGGTGATATTTCCACGGTGCGTTTCAATGATCCGTGAACTGACAGTGAGTCCGAGACCCGTGCCTTTTTCCTTCGATGAATAAAACGGTTCCCCAAGATGCTTGATTCGTGCCTTTTCTATACCTTGACCATTATCCTTGACATTAACAGTCACTTGATCACTAGCTATAGAAAACTCGATTGAAACCGATGTTGCTGACGCCTCAATCGAGTTCTTAATAATATTGATGAATACTTGCTTTAATTGGTTTGCTTCACATCGTATTATTGGGATGGACTCGTTTCCTTTTATTGAAATGGAAGTTCCGTTCAAGTTCGCTTCAGGTTTTAGTAATGTCACGACATCATTCATTAGTATCACGATGTTATGCTCACTAAACTTCATGTCCTGAGGTTTGGCAAGGACGAGCAATTCGCTAACAATCAAGTTAATTCGATCTAACTCACTTAACATAATGGAGTAGTAATGCTGATATTCTAATTCATTGGATTTTAACAGTTGTACGAAGCCAATTAAAGAAGTAAGTGGATTTCTGACTTCGTGAGCAACACTTGCTGCCAACTCCCCAACGACCGATAATTTTTCAGTTTTTCTCAGAACTACTTCGGTTTCACGTATAAGTGTTACATCCTGTGCATAGCCAATGACACCGATAATTTGGTCATTTATTAGCATTGGAACGAGTGTAAAAGCAAGTAACACGGTCTCTTTGTGTTTTGTAAGAATGCGAATGTCTCCATATGTAATCCCTGTTTTGTTCTCAATGACTTCAGCTAATGATTGGTGCAATTTCTCCTTTTCATTTGAGTTTGCTAATACATCCATGATTGGAACACCGATGATATCGTCAAATCTCCAGCAAGTCACACTTTCAAAGCGCGGATTGATATTCGTAATGACCCCATCTATATCCATCATAAGCACAGGGTCAGGATTATAATCGAAGAGCGATTTATATTGCTGCTGACTTTGCAATAAATGCTGTTCAGCTTTAACCCGTTCCGTTATATCCCTTCCGATGACAACAAATGCTTTTCGTGATCCATCTTCATGAAAAAGAGGAACTTTTATCGTATCAAATGATTTGTGATTCCCATCTGGCATTGGAATGATTTCTTCACATCGAGTAACTTTTCGGTTTACCCACGTTTCCTCATCTGAAATCTCACAATACTCTAATGCATCTTTATAAAAATCCGTGTATTGAGCTAATTCACTATCTTTTTTTCCTTTATAATCTACATGCTCTAGCTGAAATAATTCAAGTCCAAACTTATTGACCTCAGTCCAACGTCCTTGTCCATCTTTGAAATTAACAAAATCGGCCATTGAATGGATCAAAGTTTGCAGGCGTTCTTGTTCCTCTTTTAATAACCTATAGCTTTTTCTCTTTTTTAGAAAAAAATAGAGAATAGCTGCAGTAATAACAATAAAGGTAATCCCTTTGAATCGTTGAATCATAAGCAATTTTTGATAGGGAACATTTGTAATAGTAAGATACCATTCTGTCAAAAATAGAATGGATAAGCCGCAGAAAATGTATAGGCATATAATTAATTTTGACATGGGAGCTCTCCTTTGTTTGATGCAAAGCTTAGGATGAAAAGCCTCATATTAAATTTTAACATATGGAGCAATTGATATGGGAGAAACGCAAGAAAAGTGAAGGGGGATTTTATTTGATGAAGGCTAACTGGAGAGGGAAAAAAGTAAAAGGACCGCCAAGTTGCTTTGGCAATCCTTTTGAAATTATAACAGCTTATTAAAGTTTACACGTTTATGAATCGCATAGATTACTGGAATTCCAACTAACATGACAGCAAATTCACCTACAGCTGTTGTGAACCATGTGAATAGGAATGGTAAGTCTAATGCGAGATTCAGCTCAAGAGCAATCATAAACATTGTGAACGTAAACACAAGTGTATTCACCATCATTAACGCCAGTTTGTTTTTGATATATCGTCCAGCAAAGATGGTAATCAATAACGAAAGCACAGATTGGCCGACTCCGAAAACTAAATCATACGGCACCATCGGTGAAAATAGTAGATTCGTTAAAAAGACTCCCATTACAATTCCATAAAAATACTTCTTATTGAATACGATTAAATGATTAAACATTTCTGATACTCGAAATTGAATATTAGTAAATCCAAATGGTTGAATCAAAAATGACACTGCAATATACAAAGCAGCTAAAATCGCATTAACGACTAGCGTTTTAGTTTTCATACATATCTCTCCCTAGTTTTTTTTCGTGGGATGGTTGCGAACCACGTAATCTAAGTTGTGCACTCGACTATCAATAGTACATTAGTTGGATAGGATGCGTCAATGGGGATATTCGGAAGTAAAGGATAGGTATAGCATATCAGTCATTCTAGTTGCTTTACTGTTGTAAGGTGTGTATCCTTTTAAATAAATTTGAAGCTGAGAGGATGAGTTTGGTTGGCAATTGAAAAGGTAAGAGCCCATTTTAAAAAGTATGATCGTGAAGATGATGTGAAGGAATTTGAAACATCAAGTGCTACAGTGGGCGAGGCAGCGGCAACGATTCAGGTTATTCCCGCACGTATCGCTAAAACGATATCGTTTCGAGGAGAAGGGGACAATGCACTATTAATTGTAGCGGCAGGTGATGCAAAGATTGATAATAAAAAATTCAAGAATCTATTTGGGTTTAAAGCAAGAATGCTTCCACCAGAAGAAGTTTTTTTGCAAACCGGTCACGAAATCGGCGGTGTCTGTCCCTTTGGACTAGTGCGTGATCTCGACGTTTTTCTTGACATCTCCATGAAACGATTTGACACGATATTCCCGGCCTGTGGAAGTACGAATTCAGCGATCGAACTTACATGTGATGAATTATTTCAATATTCAAATGCACTGGAATGGGTTGATATTTGTAAAGGATGGGGGGAAGAGTGAAGAGCTTTTTGAATTAATAATCGAAGTTAGAACCTATTTCTCGTTACTCGATACATATACGACCTTAAAATCCTCAACTTGAAAATTCATGATTCGGCCTGTGCGTGTAAACTGAGCTGATGACAAAATCCGTAATAATTAAGCGCTACTATGCTATCACTATTAAGAAAGAACAGGTTGTTAGAATTTTGTAATCTAACAACCTATTCGTTAGCTAGTAATTGAATTCCCTTGTAGGATTAGCTTTTTGAACTTTAGATCAGCAATCCAATAAATTAGATAAGCAGAAGTAATGAAAAAGAAAAAGACAATCAAGAATGAAAAGTATAAAGAAAGTATAGTCCCCAAATGCAACTCAGGAAAATCTTTAGTTCAACTTATATAGATGGTTGGAAAAGAGTACGATCAGCAATAGAGATTAATTGAATGATTTTCTTCTTATCAAGGGTGGCGGAGGGACTGACCCTGTGATGCCTCGGCAACCAGCTTAGTTATGCATGGTGTCAAATTCAGAGGAAGTAAGACGATTCTGAAGATGGGGAGGTGGACGAATGCTGATTATGCTTATTCACGCATCCCCTTTGCTCATCATGGGCGGAGGGGATTTTGTATAAAAAAAGCATGCCAATCCCTTAGCTCTCACTAGTTAGAGTCATTTCTAGAAGTGGACATGTGAGAATGAATATTAGTGCGATGATTCTAAATTGATAAATTTTTCAGAATTTTTATTGACTTTAAAAGATAATTATTCTATAATCTGAATAAAGTTATTAAATTGACGTATTAACGCATTGGTGCGTTATCTAAATAAATATTACTTATCCAGAGTGACGGAGGGAACAGGCCCGATGAAGTCCGGCAACCTTCAAGTGAGAACTTGAAAAGGTGCTAAATCCTGCAGGTATGAATATGCCTGAAAGATAAGATGAGCACCCCTCTTCTTATGATGAGGGGTTTTTCATTTGAGTCATACAGGTATGACTTAGGCTATATAAAAATATTAAACATAGTAATCTTATAGAATTTATGTAATTTATAAAGAGTAAATGGTGAAAAAACCTTACATAAAACAATCAGAAAATAGTGCATGACTGATTCTTAGTTAAAGGAGGAAAAGATCTTGATAAAAGAAAACAGTTTATTGAAATCAAACATACTATGGGAGCCGAGTGAAGAATGGATCACAAAATCTAATTTGACGGAATTCTCGCAACAAGTTGAATTCCCACTCTTACCTTATGAACGTTTTCATCGTTGGTCAGTGGCCAAACCTGAAGAGTTTTGGTCAGGAGTCTGGGATTTTGCAAAAATCATTGGAGAAAAAGGCGAAAAGGTGTTCACTCCTCCAACCGATGGCGGCATGATAGGTGCCCACTGGTTTCTAGAAGCTCAATTGAACTTTGCTGAAAACCTTTTACGTGGTGATGAAAAGCAAACAGCTGTGATTGTGGCCGGGGAAGACGGTGTTTCCCAATCCTATTCATTGGGAGAGTTGCGCAACATGGTGGCGCGAGCACAGGAAGGATTAAGAAATCTTGGTTTGAGTCGTGGAGACCGGGTTGCTGGAGTAATAACAAATGGAATTGAAGCGTTAGTCGCACTGTTAGCAACGACATCATTGGGTGCTGTATGGACTTCATGCTCCCCTGACTTTGGGTCACAAGGGATTGTCGATCGTATCGGACAGGTCCGGCCAAAGGTATTGATCGTCTCACTAGATTATCAATATAATAGTAAGTATTTTGATATCCGGGATAATATTAGTGCTGTGTGCGAGGTGCTTAAGGAAGTTTCCGCAATCGTAACATTGACAAAAGATACGGAGGTATCGATTCAACAAACAAAAAAAGTGTTGAGCTGGCAGGAATTGTGTCAAGAAGGGCCTGCTGTTCTTGAGTTTACGAGAGTTCCTTTTGATCATCCCTTATATATTCTTTATACATCTGGAACGACGGGGCTTCCGAAGGCGATTGTACATTCTGTTGGGGGAACGTTAATTCAACATGTGAAGGAACATCAATTACATTGTGACGTGAAACCGGGAGATGTAATGTACTGGTACACAAATACTGCTTGGATGATGTATCCATGGTTAGTATCGGGACTTGCAAGTGGTGCTGCCATTCTACTCTATGATGGATCGCCACTACGAAAAGATAATATCGGAATTTTATGGGAGATTGCTGAAGAAGCTGGCGTGACACATTTTGGGACGAGCCCGAAATATTTGGAGACTTTACAGAAAGCGGGATATTCTGTCGGTCAGCAGCACAATTTATCCCAGTTGCGCAGTGTTCTTTCATGTGGCGCCCCACTATCGGCTGAACAGTATGATTGGGTCTACGAACATATTAAGGAAGACATCATGCTGGCATCGATTTCTGGTGGAACGGAAATCATTGGTTGCTTCGTGATGGGCTCTCCTGTACATCCCGTTCGCCGTGGTGAGATTACATGCAAGGCACTTGGAATAGCCGTCGATGTACTTGATGAACGTGGAGTATCGGTTCTCCATCAAAAAGGAGACTTAGTATGCACAAAGCCATTTCCAAGTATGCCACTTACGTTTTGGGGAGAAGACGGCGACAAACGCTACCACTCCTCTTATTTTACGGAAAGACCGGGAATTTGGACACATGGAGATTTAGCGGAACAAACGGTTGAACAATCGTTTGTCATTTACGGACGTGCGGATACAACGCTTAATCCTGGCGGCGTAAGGATTGGTACTGCTGAAATCTACCGTGTCTTGGCGCAAATCCCGGAAATAGAAGATTCAATCGTTTTCGGTCTACCAAATGCGGGTGATGAAGAAATCGTGTTGTGTGTGGTTATGAAGGATGGAGAACTAGATACTGAATTAGCTGACGTTATTCGGAAGCATGTACGTAAGAAAGCTTCACCACGACATGTACCACGTCGTATTTATAGTGTGGAAGAAGTACCTTACACGATAAATGGTAAGAAAGTGGAAGGGGCAGCACGATCCGCGGCAATTGGTCAAGAGATAAAGAACAAGGGATCACTTAATAATCCAGAATGTCTTGCGGATTATGGTACCTTGTCAGAAAGGAGCTTCGTATGATGGTTAAACGGCGGGTTCCAAGATGTGCGATCGTAGGTATCGGAGAACTTGCACCGATACGTTATACAGAGGGCACTACAACATTAGGCTTAATTGCAGAGTCTGTGCGGCTAGCAGTTGCTGATGCAGGTCTTGAGAAAGATGCAATTGATGGTCTTTTAGTCGGTCCACAAGTAGGGGAAACACCTCAACATGTGCCGGCAACGGTAGCAGAATATCTTGGTATTCAGCCGACGATGTCGAATGTAGTCGATCTCGGTGGAGCAACTGGCGCGGGAATGTTATGGCGGGCTGCAGCGGCCATCGAGGCGGGAATGTGTGAAACGGTTGTCTGTGTGCTTGCTAATACGAATGAAAGAAGTGGAAATCCACGTTCACCTAATCGTAACCCGATTCGGGAATTCGATGTACCGTTCGGTGCATCAGGAGCCAATGCTTCTTACGCTCTGCTGAAGCAGCGTCATATGGCGGAATACGGATCGACGCAAGAACAATTTGCTTTGATTGCACACTGGGCGCGAAAAAATGCGCAACTTAATCCGAATGCGATTTTCTATGGCAAGCCGCTTTCCGTCGAGGAAGTCCTTCAGTCACCGCTCATTATTGATCCGATGCATTTATATGAGATTGTCATGCCAGTTGCCGGCGGTGCGGCATTCGTCGTCACCTCTAAAGATAATCTGCCGAGCGGGGGTCACGCACCGGTATATTTACTCGGAGCAGGAGAAAAGATCACGCATCGCGCAGTCAGCCAATCACCTGCACTCGCATCAGCACCATTGGCATATGCGATTTCAGCAGCATTAGAGCAAGCGGATGTAAGTGCGCAGGATATGGACTTATTGTCTTTATATGATTGCTATACAAGTGTTGTTGGTGTCACGATTGAAAATGCGGGATTATGCAAACCAGGCCAGTTCGGTGAATGGATGAAAGACCATTCATTCGGTCATGACGGGGATTGGCCGCTTAACACGCATGGTGGACAACTTGGGTTTGGACAGGCAGATCTCGCTGGAGGCATGTCACACATTATTGAAGCAGTGCGTCAACTAAGGAATGAAGCACACTCAAGGCAAATTCCCAATGCGCGTCTTTCGCTTGTTACAGGGAATGGTGCCACATTAAGTGAAGCAGCAGCATTGGTATTGGGGGTGGAATCATGAGCGAGCAGTTTGAAAACCTCGTCGTTCCAGGTCCTACGATCACAGCTGTTTCAAAGCCATTTTGGGATGCAGTAGCGCGAAAAGAATTCATTTTACAAAAATGTGCCGATTGCGAGAAATGGGTATTTTATCCAAGGGAGATATGTCCACATTGCTGGAGTAACCGTTTAGAGTGGACACCAGCCACTGGAAATGCACGCTTGAAAACATGGGGTATTGTTCATAGACCTGGTCATTCAGCTTGGTTGGAAGTAGCTCCATATGTCCTTGGCGTTGTTGAATTAGAAGAAGGTCCAACGATGCTGACTCATCTGTTGCTCGATCCCGATCAAGGTTTGCAAATTGGTTTACCGTTACAAGTGAGTTACACAAATTGCAACGACGTTTGGCTCCCTTTTTTCAAACGAAAAAGTGAATAAATAAAACATAATCAATAAAGGAGCGCATAAGATGTCCAAAAGTCAATTACAAAAGGAATCAATTATACTGGGCAGAGGCCTCTCCAAAGAACACCGAAAAGTAGCGCTCGCTAGTTTTATCGGGACCACGATTGAGTGGTACGATTTTTACCTTTACGGTACAGCAGCTGCACTCGTGTTTCCTGCATTATTTTTTCCTAATTTCGATCCATTATATGGTACATTAGCAGCTTTTGGTTCTTACGCAGCTGGGTTCATCGCTCGTCCGCTGGGCAGTATGGTATTCGGGCACTATGGAGACAGGCTTGGACGCAAGAAAGTGCTGACGATTTCCCTCTTGCTTATGGGAACTGCCACCTTCTTAATGGGGGTGCTCCCAACGTACCAAATGGTTGGATTATTGGCACCACTACTAATTAGTCTCCTGCGTATCGTTCAAGGGTTCGCGATTGGGGGCGAATGGGGATCAGCTGTCGTAATGGCTGTCGAACATGCGCCGAAGGGGAAACGGGGACTGTATGGAAGTTTCCCACAAATGGGCGTTCCAGCTGGGCTCCTTTTATCAACAGCTGTATTTTCACTCGTATCAAATAACATGTCGAATGAAGCCTTTCTTACGTGGGGCTGGCGGATTCCATTTTTATTAAGTATCGTTCTTGTGCTTATCGGACTTTATATTCGTTTAAAGGTAACTGAATCACCTGTGTTCTTGGAAATAGTAGAAAAAAAACAACAAGAAAAACGACCGGTTGTAACAGTATTAAGAGAACAGAAAAAGCCTTTGTTTTTAACAATTGGGATGAAATTAGTACAGAATGCTGTGTTTTATATTTATTCCGTATTTGTCCTTACTTATCTCGTCACAACCCATCATTTTGATCGCTCGGTTGGACTGAATGCAGTAATGATTTCCTCGGTAATCGGATTAGCTACGATGCCACTTTGGTCGCATCTATCCGATAAGATTGGTCGTAAACCAGTGTATTTATTCGGAACGATTGCTTCTACGCTGTTCGTGTTTCCTTTTTTCTGGTTGATGGATTCAGGTTCCGTCATTTTGATCACGATTGGGATCGTGATTGGGTTGAACGTTTTGCATGATGCCGTATATGGACCGCAGGCGGTATATTACTCCGAGCTCTTTAGCACAAAAACACGTTTAAGCGGAGCGTCGATCGGCTACCAAATCGGAGCGATTCTGGCAGGAGGATTTTCGCCGATTATTGCGACTGCTTTGCTAGCAAAATTCGATGGACAGTACTGGCCAATCGCCATTTATCTTGTTGCACTTGGAGTGCTTAGTATTATTGCGACTCTATATGCACGCGAAACGTATCGTGATTCACTAACCTAATCTAATCATATGTATGTAAGAAATATGAGATATAAGGATGACTCTATTGAGAAAAGTTATTTTGTTAGATGGTGTTCGTACACCAATTGGTCGATTTAAAGGGGTGTTTCACACAAAATCAGCTCGGGAGTTAGGGGGGAGTGCCGTTTCCGAGTTGATTCGTCGTCATCCTGAAGCAGTTCATCTTCATAATTCATACCACTGCTTTTTGGCTAACCTTCACTCCTTGGTGTTGATGACCTTTGGTTATATTTGGACTACCATAAAGACCTCTAGACCCTAAGAAAGATGTTTTGACTTGCCGCACAAGGGTTTATGACATTTTACACTCGGACTTTCGGGACGATCAAGCCACTTATAATCGCCGATTCGTGAAACACCCAGCACATTGGACATCTTCTTCACACGGTAATGGAAGCGATTCTCATAGATAAATGAGAAGATTACCGATGGTCTTTCAATCTGGCGAAACCATGCTTTCTTCTTTATCGGAAGCGGATATTCGGGAGATTTTGTCGATATAAATAAAAAGAGAATGCCGCTTAAAGTTGGCATTCTCTTTTATTTATATAAAATTTGGGGCCCCCTGTTCAAAAATAGTTCTGCTTTCTTCCAACCAGGGAAAAAATACAAAAAACAAGCCACTTCGCTACTTTTCGTCATTGAATGGGAAAAAATATATAAATTTACAATGAAAACGCTTTTATTTTTAGGGAATACAGTGTAGAATGGTGGAGAATAAAATGCAATTTGAATAGATAGATTGATAGGGGGCGTTTAAGAGAAACGATTCTATTTATTTATTCATTTGTGCAAACGGTTTCACTCGTTGTTTTTTGTGAGAAATACATGAAAAAGGGGATGGGTTCATTGAAATTGAAGAAGGTCACAGGCATTGCCTCAGCGGTATTAGCGTCATCGTTATTCTTAGCAGGATGCTCTTCATCCGATAAAGCCTCTGGGGATCAGATTACATTAGACGTTTTCCAATTTAAAGTAGAATTCAAGAATCAATTTGAAGAATTGGCGAAGGCTTATGAAGAAGAGAACCCTGATGTGAAGATTAAGATTTCTACAGTAGGTGGCGGAAATGATTATAAGCAATCTTTAATTACGAAGTTTACTTCGAAAGAAGAGCCGGCCATTTTCAATGTCGGCGGGCCGACCGATGTTGAACAGTTTGGCGATCGTTTGACAGATTTAAGTGACACAAAGGCAGCAAAAGCAGCTTTGGATGGCACACTTGATGGTGTAACTATAGATGGTAAAGTACTTGGCTTACCATTTAACCAAGAGGGGTACGGATTTATTTATAACAAACGTATTTTTAAAGAAGCTGGCATTAACGCTGAAGAGCTTACCTCTTATGAAGCGTTGAACAAAGCGGTTGAAAAATTGGATGCTAAGAAGAAAGATTTGAAAATCAAAGCGGTATTTGCATTCCCTGTTAAGGAAAAGTGGGTAACAGGTAACCATCTTTCCAATGTTTTCTTAGCTTCCGAATTCGATGGAAATGTAATGACTGCCTATGAATCTCCAACTGTTGCTTTTACAAAAGGAGATCAGCTGAAGCAAATGATTGATCTACAAAATGAGTTTTCTGTACAGCCGACAACAAGCCTTGATTATTCCCAACAAGTGGAGGAACTTTTCTCACTTGAACAAGTAGCCATCATTCAGCAAGGTAACTGGGTGTATAACACCGTCTTAGACATGGATCCAGAGCTAGCAGAAAAAAATATTGGTATCATTCCAATTCCTGTAGATGGTGAAGCAAAAATGCCGGTCGGCGTACCGAATTATTGGGCGGTTAACAATAAGGTAGATGACGCAGTAGCAGAAGAAGCGAAGAAATTCCTAGATTGGATGTACACTTCTGATACTGGTAAACAAGCAGTATTAGAAGACTTTAAATTTATTCCTGCTTATGAAGGATATGATTCTTCGAAAATCGCAGATCCGCTATCAAAAGAAATCTATGAGTATTCAGCAGAAGGAAAGACAATTGGCTGGACATTTACAGGTTCCCCGGTTGGTTGGAATGAGGACCAATTCGGAGCAAGCGTACAAGCTTATGTATTGGGAGAAATGACGTGGGATGAATTGGTTCAAAAGAATATCAAAGCCTGGGAAGATATTCGAAGCGGAAAATGATTAAGCGGTTTGCTAAATCCTAACAGGAAAAAGTGAAGCTTTACCAAAGTGGGTATTCGATTAACTTGGTAAACAATTCAGTGGTGGAGTGGACATTCGACCAAGTAATTAACTGCGGATGGGCTGCTCCACCTTTTTGAACACGCACTAATATGTGTTTTTTTATCAGCTATTGTATCTAGCGTAAGCAGCCTAGCTCCCCGAGGTCACAAGTAACCCGGATCCAGAGAATGAAAGGAAAACTTCTGCGTGTCTCGGCTTACGCTTTTCAAAAAGGAGGCGTTTCAAATGAAAAACCGAGATTTATCATTTTGGCTATTTTTAGCTCCTGTGCTCGTCGCAATCCTCATCGTTGTGATTTACCCATTACTGACCGGTCTATATTATTCATTTACGAATTGGGACGGTCTTCGTATCTCGAAGTTTGTTGGATTAGACAACTATATCAAATTATTTCACGATAAAGAGTTTGGGGATGCATTCTGGTTTACAATTAAATTTTCCATTGCGGCCATTATTGTCATCAACATTATTGGGTTAGGGCTTGCGTTAATTGTGACTCAGCATATTAAGACAAGCAGTTTTCTACGTACGGTATTCTTTATGCCCAACTTAATAGGCGGCTTGATTTTAGGATTCATCTGGCAGTTCATTTTTACAAAGGCATTTGCTTCGATAGGCGAGTCGATTGGGGTTGAGGGTTTGCAAGGATGGCTTTCAACAACGGAAACTGGTTTTTGGGGCCTGGTCATTTTGACATCCTGGCAAATGGCGGGATATGTCATGATTATTTATATTGCTTATCTGCAATCTGTACCAGAAGAATTGATTGAGGCGTCGCAAATTGATGGAGCGAATAGATTCCAGCGCTTCCGAAACATTACAGTTCCTATGATTGCGCCGGCATTCACGGTTAGCTTATTTCTTACATTGTCAAATTCGTTTAAAATGTATGACCAAAACTTGTCACTAACAAACGGTGGGCCATTCAATTCAACGCAAATGGTTGCGATGGATATTGTAAAAACGGCCTTTACAGAAAATTCAATGGCGTATGCACAGTCTAAAGCGATGATCTTCTTTGTCACAGTCGCAGCTATTTCCTTGCTGCAAGTGTACTACAACAAGAAAAAGGAGGTTGAATTATAATGTTCAAAAACCGCAGACTCCTCCTTCTGGAAATTATCGGAATCCTTTTAGCGTTCGTGTGGCTTGTGCCATTTTACTTAATGGTAGTCAATGCATTCAAAACAAAACGTGATATCTTCGCAGATACGCTAGGTCTACCTGAAGAATGGACATGGGACAACTTTGTGCAAGCGTTTGTACAACTTGGCTTTATTAAAGCTTTTGGTAATTCATTGTTCATTACAGCTGTCAGCACAATAATTATCATCATTTGTTCAGCTATGGCAGCGTATGCATTATCAAGAAATAAGAGCAAGCTTAGCACGGTGATTTTCTTTATGTTTGTAGCTGCAATGCTGATTCCTTTCCAAGCGGTTATGATTCCGCTCGTATCACAGTTTGGTCAACTTGATATGCTGAACCGCAGCAGTTTGATTTTCATGTATTTAGGATTTGGAGCGAGTCTATCCATATTCCTTTATCACGGGGCATTAAAAGGGATTCCGGAATCGTTAGACGATGCAGCAAAAATTGATGGTTGCAATAAATTTCAAACATTTTGGTACATTATTTTTCCACTATTAAAACCGATGTCGGTAACGGTCGGAGTATTGAATGTAATTTGGATTTGGAATGATTATCTATTACCATCCCTCGTTATTGGAGGAAATGGGACGGAAACCATTCCGCTTCAATTATTCTTCTTCTTTGGGCAATATACGAAACAATGGCATCTTGCGTTAGCAGGATTATCGATTTCCATTTTGCCTGTTATTATTGGGTATTTCTTTGCCCAAAAACAAATCATTAAAGGAATTGCAGATGGAGCGGTGAAATAATAGGAGTCTCCTTATTATTCCGCGTTTAACGGGCAGTAAGACCTCCACCTCAAGCTTATGAGGTACAAAGAAGCTAGGTGGAGGACAACTCTGCCCGTAAAGGTTCGATTGATTCAACTAACCATCAGTGGGGGATGACGAAAACCTCCACTGATGGAAGTTTTACTTTATCTTTAATGTAGAAAAAAGTGAGAGATATAACAAAGGAGTAGATGAAAATGAAGGTAGTTGTTTGGAACGAATATCGTCACGAAAAAACCAACCCGATTGTTGCTGAAGTGTATCCTGATGGGATTCATCAAGCAATTGCGTCTTTTTTGAAGTGTGAGACTCGAGATATTGCGACCGCAACGCTTGATGAAGAGGAGCATGGATTACCGGATCATGTTCTTTTGGAAACGGATGTTTTAATTTGGTGGGGACATACGGCCCATGACGAGGTATCCGATGAAATCGTAGAAAAGGTGTACGAGCGTGTTCTTAATGGTATGGGATTAATCGTATTACATTCTGGACATTTTTCGAAAGTGTTTAAAAAACTTATGGGGACCTCATGCGATTTAAAATGGCGTGTGGCGGATGAGAAGGAACGTTTATGGGTCCTTGATCCAAGCCACCCAATTACACAAGGTATTGGAGAGTATATTGAACTTGAAAAAGAAGAGATGTATGGGGAGCATTTCGATATTCCGGCACCAGATGAACTGCTGTTTATGAGCTGGTTCGAAGGTGGAGAAGTATTCCGAAGTGGATGTACATACCGTCGTGGAAACGGGAAGATTTTTTACTTCCGACCTGGTCATGAAACATATCCTACCTATCATCACCCTGATATTCAACGAGTGATTACGAATGCTGTTGAGTGGGTTAAGCCGGTAGAACGCGCTCGTCCTGTTTACGGAAATGCACAAGCGTTGGAAGCTATATCTGGAAAAAAATGAGAGAAGACAAATTGAAAGGGAGAGAGAATGATGAGTCTATTAAAAATTGGTGTAATCGGTTGTGGCAGTATCGCAAAGAACCGCCATCTACCAGAATATAAACTGAATAATTCTGCAGAAATCATAGCAGTTTGCGACATTGTAGAGGAACGGGCTCAAGAGATAGCGGAAATATATGAAGCAAAGGCATATACTGATTTTATTGAACTACTGAATAATCCTAGTATTGATGCTGTTAGTATTTGTACCCCAAACTATCTTCATGCTCCAATGACCATTGCTGCTTTAGAAGCTGGGAAGCATGTTCTTTGTGAAAAACCGATGGCGACATCACGTGAAGAGGCAGAGAAGATGATTGCTGCAGCAAATAAAGCCGGTAAGAAATTAATGATCGCCCATAATCAGCGTTTTGTAGATTCCCATCAAATAGCGAAGGAGATCATCGCAAGCGGAGAAATAGGGAAAGTCTATAGCTTTCGTTCAGCATTTGGTCATGCAGGTCCAGAGTCATGGAGTGCTGACGGTAAAGCTAGCTGGTTTTTTAAGAAAGATCAAGCATTTATCGGGGCAATGGGTGATTTAGGGGTTCATAAAACAGACTTGCTTCGCTATCTATTGGATGAAGAATTCGTGGAAGTAGCAGCATTTGTTAAAAGTAGTGCGAAGGAAAATAGCGATGTAGACGATAATGCCACCTTTATTTTGCAGACAGAAAGCGGAATTATTGGGACACTCGCGGCAAGTTGGGCTTATGTACAAGAAGATAACTCGACGATTATTTATGGTGAAAAAGCCATATTAAGGCTAGAGGATGACCCTGAGTTTTCTTTGATTATTCAACGAGCTACTGGGCAAGTTGAAAATCTGAGATTAGGAAAAATTCAATCGAATGAATCGGGCGGCCAGCATGATACACAGGTGATCAGTCAATTTATCATCAGTATTAATGAAGATAAAGAGCCACTCATCAATGGACTGGAAGGAATGAAATCGTTAAACGTCATCCTGGGAGCCTTGGAATCGAATGAAACGAAGAAAATAGTCCGATTATAAGTGCATGTTCAAAAAAGGAGGGAGCAGTCTACCTCTCTCCCAGATTATTGCAAGAGTGAAGTCCTTTTGATAGGACATTATGTCATTTTTTGAACACGCCCTTTAAGTTATATTTAGGAAAAAATTCTGTTTTTAGTTCCCACAATAGAGAAAGTGAATAAAGAATTTTTAGATAACAAAAGGTTGTTAGGATTCGTCATCTTAACAACCTTTTGTTTAACTAGCTTCCTGAAAGAAGTCCCCTTCCTCAAGGAACAAAATGAGTAGGGAAGGGATGAATTTCGGTTAGACGTTAGCCGAAAGGTTCTCGACATATTGCCAGTTATTATTGTGATTGAGAAACTCGCAATCGTTTAGATTAACCTGTTTGTACGACTTATTAGGCTTCGTGATGTAGCTCCCATGAATATCTTTGACATATGCCATACCTGTTCCCGTAAAGCCCGTAATATATCCAATTCGCTCATACACTCGTACTCGATCATTCAGATATAATCCTTTCAGTTGTTTCACATTTTTTTGTTTCGCTTGCTCTCGATATTCTTCGTCTTCCGACCTTTTCTAGCTGTGGCCTCATGCAACGAACGTTTTTTCTTACGAAATTGCTTGATGAAGAAGATAGAATCACTCATTTGCTGAATCGTTTCTATTCTACTGATTGCAACCGCATCATTCGCATGAGTTTTTTCTAATCCTAACTCTTTCCTTCGTGGTGTAGTGACTGACCCATACGTCACGTTAGCCTTGGGATACTTTGTGAATACTCGTTTACGGAGGATATTCATAAACGTCCCCTCTTTGTATGAAGGTAATTTTTTGCCTTCTTCCATCCACTTCCACAATATTGCACCCTTTTGATGATTCTCATGCGTATGACAATCGGTACATACTGTAATTAAATTATCAGCTCGGTCACTTCCTCTATGTGAACGATACACAATATGATGTGTATTCAAAATACCGCCCTTTTTCTTACACACTTGACATGTATAACTGTCCCTTGCGAATACAAAGTAACGGACATCGTGATAGCCAAGTGTTTGCCCTTGCTGATACTCTTCACCTTGTATCTCTGGATTCATCATCTTCTGAATATCGAATTTCCCCACTTCGATCGTTAACACAGGATTGGGTACAAGAGATAAAAACGTATCGATCCAGTGAAACGTGTTATCTAATCGACATTGTATACTTGGCGGTAGCCAATTTTCGTGACGCTTACGGTTGTCAAATCGTGGCTTTCGATATCGGCATTTTCGATTACGTCTACTTCTTCGATACATACGTCTTGTTTCTAGTAAACTCTTAACATCTTGACGTACTTCTATCTCTCCTTTGGCAAGTACCTTGTCACGGGTCGTAACCGCTAACCCTGTGTGTTTAGCACCTAAATCGATCCCAACATGAATCGATTGTTTATAGCCACTACTTCCATATAGTAGTTGGATCGTAAATGGTTGATAGCTTACGATATTTGCTTTCTTTCGTTTGAGTAAGAGCCTCGCTTTTCTCGGTTTGCATGGCATTAATGCTTCCCCATGCTTATTAAGTGTGAATACGAACATGACGTATTCCCTCCTTTTGGAGTTTGTTTCCCTTCGCCAATGTTGGAATGGCTTTGCGGTAAAACCGCCAAACTAGGTTGACCGTTCCTCCCCATTCAGAACTATTACAGAGCCTACACAGAGCAACGGACTAGGGAATCATCCGAGGGTGTGATCGCCATCCCAACGTAGTTTCCGTAAAACTTAGGCTAGACAACCAAAGGCTTTTTAAAAGCCCCCACTTCAAGATTCGTTAGAATCTAAGTGGTGGGTAGTTGACCTAGCTTTCAGAACCCTCTTGCGGAATTAACTTTGCAAATTTAAGATCAGCGATCCAGTAAATAAGATATGCAGAAACGCTAAAAAAGAAAAAGAAAATCAAAAATGAGAAGCGCAATGATAGAATCGTCCATGCACCAAGAATAATCATACAAAAGATCGTTAAGTGAATTTTGTATAGACCAACTCGGAGGCTAGAAATACATAACCCTTTGAATGTTGTAATCATGTTGACCATAAGTGGGTAAATGCTTAAGAACGATAAAACAAACAAAAAGCTAACAAATACAGTAGCAACATAAATGATTATTTTGTATGGTGAAGCCATTTGATTAACAAATAGGAAATCAACCACTAATACTAAACTGATAAACGTAAAAAGAATGCCAACAAAATAACTTTGCTTCCAATTTTCAATAAACATTGTCTTGAATTGAGAAAAAACGGCTACCTCTTTACGTTGTCTCCACTGTCGTACTACCCCAAAAAGTGCAGCGAGTGCTGGGAAAATCGTAATAATAGGGATACAACTTAGAATAAATAAGATGTTTAAATACATGAAGTTATATAACCACATACCTACTCGATATAAACGACCGTCTATACTAAAAATTTTCATCACCTCATTCAGACGGAAATAACTGACAATTAATAATATTGTAACAAATGATAGGTTTACATACAATGAAATAAGAACAGAAGATTGATAGGAAACAGTAGGATTTGACTACGAAAAGATGAAAGGAATTAATTTGACGCTATAGTGATTGCGGATAATAGATTGTGAAGTTTGAATGAATTTCTAAGAGAATTCTTAATGGTTGTGTATTTTTGTAAGAAAGCGCTTTATAATGTTAATTGTATGCATGATATAATCAAGAAAAAAAGGAGAGGGTTTATTGAAAAAGTTAAAAGAACAATTGCGGCCTTTATCGATGAAAGAAAAAATAGAGTATTTGATTGAATATTATTCATTTCATGTAATTGGTGTAATTGTTGTCCTTTGCTTTCTTGCGATGGGCTTCAATACTTTTGCAAATCAACAAAAGGAATTGTTATCAATTCATATTGTTAAAGATAATATTATCGATGACCAAGCAAAAGAATTACGAAATGAGCTAGAAAAAGGATTACTGGATCATAATAAAAAGAAGCTATCCGTTCAGGCAATAAATACGAGCGATATCCCGAATAATTCAGAAGCAGTATTAAAACTCCAAAAGCTAGCGGCTGAAATAGCAGCGAAAGAAGTGGATGTTCTTCTTGTAGATAAAGAAGTCTTTCAACAATTTAATGAAGATGGTAACTTATATGATTTGAGTAATTTTCATGTGTTTGATGATTGGAAAGTAAGAAAATATCCTTCGGTTAAAGACCCGGAAACGATAACCGGAATTGATGTTTCAAAGATCCCTTATCTATCCTCAATCGTTACAAAAGGAGAACCCCTTCTATTGGTTGTCATGGCAAATACTGAACGGCTGGACGGGGTGAAAGAATTCGGCGATCTTCTTGATGATTGAGACGAGCAAACATTCCTAGGAGATTATTTTTCATAGATTCTTGTTATTGCATATGTTGCGTGTTTTATAGTAAAGGTGAGCAAACATTCATCAAAAAGAAGTGCGGTTCATAATTACAGAATCTTTCAATAATTTCTAGATGAAGGATTTAATTATCGTAAGCCTGCCATATATATTCATCCAATTCCACTTGAAGAGAAAGGATCATCTGTTCCAATCCATAAAAACATTACGATAGGGGACAATATCTTTTTCATGCATCATGAATGTGTTGTTTCAGCAGAAAATGTTGAAAATTTAATCATCAAAAATAACCGAATAGTAAGACACCCCCAAGCGAGTTGACAATGGGTATAGAAAGTGGAAATGACTTCTCTTTATCTAGTGGCATTCAAACAGAGTACACCAGAGTTCATGATGTATTCTATGAATTTGACACATGTAAGGGTGTTGTAATAGAAGGAAATACCGATGAACAACAATTTCCTTCATATATTAGGATGAATACTATGAAGGGACAAGATCTGCTCATTACAAATGGTCAGGAGCTTATAGCGGATTCGCGTTTATCTTATGATGACTCGTTCAACAAATTTGATGTTCCAAATTAAAATATAGGATCTGTTATTGATCATCATTCCTTTGAAACACTTGAGATAGAAGTAGTGTTGGAAACTTTGTATTTTGAACGAGATACACGAGAACAAATAATGAAAAAATATATATGATAGTGAGGGAATCTGAATTGAATAAAACCAGATGTAAGAGTAAAGAGAGGTTTGCATATACACCCCCAAGTAATGGCTATCCAGAGTGGAATAATAATCCGGAAATTTTTCAACTAAATCGATTGCCTGCTCATGCTACAAGTATGCCATTTCTGACGATGGAAGATGCGCTGTCTGTAGATCGCATGGCATCACCAAATTGTAAACTATTGAATGGTGAATGGCAATTTTCCTTTTCAAAGAATCCTGAAAGTAAAAGCCAAGGTTTTTATCAAGTCGGTTTTAATGAAAGTCAAATGAAACAGATTCAAGTACCATCTCATTGGCAATTTCAAGGGTATGATTATCCGCAATATACGAATGTTCGTTATCCTTGGGAAGAACAAGAGAAGATAAAAGCGCCCTTTGCTCCAACAAAATATAACCCAGTTGGTCAATATAGTACATACTTTGATATCCCGAAAGAGTGGGAAAATCAACCTGTATATATCCACTTTGCAGGAGTAGAATCTGCTTTTTACGTATGGATCAATGGAGATTTGGTAGGGTACGGTGAAGATAGCTTTACACCGAGTGAGTTTGATATCTCTCCTTATTTAGTAGAAGGATCTAATAAGCTAGCGGTTGAGGTTTATCGTTGGAGTGATGCAAGCTGGTTGGAGGATCAGGATTTTTGGCGTTTAAGTGGAATCTTTAGAGATGTTTATCTATATACGACACCTGTCGTTCACGTTTCTGATTATTTTGTACGAACAGAATTGGATGAACAATATGAGAATGCAGACCTTCTAGTCAACATGAAGGTATCTAATTATGCTTGCTCGTCCCAAGAGCCTGTAACAATTGAAGCATATTTGTATGATCAAGATGGTCAAATAATTTGTAACGAGATAGTCGTAGAAAATTATTTACAAGGAACGGAGGAAGCGGAGCTACGATTTGAGAAAAAAATAATCTCTCCTTCCCTTTGGAGTGCTGAACAACCAACACTATACTCATTTGTTATTGTTGTAAAGAGTATGGACGGGACGATATTGGAAGCACAGAGCTGTAAAGTCGGTTTTCGGAAAATTGAAATTAAAGACAGCCTTATGTTGATAAATGGGAAGAGAGTGCTGTTCAATGGAGTAAATCGTCACGAGTTTTCACATCTTAGAGGCCGATCTATTACGAAAGAAGATATGCTTCAAGATGTTATCACAATGAAAAGGCATAATATTAATGCGGTTAGAACGTCACATTATCCGAACCACCCATACTTTTATGAATTATGTGATCAATACGGATTATATGTTATTGATGAGACAAATTTAGAGACGCACGGTTCATGGAGCTATGGACAAACAGAAATTAATGATGCGATCCCTGGGGATAAAGAAGAATGGACGGCAAATGTTATTGATCGATGTCATTCCATGCTACATCGCGATAAGAATCACTCTTCTATCATTATTTGGTCGCTTGGCAATGAGTCATTTGGTGGAAGTAATTTTATTAAAATGAAAGAACATATGAAAAAGGAAGATCCAACTCGCCTTATTCACTACGAAGGTGTAGCGCATTATCGTCCGTCGAGTGAGGCTTCAGAAATTGAAAGTATGATGTATGAACATCCATTGAAATTGGAAGAGTATGCGCTGAATGCAGAGAAGAGCGATGTTCCTGCAAAGCCTTATATCGTTTGTGAATATGCACATGCAATGGGGAATTCTGTAGGGAATTTGTATCAGTATACGGATTTATTTAATAAATATCCGATTTTACAAGGCGGTTTTATTTGGGACTTTAAAGATCAAGCCATTCAAACGACTGCTGAAACAGGAGACTTATATTTAGCGTATGGTGGCGATTTTGGCGAATCACCACATGACGGTAATTTCTCAGGAAACGGTCTCGTGTTTGCTGATGGCTCATTAACACCGAAGATATTTGAGGTGAAGAAATGCTATCAACCAATTGATGTTCATTTTGAAAATGGCATATGTACTATTGTGAATAAACATCTTTTCACAAATATCAATGAATATGAATTAAGATGGACGATGCTTAGAGATGGGGAAGAGATTGGAAGTGATCAAGTAAGCTTTTCTTGTGAAGCATTAACTTCAAAGGTCATTGACTTAAATGATGTAATCACGAAATTCGTGAAAGACGGCGGTGAATATATCATAACTGTAAGTTTCCATTTAACAAAGGATCAACTATGGGCTGAAAAAGGCTATGAAATTGCATTTGATCAATTTGTCCTATCAGATAGAAGCTTAAAACAATTAGAACCGAGTCAGTCGTTCCAAACAATTGAGGAAACGAATGAAGAATTACAATTGAAAGGTGAAGCATTTGATCTTGTCATAAGTAAATCAACAGGGTTGATTACTTCGTTAAAGAAAGATGGAATCGATGTATTAGCGGATTCAATTGTACCGAATTTTTGGAGAGCGCTTACCGATAATGATCGAGGCAATAAATTAGATCAGCGTGCTGCTATATGGGAACATGCAGGTGAAAAGGCTATATTACAGCAGTTAGATGTGGTGAAAAACACAGACAAAATCGTAAGCGTAAAGACAGTTTTTGAATTACAAACATCTCCAATTTCATTATGTAATATTGATTATGAAATCACTGGAGATGGTGAAATTCGAGTTCGTTTTGAACTGATTCCAAATAAGGCTCTGCCAGAAATTCCGGAAATTGGGATGCTCGTTCCATTAGTTAAATCATTTGAAAATATTGCATGGTACGGGAAGGGCCCACATGAAAATCATTGGGACCGTGAGAAGGGTGCGAAGGTAGGGCGTTACGTTTCCGCAGTAACGAACGAATTTGTACCATATATAAAACCACAAGAAAATGGGAATAAAACTGGCATTCGCTCTTTTGAAATTAATAATAATCTAGGAATCAATCTTCAAGTAACAAGTGATTCATTACTAGAGGTAAACGCAGGTGGCTATTCGGCAACAGAGCTACAAGAAGCAGGCCATCCGTACCAATTGCCTGAACGAACAAAAACGTATTTACGGATCAACCATAAGCAAATGGGTGTTGGTGGAGATGATTCCTGGAATGCAAAGACGCACCCTGAATTCACAATATTTTCGAATCGGTCATATCAGTATTCATTTACTATGAAACTAGGATGAAAATAAAATGTTTAAGTGCGTGTTCAATAAGGAGGATAAAAAGAGCCGAGAAGTTCTGCGAGTGATCCTTTCCGCATGCAGTAATACGTGAGGACCAGAGAGAGAGAGCTTTGATGCAATCGCAAGCTTTTTTACCAGACTTTTTAAACATCCTCTTTAAGAATGGGAGAATGTTATATGAATCTTTTATCCTAAATGAAGTCAATCTTTCAAAAGCTATGAGTATATCTTATGAGGAGCTGAAAGAAGAGCATATTCAAGACTACCAACATCTTTTCAAGCGTGTTGAATTTTCATTAGAAGAGGTACTTGATACAGATGAAGGAGTGAAGAAATACAGTACTTCTGACTTAGAAATGGTTGAATTATTACCCGCCCTTCCATCGACATGGTGAAAAGGCTCATTATCTGGTGTTCGCACTCGCGGAGGCTCTGAGGTATCGATATCATGGGATCGGATGTTGGTCCGTAAATTGGGTGTGAAATGTAAAGCGGATATTCTTTTTACATTTGAATCAGAGGATTCGATCATCGTTTGCGAAGAAGGAAAAGAAGATAAAAGAATAGAAGCGGTAGACGGGTGATCTCTCTTGAGATGGTTAAAAACCAAAAGTGTCAGAGTCTCTTTCAACAGGCATTAAAAGAGACGGTAAAAGTTTAAAGATAGGCATATACAACTTTAGAAGAAGGAGAAATTGTCAATGTTAACGTTTAATGAAAAATCATTTTTAATGGATGGTAAAGAAACTTTATTATTAAGTGGTGCGATGCATTATTTTAGAACAGTACCTGAATACTGGGAAGATCGACTTATCAAACTGAGAGAATGTGGATTTAATACAGTAGAAACCTATGTTGCATGGAATATACATGAACCAGAAGAAGGGAAATTTGTTTTTGAGGGCATTGCAGACATTGAACGTTTTATTAAAACGGCTGAGAAGGTCGGCCTTCATGTCATTGTTAGACCTGGACCTTATATATGTGCAGAGTGGGAATTTGGTGGATTTCCATATTGGCTCATGACAGTTCCGAACATCAAATTACGTTGTTACAATGAGCCATATTTAGAAAAAGTAGAGGCGTATTTCAATGTCCTATTTAAGCGCTTGCAGCCATTATTACGTTCAAATGGCGGACCCATTATTGCTATACAAGTAGAAAATGAATATGGGAGCTTCGGGAATGATCAAAAATACTTAAAATATATGCGTGACGATATCAAGAAAAGAATAGGTGATGAACTGATCTTCACGTCTGATGGTCCTGACCACAGTATGTTAAATGGTGGAATGATTGAAGATGTGCTTGAAACCGTGAATTTTGGATCGCGAGCGAAGTCGGCATTTGAACAATTAACGCTTTATCAGCCGAAAGCTCCATTAATGTGTATGGAATTTTGGCATGGCTGGTTTGATCATTGGGGGGAGGAGCACCATACAAGATCCTCGGACAATGTTGTGGAGGAGTTAGAGGAGATATTGCAACAAAATGGATCTGTTAATTTCTATATGGCACATGGTGGGACGAATTTTGGTTTTTATAATGGTGCAAACCATAACGAGGCCATCTATCAGCCTACCATAACTAGCTATGATTATGATGGGGTATTGACGGAATCAGGAGATGTTACAGAAAAATTCTTTGCTGTACGGAAGGTTTTTGAAAAATATGTTGATTTGCCAGAGATGAAATTACCGCCAATCATAGCGAAGAAACAATACAGTGAAGTCCAATTTACGGAGCGTGTTGCATTGTTAGATTCATTGAATCATCTTTCTGCTCCACAGCATAGCCAAGCTCCTTTATCGATGGAGTATTATGGCCAGGACTATGGATTTATCGTTTATGAAACAGTTATTAAAGGAGCTTATGGCAAACAATCCATGACCGTTCAAAATGTCCATGATCGTGGGCAAGTCTATTTGAATGGCAAGTATGTTGGGTTAGTCGACCGAATTAGTGGCGAATCTCGGATAGATGTTGATATTACTGAGGAAGAGACAACGTTGCAAATTATTGTCGAGAATATGGGACGTATTAATTATGGTCCATTCCTTGTCGATTTTAAAGGGATAACAGAAGGGGTAAGAATGGGGAATCAATTTTTATTTGATTGGACGGTTTACCCAATCCCGTTAAATGAAATCAATCATTTGCAGTTTTCCAATTGTGAAACGGAAGAAAATCATCCCTATTTTCATCGAGGTATCTTGACAGTTAATGAGGTGGCCGATACGTTCATAGATGTGTCGAACTGGACAAAAGGAGTCGTGTTTGTGAATGGTCACAATCTTGGTCGATACTGGGAGGTTGGTCCGCAACAAACACTTTATGTACCAGCACCATTCTTACATGAAGGAGAAAATGAGATTATTTTATTAGAATTACACAACCATAAACAAGGTGTAACATTTGTTGATACGCCCGTTTTAGGATAATCCTTTCGGAAAGTGGCACTGCATTTCAATGTAGTTGAACTTTTATAAAAAAAGAAATTATTGAAGGATAAACCGAACAATACATTTTGATTTGGAAATTATCTGTAAGAGAAATTAAGCGAGCTTATATTTTAAAGTGATTAAAACTATATTTTGATTGATTAAAAAAAAGTTTCAATTTAGATATGAAATTTTAACCGTTAGGTGGTTTTAATAGATGGTTGAAACAAAGATTGCAGTACCGACAGAACAGCAAATTGCATGGCAAAATCTTGAGTTAGGAATGTTTGTCCACTACGGGATTAATACCTTTTGCAATCAAGAATGGGGAGAGGGCACGGATTCACCAAGCCTATTTAATCCGGCAGAACTGGATGCAAGACAATGGGTAAAACTTGCCAAAAAGGCAGGATTTAAATACTTTATTCTTACTGCTAAGCATCATGATGGATTTTGCCTTTGGCCAACAGAAACAACGGACTATTCAGTTAAGAATAGTCCGTGGAAAAATGGTCAAGGTGATATTGTCCGAGAATGTGCAGAAGCTTGTCAGGAAGAAGGGATCCTTTTTGGGATCTATTTGTCACCATGGGATCGCCATGAACCTTGTTACCAGGACAAGCAGGCATATGATGATTTTTATTGCAGTCAATTAACTGAACTTTTGACAGGATATGGATCTATTGTTGAGGTCTGGTTCGATGGTGCTGGCTCTGAAGAAAGAGAGTATGATTGGGCACGAATTATAGGAGTTGTAAAAAAAAATCAACCTGATGCGATGAGATTTAACATGGGACAGCCGACTATTCGATGGGTAGGGAATGAAGACGGTGTGGCACCTTATCCATGTTGGAATTCAAAGGGAAAAGCGAGAACAAGTATGTTTACAAATGAAGAAGTAAATTGGCTACCTGGAACACCTGAATGGCTTCCGGCTGAGTGTGACGTTCCGATCAGGAAAAATCATTGGTTTTGGCATCCTAACGATGAAGATAGCCTTCTCTCCATCGATGGATTACTTGATATCTACTACCATTCAGTTGGGCATGGGACGAATTTATTATTAAATATTGCACCTGATAATAGGGGATTAATACCTAAACTTGATGAAGATAGAGTACTAGAATTCGGTAATGAAATAAAAAATAGATTTTCAAATCCGCTTGCCGTTTGTACTGGAGAAGGAACTGAACTGATTTTGGAATTACCATCTGAACTGGATATCGATCATGTAATCCTGAAGGAAGATATCCAATTTGGTGAACGAATAGGAAAATATGAAATTCAAGCTTGGCAAAGTGGCACCTGGCATAACGTGGCTAATGGATCAGCAATCGGGCATAAAAAAATTGATGAATTAGGATCGATTCGTACAAATGCTTTAAAATTAGTTGTATCTGAATCAATCAAAACACCGAAGATTTTAGAGTTTTCCTGTTTCAATACAGGGAAGTAGCCTGTAACAGGAGTAGAAGATGAATCACTTATAGTGCTGATCTGAGCTACCAGTTTACATACTTATACGACATCTAAGATCAAGCAATGCCCTTTGGCCCAAGTGAGCTGAAGGGCATCGCTTGTTTTTTATGATAATTAGAGGCTTGGCGAAGGAAATGGAAAATGTTAAACTGCGCGTAAATCTCAAATCTCGCTCGAAAAGTGTAGATTTCCGCACGAAAATATGCAAATCTGGCGCACAAATTCGATTTCTGGCTCGTAATTGTTTTGTAAATATCCGGAAAAATGAAAGTCGAACGTAAAGTTCTCCTATTGCATCACATGGATCTATAAAATGCGTGATAGATTGCGATATTTGCTTGGAGAAATTCCTTCATATTTTCGGAAGAGACGACTAAAGTAATGAATGTCGGCATAACCAATTTCTCTCCCGACTTCTTCTATTGAAAGGTTGGTTTCACGTAACAGTAGCCTTGCTTTACGGAGACGAATCATCTGCACATATTCGCCAGGCGGCATGCCCGCAATCTTTTTGAATATTTTACTCATATGGTCATCATTCATATTTAATTGTTTTGCAAGCATTTGATTGGTCCATGGTTCGGAGGGACTTTCTTCAATTACCGCCATTAATTCAAGGATTCGATCGCCGTGCAATGGAAAATGAGATGGATTATATTCTGTTTGCGTACGTAACAAAAGACCAAGAATATTTAGCAAAAGTGCTTTGCAAATCAAGGTGTAACCGAGAGGACGCATCGTAAATTCATGCACAAGTTGTTTCATCAATTGAACACATGATAATGAGGGTGTGTATAACGGATTAGTCGAAAGTGGAGCAAATGATTCCGCAATGGCTTCAATCCCGAACTTGTCCAACTGTACAGCTGACTCATTAACAACGATATCTGCTTCAGTCTGAATATCCAAATCACCAAAAAAGTCAAAGTGAATCCCAAGAAATTGTGCATTTGGAGATGAAATTACCTCATTTTGATGATAAACGCCTGCAGGTATGAAAATCAATTGTCCAGCAGACAGGGTATAGCGTTGGCCATTGAGTATTGTTGAAGCTTCACCTTGTTGGACATACAGTAATTCGAAATCGTAGATACGTCTTTCTGGTAATTGGCCAGGAGGCAGCTTTTGAAATTGTGCATAGTGAATGCTTGGCGACCATTCACTGAAAGAAGCATACTGTCGTCTGGGAAAAATTAAGTCGGGATTGTACAAAAATGACTCTCCTTCCTCTAAATTTTTTCTATAAAAGGTTGTTATACTAATTGTAGTTAGTTAATTAATAGCACACTCAAACTTTAATATCAATATAGTAGGTATTGTGCAAAAGTAGTACTATGGTCTAACTTCATCCAAGTCTTTAGTTGATCGATCGGATGTAAGCGTAAACATACATTAGGAATATCAGTTATATTGGAAAAAGTGAGATTGCTGAATATGTATTTATTTATGAAATGAAACGATTATTAGGGAGGCATTTAAAATGAAAAAAGGTATTAATATTTGGTCTTTTCCGGAGGGCATGTCAATCTCTGAATGTAGCCGCATTGCTAAAGATGCAGGCTTTGATGGGATTGAATTGGCATTAACTGAAACAGGTGAATTGGGACTGCAAACTAGTGATGAAAAAATTAGAGAAATCCGTGCTTTGATGGATGATATTGGGCTTGAAATTTGTGGGTTTGCGACGGGATTGTATTGGTCCTATTCTATGACAAGTGGAGATGCCAAAATGCGCCAGAAGGCAATCGATATTTGTAAAAGGCAGTTAGAACTTGCAGCGGCATTTGAAGTCGATACTATTCTGGTAATCCCAGGGGGTGTCAATGCAGATCTTCAATCAAATGACAAAGTTGTCAATTACGAAAAGGCTTACGAGTTTGCACTTGAAGCGATGCAAGAATTGTCTAATGATGCTAAGGCATCAGGAGTCAACATAGGTATCGAGAATGTATGGAATAAATTCTTACTGTCGCCACTAGAAATGAGAAGTTTTATTGATACTGTTGGGTCGGAATATGTTGGATCTTATTTCGATGTTGGTAACGTCGTGTATTCAGGGTATCCAGAACATTGGATCCAAATCTTAGGGGAACGGATTAAAAAAGTACACTTAAAAGATTACCGTCGTGAAGTGGGCGGGCTTGCAGGTTTCGTAGATCTACTTGCGGGAGATGTAAATTATCCAGCAGTCATTGATGCACTTCGTGATATTGGTTATAGCAACTATGTTACAGCAGAAATGATTCCAGCGTATACACACCATTCCACACAAATTATCTATAATACTTCTAGATCAATGGATGCTATTTTAAGAGGTTCTGTGAAGTAAGAAAAAGAAAGGAGAAGATAGTATGTTAAAAGTAGGATTAATTGGTTTCGGTTTTATGGGGCATATGCATTTTGAAAATTATCTCCGTTTGGCAGCAGAAGGGGTTCCAATAGAATTGACAGCGATCTGCGATATTCGTATAGAGGAATTAAAAAATGAAAAAGTGGTAGGAAATATTTCAACTGACCAATCGTCCTACGACTTATCGTCATTCCGGTTATATTCAGATATGGAAGATATGTTAAAAAATGAACAGTTAGACATTATAGACATTGCATTGCCTACCTATTTACATGCAGATGTTTCGTGTGATCTATTAGAACGCGGTTATCATGTATTTTGTGAAAAACCAATGGCGTTAAACTCTGTTGAAGGAACCCGTATGGTAGAAACTGCAAAGAGAACTGGAAAAAATCTAATGATCGGTCAATGTCTGCGTTTTTGGCCAGCGTACGAATACTTGAAAAATTGTGTTGAGGATGAACGCTACGGAAAAGTAACCAGCGGGTATTTTTTCAGAGGTGGCGCGACCCCAAATGGCTGGTATAGAGAAAAAGAAAAAAGTGGTGGCAGTATGCTGGATATGCATATTCATGATACTGATATGATCCATTGGCTATTTGGTAAACCAGAAAAAGTATCTTCACTAGGACGCACCGTCGTTCCGGGTAGTGGCTATGATATTGTTTCAACCAACTATATATATGAAGATAACAAAGTGTTGAATGCTCAGGCGGACTGGACTTTACAAGGTGATTATGGCTTCTCCATGACTTACCGTGTTAATTTTGAACGAGGAAATATCGTATTTGAGAACGACCAAGTCAAAGTAAATCCAAATCATGCATCAGGTTTTATCGCAGAGCTTTCATCAGACAGAGGATATTATCGAGAAATTAGTTATTTCGTCCATTCTATTCTCAATAATACCCTAATCTCAGTTGCAACACCTGAAAGTACATTAGGATCTCTCGAAATAATTGAAGCTGAAATTTGTTCAGCTGATAAAGATGGAGAAATCGTAATACTTTCTGACAAGACTATCACGGCGAGCACATAATCGGACCAATATTTAAATAGTCTAGCATGCTATGATACGTTACATTGACGAGTCGACTTTCGACTATGGGGTGCATATATTCTGAAATCCGGAATAGAATTCATTTCGGATACTTTGAACACTGGGTACACATGCAATTGGTGAAAATCTTGTGAATTAGGCTGAGTTAGACTTACCATATTTCGCTATGTACTTTAAAACGATAGTGTGCGTCATGGATGTAATTTTAGCAATCGATCCAACGATACAAAGAGTATAGGGGGAGGAAATAATTTGGAAAACGTAAAAGTTGGTTTTATCGGAGTCGGTGGCATTGCTGCGGTGCACTTAGAACATATCAACCAAAATGAACATGCAACAATTGTAGCGGTATGTGATATTTCCACCGAGAGAGTAAAGCAAGTGGGAGAACAGTATGGAGCCAAAAGTTATACCGATGTAGATGAAATGCTCGAAAATGAAATAATAGACGCACTATTTGTTTGCGTTCCGCCTTTTGCGCACGGGAATATCGAAGAAAAAGCAGCTGCACGTGGGATTCATTTAATGGTTGAAAAACCACTGGGACTTGAGATGGAAAATGTCATAGCGAAAGCAAAAGCAATTAAGGAAGCTGGGATTATATGCGCATCGGGTTATTGCTTACGTTATTTGGATACGATTTCAAAAGCGAAAGAGTACTTACAAGATAAGCAAATAGCAATGGTACGTGGTCATTATATTACATCATTTGTGCAAACGCCTTGGTATCGCGTAATGGATAAGTCGGGTGGGCAATTAGTGGAACAATCAACGCACACGCTTGATTTAATCCGTTATTTAGCAGGGGATGTGAACACTGTCTATGCAAATATGGCATTGCAAGTGATGGGGGATATTCCAGATATCGATATACCAGATGTGACATCGGTAAATTTAACGTTTGCATCAGGTGCGATTGGAAATCTTGTTTCTTCTTTTACACAGGCAGATCATTATTCCGGATTAGAAATTTTAGGGCGAGATTTTAGAGTAGTGCTCGATAATACAACTTTACACATCATTGATAAAGACACAACCATTTCCTATAAATCTAAATTGGACTTTTACGGAGAACAAGATCGTGCATTTATTGATGCTGTTCGTTTTAACAAAAAGGAATTAGTGTTAGCTCCTTATGAAGAAGCGGTGAAAACGTTAGCTGTCACACTAGCTGCGAATACATCCAGTGAAACAGGTCAGGCGATTCATTTATCGGAATTTATGTCAGCTTCTGCCGTTTGTTAATGCCAAGTAAATGAAAAATGAGGTGTGAAAAAGATGAGTAGAGTGGCTGTTGTTGGTACAGGTACAATGGGAACTATGCATTTGGAAGAATGGGTAAATGTGAATGGATGCGAAGTGGTTGCGGTCGTTGGTCGAACCAAACAAAACACAACCCATCTTGCAGCACAGTATAATGTTAGAGGCTTCGATGATTTACAAGAAGCGCTTCGGCAAATACCAATTGATATTGTTGACGTCTGTGTTCCGACGCATCTTCATGAAGAAGTGGTTCAGATTGCAGCACAAGCAGGGAAAGCGGTTATTTGTGAAAAACCATTAGCAGTAAATTCTAAAGTGGCGAAAAGAATTGTCGATATATGTGAGCAATATAATGTTCCTCTTTGTGTTGGGCATGTATTACGATTTTCTCCTGAATACATTGAAGCGAGAAAGCAAGTGTTAAGTGGTGCAATTGGACAACCCGGTATCATGAGATTATCAAGATGTGGCCCATATCCAAAAGGCCATGATGTGTGGTATAACGATGAATCCAAAAGCGGCGGCATTGTATTAGATTTGGGTATTCATGATATTGATTGGCTCCGTTGGACATTTGGCGAGGTTGAGCGCGTAATGGCGAAACAGATCAAACGAGAGAATCTTGAATATGCACTTATTACATTAAGGTTTGAATCGGGAGTAATAGCCCATCTAGAGGTATCATGGGGCTCAAAAAAATTTGTAAGTTCCTTCGAATTAGCCGGAAGCAAGGGGATGATTGCGTATCAAAGCCGTGATCAAGAACCAATTGTGTTAGAACTGTTTGATGAGGAAAAAGTGGGACAGGAAAGGGTTGCAGTTCCTAGCTATGTTGTTAGGCAAACACCTCTTGAAAAGCAACTTCAACATTTTGTTGACTGCATAGAAAATGGAATTACTCCTATTATTACAACAAATGATGCAATTAAAGCAATTACTATAGCGGAATGTGTAAGGTTTTCAGCAAAATCAGGACAACCCGTAGAACTCAAAAAGGGAGGTGTCTTGAAATGAAGATAGGGATCATTAGTTTTGCCCATATGCATGCTGTGAGTTATGCCGATCATTTAACTGAACATTCAGATGTCGAGCTAACCGCTATTTGGGATGAGGATATAGAAAGAGGAAGTAGAATGGCAGAACGTTTTCGTTGTGAGTATTATTCTAATCTGACTAGCTTTCTCGAAACAGATATTGACTCGGTAGTTATTTGCTCGGAAAACGTTAACCATAAAGAACATGTAATAGAAGCAGCGAAGATGAAAAAGCATATTTTATGTGAAAAACCAATTGCAACAGAAGTAGATGATGCAAAGGAAATGATTCGTGTCTGTGAGGAAGAAGGAGTTATCCTGCAAGTAGCCTTTCCGGTTCGGTTTGTCCCAGCTGTACAAAAAGTAAGAGAAGTGATTCAATCGGGAGCACTAGGAGAAATTGTAGCGATCCAGGCAACGAATCACGGGCAAATGCCTGGAGGGTGGTTTATCGAAAAAGAACGATCAGGTGGAGGAGCAGCTGTTGATCATATTGTTCATGTGATGGATCTGATCCGATGGATACAAAATGATGAAGTGAAACAAGTGTATGCCGAACTAGATACAAGATTTTATGATATCGCTGTTGAAGATTGTGGGATTGTTACATTGGAGCTAGAATCAGGTACGATTGTAACGATTGATCCTAGTTGGTCTCGACCGAGTACATTCCCGACATGGGGGGATGTGAAGATGGAGATAGTCGGAACAAAAGGAACCATTTCGCTCGATGCTTTTAAACAGCATCTCGTCTTATATAATGATCAGCAGAAAAAAGTTCAGCATATTGGTTGGGGCGATGACATGGATCTTGGACTTGTAAATGATTTCATTGATTGTGTGAAAAGTAAGCGGTGTCCATCCATTACAGGAGAAGATGGGCTTCGTACATTGGAAGTCGTTCAGGCCGCTTATGAATCGAATAAATTAAAACAAGCTGTCACTCTTACTAGAATATAAAAGACCGTTTGTAGATTATAATCTCACATGTTTTTATTCATATACCGAAACTAATTACTGGGGTGAGCAGGCATGAAACTCGGTTTAAGCTCTTATAGTTTATTTTCGGCGTTGCAGTCGAAAGAGATTAATATTTTGGAAGCGATTCAGTGGATAGCAGATCAAGGCGGGGAACATATTGAAATGGTTCCGATGGGCTTTAGCTTGGATGATGACCCTGATTTGATTCATGCAATTCGTCAACGGGCAGAAAACGCAGGGATTGAAATTTCTAACTATGCAATCAGTGCCAATTTCATTACATCAACTAACGAAGAATATGAGAACGAAATTGAGCGAGTTAAGAAACAAGTAGATATTGCTAATCTTCTTGGTGTAAAACTAATGCGCCATGATGTGGCATCACGGCCAGTAAATGAAACTTCTATAGAACAGTTTGAAGAAGATTTGCCAAGTATAGTTTACGCATGTAGGCAGGTTGCAGATTATGCCGCAACGTTTGGAATAACGACAAGTGTAGAAAATCACGGATATTTCATCCAGGCGAGTGATCGAGTTCGAACAGTTATTAACCATGTTGACAGAACAAATTTTAAAACCACACTGGACATTGGAAATTTTATGTGTGTAGACGAGGATTCGGTTTCAGCTGTAAAAAAGAATATTTCATTGGCGTCCATGATTCATATCAAAGATTTCTACCTACGATCATCCTATAATAACCCTGGGGAAGGATGGTTTCCAACTACTGCAGGTAACTATTTACGAGGCGCAATAGTTGGTCATGGAGATATTGATATGCGAGAAATTGTGAAGATTATTAAACAATCAGGTTATGATGGGTATGTTTCAGTAGAATTTGAAGGGCTGGAAGAATGTAAGAAAGGGTCAAAAATCAGCATGGATAATTTGCGACGTCTTTGGGAAGAGGCATAAAAGGGAAGAATAGTTCCATGCGAAAGCAGTAGATTCCAAAGAGATCGCATTGATTTTTACCTATACAAAACAAGAAACAAAAAAGCCCGCAAAGCCTTTTTAGAAAGCTTTGTGGACTTTTTTTGTCTCTGGCTTACCATTCTGTTATGAAGCTTACTAGATTTTTAGCATAGTTGGCTCAGTATAGAAGCTTTAGTTATCTTCAACAATCGGGGCAATTCTAGAGCAGGAATTATCAGGCACTTTTTTTAATAAGGATTTAAATTTACTCCTGGAAGTAAAATAGTGAAATCACTTAAAAGGGAGAGGTAAAACTGGGTAATTTTAAATTCACTAATAGAATGTTAAGAATAATAAGGAATGCGGAAAACGAGGTTGAAATTGCTAAAAGTAAAGTGCTAAAGCCGGTACATTTACTTATAGCCTGTTTAAAGGAAAAAGCAGGTGTGATTGGGGAAATATATTTGAAAAGCACGTTAGACGTATATTCCTTAAGGGTTCAGATTGAGGAAAGGGATGATTCTATAGATCAAAAATTGACTAGCAGTTCCCTTTTTAATGTGCCCGTAACTGAAGAAGTTAAAAAAGTTTTTGAAGTAGCCATTAGTTATATGGAAAAATACAACCAAGTCTATCTGAATGAAGGTCATATCCTTAAAGCATTAATAAAAACTAATGTGATTGATCGTTTTTTAACAGATGAAAACAAGAAGATAATTTTAACTCTCGGTACTACCTCTCGAGATATGATTACACATCTTGGCAATTACAGCTTCCCAAATATAAATTCACAGATTGTTCGTAAAGTGAAGAATACCGATTTAAATAGGCTTGTTAAGTTTGTAGAACATAATTTTTCATACGAATGGTCACAAACAATAAAAGATGGTTTTTTATTAAGTGAACCTTCGATATATATAGCTATAGACACTGAAGGAGAAATAGTCGGTTTTGCTGCTTTTGATGTATATAAAAATAAAAAGTGTTATTTTGGTCCTATGGGAGTATCGATGTCTAATAGGATTAACGGGATTGGTTACTCATTACTACATCATTGTTTAAAAGATATGAAGGATATTGGTTATGAGTATGCCATTATTGGTGAAGCCGGGCCAATAGAGTTTTACGAAAAGGCATGTAACGCAGTTGTAATTCCATCAGCATAATAAATGACCATTCTTATATAACTATCTAGCTGAAATAGGATGCGATGATCTTCCACAAAAGGGCACAATTCTTGTATAAGGAATTGTGCCTTTTTAAATAATGATTCAATTGAATATAGTAAGAGCGTGTTTTGATCAATTTTTTTTTCAAAACATGCTTTTTCTTATTGATCGTTTATTAAGATTATTAATATCAATTTGATCAAACTGATTACAAATCTATACTCAGAAGCAAAAATAACAGCCAAGAGTCCCCGTTCTCCACATTTAGCTCTTTTTCAATAACTTTTCCCCCATACTTAAACATTTTCTTATACAATAAGAGCAAGGTACCAATATGGTAATCCTTAAATGGACAAAGTAGCGGACGTTGTTTTTCGAAAGAATAGGGCAGAAATTCGTGATGGTTCATCAATAATCAACATACTTGAGCTAATAAACCAATCTAGTGATATTAATAGGCACACTTCTAAAAGGAGTTGAATGTTTTTGTATAAAGTAGTAGTAGTCGATGATGAAAAAAGCATTAGAGAAAGATTAACCCGTTATTTTCCATGGTCTGATGTTGGGTTTGAAGTAGTTGGGGCGGCAGAAAATGGCCGTGAAGCTCTAGTACTCATTGAACAGGAACATCCCGATGTAGTGTTGACTGACGTGCTTATGCCTGAAATGACAGGGTTGGAGCTCGCTAAAGAAATAAAAATATCATACCCAGATATAAAGGTCATCATCCTCAGTGCTTATGATGACTTTAAATATGCCCAGGATGCCATTCAATATGGTGTGAAGGGATATATGTTGAAACCATTGAATAAGGAGGATTTTTATGATGTTTTTAATAAACTGATGGGCGAATTAAATGAAGATGCAGAATTGAAAAAAGTAAGTGCATCAAATGAGAAGTGGAATACGCAGGAATTAATGCTATTGGATTTGATTAAAGGTGCAAACTTACAGAAGTATACTCAAGAATGGAGTGCGCAAAATCCATACATTAGGGTCGTTATCTTTTCATTTGAAAGGGTGTTTAAAGAAACCTCAACCTTCTCAATTAGGCAAAAGATTAAAGAACTTGCAATTGATTTTTGGAAGCGCTATCGTGTCCCTGTATTGTTTTACGGGAATAGTCTCATTTTATTAATCTCTGAACAGAAGCCTGTTTTAAGAAAAGATTTAAAGCCAAAAATTCTATTGTTTGCAGACTCTTTGCAACAAAATCTTGGAGAAATATTCAAAGAAAAGTCCCATATTGTTGTGGGGGTTGGCAATTTGGCCCAATCAATCCAAGAAATTAGCCGTTCTTATCATGAAGCTGTCCATGCTAGTAGCTATAAATATTTTAGTGAACATGAGACGGTCATCTTTCGTGAGGATTTGTCTGCCAACGAAGGATTCGCAAATAATAAGATAATTCAAGATAATATAGTGGAGCATGTGAACCGCATTGAGGGAAAACTGATGGAGTCTGTTTTAATTGGAGAAATAACTGAAATTTCAAACGATATCCACCGTTTCTTCGAGGCATTGGAGCGATCAAAAGGCCAGAAAATTTCAGAAATACGTGGTTCCTGTTCCGAGCTCGTCATTATGCTTATCTTCAGGCTTAAAGAAAAGGGGCTCGCACTCCCATCAATAGATAATCAACAAGTACTTGGAAAAATCTATGAGATTGATTCACTAAAGGAATTGAAAAGATGGCTGAAACAAATGCTGGAAACCATGTCTTATGATTTAACGAAAAGTGATGAGCAGAATGTTAATCGCTACGTGCTGATTGCCAAGGAATATGTGAAGTCAAATTATCATGAGAAGATCTCATTAATTGAAATGTCGAATATCCTATTCCTTCATCAAGCATATTTTAGTGCTATTTTTAAAAAAGAGACAGGACAAAATTTCATCGATTATGTGAATGAGGTTAGGATTGAGAAAGCCGCACAACTGCTAAGAGAGACAGATAATAAAGTTAAGATGATATCTGATATGGTCGGCTTCCATAGCCATTCGTATTTTATCAAAGTATTTAAAAATGAAAAAGGCGTCACGCCAGTCGTGTTTAGAAGACAGCAAAAACGGTAACGCTCGTGGAGGTATAGCATGAGGAAAAAAACAGGAATAGAAGGGAAATACCCTTTTCGAAACTATTTACTGATGTTTTCGTTGATTGTGGTATTCATTTTTCTTTTGCTATTAAGTTCTATTTATTATGTGAAAATAAAAGACTTTATTGAAGAAAAAAAAGAAGCCACTACCCAATTAAGGATAGACCAAATTTCTAATGAAATACAACTCAAGTTTAATAATATGTATGAAACGATTAACAACTTAAAGGCAAATGAGATTGTAATTCGATATATAGATGAATTGACAGGTTCGGAACTCAGTCCTTCCGATAAGTACTACCAGATGAAGAGTCTTGAGGAATACTTGTATGCAATCAAACAGAATAACAAACTCATTGATAGTATTCTGATTATTACACCAGAATCCCAATTCAGTTCAGACAGTAAATACGTGGATTACAAGTTTAATGGAATGAAATTAAAAAGTGAAGTGGAGAGTAATTATCATTTTGTTTCCATTGGTGAAACAAATAAGATGATCGAGCATCCTTTGTTAGGTGATAAGAACTGGCAAGAGGATGTTACTTCAAAAGACTTGAATAACCAAATGTATTTTGGAGCTAATAGTGTATCAGCGGACGGCCATTTTAAAGGGGTCATCCTAATTATAATGAATATGAATAATTTAGATGATCATATCTTTTATGCAGATCAAATTGCATTATATGACAGAAAAGGAACGATGCTTTTTAAAGGAAATCAAGTAGATGGAAATATTCCTCATGAGATCGATAGATTGGAACAGCGTAAAAAAGGATTGCTATCAAAGAAAGAAGATGTGGAACTTCATTATTCAAGTATACCTTTTTATAAGTTTCAACTCATTTATGCGGAACAAATAGGCTATTATTCGAAGCAAATGCAAACAACGTTGAAAGTGATTGCTCTGATTTTTCTTTTTACTGTATTAATTGCTTATATTTTTTCAAGAATAGTTGGTAGAAAAGTGCTTCAGCCTTTATATAAATTATTAACATCTTTAAAAGAGCATGAAGAAAGTAAAAGTTATAGCAGTCTCTTGCAAAAAAATGATAAAAGACACATTAAAATGAGCTTACGAGAACGATTCTTTTTTTATTTTTTAATGACCATTTTGTTGCCTCTCATTGTATTTATGGTGATCTTTTATTGGCAAACTTCTAAAATCGTTTTGGAGGATTTGCAGGAAAGTTATCACACAGTACATGAAAAAATGGCAAGGATTATGAGTAATGAAATCAATCAGAGAGAGCTAATTATGGCGAGGATCGCCTTAGATAATCCACTACAGTATAAAGTACAAGAGGAAAAAAAGGATGAGATAGGGTCTGAGTTGCTGGATAAAAAGAAATATTCCGAATTAATGAAACAGAATATATGGATCTATAATCAAAACGGTGAATTTTTGTACACGAATAGCTATAGTCATCCGAATCAATTAAATGATGAATTTTATCAACTTTTATTACATTCTGGTCGAAAAATAAGTTATACGTTGGAAAGAAACCATTTCAATAATAGTACAATTATAATGGGGATGCCGATATTTTCACCCGATAATTATTCAGAGGTGATTGGATACGTTACGGTAGATATTGATAGTAATCAACTATCAAACTTTTATTCAAATTGGCGAAAACCAGGCCTGGATTTGCTGTTAGTAGATAAGAATAATAGAATTATCTCCCATCAAAATCCAATGAAAATTGGCGGCGTTTTGGAAGTGACAGAAGATTTATTAGAAAATGACCATATTCAAAGTTTAAATGACCATATCTATAGTACAAAAATAACAGAACAAGGATGGAAATTTATCTCTAAATATAATTATTCTGATATACAAAAGCAGGTCAATCAATTGTTTATCAGCAATCTTTATTTGTTATTCATCATATTCCTGTTGTTACTCGTTTTTTCCTACTGGATTTCTAAACGAATATTGAGGCCGTTCGGTCAGTTAAATGAATTATTCAATACTTTCGATTTAAAAGGTTCTCATCATGAGATTGCTGAACAATTCTCAGGAATTGATGAGGTGGATACACTAACTAGAAACTTCAATACGATGATTCAGAGAATGGAAGAGTTAATACATGAATCGCTAGAGGCGAATAAAGAGCGCATCCAGCTAAAATATGAGAAGCGGGAGATTCAAATCAATGCTTTACAGTCGCAGATTAACCCACACTTTCTATATAATACTTTGGACAATTTGATTTATCTCGTTGAGTCAAATGAAACGGATAAATCGGTAGATATGATTGTTTCATTAAGTAGGCTGTTTCGATTCATTACGAATAAAGAACAGGTAATGATCGCAATCAGAGATGAGCTGGCCTATACTAAGACTTATATTAAAATTATGTCATATCGTTTTGATAATTTTGAATGTATTTGGGATGTTGATGATGATGTATTAAATTTTAAAACGGTTAAGTTGATTATCCAACCAGTTATTGAAAATGCGATTCACCATGGAGCTAGAAAAACAAAGAATATGGTAACCATTCATATTTCCTGTAAACGTATTGAAGATACGGTGCATATTCGTGTAAAAGATAATGCCATTGGTATAAGAGAAGAGGATCTTTCAAAGGTGAAAGCATATCTTTTCGCAGCGGTATTAAATAAATCAGGTATTTACAATGTTAATGGAAGGATCAAGCTTCATTTTGGAAGTATATATGGTCTTAACATAGAAAGTAAGTTCGGAGAAGGTACACAAGTTTCAATCGTTATTCCAATTGTTAAATAATTTTTTATGTAAAGGGTGTCCCAAAAGTCATGGAGTCAGCTCTCTTCACAATCCTATCTTAGTTTGATTTGTGTTTTAAATTATCTAGATATAGTACTGTGAATGGGAGTCAGACTTCGAATGGGGCATTGTTTGTATAACAAATAATACTTAGTCTATCGGATTTATAAATATAAATCCGATAGCTTCATTTTGCAGATAGAATGAAATATTCTTTACACTATTTTTACTAATGCTTAAAATAGTGATATTTTTTCTAAATATAGTAGAACTATCTGTTTTGATTTTATATTATTCTGAAAATAGTAAACGCTTTCAATAAAAGAATAGAGAGAGGGGGAAATATCATGCAAACAGCAATAGAAAGGGAAAGGGCGGTAGAATCAAAGCCCAAGCGTAAAGAAAATATTAATTGGGTTAGAATGAAGAAAATGAAGATGCTTTATTTTATGATGGCTATTCCGATGGTCATGTTATTTATCTTTCATTACATTCCAATGTATGGAATTTTGATCGCATTTAAAAACTTTTCTCCTGGCTTAGGTATTTGGGATAGTCCATGGAATAACTTTGAACATTTTAAAAGATTGTTTTCCGATTTCTTATTTATTAGGGCTTTGAAAAATACAGTCGTTATTAGTCTATTAAAGTTATTAATTGTTTTCCCAGCACCGATTATTTTTGCAATCTTATTAAATGAAATCAAAAGTGAAAAGTTTAAAAAGGTGAGTCAATCGATCTCGTACTTGCCACATTTTATGTCTTGGGTTATTTTGTCAGCGATGGTGATTGAAGTATTTTCTCCGCAAAGAGGAATTATCAACTATGTTATTACATTCTTTGGTGGAGAGGCCATTAACTTTATGTCTGATAAAGGTTCTTTTATCCCGATATTAATTCTTACTGATATGTGGAAAGAGTTGGGCTGGGGAGCGATTATTTATTTGGCTACGATCACGTCCATAGATCCTCAATTATATGAAGCAGCGGAAATAGATGGAGCAGGAAGATTTCGTAAAATGATTCATGTTACTCTTCCATCGATTATGCCAATGGTTATCATTATGTTTATTCTTCGACTAGGGGCAGTATTAAATGCCGGTTTCGATCAAATTCTTAACTTGTACAACCCACTAGTATATGAGGTTGCCGACATTATCGACACATATGTGTATCGAAGTGGATTAGAGCAATTCCAATTTGATTATGCAACAGCAGTAGGATTATTTAAAAACGTTATTGGTATAGCACTTATCCTCACCGCGAATGCGATCATTCGAAGAAAGAGCGAACACGGAATTTGGTAGGAAGGAGGATATAAAGATGGCGGTAAAAAAACGTAAAATATCTTTATTTGATATTCTAAATGTGACAGGATTTACCTTATTTTCAATTATCGTGTTGTACCCATTTTGGCAGACAGTTGTTTTATCTTTCTCAGATGCCGAATCTGCTTCTAGTCTCGGAATTAATTTATGGCCGGATAAATGGATACCAGATGCTTATACATTTGTATTTTCATACCAAAATATTATGGTCGCGTATTTAAATACAATTATTAGAACAGTGGTAGGGACGGTATTAATTGTTTCATTTACAGTATTAGCTGCATATCCGCTTTCAAAAAAAGATTTACCATATCGAAACTTTTTTACAATCTTTTTCTTGATTGCGATGTTCTTCTCAGGAGGTATGATTCCTGAATTTTTGCTAATTAAAAACCTTGGTTTAATTGATAGCCGTTTTGCATTAATCTTGCCTTCAGCGGTCAATGTCTTCTTTATCATCATCATGCGAAACTATTTTATGACGATTGATAAAGGGCTTGAAGAATCAGCGATTGTTGATGGTGCTAATTATTTCCAAATCTTAACTAAAATCATTATTCCAATATCGAAACCTGTTATCGCCACTGTAGCACTTTGGGCAGCGGTTTATCATTGGAATGAGTGGTTCCATGCTTTGATTTATATACAAGACGATTCATTAGATGTTTTACAAACCGTCGTAAGAGATATGCTTGTAGCGATGGATCTTACACAAGCGAATAGCCAAATGGGTGGAGGCGGCTCGTCCAATTCAGATTTGTTGTTAAGTAATGTGCGGGCAGCTACGGTAATCATTTCCATCGGCCCGATTGTTTTAATCTATCCATTTGTACAGAAATATTTCGTTAAAGGCATTATGATAGGTTCATTAAAAGGATAATGGGGGAATACACAATGAAGAAATATGCAAAAGTTCTGTCAGCCACAGCTTTATCAAGTGCGTTACTTCTAACAACTGCTTGCTCCAATAATGAAGCTACTTCAGGGGAAAAAATCGATATTGCAAGTTTGCCAGATTCAGGGGATTATTCAGATAAACTTGAATTAAGCTTATCTGGATCAATTACAAAAGGAAAAGCGGAAGATGATAACTATGTTCAAAAGAGATTAGAAGAACAATTTAACATCAAAATTAAAAACACAAAAGTAGATACTTGGAATAAAGACCAAGTGAACTTAATGGTTGCTTCTGGTGAATTACCTGATACATTTGCTTTTACTGCGGGGGGAAAAACACCACAGGAATTATTTGATGCAGGATTAACAAGAACGATTCCAAAAGAGATGCTTGAAAAGTATGCGCCTCGCTATATGAAAATGTTAGGGGAAAACCCACCAGGACCAGAAATGAACTTACTAAAGGGTTCAGATAATGAATATTTACAATTAATTGGTTTATATTCACATGTTGATGGATTAACTTGGACACCAACATTCCGTCTAGACTGGTTGGAAAAATTGGGATTTGAACCACCAGGGGAAATTAAACAAGTTGGCCCAAGCGGTGGACGTGAGAAAATCTATTATACAGACAAAGCTTATACACTTGAAGAAGTAGAAGAAATTTTAAAAGCGTTTACATTTAATGATCCAGATGGAAATGGCAAAAATGATACGTATGGAATTTCTCCATATAATGACCAAATGCACTGGGCAGCTTCTTTAATGGGATCATTTGGATTAGCTCCTGATTACAATTTTATCGAAGATGATAAATTAGTAGTTACAGAGATTTCTAAGAAATATAAAGAATTTCTTAAGTTGTTAGCTAAATGGTATGATATGGGCTTAATTGATCCTGAATTTACAACACTTGATTTAAATAAGAGTTGGGAAAAATACAAGCAAGGAAAAATCGGTTACTATATTGCACAATCTTCATATCTTGCCATGGATGATTGGACTAAAGGACGAGCGCCACAAAATCTTGTAGAAAATCCAAACTCTACTGCTAAAATACTGGCTACTGCACCGGAAATTGGTAAAGATGGACAGCAAGGTGTTGGTTCATTTATACCAGTTGGTAATTTAGCGGATGCATTCTATGTTTCAAAAAATGTAACAGATGAAGAACTAGCAAGAATTCTCCAAATTTTTGACTATATCAACTTTGATAATGAGGCAAGATGGACGCTTTATGGCGAAGTTGGCGTTCATTCAGATTGGGAAGGCGAGCCTGAAAAATCTGCCTTAAAGGTACGCCCTGAATATGCAGCTGAAGAAGGAAATTCTGGCTTCTGGGGTTATAACTTCCGTACCTATGATAAGGAAAGAGTACAGTGGTTTACATCAGAATATACAATGAATCTTAGAAAAGAATACTTTGCTCGAGATGATGTAAAAGAAAATATGTTAATTCGTCCATATAAATGGGATGTCTTGAATAAAACAAAAATGGCTGAAATGAAGTTGCGTTACCAAGGACAATTAAAAACAGTTGTTGATGAATTTAGAATGAAAGCGATTGTAGGGGAAATTGACATCGATAAAGAATGGGATAAATATATTGAAAATTGGTTGAATAACGGCGGACAAGATATCCTTGTAGAGATGGATAAATCAGATAAAGTATCAGATTTAATGAAGCAATAAGTAAGTAAGAGGTTTTCTATGAAAGGGTCTACTTTACACTCTATACACGGTTGATTGTGTCACTGAGACGTAATAAAAACGGTATATGGTAGATGATTAGGTATGACCCTATCATAATAAGCGGTCTTATTGTCTTCAATGATCTGTCGTTTTAATGGAGGAATCTTGATAAGGTGACAACAATATGCCTACTATCAGAAAAATAACACAGAAAAGGGGCGGGCTTTGCAAAATCAGCTCCGCACCGCCCCCTTCATAAGGTGATACAAATTGAGAACCTGAACCTTTTTCATCGCCTAAGTTGGGATCAGACACTCATGAACGTTTTTTATTACATATTACAGCTTAAATGAAATTGGAGTATCTATATTATTATAATAAAAGGAGATATTCACATGTCCAATATCCAGAAAGAAGCAATCTTTTATCCAGGTTTTGCAGATTCTAAATCTTATCGAATTCCATCTATGATTACAACATCGAAAGGGACTGTCATTGCAGGAATCGATGCAAGGCTTGTTGATCAAAGAGACAACCCTAATAAAATTGACGTGACGATTCGCCGTAGTGAGGATAACGGAGAAACATGGGGACCTGCGCAAAAATTAGTTGCCTATCCAGGAGAAGGATTAGATGGAGCAGCGGCAATTGATACAGCACTTTTAGAAGATGGAGAAACCGGCACGATATTTATGATTTTCTGCCATACTCCAGGTGGAGTTGGACTTTGGAATAGTGGCTCAGGAATTGGCTTTGATTCAGATGGGCGCAAGCAATTGTATGATCAAAATGGTCAATGTTATTTCCTTGCAAACAGTGGGCAAGTCTATGATTCAGACAATAATGTAACAGACTATACAGTAGACGAACAAGGGAATGTTTTTAAAGATAATCAGCAACACGGAAATATCTATTTAAAGAAAGGCATCGATCCTAATGAAAGTTTACTAGAAGCGAGATCTTGCTTTTTACAAATCATTCAGAGTGATGATGATGGCCGTACTTGGTCGAAACCTAGAGAATTGAATGTCATGGTGAAAGAGGAATGGATGAAGTTTATCGGTTCAGGTCCAGGCTGTGGGATTCAACTAAAGCAAGGGAAACATGCAGGCAGATTAGTTTTTCCAATATACTTCTCTAATGAAGCAGGTCACCTATCTTGTGCTTGTATTTATAGTGATGATCATGGGGTTACATGGAAACGTGGGGAATCGCCAAATGATGGCAGAGAATTGGACGGAGAAATTCTGTCTGCTGAAACAATCTCAGAAGGTAAACAATATTTGACAGAGTCTCAAGTGATTGAATTGCCTACAGGTGAATTGAAATATTATTTACGTAATCATTATGGAATTCAAAGAACAGCTGTTACAACAAGTACTGATGGCGGAGAAACATGGGGAGAAGTGACGTTTGATATGGCATTGGTCGATCCGACTTGTCAGTCAAGTGTTGTGCTTTATCCTGATTTGGGTGATGGCAAGGTACGTGTTTTATTCTCTAATCCAGATGATGAAAAAACGAGAGTAAAAGGAACCGTTCGCTTAAGTGAAGATGGTGGGAAGACATGGCCATACAGTAAAGTGATAGAAGACGGCTATTATGGATATTCTTGCTTAACTGTCCTTAGGAATGGTGAAATTGGCGTCCTATATGAACGTGTTTATGATTACTCTGATTGGAATAACATGGACATACAATTTTGTACGTTTACATTAGAATGGCTGAAATCTTAGGTTTTTAACTATGAAACTGATTTGGAGTGATTACTGTGCAACAACTGCCATTATCTGAAAAAATGTTTCATGGGGCCATCTCAATTGAAAAAACAGAAACGTATATGAAACCTTGGAGAATTCCTTTTGAGCAAGCTGAGATTTTTTTACCAAACGAGATTGGCGGGCAGGCAGAGCTTCCTGCTGGTGTCAGAATAGTAATTCGTAGTAATACGAAAATTATAAACATTGGAATATTGGACGCAGCTGAGTTTATGCAGATGGATTGTTTAATAAACGGTTCTCTATACAAAACTGCTCACATCTCAAAAGGAGATACTTCTGTACACTTTGATGGTCTTTCAGACGAAACAAAGCTGATCGAACTATATTTATCACAAAAAATGGCTGTACCTATTACTGGAATTTGGATTGATGAGCACGCAAAGTGGGAGCTTGTAGAGGATTCACGCTTGCACTGGGTTACTTATGGAAGTTCGATTACTCATTGTTATTATTCTGAGAGCCCTTCCCAAACATGGCCTGCGCTTGCATCGAATGAGATGGACTTTAATCTTACTTGCCTTGGATACAGTGGGAATTGTTTTTTGGAACCTCCGGTAGCGCGGATGATCCGCGATATGTCTGTTGATTTTATATCTATGTGTGTAGGAATCAACATTGTAAGAGGAAACGCGCTCTCAGATCGAACGTTTGCACCAGCATTAATGGGCTTTATCCAAATCATCCGAGATAAACAAAAAGATGTGCCAATTGCGATCATTTCTCCTATTTTTAACAGGGAATATGAAAAAACAGAAAACAAAGTTGGTTTATCACTTGAAAAGACAAGAAAAGAAATCGTACAAGTTATTGACATCTTGAAGAAGCATGGTGATCAAAATTTGTATTATTTAGACGGTCTTGAAATGTTTGGAGAAGAGTATGAAAAGTATATGCCTGACGGGCTGCATCCAAATGCTGAAGGCGATAAAATACTGGCTGTTCGTTTTCAACAGTTGGTAGAAGCAAACGTGCCTGTCAGAGACAAAGAAAAAATGATAAGTAAACTTTGATAGCATCGACATGACAATAGATGCTCAGAAAAAAATGGGGTGGGAAAATGTTTCAAACGGGCGGCTACATGGGGAAATTAAACACGGTCATGGAATGGATTGCAAGATTCTTTTTTGTTCAATTAATATGGATACTTTTCTGCATTTTGGGGCTTATCGTAGGAGGCATTTTTCCTGCCACATTTACAATGTTTGCGATTTGCAGGAAATGGATCAATAAACAAACAGAATTTCCTCTTTTTCGTACATTTTGGAATCTGTACCGTGCTTCTTTTTTTAAGGCCAATATATTGGGATGGGTTATTGTTGTGACAGGATTTAGTCTTTTTTATTATCTCCAATTATTTAGAGGGGGAAATGATACAATCCAAATCGTATTATTTTTCGTAGTTTCGACAATGTGCGTCGCATATTTGATGACGGTACTGTTTGTTATTCCGGTATATGTCCACTTTGAGATTAAACTATCCAATGTCATAAAATATGCAGCCATTACTGCCATCTCCCACCCATTTCATGTCATCAGCATGGCTGCCGTCATCACTGTCTTCAGCATGATCATGATCCAGTTTCCTGGGCTCTTTCCGTTCTTTAGTTTCAGCTTGTTGGCATATTCGCTTATGTGGCTCGCGAATACAGCATTTGTCAGTATGGAACGAAAGGCTTCTAAATTAAAAGGGAAAAACCCTGTGAATGGAATTACTTCAAATAAAGCAAAGATAATTGAAATTTAATGAGGGATGAGGCGGTAGTATGAATAGAATTAATAGAGAAAAATTCAAAGGGATTTTTGTTGCGATGTACTCCTGTTATGATCAAAACGGAGAAGTTTCTTATGAGCGTGTGAAAAAACTGGCTCGATATTATGCAGATAGTGGCGTAAAAGGATTATATGTTGGCGGAAGTTCTGGAGAGGGAATGCTCCAAACCAATGAAGAACGTAAACTTGTATTGGGTGCTGTCATGGAGGAAGTGGGAAAAGAACTGACCATCATTGCCCATGTTGGAAGTCCGTCTACGAAGCATAGTGTGGAGCTGGCAAAACATGCAGAGCTGGCAGGCGCGGATGCGATTTCTGCTGTCCCAGCTATTTATTACCGTCTCTCTCCTGCTAGTGTAAAACAACACTGGCAAAGTATGATTGACAGCACAGATCTTCCTTTTATTATTTATCATATTCCTCAAACTACAGGGTTCCATCTTTCTCCAGAGCTACTGAAAGAAATGGCCGCACAAGAGAAAGTAATTGGTGTGAAAATTTCATCTGAAAGCACATACGAGCTGCAGCAGTTTAAAGCAATTGGTGGAGAAGACTTCCTTGTTTTTAACGGACCAGATGAACAATACATTGCGGGTAGAATGATCGGGGCAGATGGAGGGATTGGCGGTACGTATGGTGTCATGCCTGAGTTGTTTTTGAAGATTGAACAGTGTTTTCAAGAAGGAAATATCGAGGAAGCACGACATTGGCAATATAAAGTAAACGATATCATTTCAGAATTATTATCCTACCCTTCTCTTTATGGTGCTTGTAAAGCGATCTTAAAGCTACGCCAAATTGATTGCGGAGAACCGCGTCTGCCGTTATTGCCAATAAGAAAGTCGGATGAGGCTTCCATAGAAAGATTAAACCAAAAAATCTTGGATTATATCAGTGATGCAAAAAGTGTAAGAGTGAGGTGAAGGGAATGGATTCGCAATTTTCCGAAAAAAGATTGACCATTACTTGCCACGTGTTTCAGGAAGAACCCTTACATGTTGGTGATACGTTGAAGAAAATAGTGATAGAAGTGGCTGGTACAGTTGGGCGTGTCATCACAAGGCAACAACTACTGATGGCCAAATTTATAGAAGCAGTCTGTGGCAATGATGACTCCCTTTTAGGTAAGCGAATATGACTCCAATCGAATTCGTTCCCTCAGCAGATTTTGCCATCGGTGTTGATATTGGAGGAACAAAGATAAACGCTGGAATAATCGATCGAAATGGTCAGATCCTTTTACAGCATCATTTGCCGACCCTTGCTCAGCAAGGAGAGGTGCTGAACCAAGTGAAAACATTGATTTCTAAGCTTTTGAATGAATACCACTATTCATTTGATGGTACTTCATTAAAGGGAGTTGGCATTGGCAGTGCTGGTCAAATCGATTGGAACAAAGGGAGTATCCGCTATGCTAATTCATTAATTCCTGGCTATACTGGAACGAAGTTAAAGGATGAATTGGAACATGAATTTACTGCCTCGGTGATTGTCGATAATGATGTGAATTGCTTGGCCCTAACTGAAAAATATTTAGGAGCTGCACAAAATAAAAGAAATGTCATCTGTTTAACACTCGGAACAGGAGTTGGCGGAGCTATTCTCATAGATGGAAAAATCATTCACGGTGCTTGGGGAGGTGCCGCTGAAATCGGCCATATGACAGTCGATTTTAACGGTGTTCCTTGTCATTGCGGGAGTATCGGCTGCCTTGAACAATATGCGTCAGGTACGGGTATTGCGTGGAGAATGCAAGAACTTCTTATGAAACAAGGAATAGGAACTACTCCAATCGAGGCAAAAAAAATCATTGCCGATTGGATAAAAGGTGATCCTACAGCAGCACTTGTTATGAATCAAGCAATTGCAGCACTAGGATCAGCGATTGCATCACTCGTTCATATATTTAATCCAGAAGCCATTATTATTGGCGGAGGGGTAGCGGAAGCAGGAGCACCTCTTATTGATGGAATAAAAGCGGAAATGAAAAAGCGAGCCATGTCTTCATTAGTAGAAGGCGTTGATATTTTCGCTGCCTACAAAGGAAACTTAGGGGGCATGATAGGTGCTGCTCTTCAATTGTGGGAATATGACGAAATAGGAACAAAAGTGAACCTTCAATCTGCAGATAAAATATAATCTGTATCGTTAATCAAAGGAGAAGACTTGAGTCTTCGTTTTACGACTTTAAGTCGTCAACATGAATGTCTAAATCCACCTACTTGAGTAGGTGGACGTTTAACATTAGTAAGTCTTTTCTCGATTTACCTCTAGAGGGAATAAATAGTACGCCTGCACCTCTGTTAAAATCGCGCACGTCCTGTGCAAGTCCGGTCCCAAACGTACTGCATACGCAAAAGGTTTGAGACTATTGCTCCCCGAACTTTTATCCTCCTTTTTGAACACGCACTTATAATATAACGACTATTCACTAGAGTATTGGAGGTTAATAAAAATGAATACAATTACCAATGAAAAAAAATTTGCAAATTGGCCTACACAATATGGGAATCCAGAATGGTTTCTAAAAGATCGTTTTGGGGTATTTATACATTTCGGTCTCTACACGCCAGCAGCACGCCATGAATGGGTCATGACACATGAAAAAACGCCTCTAGATGCATATCGTAAGTACTTTGAACATTTTGATCCAGATTTATTAGATGTAAAAGAATGGGCTCGTGTTGCTAAAGAGGCTGGTATGAAATATTTTGTTATAACGACAAAACATCATGAAGGCTTTGCATTATGGGATACGAAACTAAGTGAATATAAGGTGACAAACACACCAATAAAGCGAGATTTATTGTCTGAAATAATTGAGGCTTTTCGTGAAGTAGGATTAAAAGTAGGACTTTATCATTCCTTAATCGATTGGTATCATCCAGAATTTACACTCGATGGATTACATCCACAACGAGATGACGAAGATTTAAAAAAAGAAAATGTCAATCGAGATATGAATAAGTATTTGAAATTTATGCATGGACAAGTTCGAGAATTATTAACAGATTACGGTCAAATAGATTACATTTGGTTCGATTTTTCATATCCTCATCGAGATTGGGGTTGGTCTAAAGGAAAAGGGGCTATTGATTGGCAGTCTGAGAAATTAGAGAAGATGGTGTTAGAATTGCAACCGGATATTCTAATTAATGACCGCCTCGACTTAAATCGAGGTGTAATAACTCCAGAACAGTACCAACCAAATGAACCGGTTGAGAAAAATGGACTTCCCGTTATATGGGAAGCGTGCCAAACGATGAATGGAACTTGGGGATACCATCGCGATAACCTAGACTGGAAATCCACTGACATGCTCCTTAAAATGTTAATTGATACTGTCTCAAAAAGTGGGAATTTCCTATTGAACGTAGGGCCTAATGGGCGGGGAGAGTTTGATAGTCGTTCCATTTTGCGTTTACAAGAAATTGGAGAATGGATGAGATTGCATTCTCGTTCAATATATGGGGCAAAACATAGTGAATATAAAACGCCAAGTAACTGTCGCTATACGCAAAAAGGGAATCGTTTATATCTCCATATCTACTCATGGCCATTCCGACACATTCATTTGGAGGGTTTAGCTGGAAAAGTAAAATATGCGCAACTGCTTAATGATGCGTCAGAGGTTTACTTTAGAGAATTTGACCCTGAAGAGGTAATAACAAGTACAGAAGCGAAAATTGATATTAATTCAGTTGTATTGGAACTTCCTGTGCAAAAACCAGATGTAATTGTACCTGTGATTGAATTGTTTTTAAAGGAATAGATCGTAAGTGTGAAGATGGGAAAAATAGTAGCGAATAAGTACGTGATAGCAACATGAAATTTCACAAAAAGGTGTAATATCTAGCAGGATTCGTCTCATAACAATTTGCAAATGAATAGAAGAGACTACCAAAAAAGGTAAGCAAACTAATTGCGTTACTACTCGGATAGTCTCTTTTTCTTTGGCTGTTTTCGCATACTTTGTTGCTTTTGAATGATATTTACAATACTATCCTGGGTTGATTTCCGTTGCAGGTACTCGCTTTCGGCGGACGTTCTCAGGAGCCTCGTACCTTCCACTACAATCAACATCTGCTCGAATTTGTTACTTGAAAAAACAACAATCTTTACGAAAAGAGCCTTTTCTTTAGAATATTAATCAAGATTTAATAGAGTAGATATAACCAATTCAGTAGTTATTAATTATTGCATCAACCTATATGAGTAGCAATTTTCATAATGAGATGAATAGTTGTTGTGATTAGGGGAATGGACCCTTTTGAATGTTGATTAAATATTCGAAAATATTCACTTTTGTGATATAATATGGATAGAAAAAGAAAATAAGTAAAAAAAGGGAAGAAAACTAAAAGTGAATGTTTTTAGGGGGAAAGGGAGATGGAACTTGTCTGTAATTAATAGGATTAGATCTCGACTATTATATAAATATATTGTCTCCTATCTACTGGTTTTTCTTGTTCCATTTATGATTATGAGTGCAATAATCTATTATAATTCTGTATCTAATTTACGTCAGGAAATTGAACAATCCAATATTAATAAATTGGAACAGGTGGAGAAAATAACTGATGAGCGTATGAAGGAATTAAATACTCTAGCTGCAAGAATTTCTTATGATCCGCGCTTAACACCATATATGATGGGTCATGACTATTACAGCGGAGAGGCAATTGAAGAATTAAAAAAGTATAAGGCGAATAGCTCTATTATCGAAGAACTATTTGTTTATTATCATACGAAGGAAACATTATATTCGACTAGTGGTTCGTATTCCATTGATACTTTATTTAAAAAAAAGTATAGATTTGATCGATGGAAAAAGGAAGACTTTATTCGCGATTTGCATACGACAATTCCATTTATAAGGCCTATCGATAATGTAATTGTTAACAATTCTGATCATGATAGAATGATTGCTTACTTATTTCCAATCGCTCCGAGTAATCCAAGTCCTTATGGGACCGTCATGTATTTTATAGAGGAGTCAGTGATGACAGACCTAATTCAAAATATATTAGGAGAATTTAAAGGCAATGCATATATTTTTAATGAAAAGAATGAGATAGTTGCTGCCACCATTAATGATAAGGCTATTAACCAGAAAAATTTAGATTTATTAACCATTAAAGGCAATGGGGTTGATAACGTTGTAATTGATGGAAAAGACTATTCTCTTGCTTCCGTTAAGTCGGACGTTAGTGGTTGGACTTTTATCACTTTAATGGCCGCGGATCAATTTTTTGAGAAGCTTGATTATACGAAAAACTTAATAATGATAATTTTGATTTTTACTTTATTTATTGGTTTTGCTTTGGCTGTTTTACTAGGAAGAAATCAATACAGGCCAATAAGAAATCTGTTTGAAATAACAAACAAGAATGATAAACGCGGTGGTAATGTAGAGAGTGGAAATGAATGGGAGTCAATTCATAATACGATTACAAATGTATTCGAAGACCATCAAATATTAAATGAAGCAATGTATAGGCAAAAGCCTTTTGCTAGAGATCAATTACTAGTGAGACTATTAAAAGGTGACATAAGAGGTAACGAAGAAATAGAATCATTGTTACAGACCTTAAATATTAAAATGAGAAATGGTCACTACTTTGTAGCAATTGTCTATTTTGATAAAGGAACATTTAAAGAAGATAATATCGAAGAAAGAGAAGGGATTTTTAACCTGCTGGCAAATATCTCACTTAAAGATACCGCAGTGCACGGTATTGATTTGCTTTATAATGATGCAATGGCGATCATTATAAGTCTAGATCAGGTAAAAAGTAATACAGACAAACAACGTCAATTACTGGTACCAAAAATCAAAAAGTATATTCAAGGTACTTCATCAATTGAGCCTACTATTGGTGTAGGGGGGCTGTATGATGAAAAAAGTCGAATAAATCGTTCCTATATTGAAGCTCTTGCCGCAATGGAATACAAATTTGTAAACCCGCAAGGTAGTATTATCTATTTTGAGGATATTAGTTTACATCCAGAACAGGCACTAGGTTATCCCAAGGAAGAACAAATAAAACTTGTTCAAAGCTTAAAACAAGGGGATGAAATTGTTGCTGTAGAAACATTACGTAATATGTTTACAATCATTGCTGATAAAGATATGTCAATCCAAGTATCGAAATGCATTTGTTTTGATATTATCAATACGGTTGTGAAAACAGTTTCTGAATTGGGGTTAAGTAAACATCTTCATGATTTCAATCAAATAGTTGACTTTAATTCTATTGAACAATTACACAACCAGCTTGGTAATGTAGTTTTGACTATTTGTAAAGAGGTTGAAGCTAGGAAAGAGAGCCATAATGATAAACTACGAAATGATATTTTAGACTACATTAAAACAAATTATTATTTGTATGAGCTATCCTTAGGAAATATAGCTATTGAGTTTCATCTATCCCTATCATATCTAAGTCGGTTTATAAAAGAACAAACTGGTGTTACCTTTACACAATATTTACAGGATCTCCGCATGGACGAAGTGAAGAAGCAACTAAGGGAGACGGATCAATCGATTATTAATATAATAACTCAAGTGGGTTATAAAGATGTTGCCAATTTTACTAGAAAGTTCAAGAAAATAGTTGGCGTAACACCTGGGCAGTATCGTACGATAAATAAATAAAAGATATTTTAGTACCTTCGTATGATGGAGGTATTTTTTTATTGGAGTATAAATAACTCCATAAAGATGGGCCTTAAAAGTAAAGAAACTTTGAATTCTTTATCCTATTAAAGTGTTTTTAAACTCTAAACGCCGGTGGACAAGGGTTTGTAAGCATATTGTCAAAATAAACATACTAAAACAAAACTGACATATGTTCCAGTTCATAGCCCCTCTTTTCGAAAGCGTTAACAAGTGGATTATTTCTGTTATGACAACCTTTAGTAAAAACAACATATTGATTATCTTTTCTGAAAAAACTAATATGTAAGCAGTTACATAAAAGGGAGGGATATAAAATGGGGACAAGCACCGCTACTAACATACCACATGAAGAAGAGATAGAATCTTTTAAGCCAAAGTTAATACAAAGAAAACAAAAAAAGAAAAAAAATAGAAAGATCCTGCAAAATTGGCAACTGTACATATTTATATTGCCAGCACTTTTGTATTTTATTATCTTTCATTATGTTCCAATGTATGGGGTACAAATTGCCTTTAAAGATTTTATTCCCTCTTTGGGAATATGGGGCAGTGAATGGGTAGGGTTTGAACATTTCATTCGATTTTTTGATTCATATTATTTTTGGGACTTAATTAAGAATACACTTGAAATTAGCGTTTACGAATTAGCTGTTGGTTTTCCATTACCTATAATATTAGCACTTGCACTAAATGAGGCAAAAGATGGACTATACAAAAGAACCGTGCAAACAGTAACATACGCTCCACATTTTATATCCGTTGTTGTTATGGCAGGTATGATTCTTGCATTTCTATCACCAGCAACAGGTCTTGTAAATCATGCTATTCAGTTATTTGGCTTTGATCCAATTCCATTTATGAGTGATCCAAAATGGTTTAAAACGGTCTATGTATTTTCAGGTGTATGGCAAAGTACGGGGTGGGGAACGATCATTTATCTCGCAGCTCTCTCTGGTGTAGATCCACAACATCATGAAGCAGCAATTGTAGATGGTGCTACACGTCTTCAACGTATTTGGTATATAAACATTCCAGCACTTGTGCCTACAATGATTATCTTGTTAATTATGAACGTTGGTAACCTCCTCGCAATGGGGTTCGAGAAAATATTGCTACTACAAAATCCACTTAACTTGGAGTCGTCGAACGTTATCGCGACTTTCGTTTATCAGGCTGGTTTATTAGATGCCCAGTACAGTTTTGCTTCAGCGGTAGGATTATTTAACTCAATAATTAACGCTATTTTACTAATAACAGTGAACCAAGTTGCGAAAAAACGGTCGGAAACAAGTCTATGGTAGGGAGGTAAAGGATAATGAATACAGCTATTAGTGAAACAAAGACAGATAAAGTTATTAAAACTTTTATTTATATTTTTCTAACTTGCGCATTATTAATCGTCATGTATCCATTGATCTACATTATTAGTGCATCAGTGAGTGATCCGGCATCTGTAAATTCAGGGGAAATGTGGCTTCTACCGAAAGGATTCACTTTAGAAGGTTACAGGATGATTTTGGAGAATAATGCTATTTGGAGAGGTTATCTCAATACTATTTTTTATACTGCACTTGGTACGTTCATTAACCTAGCAGTTACTATACCAGCAGCTTATGCACTATCACGTAAAGATTTGGTTGGTAGAAATGTACTTATGGGTATTTTTGTAATAACTATGTTCTTTAGTGGTGGATTAATTCCAACGTACTTAGTTGTAAAAAACTTGGGGCTAATTGACACGATCTGGGCAATGGTTTTACCTAACGCGGCGGCTGTATGGAATATCGTTATTGCGCGTGTGTTTTTTCAGGTTTCGATACCAAAAGAATTGGAAGAAGCGGCGATTATTGATGGATGCTCTAATTTTAAGATGTTTATTAAGATTATCTTACCTTTATCAGCTCCAATCATAGCCGTCATGGCATTATTTTACGGCGTTGGCCATTGGAATGGCTATTTTAACGCATTGATCTATTTATCTGATAAAAGTCTGTATCCGCTTCAATTAGTCTTGAGAGAAATTCTTGTCCTGCAAGAAATGTCATCTCAGAACACAAATATGACAGGTAGTATGGCTGAGGCGTTGCATAGCAAGCAACAACTAGCCGCTATTATTAAGTACGGGGTAATGATTGTATCCACATTACCTATTATCATTGCGTATCCATTTTTACAACGCCATTTTGTTAAAGGCGTCATGATAGGTTCACTCAAAGGATAAGCAAAATAATCATAGGAAAAAGGTTATTTATAAGGGGGTGATCACGTATTAGAAGACGCACTATCTGGGTGGGGAGACATACAAAACTCAAAAAGTGAAGGGGGATTTACAGATGAGAAAAGCATTAACATTACTTTTACCAGCTGTTTTTGCAACATTAGCACTAACCGCGTGTTCATCAGACAAAGAAAAAGACACATCAAAAGCTGCAGCTGTTGAAGTAAATAAAGACGGTTTTCCGATTGTAGACGAAAAATTAGAATTAACATTGATGGCACCAGGTACTGGTATGCAGGAATGGAAAGACATGCCTGCTTTAAAAGAATATGCAAAAATGACCAATATGGACTTTAAATACATTACACCTCCATTAAGTGACTTTCAAACGAAATTAAATTTAGCATTTGCTAGTGGAGATATAGCTGATATTATCTATGCAGCTGGTACATCTAACTTAACTCCTGCAATGGAAGTTGATTATGGTGAACAGGGAGTATTAATACCTTTAGAGGATCTTATAAATGAACATGCTCCTAATCTAAAAAAGTTACTTGAAGAAAGACCTGATGTCAGAAAGTCTATTACTACAGTTGATGGTCATATTTACTCATTGCCAATGGTAGATTCAGAAACATCAGGTAGTTCAGCGAGTTGGTTTAAAGGACCATTATGGTATAACGGTCGATGGCTAGAAGCATTAGGCGTTAAGGAGCTTCCCAAGACTACAGATGAATTTTATGAATTATTAAAACGATTTAAAACAGAGGATCCTAATGGTAATGGCAAAGCAGATGAGATTCCATTACTTGACGTTAAAATGAATAGTTCTCGTGCATGGTTTTTAGCGGCATTTGGCATGAAAGAATGGGGTATTGAAGAAAATGATGGAACCGTTAGATATACACCAGTTGAAAATGAGTATAAAGAATATTTAACATTTATGAATAAACTTTATAAGGAAAAATTATTAGATCCAGAGACATTTTCTCAATCAGATGAACAGAAAAAAGCAAAAGGGCAGTCTAATAGACTAGGGATATTCCCGGATTGGTTCTCATTCTTTACAACAGGTGAAACGGAAGAAGTGGCATTGAATAATCCGATGTTTTACCCTTTAACAAGTTCTGTATCAGATGAAGTAGTCGTGCCAATTAGATCAGGAATGACAAGAGGTACTTTTTCTATCACGAAAAACAATCCAAATCCAGAAGCATCAATACGTTGGATTGACTACTTCTATTCACAGGAAGGTTTTGAATTCATAAATAAAGGTCCTGAAGGATTACTTTGGGAGTGGGTTGACAAAGAAGCAGGTACAAAAAAACAAGCTGAATTGCCTAAGGAGTTTGAATCAATGGAAGATTATCGAGGTACATTGACTCCTGATTATGCAATTGCTACTCCATCCTTAAGAGGGCCAATTCAAGGATTTGGGGAAAAGTCAGACTTTGAAAAATTCATTAATTCAGAAACATCGGAAAAGATTGCTCCTTTTGGTGAAGTTCCTTTTCCATACGTTTATTTAACTGCAAAGGAACAAAAACAAGTTAATGCGATTGAGGTTGACTTACGCTCTTATGTCGAGCAGATGGAAGCAAAGTTCATTACTGGTGTTGAACCATTATCAAATTGGGGTAATTATGTAGAAACAATTGAAAAGATGAAAATTGACGAATATATTGAGATTTATCAAGGTGCGTATGATCGTTGGGCTAAAAATAAATAATCCTATATTTATATAGAAAAATAACAGTTTGCTGGTACTTAAATACCGTGCTAATTGAGCTCTCATGATAATTAAAAAGATGACTCGTATGGCCCTTTTGGGAAATATTCATACGAGTCATTATCAATAGAAATAGTCTAAAGGTAGAGTTGACTAGTTAAACATAAAATGTAATTTAATCGAATGACAGTCATCAAGATTACATCCATCATGTATGAAAATCCAGATAGTATTTCTGGTACGAATACAAAGGTGTAAGGGGGATATATGAGATGAAAGTAGGATTAAGCACGTATAGTTTGCTAGATGCCATTGAAGCTGGAGAAATGGATGTACTAGATGTTGTGCAATGGATTGCCGACAATGGTGGAGAGCATATGGAAATTGTTCCTTATGGTTTTAGTTTAGTAGATAATTTAGAACTAGCAGATAAAGTGCGTGATAAAGCAAAAGAAGTGGGGATCGAACTATCAAACTATTCGATTCCAGCAAATTTTGTCCAAGAAACAGAAGAAGAATTTGAAGCGGAAATTGTACGATTGAAAGAACATGTTGATCTTTTAAAACGAATGGGTATCAGACATATGCGTCATGATGTGACAGCGTTTACACTCCCGCGTGAAAAAATGACAATTGAATACTTTGAAAACAGTCTACCACAAATCATTGAAGGGAGCCGTCGCATTGCTGACTATGCAGCACAATTCGAGATTACAACAACGATAGAAAATCACGGTGTTGCTGTTCAACACAGTGATCGCGTCCAACGCGTGCTCCATGCAGTTGATAGGCCTAACTTTAAAACAACATTGGATATAGGGAACTTTATGTGTGTTGATGAAAATTCTATTGTAGGTGTGAAGAAGAATCTGCCATATGCATCACTTGTTCACTTTAAAGATTTTTATTTTCGTCCTTTTTATGAAGATCCTGGTGCAGGAAAATGGTTTAAGACGTCAAATGGTAATTTCCTAAGGGGGGCAATTGTTGGACAGGGTGATATAGCAATAAGAGAAATTGTTAAACTTATTAAGGAATTTGGTTACGATGGTAATATTACATTGGAATTTGAAGGAATGGAAGAATGCAAGGAAGCATGTAAAATTGGAATGGATAATCTAAGACGCTTTTGGAAAGAGGCTTAAATAGTATCAGGTTAGTTACATTTGTGATAGGGATTTTCAATTGTGATTTGAAAACCCTCTATGCTAATTTGTTGTATTGCTCAAGAGTCGGATGCTTGAATTGTTAAATCGGAATTCGGGAAGAAGTTTAACAAGAGAAAAGAGGATAAGGAAATGGGGAAAATAAAAGTTGGTGTAATTGGAGCAGGTTCTATATCAGACATGCATTTTGAATCCTACAAAAATAATAAGGATGTTGAAATCTATGCCGTTTGTGATATTAACGAACAAAGAGCACAAGAAAAAGCAGAGAAGTATGGTGCTGAAAAGTATTATAAAAAATATCAGGATTTATTAATTGATCCTGAAATTGATGCTGTAAGTATTTGTACATGGAATAACTCCCATGCGGAAATATCAATTGCTGCATTACAAGCTGGCAAACATGTATTAGTAGAAAAACCACTTTGTAAAACAGTAGAGGAAGCACTTGAAATAGAGGAAGCAGTTCAAGAAAGTGATGGAAAAACCCTTCAAGTTGGCTTCGTTCGCCGTTTTGGCACCAATACTCAAGTGTTAAAAAAATTCATTGATTCAGGTGACCTTGGTGAAATCTATTATGCAAAAGCATCTTGCATTAGGGCTTTGGGTAACCCTGGAGGCTGGTTTGCTGATAAAGAACGCTCAGGTGGAGGTCCGTTGATCGATTTAGGTGTTCATGTTTTAGATTTATGCTGGTATTTAATGGGAAAACCGAAAGTTAAATCAATTAGCGGAAACACATACAATAAACTGGGAAATCGTTCAAATGTTGAAAATAAAACCTTCTATAAGGCGGCAGACTATGATCCAGATAAAAATACAGTAGAAGATCTAGCCAATGCAATCATTCGATTTGAAAATGGTGCATCTTTAATGGTTGATGTCAGTTTTACGCTTCATGTGAAGGAAGAGTTAATCGCGGTTAGCGTGTTCGGTGACAAAGGTGGTGCAGAAATTGAACCTAGACTTCAACTTGTAACGGAAAAAAATAATACTATTTTAAATATTACACCACAAATTGATTCATTATCATTTGATTTTAATAAAGGATTCCAAAATGAAATTGACCATTTTGTATCTTGTGTAAAGGGTGAAATGGAAACAATCAGCCCCGTTCAAGATGGCGTAGAAATTATGAAAATATTGGCTGGTATTTATGAATCTAGTGAAAAAGGTATGGAAATTTACTTCGATTAACGGCGGCTAAAATAAGGGGATGAAAAACAAATATTGAAAGTCATTAAAAAAAATAGTTCCATTTTTTTAGATATTGAAAGGGCACTAGTAGATACATTTACAAAATACTGATTTTTTTAAATATTAGTATGGTATTTAGCAAAAAATATTTTGAGGAGGAAAATAAAATGTCTGAAAAATTAAAGGTAGCGATTATTGGGTGTGGAGGAATTGCGAATGGAAAACACTTACCGAGTCTTAAGAAGCTTGAACAAGTAGAAATGGTTGCATTTTGTGATATTGACATAACAAAGGCAGAGAAAGCTGCGAAGAAGTATGGAACACTTGAAGCAGCGGTGTATAAGAATTATCAACAATTATTGAAAGACGAATCCATCGACGTGGTCCATGTCCTCACACCAAATATTTCTCATGCGGAAATTTCAATTGCGGCCATGGAAGCTGGCAAGCATGTTATGTGTGAGAAGCCGATGGCAAAAACGACTGAAGAAGCTAAGTTAATGGTTGAAACGGCAGAACGTACCGGTAAAAAGCTAACGATTGGATATAACAATCGCTTTAGACCAGACAGCCAACATTTACACAATGTTTGTAAACAGGGTGACCTAGGTGAAGTGTATTACGCAAAAGCACATGCCATTCGCCGCCGAGCAGTACCAACTTGGGGCGTATTCTTAGATGAAGAGAAACAAGGTGGCGGCCCGTTAATTGATATTGGGACACATGCTCTCGATTTAACATTATGGATGATGGACAATTATAAACCGAAATCTGTGATGGGAACGGTTTATCATAAATTAGGGAAAAAGAAGGACGCTGCAAATGCTTGGGGCCCTTGGGATCCAGAAAAGTTCACGGTTGAAGATTCTGCGTTTGGGTTTATTACGATGGAAAATGGAGCAACCATTGTCTTAGAGGCAAGTTGGGCTTTGAATACCCTTGATGTGGATGAAGCAAAATGCTCGCTTAGTGGTACGGAAGGTGGAGCTGATATGAAAGACGGCTTGCGTATTAATGGCGAGAATTTTAGTAAACTGTATACAACCAATGTGGAGTTAGGTGCTGGTGGTGTTGCCTTTTATGATGGAAAGGAAGAAAGTGATGCTGATCTAGAAGCGAGACTTTGGATCGAAAGCATTATTCATAACACAGAACCGATCGTGAAACCGGAAGAGGCCTTAGTCGTTACACAAATTTTAGAAGCCATCTATGAATCTGCCAAAACGGGTAAAGCCGTTTATTTTGAGTGAAATGCTAGTAGAGGTTCTTAAAGTACAGAAGGCAGAAGCATTTTCCGTATGAATTAATTTGGATTTTATTTCGAGTTTGTTAAGGAGGAAAAAAAATGATTCATGTTGCTTTATTAAGTAGATGGCATGTACATGCTGATGATTATGAAAGAGAGATCAGGGAGAATGAACATCTATCTGTCCAAGTTGTGTGGGATGAAGATATGGAACGAGGTAGAAAATGGGCGGAGGAGCTTGGCGTCCCGTTTGAACCAGATCTACAATCCGTTCTAGCCAATCCATCTATAGATGCGATCGTTGTCAATACACCTACTAATCTGCATAAGGAAATCATTCTTGCTGCAGCAAACAATAAAAAACATATTTTCACTGAAAAGGTATTGGCGTTTTCTGTCAAAGACTGTGAGGAAATATTTGATGCAGTCGAGGTACAAGGAGTTAAGCTAATGGTTTCTTTACCAAGACTAACGAGAGATTATTATTTATATGCCAAAAAGGTAGTGGACAAAGGCTGGCTTGGTCGATTGACGATGATTCGTTGTCGACTTGCTCATAATGGAGCGGTTGTAGCGGATGGGAGAACACAGGGGTGGTTACCTGTACGATTTTTTGATAAAGAACAAAGTGGTGGAGGTTCATTGATTGACCTAGGGGCACATCCGATTTATTTGACGAACCGTCTAGCTGGACCCGTACAGGCTCTACATGCACGATTACAGCAAACAAAAAAGCTCGGAGTGGATGATAACGCTGTTGTTTTAGTAGAGTATGAATCTGGTGCGCTTGGTGTTATTGAGACTAGCTTTTTATCAAATGGAAGTCCGTTTCAGTTAGAACTGTATGGGACAGAAGGAACACTGCTCATTGAAGATGAAGACATTCGTTTGAAAAGTAGTCAGCTAGGAGATGGAGAATGGATACATCCAGAAGAAATCGACTCGTCTTTACCAATGCCACTAGAACAATGGGCAGCGTTCATTAAAGATGGAACGGTACCCACGATTACAAAAGAAGATGTGATTCATTTGACTCTAATGAATGAAGCCGCTGCATTGTCTGATCAAGAGAGTCGTCGAATTGAAATAAAAGAAATTACGGGGGAATGAAAAATGAACAATGTCCTTCGAGTTGGAATTATCGGAGCAGGTGGTATTGCAAGAGTTGCACACATACCTAATTATCTGAAGCACGTTGATAAAGTGAAAATAGTAGCTGTTGCTGATGTCGTAAGAGAGAACGCAGAACAGTTGGCGAGCAAATTCGACATTGATAATGTCTTTACGAGCTATGACGAAATGTTAAATACTGTGGAGCTTGATGCAGTAAGTGTCTGTACACCGAACAAATTCCATGCAGAAGCGACAATAGCTGCACTAAAAGCAGGGTGTCATGTTATTTGTGAGAAGCCACCTGCAATGACAGTTGAAGAAGCGGAGAAAATGGCTGCAACGGCACAACAGGCTGGAAAAATATTAACATATGGTCTGCATTATCGTCATACACCAGAAGTTGAAGCGTTAAAAAGGTTTATTGATGCGGATGAATTGGGTGGTATTTATGCTGCTCGTGTTCATGCGATCCGCAGGCGTGGCATTCCCGGTTGGGGTGTTTTTACCAACAAGGAATTACAAGGTGGGGGACCACTTATCGATATAGGTGTTCATATGTTAGATACTGCCTTGTACTTAATGGGATATCCAGAGCCAGATACTGTATTTGGTGTGGCATATCAAAAGCTTGGGAACAAAAAAGGTGTAGGCCTCTCAGGCGAATGGGATTGGGAGAACTTTTCTGTAGAGGATATGGTACGTGGAATGATTACCTTTAAAAATGGTGCATCAATTATCCTAGAAACAGCATTTGCTGCAAATATCGAACAACGTGAAGAAATGTCCGTATCCTTGATGGGAGATAAAGGTGGTGCAGATGTATTCCCACTGAAGATTTATCAGGAAAAACATAATACACTTATCGATATTACTCCAGCATATCTTCCCAAAGTGGATGCACACGGAATTCAGATGGAATCTTTTGTTAATTGTTGTTTAACGGGAAATCAACCGATAAGTAATGCAAAACAAGGGGTAGCGCTGCAAAAAATTATCAACAGTTTATATGAATCTGCCGAAAAAGGAAAGGCTATTAAGCTATCTAGGACAGTTTAACCAACCAATAATAATTAAAATTGATTCTCAAACTATGCCACGCAATTAATCAGGGCCACCAAGTCACTAGTATTTTGGGGGATTTGTAATGCCTAAAAATTTTTACAGAGGAGAATGGCGATGGGGAAAATTGGACTTCAGTTATATTCAGTTCGTGAAGCGGCAGGAGAAGACTTTTTAGGTACAGTTAGTCGAGTTTCTGATATGGGGTATGAGGGAATTCAATTTGCGGGCTTTTTTAAAACACCTGCAAAGGATTTGAAAAGGATTTTGAATGAAAGGAGGATTAGTACAGCAGGAAGTCATGTAGGACTGGATGTATTGATAGGTGACAAGATCCAAGAAACCATCTCTTATAATCTTGACATAGGTAATGATCTGATTATTTGTCCATTTCTACCAGAGGAATCAAGAAACACGAGCGATGATTACCAGAGAACGGCTGAGCAGTTTAATAAAATAGGTCAAATATGTAAGGATAATGGGTTGACGTTTGCTTACCATAATCATAATTTTGAATTTGACACTTATGATGGGATCACAGGATTTGATCTGTTATTTGGAAATACGGACCCCGCCCTTGTGAAAGTTGAATTAGACTGTTATTGGGCCACGTATGCTGGCTATGATCCAAGAGATATAATTAAGAAATATGGAAATCGTGTTGTTTCTCTTCATATTAAAGATATGAAAGAGGAAAATGGTAATAAACGAAGTAGTGAAATAGGATCGGGAACACTTGATATTGACGGTTTGCTTCAAGTAGGCAATGAGTATGGCGTAAATTGGTTTGTCGTTGAACAAGAGCAATTTGATGGTGATCCGATGGTGAGCGCAAAGTTGAACATTGATCATTTAACTCAACTTTTAAAATGAGATTAGTAATAAACGGAATAAAAGGTTGCTGCACTAAAAGCATTATGAAATAGTTGTGACAAGATGAGAAACGCACACTTAAATTTAATAAAGGGAGAAGTTCAAAAAAATTCATGAAGCATCTGTTTTTATTTTTAATGGGATTGCATTGAAATCTTTTGTCGCGATATATAAAACGTTGTTAAGATTCGGTTCACTTAACAGCGTTTTTTTTAAGTGAGTAATTGAATTTTTTGGATGATTAATTCTTTGGATTTAAGGTCAGCGATCCAGTAAATAGAGCCAGTAGAAACGCAGAAAAAGAAAGGAATAATTAAGAATGAGAAGTACAATGAAAGTGTGGTCCAGATAATAAGAAGGATGAAAGAATTTCATAATATGAAACCTTTGCTTCCTGAAAGTCTCCGTGTACAAAAAAAGGAGTACCTCCCCAAATTCCTCTATCATGTTTAGTAACGACACTTAAACGATATCAGAATGGAGGGGACTCCCTAAGTCTATTATACGAAAGGAAACTTGTTTGGTATGCAAGAGTTACATGAAGTGGAATCAACAAAACGATTTGAAGTCATCTTTTCAACGTTAAACATAGATCGATTGTTATTTGATCAATTATTTTAAATGCTGAAAGTCGTGTCATTTAGGAGGACTTATGAAAATCTCTTCCTGAAGAGAAGTCATTAGTTGAGAACCGTTCTTATTATCATCATTAAAAAATTCGACTGATTCTTTCGATTTCATCTGGTGTCAGCACAACTTGTAAAGTGTTGAGATTCCGACTTACTTGTTCAGGCTTCTTGGCACCAGGAATCAACACATCAATTGCTGGTTGCTGCAAATACCAAGAGAGGACAACATCTGCAACCTCTGCTCCTTTATTGTTAGCAATTTCACGAACTTGTTCGACCTTTTCAAGATTACTAATAAATGTGTCACCTTGGAAAAGCGGATTTTTGGCTCGTCCATCATTAAAAATGGTGTTTTTATCATATTTCCCACCAAGTAAGCCGGAAGCAAGTGGGAAATAAGGAATAAAGGAAATATGATTCTTTTTTGTAAAAGGAAGTAAGTCTTTTTCTGCTTCGCGTTTAAAAAGATTATACCACCCCTGATATACATCCACATAACCATCTTTATTCGCTTCGATTAATTGTTCCAATGAAAAGTTAGAAACGCCAATTGCACGGATTTTCCCTTGGTCTCTTAACTCTTTTAATGCGCCCACTGCTTCATCTTTTGGTGTAGCTTCATCTGGAAAATGAATATAGAACAAATCAATATAATCCGTTTGCAACCGTTCTAAGCTACTTTCCACTGCGTCTCTTAAGAATGCTGGGGAATTATCAAAAATCACTTTTCCATCGACAAATTTATGAGCACCCTTTGTAGCGATCACAATATCTGAACGATTTCCTCTTTCTTTAATCACTTCACCAATCAATTCTTCAGAACGTTTTGGCCCATAAATATAGGCTGTATCCAGAAAATTAATCCCGCTTTCAAAAGCAGTTCTGATTACATCTTTTCCTGTGTCCTCATTTAAATGAGGGTAAATATTGTGACCGCCAACTGCATTTGTCCCAAGTCCAATCGGGTTTACATATAAATCTGTTTTTCCAATTCTTACTTGTTGCACCATTTCCACACATCTCCCTTTTTTTCATTCACATGTATCATAACAAAAAGTAAGTTCATACATAAAATAGTATGCTTTTAATTCAGATTATTCTTAAAAAATAGGTTGGATTTGGAGTATGGCATCAATAATAAAAGAAACACTCGTCTAAGATTGATACCACACGTTTGGCTATGTATTTTTCAATACTGGCGCGCAAATTTGATTTCTGGATCGTAATATTAGAATAGGAGGGGGCGTGCACGCTACTTATCCTTAGTTTCGGCTAATAATTGTCCACACCGTATCACTTAGCTTCAGGGTTTTTATAAAATCCGTAAATAGGGGGGCTATGAACTTAGGCGTAATCTTGCTTAGGGAGGATTCTTTTCTTCGCAAAATGCATTATTATGTAATAAAATGGGATTCAAACCAAATTAATGGATGAATTATTAAGTTTTTTACACACATGGTTAATATTGTTCTACAATTGTAAGTAGAAAGAAATTTATCATACGTGAATTTTTGTTAAAATAGTATGTTAGTAGTTATAAAGAAATTCTCATTTGAGATTGATAAAATATGAGGTAACGGGGGACTAAAATGGTTTCGGAAACTCTTTTAATTCACAAAAAATTTTATGAGACATTCGTGAACGATGGTAAAGACGGAGAACCGATTCAACTGTTGGGAGAGGCGTATTTAGAAGAACAAAAGAAAGAGGTTCCTGAACTGTCAACGATCCGCTATGCACAAGGAGAATTATATTTTCATTATAAGGACTTTGAAGCAGCGATCTTTAAATGGGAGAATATTGGGACAGAACTTGAGCCTTGGGCGAAGAAGAATGTTGCTGATGCCTATTACGAGCTTGGGATGCATTCTACAGCTGAAGAACTCTATAAATCAATTACTTCAGAGAACTTGGTCTTAAGGGCTGAAGTAGCACTGCAATTGTTTACACTTTACATAGAAGAAGAGCGGTTTGATCTTGCATCTGGAACGATTAAAAACGTGGTATCCTTTCATCCAGATTATCCGAATGTTACGGACCTTGCTCGTTCATTTTTTGATAGTCAAAATGATTGGGAGAGTGCAATTGAACTTGTTGTTAATGAGAGTCTTAGAACAGGTGTATTAAAATGGTTTGATGTTCTTCAAGGATATGTAGACCTTGGGTATACGAAAAACCTATTACCTGTGTATTTCAATCAAGTATTGGAATTGTTATCACTAACCGATCAGAAACGATTTGAGAAGCTAGTAACCTCACTTTGGCAGGAATATCGCCAGCAAGACGTCTATTTCGAATGGCTAACTTCGATTAATACATTCTTTTACATGAATGAAATTGACGAGACCCATTCTTGGCATGATTTAGCGAATACTTTTAAAGATACCTATTTAGAATTAATAGATGGACATTTCTTAGTCCATGAACTACAACCAATCGTCCCTGAGCTTCTAAGCAATTGGTTGAAGCTGGCGGATTCATCCCAAGTCATGTTTGCCTCAGCAGCTGTATTGTCATGGAATGAAATCTTTAATGAACAAATGAATCCACTAGTCGTAGGGGATGCAGAAAATCGATTAGCACAAATTCGAGTAAGTGAACCATCGTTCCAAGCAAGCTCTACACTTTATGAAGATGTGATTCAATGGTCTACTAAGCATGATGTTGATCCAGGAGAAAAAACAAAATGGCTCGTTGAAGTATTAAAGGACTTAGAGACTCAACATCTATTAATTACAGGAACTGAGAAATCAGAGAAATCTTCATTCGTTAACAACTTACTTGGTGCTGAGCTTAGTGAAGAAGAAACACCTGCCTATTTAATCGTTCGGGATAGTGATGAGCCTAACATCCTTGAGGTTACGGAAACAGAGCGAATTCCATTGCTGGATTTACGTGATATTTCACCGAATGCGTTCATAGAGCTGAACTATCCGTCACCTTTTTTACAAGATCATTCACTCACACTTATTGATGCACCTCCTATTGATCGACATACAGTGATGAGCCCCGAATTTCTAAGTATCAGTCATACGGCGGACAGCATGGTATTTGTCCTGGATGCGGTGTCGCCATTCACAGATTATGAGCGTGATATGTTGTTACAGATAAAGAAGCGGGCTCCTCATCTGTCTATTCATTTTGTGATGAATCGGATGGATAAGATTTCTAGCGAAAGTGAGGCAAGGCGGATACTCGATGAAACGACTGAGCGTATTGTGGCGGACTTCCCTAGATCGAATGTTGTTGCTTATTCTTCTGAATATAATAGCCGCAAACAAATGCAGGACGCATCTGAATTCGTCGCGGCAAGTCAGACAGGGATATTTATTGAACAGCTAAGAACGGATGCTCTTTTATACTATATTCGCCAAACATTAACATCGCTTTTAGAAAAAAGGGTTGAAATGGAAAACGAACGAGTAGAGTCCATTGCTTGGAATGAAGAGATGGTTGTGAAGGTGAACGGTGCAATTAACCAGCTGAAGGATCTGGAAAAAGAAAAAATAAAAACTATTTCCAAGAACTATCGCTTGATTAAAGAAGAAGTGAAAAATGATTTGAAAGTGACCATTCCTAAACTTCTCCGTGAAAGTTCAGAGTTAGTGAAGGAAGATAGTGATTTCAGCCAAATCCATCTCACTTTGAATGACGAAATGAATGTCCGAATTCAAGATTATATGAATCGCCGAGTACTGCCAAGATTTTATAATTCTCTTCAACATTGGATTATGGAATCTAAACAAGATTTCACCCAATGTCAATATGAGTTGAACGAAATGGCAGAAGGATTTAATGTCTTATATCGGGATAATCGCATGGATTTGCAATGTGACTTTAAAGTACTGGATGATTGGAGTCGTGATGCAGATCGGATGACAAGTGGAGTTCGCATAGACCATGTGAATATCCTACTTCGTCATACTCCTTCCCAATTGTTGCTCAAAGGGGCAGGTAAACTATTTGGTTCAATTGGGCAAAACAAAGCAGGGATGTATACGCGTTACAAAAAATATCTGGAAACGATGGATTATGATAATGTAGCTGAAATGATTGCTCGAAAATTCCTTTCCCAATTTGAATTGTTCGAGAAATCACTTGATCGTGATATTACGATGTTTTTCCGCGGCGCAAAAGGCAATCTCCATGCAGCTGTTGAACAATCAGAATATGAAATTAAAGAAAACCAAGCGGCACTTGATAAAATGCGTGAACGTCCAGAGCAATACCGTGATCCAATTACGCTTTTTGAAGTCCGTCTACATCAGTATGAATGGATGCAAAAAGCGAGTAGGTAAGAGAAAGAAGAGGGTGTCTCTAAAGGGACATTCTCTTTCTTAAATATTAAAGTAAAACTTTCTCAAATTCAGTAGAGAAATAGAATTTAGGAAACTGTTTACTTAGAATAGGTTATCTATTTAGAATATTATCAATTGACAATCTGTTGTTCGGAATGCTAATCTTTAAAGGTATATTTCTATATTAAAAAAGCTACAAAAGTGTCTAATGACGGTAAAGTACGTAGCGATGAGATAATTAAGCAAATAATAGGTAGAGGAAACCCTCTTCAAATTCGGAGTGGGTTTTATTATAATGATAATTCATAGTAAAACAGTAAGTATAGGAAGGTTTATCGGAATACTATATAGTTAGTACATGAAGGAGCTATTTGCATATGAAGAAGAAATCCGTAAAACTTGGCGTATTTTTGGCTGGAACAGGGCATCATGTTGCTTCATGGAGACATCCAAATGCCATTCCGAATGCGGCAATGAACTTAGACTATTTTAAAGAATTAGCACAAACAGCTGAAAAGGGCTTATTTGATTTATTATTTTTAGCAGATAGCTTATCGGTTGCAAAAGATTCGCATCCGAATATCTTGTCAAGATTTGAGCCGTTGACATTGTTATCCTATCTTGCTGCTGAGACTTCCAATATTGGTTTAGTTGCAACTGCATCGACCACCTATGAAGAACCATTTCATGTAGCGCGAAAGTTTGCTTCTTTGGATCATATTAGCTCAGGCCGTGCAGGTTGGAATGTAGTCACAACTTCACTTAGTTCAACTGCAGAGAACTTCAATAAATCAGAGCATTTAGAGCACAGTCTTCGTTATAAAAGAGCGACTGAATTTGTTGAAGTAGCTAAGAAATTGTGGGACTCGTGGGAAGAAGACACTTTACGTATTGATAAAAAGTCAGGCCAGTTTTTGGACGAAAGTAAGTTTCATGAAATCAATCATAAAGGTGAATTTTTCTCCGTCAAAGGACCTTTAAATATTTCCCAATCTCCACAAGTGCATCCGGTCATTGTACAAGCTGGATCTTCCGGTGATGGACAAGCACTCGCCGCCAAACATGCTGAGATTGTATTTACTGCTCAGGAAAATCAAGCGGACGCTGTTTCGTTCTATCGTGAGTTGAAAAGTCAAATGATTGCTTTAGGACGAGAAAAAGGCAGTATGAGTATTATGCCAGGATTGTTCCCGATTGTGGGACAGACGGAGAAAGAAGCACAAGAAAAGTATGAAGCATTGCAAGAATTAATTATTCCGGAAATGGGCTTGGCGATTTTGGGGAGATATTTTGGAAATGTGGACTTTTCAAGTGTTCCATTGGATACACCTTTTGCTGATATTTCATTGCCGGACAATGTGGACAGTATTCGAAGTAAACATGATTTGATAGTCAAACGAGCGAAAAATGAAAATCTAACTTTACGTCAGACTTATCAATGGATTGCTGGGTCACGTGGACACCATATTGCGATTGGTACACCAACACAAATTGCAGACAAAATTGAAAGTTGGGTGATGTCAGAAGCTGCGGACGGTTTTAATATTATGCCAGCACTTTTGCCAGATTCGTTAATAGATTTTGTTGAACAGGTTGTTCCTGAATTGCAATCAAAAGGGATTTTTAGAACTCAGTATGAGAGTACCACGTTAAGAGGGAATCTTGGTTTGGTTAAACCAGAAAATCAGTTTATAACTAAGTGATAGTCGGTATTATCCATTGTAGGATACTCCAATTAAAATGATGGTCAAAAGAGTAAGCCACTGGAGTAAAGGAGGCCGCGATGAGCCAAATATTTAGGGAAGTACAAGTAGAAGAAGCGGATCAATTTTTACGTTTAACCCTAGATGCCTATGCGAGTATACGAGAATTGGATATTCATTTCTCGGCAGCAACAGCAACGAAAGAGGAAGTCGTTAAACATCTAACAGAAAATACTGCGTATGTATTGGAGGAAAATGGAACGTTCCTCTCTACTATATCGCTTCGCTTTCCTTGGGGATTAAATCCTGGTCCACTTGCATTGCCACACATTGGGTGGTTTGCCACCAATCCGGATTATAAGCGTCAAGGGATAGGAAAGAAAACACTGGCATTATTAGAAGAAGAAGTTTTAAAGCAACAGCTGAAACTTCCGGCGGTGACACTAGGTACAGCAGATAATCATCCGTGGCTTAAAGAAATGTACGAAAAAAATGGGTTTGTAGAAATTGGTCAAAAAGACTTGGGAAAAGGTCATATAACGATATATTTGCGGAAAATTTTGCAACCGGATTTATATCAAGCATGGGTAGAAAAACATGATGAAACAATTACGAAATAGAGGAGAAAAACGATGAAAAAGACATTATTATTTGCTTTGACTTTACTTATGGTGGTGTTGCTTGCTGCATGTGGAAATTCTGATAAAGAGCAAGCGACAGAAGTGGATGCGAAACAAGAAAAAACACTTAAAGTGGGGTCAACCGGTCAAAGTTTCCCAAATGGGTATAAAGATAATGGCAAGTTAACTGGTTTTGACGTAGAACTTACAGAATTAATCGCTAAGAACCTTGGATACAAAGTAGAGTGGGTGACAACGGATTTTAGTGGTTTAATGGGACAATTAGATTCTGGTAAACTAGACACGGTAGCAAATGCTGTTGCGATGACGGAGGAACGTCAACAGAAATTCAGCTTCACAGAACCATATAGTTATTATGGGGCACAAATTGTAACAAGCACAAAAAATGAAGCGATCAAATCATTAGATGATTTAAAAGGAAAAACAGTTTCAGGTGTACTAGGTTCGAACAATCTTGCAAACTTACAAAAATATGACACAAAAGGTGAAATTGAAATTCGTACTTATGAAACACGTGATGGAGCTATGCAGGATGCAATTAACAATCGTGTAGAAGGTTATATTAATTCGCGTCCAATCTTACTTGCAGAAATTAAAAAAAATGATCTTCCTTTGAAATTAGTTGGTGATCCCGTTGCATTTGAAAGTGTGGGATATCCTTTTGCTAAAACGGAAAAGGGGGAGGAAATACAAGCAGAATTCACGAAGGAAATTGAAAAATTAAAAGAAGATGGAACGCTGGCTACATTGTCCGAGAAGTATTTTGGCGAAGATATCACCAAAGAATAAACCTAGCGGGGGTCTTATAGAGTAATGAACTTTGATCTTAGTTATATGTTGGAGGTTTTACCTGGAATAATTAAATATATTCCTATTACTCTGCTTTTGGCAGTGGTTTCGATGTTCTTCGCAATTGTGATTGGACTCGTCATTGCGTTGATACGAAACAGCAATATTTTTGGACTTTCACACTTGGCTAGTTTGTACATCTCCTTATTTCGGGGAATGCCTACATTGGTGCAGCTGTTTATCATTTATTATGGTTTGCCACAAATATTCCCATCATTGACTACGATGGGGGCCATGACTGCAGCGATTATTGGTTTTAGTTTGAAAGAATCTTCTTATTTAGCAGAAATTTTTCGAGCTGGATTGAATTCTGTAGAAAAAGGGCAAATGGAAGCTGGTTTAGCGATTGGGATGAAGAAATCGCAAATTTATTTCCGAATTATTTTACCACAAGCAGCTTTAAACGCTTTACCAGCAACAGGGAACACGTTTATATCCTTAACTAAAGAAACATCGCTTGCCTTTACACTTGGTATAACAGAGCTATTTGCAGAAGGAAAAATGATCGCTTCCGCTTCTATGCGCTTCTTCGAGACGTATTTGGCAGTTGGCTTGGTTTATTGGTTATTGATTATTCTTTATTCATGGGGACAAAAATATTTGGAAATTTGGCTTAGTAAACCACTTAGAAGGTGATCCTGATGATAAAAGTAAGAAATTTAAAAAAACAATTTGGCAATGTACTTGTGTTGAATGACATTAATTTGGACATAGAAACGGGAGAAGTTGTGGCCATTATTGGTCCGTCAGGTTCTGGGAAATCCACGCTTTTACGTTGTTTGAACTTATTGGAAGAGCCAAATGGAGGCACAATTGAAATCAATGACGTGAAATTAGATACACTAAACTACAAATCAAGAGACGCCTACCAATTAAGACAGCAAACAGCGATGGTATTTCAACACTATAACCTTTTTAAAAATAAGACAGCTTTGCAGAATGTCATTGAAGCATTAATTGTCAGTAAAAAGATGAAAAAAGAGAATGCTATTAAAATAGGAGAAGAGTTATTGAAGCGAGTCGGCTTAGAAAAACAAGCAAAACAATACCCGATTACATTGTCTGGCGGACAACAACAACGTGTTAGTATTGCCCGAGCGTTGGCGGTGAATCCGCATGCTATTTTATTTGATGAACCTACGTCAGCGCTTGACCCAGAATTGGTAAGCGAAGTGTTACAAGTAATCCGGCAATTGGCCAAGCAAGATACAACAATGGCTATTGTGACGCATGAAATGCAATTTGCAAAAGAAGTTGCAGATAAAGTTATTTTTATGGCCGATGGAAAAATCATTGAACAAGGTACACCAGAGCAAGTGATTGACCATTCAGAAAACCCTAGGACACAGCGATTTTTACGACAGCTGGTAGAGGAGATGGAAGTAACTGAGAGGTAACAAAGGAAGTGTGCTGGTGATGAGAACTGAAAGTTTAGTAGAAGCGATTTATCATTCTAATCCGTTAGTAAATGCTGAAGTTAGAGAAGCAGCTGTAGCAGGCATTATAGATTTTCTTGCAGCATCTTATCAAGCAAAAAACGAAAAAGAAACGACTCTTTTGATAGAAATGATTTTGGAGGAAGGTGGAAACGGGAAGAGCTGGCTAATTGGGAAAGGCATTCAAGCAACCAGAGCACAAGCCGCTCTTTTCAATGGCCTACAAGCTCATTTATTGGACTATGATGATGTCCATTCAGATGTACGTGGACATCCGAGTGCTGTTGTTTTAGCAGCTTTGTTTGCAGCAGGTGATCCTGATACATCTGGGGAGAGGTTTTTAGCTGCATATGTGGTTGGTGTGGAGATTATGGCTCGATTCGGTGAAGCGATGAATCCCTATCATTATACAAAAGGGTGGCATAATACAGCTACACTTGGCGTAATTGCCGCAGCCGGAGCGATTGCGTACTTACGAGAGTATTCGCCACGGTTGATTGCAGAAACGATGAGTTTAGCCGCAACTCAGGCTTGCGGTTTGCGCATTCAATTTGGTACTGTGGTGAAGCCGCTTCATGTTGGGATTGCCGCACAGAATGCTGTAAAGTCCGCTGATTGGATTCGCGCTGGATTGCATAGCAATCCAGATTTTTTAAATGAAAAACTTGGTTTTTTCGAGGTTTATACGGAAAACGTTGTGCATGACGTGACGGTGAATTGGGGAGATTCGTGGCGCATTGTCACGCCAGGATTATGGTTTAAACAGTACCCGTTTTGTTCAGCGGCCGCGCACGGCGCGGATGCAGCAGTGTTTTTGCATGAAAAGTATAAATTGTCGGAGGAAGCTATTCAGGAGATCCACATTCGCTTCCCACCGAATGGAGATGCGGCTTTGATTTACAAGAATCCTGCGACTGGAGAGGAAGGAAGATTTTCGATTGAGTATATTGTCTGGCTTGCTCTGACAGGTAGACCGTTAACTTTTTCTTCCTTTGAATCCAAGCCGATCCCATCTGTGTGGAGAGAATCCGTTCAGAAAATAACTCGAGAGAATGACGCGTCCATCAAAATTTCGGAAGATGCGATACCTGCGGGACGTTTTACGATTGTTGATGTGACGACTAAAAGCGGAGAAGTATTGTCAAAGAGGGTCGATACGCCTAAGGGAAGTCCTAGAAATCCTTTGACTAAGGCAGAACTACGAGAAAAGCTGTTGCACGCGGTTGGGGATGGAGTGAAAACGAAGATGTTGATCGCAGCTACCCACAATCTATATCGGACAACACTTGGAGTTTTTCAAGAAATTGAACAGAATATGTAAGTCGAATCGGTATGACTCAAAATCAAACTATATGCGTCAAAATCGAAACATATGCTTCGAATTAGAATTATGCATCTACGTAAAAACAGAGGTCTGCTAAGTAAAATCAACATACTTAGTCTGCCTCTGTTTATCATTCAATTTGAACCTCAGAAAAAGGAACAGCGATACTTTCTCTATGCATTTGTATTAAATCTTTGCTGTAATCTTTCCACCCGAATGAGCATTAATAAAGCGAATATCACCATTAAGCTTTGGAAATGAAACACGATAGATGAGTTCGTGATATTCATGCTGATTTTCTTCGTAATTTTTATTCCATGTTAATTCAAAATCGAGGTCCTCAAGATAAAGGGACTTTGCCTCTTTTTCAGACAACGTGGGCTGTACGTCCATTTCTTCTAAACGATTCACATCAATGTCAGGGACTGAATAATGCGTGATGAACCCTGTCGTTTTATTGACAGTGATGTGGCAGAGACCAAAATATGTTGAAATTCCTTTATGAAAGATGGAAAAATGGAACCCGTACTGAGTCGTTTCTTCATCTTCATCTCCATTTGGGGAGGCAATACGGAAATACCGATCTGCATTTGGATATAATGTGTATAGAAATTTTAGAGCGATTGTTCTGCATTCTTCGACCGATAATGACAGAAGACCTTTATCATCCCTAAAATTAAACAAACCCGATATTTTGCCCGTTTGTTTCTCGGTTCTAATTTTCAACGTATTTTCTGTTTTTCTTTGAAAATAGCTGTCAAGACTAAGGTCATTGTTTACAGAAAGAGGGCGGGCTGGATGCCATACGGTCACAATTTCATCCCCTATATCTACTTCTCGGAGCTTCGTTAATGTATGTTTATCGAATCCAATAGCCTTATAAATATCAGAATAACCCGGTAACTTTTCAGGAAGTGGAAGATAGCTAATTTCGTAATCTTCTTCGTTTTCATTCTCAACGTTGCTTTTTGCTAATCGATTTGCAGTCTGGGTGTAAAAGGGGGAATTTGGTTGATAGACAAGGAGAGGTGAATGACTGACATTTTCATATACGTCAGGACTTAGATTCATTATAAGTAGGTTCATTTTTACCTCAGCCAAAAACGATTGCTTTACCCATCCCTTGTCCAAAATTTCTCCAGGTAGCCTAATATCCTTAGCTTCACCATAATAACGGAATGAAAGAATGTCTCCGCTAAATGCCACATCTACATAAAATCCAGTCATTTCAAGCGGCAATCCAAGCTCCATTTGAACAGATGAAAACCGCATTCCATTGGAAAGTGTTTTACTTTTTTCCGGGACAAACGTTTTTAGAGCATCCGGATAATACTCGGAGACAAACTGAAGGGACTTTTCTAAAAGTTCTTCTTCTTGTAGAGGTAAATGGTGTAACACTGCCTCGTATTGATTGTAATGGAGTAAATGACCCTCACCGTCTAATTCAATCCATATCCCTTGTTCCGCGTCGTGAATTGATTTCCAGACAAACAGTGCCACTTGATGTTCTTCTCTAAAATCCTCAATCTCAAGATCAAAGCCATTTGAAACGTTCCCTATTTGTAGTGCACGTAACTTGAGTCTTTCTTTATTCACATTTAATCCCCCGATCTTAAATGGTCTATCTGCTGTAGTCTTATATCCTATTATAAGGTAATAGAAAGACATGGTTAAACTAAATATATCCAGTTTAAATGTAAAATATATGGAGTTCCCTCTTAATTCTATAAAGTAAAAGTAGAGTAAGATATAAAAGATGAACAGATTTTGGTGCCCCGAGCAGTTTTTTTTGTCCTTTTTTGTAAAGAGAATAACTATTACGTAAATTTGTGTAAATCCTTTTAAAGTAAAATCTATTCATAATGTACTACCACTTCTCAAAAACTAGATATTGTTAAATAAATAAAGTGTTTTTTTGTAGGTATAATGTCTCGTTTTCGTATTAGTCACAGTAAAAAATTCCCCTTAATTTGGATCCATTTACTTAATTAGTGGGATTTACAATATCATTACAAACCTATGATAAGGAATTAAGGTTATTAATTTACAATACGCTTATAACATAAAATCAGGAGGAATGATCCCTTGTTTAGTAAAAATTTTAAGAAGAAGCTACTCCCTTTAGCCGTTATGTCCACTGTTGCTTTTAGTAGTTTAGGAATCCCCTTTTCTAATGCTGAAGCAAAAGAAACAAAGAAGAACAATGCTGAAATTAAAAATGTTATCTTCCTTATTGGTGATGGGATGGGCGTTTCGTATACATCTGCTTATCGTTATTTGAAGGACAGTCCTAATTCAAAATTTGTTGATCGTACGGAGCTTGATAAATATCTTGTTGGTCAACAAATGACATATCCAGAAGATCCAGAGCAAAATGTAACGGACTCAGCTTCTGCTGCAACAGCTATGTCAGCTGGTATTAAAACATATAACAATGCTATAGCAGTAGATAATGATAAAACTGAAGTGAAAACGGTTCTTGAAGCTGCAAAAGAAAGAGGGAAAGCGACTGGACTAGTTGCTACATCAGAAATTACTCATGCTACTCCAGCAGCATTTGGTTCGCATGATCCTAGCCGTCAAAACATGAATGGGATTGCGGATGATTACTTTGATGAATTAGTAAATGGGAAACATAAGATAGATGTTCTTCTTGGAGGGGGAACAGATCTATTTATTCGCAAAGATCGTAATCTTGTAGATGAATTCAAAAAAGATGGATTTAGCTATGTAACAAATACAGACGAGCTATCAAAAGACAAAAATAAACAGGTTCTTGGATTATTTGCAGGTCGAGGACTACCAAAAATGCTTGATCGTACGAAAGACGTTCCTTCTTTAGAAAAAATGACAAATTCTGCAATTGATCGTTTAAATAAAAATAAAGATGGTTTTTTCTTAATGATTGAAGGAAGCCAAATTGATTGGGCTGGTCATGATAATGATATCGTTGGCGCAATGAGTGAAATGGAAGACTTTGAAAAAGCATTTAAAGCAGCAATTGATTTTGCGAAGAAGGATAAGCATACATTGGTTGTTGCGACGGCCGATCACTCTACTGGCGGTTATTCGATTGGTGCAAATGGTATTTACAACTGGTTTGGTGAACCAATTAAAGCAGCAAAACGTACACCTGATTTCATGGCGAATCAAATCGCAAATGGTGCTGGTGTAGAAGAAATACTGAAAAAATATATTGATCTTGATTTAACGGCTAAGGAAATTCAATCTGTGAAAGATGCTGCTAGTAAAAAAGAAGTCGATATTGATAATGCAATCGAAAAAATCTTTGACACGCGTTCTAACACTGGTTGGACTACTGGTGGTCATACGGGTGAAGATGTACCTGTATTTGCTTATGGACCTTCATCTGAACGATTTGCAGGACAAATTGATAACACGGATAATGCGAAAATTATCTTCGATATTCTAGAAAAGGGAAAAAAACAAACAGTTATTAACGATAAATAAGTTTGGCTGTACAAAAAAGCATAACAAAGATCGTTGAAGGAGCTGACAAGTAGCTTTAAGTCAGCCCTTCTTTTTTTAAATGATAAAGTGAAACTTCCATCAGCGTTTTTTTCATCCCCACTGATGGTTAGTTGAACCGGGATTAATTGGAGGGTTTCTCTTGAAAAAATGTATCGGACTACTTACACTTTTATCTCTATTATTCTTATTTGGGTGTTCGAATGAAGTAAGTAACAGTGAAACTCCAGAAAAAGAAAAACAACCCAAAAATGAATATTTGAATGATTACGTTTCAAACCCACAGGTAACAGATGACCGAACATTACTTGAAGTTGGCCAATCCGTTTCCGATGAAAAAGGTGAAGCAACTTTAAAAGCAATCAATCCCGTCAATGAAACTTACGAAATTGGTCCAATCCGACTAAGTGTGAAAGATATGAAACTTATCCATTTAAGACCAGATTATAGTCTTATTGATTATTTTCATGTGTTGACACATGATGAGGAATTTGGCTTCGTAAAAGTATTTGTCGAAATCGAAAACACTTCTGATGAAAAAGTAAACTTCGCACCAATCGCTATGATTGAAACTAGCTTAGGCAAGAAATTAGATTGGGAGAAAGACATCTATCTAGAAGAATTAAACGGTGAAATAGAAGGAAATACGACAAAAAAGGGAAATCTAGGTTTTATTATTGACTCGTCAAAAGACCTTGAATGGATTGAACTAACAACAAGCGATGTATTCGATAAAGGTGAAAATAAAATACATGACTCTCAAATAATAAAAATTAAGTTTTAACCAATAAAAGGTGTAGAGATTTTTCTCTATGCTTTTTTTGTGGCTCAACGATAAAACCTTTAGTCTCTGGTTATCATTCAATTTGAATCTAAGAATAAGGGATAGCGAATCATTCTTTTAACACATCATTCGAATTTTTTCTGTAATCTTTCCACCCGAACGAGCATCAATAAAGCAAATGTCACCATTAAGCTTCGAAAACGAAACACGATAGAGAAATTCGAACTATTCATGCTGATTTTCTTCGTAATTTTTGTTCCATGTTCATTCAAAATTGAGGTCCTCGATAAAGGGATTTTTCCTTTTCTTCTGATAAAGTGGGCTATATGTCCATATCATTTAAACGATTCACACTCATGTCAGGTGCTAAATAATGCGTGAGGAACTCCGTCATTTTATGTTTTACAGACTTTTCCGAACGAGAAAGCCGACTTCTTCAGAGGTGGGATGATAGTGAGGTTGAAATAGGCATGTCTTTAAACGAGTTCATGTTTCGATTTTTTTGTGTTTTAAGTGATGGTATCATTTGCGAGTAGAACTGATGTTCCTGGTGATTGGATTGTGGTAATATTTAAATAACAGAAAAAGAGGAAAACACTGTGTTTGTGACTCATTCATTTAAAATACCGTATGATAAGAAATTGTATTCGGAGTTAAGGTTGATGCAGTAAAAGCCGCTGCTTATTATTACTCCTTTAAAAGTGGTTAAGTAAAACGGAAATTCATTTAGCTATTAAAATTGAAAAAATATCAAGTATTACTATTTTCTTGACTGACCACTATAATCAGGAATGGGAGATGAAACAAATGAATAAAAAAGACATCGCTAATATCCGAAAGCAATTTAAATTAGACAATCAGTCTATGAATATTCGTGAAATCTTTACTGTTTATGTAAAGAAAGAATCAGGTGAGATTTATCATCAAGTCAGTCAACCGTTTCAAATGTTAGAGCAGGAAGCACAAGAATTGTTTTTAGCAAACTTTAAAAAAGTTTTGACAGGTCATCTTGATGCCAAACTGTTTGAGCTGAAATTTAAACGTGATGTGGAAGACAGCGCCCAAATGATCCTCTACGAAGGATTACGAGCAGGATCAACGGAAGATTGGAAAGAAGGCATGCTCAAAATCGTTGGGAAGATGTTTGCTCATGCTGTTTATGATTTTGATACTGTGGTGACATTTATCCGAGGAGAATATCTAAAGGCGGCTGGGAAACGAGATTCGGAATCCGAAGAAGGAGGGGACGATAAAGTTTATTCCAGTGAGTTTATCCTTTGCAGTCTTAATAAAACCGATCAGCCGAAAAAAGCCTTGCTGTTTGATTATATCGAGAAAGAATTCAAATCGAATAACGCAGTGGATCCCATTATTAATTTGACCACTCCGTTAACAGGTTTTTTGTTTCCTGCCTTTAATGAAAATTCGGCAGATGTGAATCATATTCTCTATTGTGGAGGGAAAGTGAATCAACCAGACGATTCATTTATAGAAGAAGTTCTCAACTGTGAAGAGATTATTACCGCTATGGAAGATAAGGATAGCTTTGAGCAAATCTTAAAAATTGTAATGGGAGACGAAGTGGATTCCAGGGTCATTTCTAATGTCTATGAGGAAATCGATAAGATGGTACAGGAAAATGAAGAAGATGAAGAAAGTGAATCGCCTATGTTGGATTATCGAGACATTGAACGCATCTTAGAGGTAAGCGGCGTCGAAAATGTGGATACCGCCAAAGTGGAACATGCCTTCAAGAGTGTCGTAGATGACGAAAAACATGAAATCAAAGCAAGCAGTATTATACCTAAAACCATTAAAATCAATACGAAGGTGGCAGATGTATCCGTCAGCCCGAAAGACCTGAAAAATGTAAAATATATTACTTACAATGGAAAACGGTGTCTATTAGTTGAAATCGATGAAGATGTAGTCGTCGAAGGATTTCGACTGGAAACGAAGACACTCTAGTGGTTTTTGAGGAACAGATTCCTTAATACATTGCAATCTATTAATGACTTTAGTTGGATTTCTACAAATAGTAGAAACCAACTTTTTTTAGGATTGGTTCCAGACAACATGATCATACAGCATACCAGGTTAGAGAAGTAAATCGCTGGATTTAATGTTTGTGAATGAAATTTACTTGATTAGGCGGAAGAGGATTATCCTGCTTAAGGAGCTTATAAATTTGTGAAGAATCATACGTAAACGAACGGATTACGTATGAGCAATAATTAAAGAACAATTTTTGAAGCTCTTTTACATTTTTTGATCTTCCCCAAACAGGCTCAACTGTGAAGCACACAAGTAGAGAATGATCAAACTTTATCCCACGCTAAATGGGCGGTTATAGTGAAAAGGAAAGGAATATTTGAATTGAAAATTGTATTAAGGAACTGCTGATTTACAATAAAGTTGTTCCGTTAAAGGGCCAGATTGTTGAGGAAACAGAAAAAGTAATAATACCGATTAAAGATCATTTTAAAAGTATTTTACTTTACTCGACCTCTATATCATATTTTTTGTTGCATATGCAACAAAAAAAGAATTAAATTTAATGTATGCCATTTTTATTGCAGTTGCAAAAAAAATATGTACTAAGGAGTTAATTATGAAGGAAATTCTTCGTGAGATTGGAATGATTTCCAGGGCATTAGATTCAATAAGCAATATAGAATTTAAGGAATATGACCTTACAAAAGGGCAGTATTTGTACCTTGTGCGAATATTTGAAAACCCAGGAATCATTCAAGAAAAGTTAGCTGAGATGATAAAAGTAGACCGCACAACAGCATCTCGTGCTATAAAGAAACTTGAAATTAATGGCTTTATTGAAAAGAAAGATGATGAACATAACAAAAAAATCAAGAAACTCTTTCCAACAGAGAAAGGGAAAAATGTTTATTCATTTATAAACAAAGAAAATGATTATTCCAATACCGTTGCATTAGAGGGATTGTCTGAAAAAGAAGCAGAAACCATTTTCAATCTTCTTCAAAGAGTAAGAAAAAATGTAGAAAAAGACTGGGAATTTGTAAAAAGGGGAAACAAAAGGAATTATTGATTATATAAAGGAGCGATATATTTAAATGGCTATAAATATAAAAATGTGTACCCTTGAAGATTCACGTAAACTTCAAAAAATTAGTCATGAAACATTTAATGAGACATTTAAGCATCAAAATTCACCCGAAAATATGAATACCTATTTGGAAAGGGCATTAAACTTAAAACAATTAGAAAAAGAATTATCTAATATTTCTTCGCAATTCTATTTTGTTTATTTTAATAATGAAGTTGCTGGATATTTAAAGGTCAATACCAATGATGCCCAGTCTGAAGAAATGGGTGATGAATCCCTTGAAGTCGAAAGGATTTATATAAAGGACAAATTTCAAAAACACGGGCTTGGTAAATATCTGCTAAATAAAGCTATAGAAATTTCGATGGAACGAAATAAAAAGAAAATCTGGCTTGGCGTATGGGAAAAAAATGAAAATGCGATTGCTTTTTATAAGAAAACAGGGTTTGTTCAAACTGGCGCCCACTCTTTTTATATGGGAGATGAAGAACAAACGGACTTGATCATGACCAAAACAATCATATAACTTTTTAAAGGTGGGCTCTTATGTATATTCCAAAAAATTTTAAGGTTACAAATCTTGATGAGATTTGGGATTTCGTTCAACATAACTCTTTTGTTACGAATGTCACAACAGGACAAGGGAAACCAATTGCCACTCATTTGCCATTGCAGTTAATTACAGAAGGAGATTCTTATATTATATAACTGGGCATATGGCTTATGGGAACTCTTAATGGAGAACATTCGAAACCTGTGAAGAAGTACTGGTGATGCTCCAAGGACGACACGCTTATATCTCTTCCTCCTGGTATGAAGAGGACTATCATAACATCGTTAATAAACTCTATGAAGAAAAGAATTTGAATTCTCAACAAATGGCACAATTGATGGAAAGGAAATTAAAAAAGGACAAAAAGGCGTAAATAGTTATATGAATGTAGAAAGATGGGTAATCCATCTTTGATAGCAGAGTGCCAATAATAATTGTATTAGAAAGGATTGAACTAGTATCGAATTACGACATTTAGAATATTTTTTAATGGTTAGTAAAGAACTATATTTTACAAAATCAGCTGAAAAATTAGGAATCTCTCAACCCACTTTAAGTCATCAAATTAAGATGCTCGAACAAGAGGTAGGATACCCACTTTTTAACCGCGTTGGCAAGAGAATTGAGCTTACTAAGGTAGGAGAAATTGTACAACAGGAAGCATTGAATATTCAAGGTTCCATACAAAGTATTACCTCTCAAATTGCTGCATTTACAAAGGTAGAAATCGGAGAATTGAAAATTGCCGTGTTACCAGGGGAAATAACTGATTTGGTATCTACTTTGTGTATTCAATTTAACCATTTATATCCGAACATTAAAGTGCTCATTGAAACTACTGATCAGGTGGAAAAGGCCGTTATAGAAAATCGAGCCGATTTTGGTATTGGTTTTCAACTTAATCAATATGATATGTTGCAAGTGACGAAGTTGTATGATGAAGAATTTTACCTAATTAGTAATCAGAGTCATGAAGAGCAGACGGTTTCATTTTCTTCTGTTTTAGATGGTCCTTTGATTTTATTTCCCGGTCTGCATCAATGTAGAAAACTACTTGATATAACGAGTGATGAGGTTGGCAAGCAATTAGAGCCTATTGTGGAAACGTCTAGTATTCAATCTATCTTGAATCTAGTCAGAAGTGGTGTGGGGCGTAGTGTTGTTTCACGTACATTATATGAATTTTATGATACAGAGGATTTATTTTTCCAACATATTGAGAAACCATCTTTGACAAGAGCAGTCTATCTCGTGATGAAAAAGAATTGTTTTATTAATTATCCAGCACGTAAATATATTAAGTTATTAGTACGTGAAATCGAAAAGCTTCATTTTCACACAGAGAAAGATTCAATTACTTCTTTACGAAGTGCTATATTATAGTTTTTATCTATCATTATCATAGAATTAATCGTATAGGACGATAATGAATTTCCCTTTACAATGAAGATAAGTTCATAAAATGAGAACTATAAATTGCAAAGGGGATGTTCAATTATGTTTCAGGCAGTAGCGGGTATTAAAATTCCAGATTCTCGATTGGCGAAAGATGCAGCCGATATTTTACGTGAGCATGGGGACGACTTGTTGTGGAATCATTCAAATCGTGTGTTTTTATTTGGTGCAGTCAACGGAAAAAAAGCGAAGCAAAACTATGATTTAGAATTGCTATATGTCAGTGCTTTATTCCATGATTTAGGCTTAACAAATAAGTTCAGTAGTCCCAATTTACGATTTGAAGTAGACGGTGCAAACGCAGCAAGAAGTTTTTTACAGCAGTATCAAATTCCGGATGAGTCAATTCGTCTTGTATGGGATGCTATTGCATTACATACTACACCCGGTGTTGCAGAACATAAAGAGTCTGAAGTAGCACTACTCTTTTCAGGTGTTGGTTTAGATGTGATGGGAGATGGCTTTGAACAATTCCCCGACGACTTGCGTGAAGAAATTATAAAAGCGTTCCCTCGTAACAATTTCAAAAGGGAAATTATTTCAGGATTTTATGAGGGCTTTAAGCATAAGCCAGAAACTACTTTTGGCAATATGAAAGAAGATGTTATTAAATATTTTAGACCAGAATATAAAAATAAGAATTTTTGTCAGTGTATTTTACATTCACCATGGTCAGAATAAGAAACAGAAATGACAACGTAACGTGGTAGGAATTAAACAAGTGACGCAGTTCTATAGGTTTTTTTATTAGTGAGCGATCCATCCATATACTTATTCCAGAATAGGGCGCTATTGATTGAAGATCAGGTAGAAAATAATCAAGGCTATTTATAAAAACCAAATTTAAATCTGCTGAAAAAGAAACCATTTTGATCAATCTTTTTTTCAAAATGGATTCTTTTAATTTATCGTAAAATATGGGCTTACGAGGTATTTTTAATCATACTTTATTCCAAAGCTACAACGTAAAAAAATAGGTAAATACAGGATTAAACGAAACCGCCTGTTCCAATGACAGACGGTTTCGATTAGTATCAAATCATTGGATTGGGCAAAGAGCTATTTTTGCACAAGAATGAGGTTTATTAACTCATCTACTATGTTATTAGAGGCATAGATTGTATGATTTCCCGCAGTGCTCTGTGTACCACCAGCTTCGGTAATCAGTAGCTGACCAGCTGCGATATCGTACCAGTTAGGGTTTAGGTAAATAGCTGCGTCTAATCGACCAGCTGCAATATAAGCTAACGTAACAGCGGCTGTACCAATAATTCGAATTCTGTACACATCGTTTACAATGTTATCTAACAATTGCAATCGTTCCTTATTGCTTTCTTTGTTTCCATCCTTTGCGAAGTCTCCTACTGAAACAAAGGCTTCTGATAGAGCAACATCTCTAACTTGAATCGGTTGTCCGTTTAAAAAAGTACCCTCTCCTTTCGCCGCCCAAAACAATTCATCCAAACCAGGAAGTGATATGACAGCAACAACGGGATCTCCCTGATAAGTCAGCGCAATAGAAACCCCGTACAACGGAATTCCGACACTGTAATTCACCGTACCGTCAATTGGATCGATGACCCATTCAAAATCCTCAGTTCCTTCAATGTTCCCCGCTTCTTCACTGAAAATCCGATGGGTAGGATATTGTTCTTTAATACGGCGAATGATCAGGTTTTCCACCTGAATATCCATTTCTGTTACAAAATCTTTTGCGGATTTCACAGTTTGTTGACCCGCTTTTCCTGCTTGTGGAAGAATAAATTTTCCTGCGTCTTTACCAAGTTGAATAGCAAAATCTAAATATGATTGATACATGTCTTTTTCTCCTTTTTCAAAAAATCCTACTGACTCTTTATTTAGTTTTTTACATGTGTCGTTTCTCTCCTTTACTAATTCGACAAATCTCTGTATAGAATCCTGCAAAATGAAGTAGAAAATGAGAAATGGCCTAAGATCACTATTGATTACAGTAATTAAAATCCAATGAATGCTCCCCCACCTAAAATGCTAACGCATTTTTGAGGAAGGGGTTTCTGTCGTATCGATGTATTCACCCAAAATTTCTTCGTGAACCTAAACGATTAACGAGCAGTGGGGCTGTCACATCGGTGGACTACACACACCCAGACCCTCTATCCCATTGGTCTTGCCGTTGGAACTTCTTTTTTACATACTCATTGTTTGGGGGTTCCAAACATTCACGGTTTCCATATTGAAATCCGTTTCTTTTGTTAATCGCAACCAAGCTTTTTTCAAAATATTAGCTGCTCCATTTACATCCGCATTGATGAACCCATTACGACTTGAAAGATATAATCCTCTTTTTATACGCTTGCCTGAGAAGTGTTTCTTTCTATCGCTTTCACCATAAGTTGGGATATCGTCACCATCAAGAAAACTTGCTTTGGATGTGTAGGATTCCTCCGTCACCATCACCTTCATTCCGTGCTGTTTAGCTTTATATGTAATCATGCTGATCAACAAACTATGTGGAATATTCACAAACGATTGATTGATGCGTTTACCAATACTAATCTTTTGTTTCCACGCTTTGTTTTGTCCAATGATGATGGTATGGGTGTTTTCTTCTAACGCAATTTTTATCACTTCTGAACTTGCCTTATGAAAAATATCCTTTATTTTAAGGAATCTTTTTTGATGTAATCTTTCTAATCGTTCAGAAGTAAAAGAACCTTCATTCGCTTGTTTTCCCTGTCGTAAAATACCAAGTAGATGGGCTTTCTTTTTGTTGTAGTATTGATTGATGGATTTGACATGTTTGCCCTTGACTAATAGGGGTGCTCGTCCCGTATTTGTCACAATGGTTGCAAGATTATCAATTCCTAAATCAATACTCATAAATCTACCGTTATCTTCTAATTCCGTTTTTTCAAAAGAGATCTCCATCACTAACTCTACAACATATTGGTTGTACTTCGGAATCACACGAACTTGTTTTAATCGACCTTCAGCAAAGCCGAGTTTTCCGATATTTAGTTGTTTCTTTGTTTTGGGGAACTTTAAGAACGTCTTGTTTTTAATGACGCAATCTTGATTGGTGAAAGCCGTTTCTTTTTCTGTTGCACGACTATACTTAGGTATTTTTGGTTTCACATTGTATTTAGAAGGGTTTTGTTTGTAATCTTTTAAACTCGCATAAAAAGACTTCCAGTTTTGAAAAACACCCTTCATTACAGATTGACTGGATTGCGCCGGAAGAGAGCGATAATCTTTTTGTGAAACGACCTTAAATAAAGCATCCAAAAAATGATAGTTTACGTAGGGGTGCTCTTTTGATGGTTTGGAAAAAAGATTACATGTCACTTCTGTTTGTTTTTCTTTCGGTTTGTCTTTTTGTCTCATTACACTCTTTTGATAAGCTAAAAGTTGAACATCATTCATACTATCTATTTTTTTATCAATTGTATCCAAGACTTCTTTTTGTAAAGGCTGCAATTCTTTACCTTGTGTAAGTCCTGTGTAAACCTGGCGGATATAGAAATTAGTGGTGTTATGCAAATTTTTGGCGTTTTGAGTCATACCTTGAAAATACCCATACATACGATGTCCTTTTTTAATCCAAATTTGGTGCGTTCTATACTTCTTTTTTTCTTCGTTTTCCTTTGTCATATTTTCTCACCTCCTATATTTATCATACCAAACATATGTTCTAAAACACTAATAATACGATTTGTTTTGAAAAATAAAAACCGCCCATTCACCCCCTCCTTCATTTTTTAACAAAAATTTGAAGAAGGGGTACTCTTGGCAAAAATGATAGAAATAGAAGGGGATGAGTAGAGAAAAGTTACTTATTTCCAAGAAACTAGGGAATATCCTCTTCGTTCGCCAAACAAGCATCCATGTTAGAGTGAAGCTAAATGGACTGCTTGAAATTAAAATCTTTCTCCTGATTTAACAGGCTGTAATCCCCCAACTTCAATTATGGTGAGAGAATCAAGATAAAAATAGGTGGAGGAGCCCCCACTAATGGAAGTTTCATTGTATCGAACTGCTTTCCTATATAAGTACGCCCACTACAAGGTCCAATTTAAAGTGTCCATACGATAGTCTACCTTCTCAATGAAACAAACCAGTAGATAGTAGTTGAAAATATGTAGAATTAGACGTAACGTAAAAGAAAGAAGGACTAGGCAGGGGGAGTGTAGACGTGAACATTTTAGTTGTAGAAGATAATGAAGCAGTTTGTTCGATGTTAGAAATGTTTTTTGCGAAAGAAGGATTGCACGGTGAGTTCGTGATGAATGGGTTAGATGGGTACAATCGTTACAAAACGGGGGATTGGGATATAATTATCTTGGATTGGATGCTGCCAGGGATGGATGGGGTCAGTATTTGTCGTAAAATCAGGGAAGATGATCGTACAATCCCAATCATTATGCTGACTGCAAAAGATAGTGAATCTGATCAAGTCCTTGGGCTTGAGCTAGGGGCGGATGATTATGTGACTAAGCCTTTTAGTCCACTGGCATTGATGGCGCGAATTAAGGCAGTGATGCGAAGATCGCAGAAGGATAATCAGTCAGAGCTATCAGAGGATCAGATTATTGAAACAAGCCATTTTAAAATAAACCGTGATACACGGGAGGTATTTCTAGACGGTGAATTAATTCCGAACTTAACACCGAAGGAATTTGATTTACTTCTCTATTTTATACAATCACCACGCCAGGTTTTCACGCGTGAGCAATTGCTTGAACGGGTATGGGGCTATCAGTTTTACGGTGATGAGCGCACGGTTGATGTGCATATTAAACGCCTGCGGGGCAAGATTGGCTTAAACACTAAGCCGATGCTTCATACTGTCTGGGGAGTCGGTTATAAGTTTGATGAAACGGTGACGGTTAATGAGAATTAAGTATGTGTATCAATTGCTTGTAAGTCATATTAGCATTTTACTTGTGGCGTTTGTTATCTTAAGTTTACTGTTCGCTAATTATGTCGAAAATCTAGTCTATAAAAGTAAAACGGATGAACTGATTGAATATGGACAAACCATTTTAGCGAAATTTGAAGCCGATCCAAGAGGGCAGATTCAAACGTTAAATCAATATGCAAACGTGTTAGATGCACGACAAATTTACTTTAGTGTGTTTGATCAACACTTGAACTTGCTAACACCTAATATTGGCCCACTTGAAAGTTTTGAGCTGACTGCTAAAGAGTATTCACAGCTATCAAACGGTGAAACAGTCATTATACGCCATGAAGGCAAACGATTTGTACAAGAAATGTCGGTGGTATTGTTACCGTATATCCAACGCGCGAATTTACTCGGAGTCATTGTTCTGTATGCCCCGGTAAGCGGCACACGAGAAATGATCAGTGAAGTGAATAATTATCTATTCATTACTGTAGTCATCGCTTTAGCGGTATCTTTACTATTAAGCTGGTTTTTGTCTAAGCTTCATGTGAATCGAATTCAACGTATCCGTGAAGCAACTTCGATGATTTCTTCTGGGAACTATGATGTCCATGTTCCATCCTCCAGTTTTGATGAAATCGGTGATCTTGGCAATGATTTCAACGAGATGGCACAGAAGTTAAAAAACTCCAATGAAGAAATTGAAAGTCTTGAAAATCGTAGACGGCAATTCATGGCAGATGTATCTCATGAAATGCGAACGCCATTGACCACGATAAGCGGAATGATAGAAGGGTTGCGGGATGACTTAATTCCTGAAGAAGAAAAAATGAAAGGCATTAATCTGATGAATCAGGAAACGAAACGATTAATCCGGTTAGTGAATGAAAATCTAGATTATGAAAGAATCCGATCCAATCAAGTCGTGTTAGCGAAAGAAAAAATCCAGCTTCAAGAAGTGTTGGAAGTCATTCAAGATCATCTCTCCATTCAGGCTGAAGGTAAGAATAATAGGATTAAACTTGATGTTCCCAAAGATTTGCTCGTGTTTGCGGATTACGACAGATTGATGCAAATTTTAATTAATATCACAAAGAACAGTATTCAATTTACCGAAAATGGAACGATATGGCTCCGTGGCAAAGCGGGAAAAGATCGGGTTATCATTGAAATTGAAGACACAGGTTCTGGGATTAATCCAGCAGATATTGAGGCAATCTGGCATCGCTTTTATAAAGCTGATTTGTCTCGAACTAGCAATCCTTACGGAGAATTCGGTCTCGGCTTATCCATCGTTAAGAAGCTTGTCCAGCTTCATGATGGTGAAATTGAGGTGGAAAGTGAGGAAGGCAAGGGAACGATCTTTACGATTCAACTGCCAGCAAAATAAATCGTTGTAAAGGTGAATTGTTATTGATTTGGAACAAAGCAGCTAATAGGATCCAATATGTAGATAATACGAAGCACTATGGCCTATAATATGAAGTAGCTTTAGGTGAAGAGGTTGTAGAGACTCTCTCCATAGAGATAGTGTCAAATGAGTAAGAGGAGTGGGAAATTGTGTATAAAATTATTGCCATCGACATGGATGGGACCTTATTAAATGATCATCATGAAGTAACAGCAGACGTACGAGACGCGCTACATAGAGCAAAAGAGCAAGGTGTGAAAATTGTTCTATGTTCGGGCCGTCCCATCGGTGGTATGCGCCGATACTTGAAAGATCTTAAGTTAGATGAAGAGGAAGATTACGTGATTGCCTATAATGGCGCTCTCGTTCAAAATACTCATACCAATAAGATCGTATCTGAACTGTCACTTGGATATGACGATTTAAAGTTGTTTTATGAACTAAGTCTCGAGTTAGATACTCCTATGCAATTTTTTGATGCAGAGAATGTCTATACACCGAATTCAAATATTAGTGAATACACAGTTCTAGAATCGTTTATTAATCAAATCCCCTTACGTTATCGTAAAATTGAAGACATTTCAGCAAATATTGTACTTCCGAAAATCATGTTTATTGATGAACCTGAGCGATTAAACAAAGTGATTGCACAAATTCCAGCGTCAATAAAAGAAAAGTACATGATGGTTCAGAGTGCGCCTTATTTCTTAGAAATCTTACATCCAGAAGTTAGCAAAGGGAATGCTGTCAAGAAACTGGCGGAAAAACTAGGGATCGACCAGCAAGAGGTGATGAGTATAGGTGATAATGGTAATGACTTATCAATGATCGAGTACGCTGGCTGTGGCGTGGCCATGGAGAACGCGATTCCAGAAGTTAAGAAGTCGGCTGATTTTCAAACTCGCTCTAATAATGAAAATGGGGTTGCGTACGCCATTCACGAGCTTGTACTGACGCGTTAAGCTTTAGCTAGGGGATGGATTAGTAAGTGCTGGTTTTAAACTGAGGTTCTGCCGTATTTTAATAAAGATCGACAATTTAAGACAAATTTAGACTCCTTCCTTTAACTCGGAAGGAGTTTTTTGATATGATAAAAATAAGTAACTTCTAATGAGAAGAGGGATTTTAGATGATAGTTGAAATAGAAAATAATTGGTTGAAGGTAAGTATTTCACAAAATGGAGCAGAGGTGCGGGAAGTCAAGCATAAGAAAAATGGACTGAACTATATGTGGACAGGGGATAGCACCTACTGGGGACGCGTTTCTCCTGTCTTGTTTCCGATTGTCGGAAGTTTAAAAGAAAACCAGTATCAGCTAGATGGCAACACATATAAAATGTCACAGCACGGTTTCTTACGTGATAATGTATTCGAAGTGGACAAAAAGGAAATAGATTATGTTTCCTTTGTAATCGAGTCTGCTGGACAGTTCACACATGTATATCCATATGAATTTAAGGCATGTATCCATTATAAGCTTAAAGAAGATTCTCTATTTGTACGATGGGAAATCGTGAATGAAAATAAGGAAGAAATGTATTTTTCCATTGGTGCACATCCAGCGTTTAAGCTTCCTCTTTTAGAAAATGAGAAGATTGAGGACTACATATTGAAGCTTACACCTGCATCAAATAAGGAAGTCATTGAATATGAGCTCATGGATTCTTTAATCCATGAGAAAGGCCCAGCTCATGATTTTCAAGAGATTCCACTCACTCCTTCTTTATTTGCACAGGACGCTCTCGTATACAGCCATATTGATCATATGACATTGACATCTCAAAAATCGAGTCATGGTGTCGAACTAACATTCAAGGACTTTCCATTCGTTGGAATATGGTCGAAATATAACGAGACAGATCGTACAATGGCACCATTTGTCTGCATTGAACCATGGTACGGTATTGCCGACACTCATGATACATCAGGGAACTTGAAGGAGAAATTTGGAGTGAATCGGCTAGAAGCAGGGGAAACGTTCCGAGCTGAGTATGGCATGAAGTTTAATTAAGGGAACAAAGATTCTTTTTATTTACGAACCTTCTTTTTTATACTTACATCATAGAGAATTGAATTAGATAATATTTCATCCTTGTTTCATGCATTGTTAATAATTTCGTCATATTTGTTGGCTATGATGAATGTAACAAATAAATTGAAAGAAACAAGGAGGATGGTCCGTATGGAGGAACATCAAATTGAAACAAATACATCATTACAAAAAGAACCGCAGAAAAAAGGAAAAGCGGGCTGGGGGCAGACGATTGTTTCTGGATTAATCGGTTCCGTATTAACGGCAACGATATTTACAACGGCGGGAGATCAGCTTTTCCCACACACCCCAGCTGAAAATCCAACTTCTACTACGGTAGAAAAAGACATAACGAAAGATAATGGTGTGAACGTTCAAAATACCTCATACACAGGAACAACAAGCCTTGCAGATATGGTTGAATCGGCTTCGAAGGCCATTGTCGGAGTCGTCAATTATCAACAATCGGCCAACCGATTTGCACTAAATTCGCAGGAAGTAGAAAGTGGCACAGGTTCAGGAGTCATGTATAAAATTGATGGAAAGAACGCCTATATTGTCACGAATAATCATGTCATTGAAGGGGCTTCAAAGGTTGAGGTATCGTTATATAATGGCAAGACTACAACGGCAGAAATCGTCGGTTCCGATGCTTTAACCGATTTGGCTGTTTTGAAAATCGATGCTTCATTAGCTCCAGGTGAGATTAAATTTGGCGATTCAAATGCGATCCGCGCTGGTGAACAGGTGGTGGCAATTGGGAATCCACTTGGACTTGATTTTTCTAGAACGGTTACTGAAGGAATCATTAGTGCCGCTGAAAGAACTATTGACGTGGATACATCAAGCGGTACATGGGGATTAAACGTCATCCAAACTGATGCCGCAATCAATCCAGGTAATAGCGGGGGAGCCCTAATCAATTCTAAAGGCGAGGTAATCGGAATTAATAGCTTAAAAATATCCGTAAATGGTGTTGAAGGCCTCGGATTTGCTATTCCAAGTAATGATGTGATTCCAATTGTGGATGAAATGATTAAAACAGGAAAAGTGACACGTCCATATTTAGGAGTGGGTCTTGCTGATTTAGCAGAACTTCCGCCAGCATACGTACAAAACATTCCTCAAAATGTGAAGGCAGGAGTCATGGTCACAAATGTGGCAACTGGATCTGCTGCAGAAAAAGGCGGCTTACAGCAGGAGGATATCATTACTGCGATGAATGGGAAAGAAATAAAGAGCGCTATGGAACTTAGAAAATATCTCTATACAGAAGCAAAAGTGAATGAAAAAGTAAGTGTGGAAGTGTATCGTGGAAATAAGAAAGTGACATTACAGGTTACATTAGGACAATCACAATAACAATATTGAAATGAATGGTTCTAGCTGCAATTAGTAGCTGGGGCCATTTTTCTTTGCAGCTATAACTCCTTAATTTGAATAAATAATAGGTTGTTGCATTGAAACATATATCGGTCATTGCTGTCACTATATCAGCGGTCTTTACGATCTTATCAGCCATTTGCTCTACAAGAAATATTATTGTATCAATCATCTACTGAAGAAATTTAAATATAAGGTGTCAACTGTAGTGTAGTGATCAATTCAAGAACAAAACTGAATGATTGTATAAGAATAATGGTTCAAGTTTATAATAGTAGGAGGGTGCCACTAAGTGAAAAATGCGATTCACATATAAATGTCAATAAAATTGTTCCAAAAATATATAAAAAGTTTGACAATTCTGTGAACTAGATGAATAATATATATAAAGGAGGATGATTAAAATGGAATCTAGATTGAAATTGTTAAACGCTACGAAGTATGTAGGGGTAATCCTACTTACAATGGGAATTGCAATTTTTTTATACGGATCCTTTGTAAGCGATTACAGACCTGTGATGGGGATTGGGATTGGTACAGTAATGGGCGCTGTTTTTATCTTCTTAATGGGAATGTTTCTAGTAGCTTCTGAAGAGATGGTGACAAATTGTAAGCAGGGGAAAAAGATACTGCCTTGATAATGGATTGGTTAAATAATATTAACTGGTCATATAGATGTTAATATAGGCGTAGTTGACATGAGGATACAAATGGCTGCGCCTTTAAAAAAAAAGAGAGCGTAATACGCCCTCTTTTAAGTGGATCTTTTTGGATTACATATCCCAGACAAAGATTAACAATGTCCCGAAAATGGTAACTAAAGCAACCAATATACCAAAATAAACGTTTGAATAAATGGCGCCTTTATCTTCTGTTTCACCAGCATGCATGAATACAACGAGTTGCAGGCCTGCTTGTATGAATGCAGTCACAAGAAGTATAGTTATGCCTGCTGTAAATGACATATCTAAGAAGTAAACCAATAAAGCCACTGCTGTAAGGATTAACGAGAATGCAAAGCCCATTACTTGTTTTATTGGGAATAATTCTTTCATATTACATCATTCCTTTCAAGTAGATGAAGCTAAAGATAAAGATCCAAACTACATCTAGGAAATGCCAGTAAAGAGAGAAAATGAATGATTTATTGGCTGTTTCAGGAGTCAATCCACGTTTTTTCACTTGTAGGATAATAGATAATCCCCAGAAGAAACCAAATGTTACGTGCAGTCCATGTGTTCCTAATGTTGTTAATAACATGGATGTGAATCCACTAGTGCTCAGCCCAGCGCCTTCGTGTATATATGTTACGAATTCGAAAATTTCAAATCCTAAGAACCCTAAACCTAGAACAAGAGTTACCGAAAAGAAGGTCATCATGGCTTTTTGTTTGCCTAAGCGCATGGCGTGAATACCAAGACCGATGGTAAAACTACTTGCTAAAAGCAAGATGGTTTCCATTAATACTGGTGTTATTTCAAAGATTTCTGCACCGCTAGGACCATTGCCTGTACGGTGCTCATACACGAAGTATGACGTGAAGAGCGTTGCAAAAAGCATAATTTCGGCACCTAGAAAAATCCAAAAACCAAAGATTTTTAACCGGTTTTCTTCCGTGCTATATTCGAGTGGAAGCGAGTGATCTATTTTCATTATTTAGCACCTCGCAATTTTGTTTCTGTCTCTTCAATTTCTTCTACAGGGATGTAATGTCCATGATCTTTTTCGAACGAACGGTATACCAGACAGCCTAGGATACCGAGTAACGAAATAATGGCAAGAGGCCAGATACTGAAGATCATACTAAATCCAAAGACGAAGAAGATACAACTCATAATAAATGGTAAACCGCTGCTATTGGGCATATGAATTTTTTCGATTTTACCTTTAAATATTTCGTGGCCATTTTTCTTAGCATCCCAGAATGCTTCAGTTGATTTAACTTGCGGCATAACCGCGAAGTTGTATTCCGGTACTGGAGTATGAGTAGCCCACTCAAGAGTACGGGCATTCCATGGATCGTTACCAATATTCCGTGGTGAGTAACGAACGCTATAATAGATATTGTACACAAGTAACGCAAAACTAATGGCCATAATACCTGCTCCAATAAATGCAACCATATTCAATGGACCAAATCCAGTTGCTTCAGAGTACGTGTACATTCGGCGTGCTTGACCGTCTAAACCAGTAATATACATTGGGATGAATGCTAAAACGAATCCAATGGACATTAACCATACTGTCCATTTACCGATTCTCTCATTTAACATGAATCCGAACATTTTTGGCCAGTAGTACGTAAGACCACCAAGCATTGCATATACAACACCAGGGATAATCACGTTATGGAAATGAGCAACTAAGAACATTGTATTATGATATTGATAATCCGCAGCTGACATCGCAAGCATAACCCCTGTTACCCCACCAAGTGTGAACAGCGGAAGGAAATGCATCGCGTAAAGCATTGGAGTAGTAAATTCAATTTTCCCTTTCCAAAGGGTGAACAACCAGTTGAAGATTTTAACCCCAGTTGGAACAGCAATCGCCATCGTTGTAATGGAGAAAAAGCTGTTTGCAAGTGCCCCTTGCCCCATCGTAAAGAAATGGTGAGCCCACACAAAGAATGAAAAGGCAGAGATAACAACCATTGAAGCAACCATGGATTTATACCCATAAAGATTGCGACGTGCAAAGGTCGAGATAATCTCACTAAATAAACCGAATGCCGGCAAGATCAAGATATATACTTCAGGATGTCCCCAAACCCAGAATAGGTTGGCCCAAAGCATATCTGAACCACCGTCACCAATTGCAAAGAATTTTGTATCGAATAAACGATCCATTGTACCCATTGCAAGTAATACGGTTAATACAGGGAAAGCAAAAACAATGATTAAGTTAGAGATTAAAGCAGACCATGTGAACATCGGCATTTGCATTAATTTCATGCCAGGTGCTCTCATCTTAAAAATAGTCGTGATGAAGTTGATACCCGTCATTAAAGTACCGATACCAGCTATCTGAATTGCAATCATGTAATAATTCGAACCTACAGAAGTACTAAAATCATTCCCTGCAAGCGGAAAATAAGAAGTCCAACCTGCATCAGGTGAACCACCAATTACGAATGAGATGTTGAATAGCATCGCACCCATAAAGAATAGCCAGAAGCTTATGGCGTTTAGGCGTGGGAAGGCTACGTCACGGGCACCAATTTGTAATGGTACGACGAAATTAAAAAAGAACATAATAAATGGCATAGCCATAAAGAGAATCATAACGACCCCATGAGTTGAGAATACTTCGTTATAATGCTGAGATTCTAGTAATTTATTATCAGGAATGGCAAGTTGAGCACGTAACATAATAGCATCTACGCCACCCCGGAATAGCATAAGTAAAGCAGAAATTAGATACATAATACCGATCCGTTTATGGTCTACTGTTGTTAACCATTCACGCCATAGATAATCCCATTTTTTAAAATAGGTGATGCCTACGAGTACCGCAATAACAGTAAGACCGATGGCAACCATTGATGCGTATATCAAAAAGCTGGGATGCGGTACGGCAAAGCGATCAAAGAAATCCATACTTTTTTGACTCCTTCCAAGATTATATTGCTTGTCATATAAAACGAGTGATTAGTATATTTGTAACTTATTAATGATGACTGTGATCTGTTTCTTTCTCAGAATCACTTGATTCATGATGGTGTTCGCCTTCTTCTGAATCCTTATCAGAATCGGCTGAACCATGATTATGTTCTGGAGCTGGTGAGAATTCTAAATGCGTTCCAGTATATGTGGATCGTCCAAGATGTCCAGGTTGTAATAACTCATTAAATTTTTCTTCAGTAATAGGTTTAGCTGTATCGTGCACTTCTTTTACCCATTTATCAAAGTCAGTTTGGGACATTGCCTGAACATCAAACGTATTTTCAGCAAATCCTGCTCCACTGAAATTTGCATTTCGGCCCATTAATTCACCAGGTTCGTCTGCTGCTAAATGTAATGTTGTAACCATGTCAGCCATTGCGTATTTCTGTCCACCAAGTTGTGGAATCCAGAAGCTAGTAATTGGTCCGTATGAATAAAGTTTGAATTCAAGTGGGCGACCTGCTGGAATATTTACATAGTTAACGGTTTCGATACCTTCTTCAGGATAACTAAAATGCCATTTCCAGTTAGAGGATGAAGCGTAAATAACTACTGGTTCTTGACCTTCGTATCCCTTCGGTGTGGCCTCTACTTCATAGTTACTCTTAACAGACATAACAGAAAGGAAAATGACAATGATAATTGGAACACCAATACAAATTGCTTCAACAAGCATATTTCCTTCAATGTGTGGAGGTTCATAATCTGCACTCTGTTTAGAAGCGCGGTATTTAACTAACACGAATACTAAAATTGCAAAAACAGCAATAACAATACCAGACATGATCCAGATGGATAACATAATATCATCGGCTTGCACTTTGGCTTGCGGCCCTTTAGGGTCCAAGACCAATAGTGGTTCACAACCAGATAGCACAGCAGCAACCGTGAAAATCATGGCTAATAGAGCCCATTTTAACTTCATAGTAGTACCCCTTTCCCTTATATTTCTTAGTTATTTAGATAAAGTGTTAATCTTTTCACAAACTGACGTTTCTATCTTATTACCATCTATATAAAAATACAATCAAAAGATAAATATGTCACAAAAAGTTCATGAAGATGTTGAGAAATAGTGGCAGTTGAGGAGATAAATTGGATTAATTGAAAATGATGGAATACAATGGTGGGGTTCAGAGGTATTTCTGATTGAAATCATGTGATATCTAATGGATGGATCAAAGAAAAAATTACATTAATATAATATATATATATAAGCAGGAACCGTAAAGGTTTTCTGCTTTTTTTTGTTCTTTGATCCGCCCAAATATTGTTTACTAATGGAGGCCTCACTTTATAAGAGGTACTAGTAAGAGTAGTGATGCTAACAATATAAAAGAGGTTTTAAGAATAAAAAATGGGTAACTTTATGGGATATGAATAATTTTTATAGAAAAGTCAAAAAGTAACATGTACAGTCTTGGATAGCGGACAAGTGGCAATAAAAAAGGGTTGGTAGAATCACTAGAGTGTTTGCTTGACCATGTACAACTTGTTTTGAAGGCCCTATTGTCATTAGACGATTTCTGAAGATTATATGAATGAGTTAGAGTACGCTGTTTCTACCCAAGTCCTGTTTTTTAATATGAAGTAAAGGAGGATTCACGATTGGTCGAGTATGATCCCGTTTTATATAGCCGAATTTTAACCGGTGTTACATTAGGTTTTCATACCATTTTTGCCACTCTAGGGGTTGGGATTCCACTTCTTATTGCGTTAGCAGAATGGATCGGAATTAAACGAAATGACTTGCATTACCATGTGCTTGCAAGGCGCTGGACTAGAGGGTATATCATCTCTGTTGCTGTTGGTGTCGTTACCGGGACGGCGATTTCCTTACAACTCAGCTTATTGTGGCCGAATTTTATGGAAGCAGCTGGTCATACCATTGCCCTTCCTTTATTCTTGGAGACATTTGCCTTTTTCTTTGAAGCCATTTTCCTGGGGATCTATCTCTATACATGGGATCGGTTTAAGAGCAAATATGCTCATTTTCTCTTGTTACTCCCTGTTTTTTTAGGTGGTGGAGCTTCAGCTTTTTTCATATCGACTGTGAACGCCTTCATGAATTCACCGATCGGTTTTAATTATGAAAATGGCATTTTAACAAATGTGAATCCGATTATGGCGATGTTCAATCCAGCCACACCAACAAAGGTAACGCATGTTTTGGCATCCTCTTATTTAACCGCAGCCTTTATTTTGGCGATGATAGCGGCCTTTTCCATTTTAAGAGGGAGGGACCATGTATATCATAAAAAAGCATTGAAATTATCAATGACTGTCGCACTTGCCTTTGCTATAAGTACGGCCTTGATTGGGGATTTATCAGGGAAATACCTCGCTCAATACCAACCGGAAAAGCTCGCTGCAGCCGAGTGGCATTTTGAAACAGAGAAAGGAGCGACGCTAATCTTTGCCGGTTCTTTAGATGAAAACAATAAAGTTAATCAGGCCATCGAAATTCCATATGCACTAAGCATTCTGGCGCATGGAATTCCAGGGGCAGAAGTAATAGGGTTAGAGGAATTTCCAGTCGAGGATTGGCCTCCTTTGGTCGTCCATTATTACTTTGATTGGATGGTTACAATCGGCATGTTTCTTGCTCTTGTTGCCTTTATCTATTTTTGTATGCAGTACAGGAAAAAGTGGAATGAATTTAACAAGCCATTATTAAGCGCTATTATCGTGGGAGGGCCGCTTGCTATGCTTGCGATTGAAGCCGGTTGGTTTATGGCAGAACAAGGACGTCAACCATGGATCATTAGAGGGGTTATGCGCACTGCAGAAGCTGCGACAACATCAAATCATGTTGACACGATGCTCATACTATTTATCTTGTTGTATCTCGTATTGGCCATTTCTATCGTTATTGTACTCAAAAGGGTATTCAAAGCGAGCCCGCTTGAGAAGGAATTAAAAAAACAAGGGATCGAATAAGGAGGAAACGTTGATATGAGCTATGAACTACTCGGCATTACGGTGCTATGGACCTTTTTATACGGCTATGTCATTGTGGCGTCCATTGATTTCGGTGCTGGTTTTTTTAACTATTATACAACGATAACGGGAAAAGGACCCATTGTTCATAAAGTGATTAATCGTTATTTATCACCCGTTTGGGAAGTGACAAATGTATTCCTAGTATTCTTTTATGTAGGCTTACTTGGTTTTTTTCCGTCAGTTGCCTATTATTACGGGACAACCTTACTAATACCAGGTAGTATTGCGACGATTCTGCTTTGCATTCGTGGCTCCTACTATGCATTCCACCACTACGGTCCAAAGAAGGCAACGTGGACGCAATTTTTGTATGGTGCAACAGGTCTTTTTATTCCTGCCTCCTTATCCACAGTCTTAACCATTTCCGAAGGGGGATATATCAACGTTAGTAATGGCAATGTTTCTTTGGATTATGGGGAGTTATTTACAAGTTTCTATTCTTGGAGCGTAATTATTTTGGCAATTGTGAGTGTATTGTACATCTCTGCCTGCTTTTTAACGTATTATGCACACAAAGCTGGAGACACAGAGGCTTTTGATATTTTGAGAAAATATGCCCTTTCCTGGAGTTTGCCCACCATTTTAGCAAGTTTTCTTGTATTTTTATCAATCAGTCACCATAACTGGGAGCATTTCAGCCGTATGCTTGACCTCTCCTGGATGTTCATTCTATCGAGCCTTTTTTTTCTTGGTGCGGTCTATCTCATTTGGAAAAAACAGAGGTTGGGTCTTTCGTTCATATTCGTCATGCTTCAATATGCTTTTGCCTTTTCTGGATATGGGGCTGCTCACTTACCTTACCTACTTTACCCGTATCTTTCGATTTACGACGGATTTACGAATGAAGCAATGGCCATCGCTTTAATCATTACCTTTGTTGCCGGTTTATTATTGCTTATTCCATCGCTAATTCTGCTTATGCGATTGTTTGTATTTAGCAACCAGTATGTACAAGGAAAGAAATAGGAGGTGGGTTCTTGACTACATTCTTAATTATGGTAGCACCATGGATTATTGTCGTAATCGCCATCGTCCTATTATTTGTCTGGGGGGCGAAGGGGAAAGACACATACCGTTGACTTGAAAGGTACCCGGATTATGAGGCAAAGGAAGCAGGAATGATAAAGTGAAACTTCCATCAGTCGGGATTTGTTAGCCTCCACTGATGGTTAGGTAAACCGGGATAAAGTTGGGAGATCGGCAATGTTATGAATCAGCTAAAAAAAATGGCGTTTGCAAAGAGAGGAACCATGTTGTTCTTGGTTCTTTTCGCTTGTTTGACAGGCGCTGTAATAATTATACAAGCCTATTATTTTGTGAAAATTGTTGATTTGGTCTTTCTAAAAGCTGCTTCCTTTAGTGCTATTGAGCTTCCGTTAGGCATTTTGCTTGCCGTACTTTTCGCCAGGGTGGTATTCATGTATGTGGGAAGAAGAACAGGCATCAAACTTGCTTCAAAAGTAAAAAGGGAAGTAAGGGAAACGTTGTTTGTAAAATATGCCAAAAATCCGATCCAGACTTCCTTGAGTGGGCAGACGGGGCGGAAGGTAAGTACGGTAATGGATGCGGTAGATGAAATCGACAGCTATTTCAGCAGTTACATTCCTCAAATTATCCAAACCGCAATTGTGCCTGTTGTTATTTTGCTTGCTGTATTTACCCAACCTGCTTATTCAGGTCTTCTTATGCTGATTACAGCACCTTTTATACCGATTTTTATGATCATTATCGGGATGAAAACGCAAAAAAAAGCAGAAAACCAGATGGAAAAGATGGCCGCTTTTTCGGGTCACTTTCTCGATATTCTACAAGGTCTAACAACGCTTAAGCTTTTTGGTCGAGCGAGTCAGCAAAAAGAAGCCATTAAAAAAAGTAGCTTTGATTTCCGCGATGCTACTATGGAAGTACTCAAAATCGCCTTTTTATCTTCGCTTACATTAGAATTCATTTCGACGCTTAGTATTGGCTTGATTGCATTTGAGCTATGTCTTCGCCTTGTTGTTTTCGAAAATATCACCTTTTTCTCCGCCTTTTTCATATTAATACTGGCACCAGATTTTTACTTGTCACTAAAAGACCTGGGAAGTGCCTTTCATGCTGGACGTGGGAGTATGGGGGCGGCTCAAAAGATAGCAGACGAATTAACACAAGAAGAGCAATCAATCTCATGGGGGACCTTGCATTTGCCTAAAGGTAGTCCCCCGCCTGCTATAGAAATCCAGGGACTAAAGTTTACTTATGATGAAGGGGATTTTTCGTTAAAGGATTTGAATATCTCGATTCTTCCTTTTGAGAAGACAGCAATTGTCGGTCCTAATGGGTCTGGGAAAACAACACTTTTGCATATCATAGCTGGATTGTTGGAACCTACTGCAGGAGTGATCCAGATGAATAAGAAGCCGCGTTTTGAGTACGAGGAAGCGAGCTGGTTTAATCAAGTTAGTTATATTTCTCAAAATCCATATCTTTTCTCTGGAACGATTGCAGAAAATATCCGTATTGGCGGGGATCTGGGAGCCTCCATGAAGGAAGTAGAAAAAGCCGCTGAAAAAGCGGGGCTATCAAGGATGATTCAATCGCTTGAACGTGGGATTGATACAGTGATTGGCGAAGCAGGAAGGGGCCTGTCTGGAGGCGAGAAGCAGAGGGTTGCACTCGCAAGGGCGTTTTTAAAGAGACCTTCCCTTATTCTTTTTGATGAGCCTACGACAGGGCTTGATCTATATACAGAACAAATATTGCAAGCATCGATGAGCGAACTGAGCCAGAATTCGACCGTGATCACGGTTGCTCACCGTCTCTATACGATTCAAGATGCCGATCAAATTTTATTTTTGAAAAATGGCAGACTAGTTGCGACTGGAAAACATAAGAAGCTTATCGAAACAGTCACAGAATATCGTAATATGGTGTTTGCGCAACAAGGGGCGGGTGCAAAATGAAGGATTTATTACTTGTCGTTCGGTTAGTGGTGATAGAGAAGAAAGACATCCTGTATACCATTTTGTTTGGATTCTTCGCAGGGATCGTTGCGATTAGCTTATTTGCTTCCAGTGGGTATTTGATTTCAAAAGCAGCCCTTGTACCACCTTTGTATACGATGACGGTGATGTTGGCGTTATTGAAACTATGTTCGATTCTTCGTGCTCTCAGTCGTTATGCAGAGCGTTTTTTTTCACATCGGGCGACTTTTTCTATTTTAGGTAATTTACGTGTTGCCTTTTTTGAGAAGTTGGAACCACTGGCATCAGGTATTTTACAAAAGTATCGAAGCGGCGATCTTCTTTCTCGCATTGTTGGCGATGTGGAAAGTTTGCAAAACTTCTTTCTCCGCGTTTTTTATCCGCCCATTGTTTTCGTTCTTGTGTTTTTAAGTACGATTGTTTTTACTTCTTTCTACTCGGTTTATGTTGCCTTGTCATTACTTGCAGGTATGATTTTAACTGGTTTTATCGTCCCGATTTTATTCGCACTAAGGCAAAGGCATATTGAGCAGGGAATTCAAAGTGAGCGCGGCGAATTGTCTACTGAAGTAACCGAGTTTCTTTACGGATTCCGTGACTTGAAAATCTATCAGAAGTTGGAAGAAAGAGAACGGCGGTTGCTTGAGCTTTCCAATCTGTACATAAGAGAGCAAGAGCGAAAGGAAGGCTTGGCCAATTTCAGTCAAACGTTGAATACGTTAATCGCCAATGGTGTGTCCTGGGCTATAGTTGCGCTAGGGGCTTACCAAGTTGTCAGCGGTAAATTGGATGGTCTATATCTTGCCATGCTTGTGATGATTTCCCTGAATGTGTTTGAATACTCGATTCCATTGGCCGCCTTCCCTGTTCATTTCGAAGACAGTCGAAGAGCGGCAGCCCGCCTTTTTTCGGTAGTGGGGAAGGATGCTCCAGTGAAATCGGAGCTCAGTAGCGAGACTCGTGAATTGGATCAACGTGCCATCGCGATTGAAATAAACAAGGTATCCTTCGCTTTTCCTGATCATACCCGACCGGTACTGAATCAGGTTTCGCTAACCTTGCCACCTGGATCAAAGACAGCGATTGTTGGCCCATCCGGCTCAGGGAAATCGACATTGCTACAGTTGCTTATGAAAATGCAGATTGCTGATGATGGAAGGATATTACTAAATGATATTTCCGTTGATATGATTCCAGAAGAAAGCATTTGGAAAAGCATGAATGTGGTTCTGCAGGAAAATCATTTTTTCTACGGGACCATCAAAGAAAATTTACTGATTGCCAGAGGGAATGCAACAGATGAGGAATTAGAAGCAGCGTTAGCAAAGGTCCAGCTTGACGGATACACGTTAGATCAAGCCGTTTATGAAAAAGGAGAAAATCTATCTGGGGGAGAAAAACAAAAGCTGGCAATTGCTCGCACTCTATTAAAGGGAGGCCATTTATGGTTATTAGATGAACCGACTTCGTCAATGGATGCATGGACGGAACAAAACATGTATAGGCACCTATTTAATCAAGCTAAAAACGATACACTCGTTCTTGTAAGTCACCGCTTAACAGGCCTAGACAAAATGGATCAGATTATCGTAATGGACCAAGGGATGGTCGTCGAATCTGGCTCGTTCATAGAGCTTATGGAGAAAAGAGGATACTTTTACAGTATGAAGCAAATTGAGAAGAGTGTTCTTTTTTAATGAGTGGGATTGGAGCTATATACATACAGCTTATTCGGGGAATCCTTTTACAATATTATAGGGAAACAGAGAGGGGAAATTGCTTTTCTGTTAAAAAGGAGAGAAACTGGTAGTGATGCTCTCCTTTTTTGTATTTCGGAACTAGGACCCATATCCAAAGGTAATGTGTAGTTTCTTGATTACTGTAGCAAGAGTGATCATGATTGTACTTAAGTGGTTGGTCAATTTTATTGAAAAGTGGATGACATAAGATAAAGTGGTTCTATTATAATTAAGAAAAAGAAAAATATTCTGAAGATAGAGAAAACTAGAGTGAACTAAATAGAAAAAGTACTCGGAGGGAGATTTTCATGAAGGTTAGTATGATACTAGTCATTATTATCAGCGTATTTGCAGCTATTTCTACAATTAAACTAGCTGGGAAAAGTGATCAAAATTATAGCACAGCTACAAAAAGAAATCTAACGAATTTAACACTAATCTATGTAGGATTAGGTGTGATCTCAGTAATCGCTATTGCGTATATTCTTATTAAATGGGCTTAAAGTCTGCATGGCTAACAAATTACTAAAATACGACATTCTATCTAGTTGTAACAATTTAGATGGAGTGTTTTTTTGAATGCAATATTTGCAGTATCATTTTGTTTAGATAAACATGTGGTTTCTATACTTGCAATCAATAAACGAGAGTGCTAAACTAAAGTTGTACCGAATGGTAGGTACAAAATATTCCATACAATGTAGGTTAACCTATTTAATAAGGAAGCGAGTAAAAGGAAGTGTGCCCGTTGAATATCACCATAACAGACAATGCGATAGAAGAACTGAACAAAAAAATTGGGGAACAAAAAGGAATATTGAAAATAAAATACGAAATCGATGATAACGAGTTTTTTGGATGTGCTGGCGGCATCCCGACTTTATGGTTTGTCTCTTCTGCGGAAGAAAATAACGATCAATTATTTAATACGAATAACCGTGCTGTTTTAATGGAAAAGTCAAAACTGCTCTTTTTTGAAAAAGAACTTAAAATTGATTTTTCACATACAGCTAATAGTTTTCAATTAGTGAGCCCGGAGCGAATCATAAATGGCAGAATGGCCTTTATTAATAAAGTTAAATAGGATAACAATACTGTTATTAATTGGAATTAATATAGAAGAAACTCGTCAAAAAAGTAGCTTTTGCTCAAGGTAGCAAAGCCTACTTTATTGGCGAATAGTTTATTAAACAATTTGACATATAAGGTAAGCGGTATTACATACATTTTAATTGTAAGATTATGAGGGGGAGAGTGTATACCGTTGTGCAATATAAGAATAATTGGATACCGATAAAAACACTTCAAGAAATGTCAAACATATCTTATGATGTCCTCATCGTGGGGAAATCAAGATGCTAAAAAGATAGGGATCATTGAGAAAGAGGATAAATTATTTCATTTACATTTCCTTAATATTCCTACGATGAAGGTAGATCGTGCTCGAGATCAACACCAAAGTGTAAAATTATTTGGTGTGCTTATTCATGCCCGAATTCATCATGCTAAGTTGATCCCACCCTTTATAGAGGAACATCAAGAACGCCTATAGCTTTTTTTTCCCAAAATAGTCCTAATCTAAACACGATTAAAGGGCTATGGAGGTGGGGGGAAACATCTGCTGTTTATCGTGTGTTTTACGAGTCGGTGCAGGAAATTTGTAAAAATGTTCAAGACTTTATTGCAAAGATCAATCAAACTCCTAAAAAGGATATTGATCGGTTATGCGTAATTTTATTGATTGTTTAATGCGTTTCATATAGAACAAATTTTGGATGAAAAAGACGATTTTCCGATGTTAAGGAATCACTGGCTTTTATGTGAACAAATATCTAATTTTCCAACTAACAATTTTTAATTCTGTAAAATTCCTTTTTTCTATTATATTCGACTAGTAATAGGTGAAAGATTTATCAAAATTGCGTTTGATAACCACGTTAACGTAAAGAGTAGATTAGTTATCCGGAAATTCAGTGAACTTATCCGCCTAAATCGAGAATTTAGATGGAGAGACTTACAAAAAGAGGAATGGTCTTGCGTGGCTAAATACATATGTGTAACAATATAAGTACAAATGTGCATGCAAAAGGCTGAATATAATGAATTCTGAAAAAATTGAAAAGATGGTTGAAGCGGCAAAGCTCTATCATTTAATGGATTTTAGCCAAATGGAAGTTGCCAAGAAACTTGGTGTTTCCAGACCAACTGTATCAAAGATTCTGCAACAGGCGAAAGAAGAAGGAATTGTTGAGATCAAGATTATGGATCCATCAGAGAACTGTCGAATGTTGGAGGAGGAACTTGAAGAGAAATTTGGTCTGAAAAAGGCAATTGTCGTTTCTGTACCGCTATACGAAGAGAATGTTGTAAAACAGGCGATCGGCAAGGGTGCTGCCGACTATGTTAGCAGTATTGTCAATGATGGTGATACTATCGGTATCACTTGGGGAACAACTATGTACCAAGTAGCGTTGCATCTTAAGCATAAATCAGTACGGGACGTGAAAATTGTCCAGTTGAAGGGCGGGGTCAGCCATTCTCAAAATAAAACCTATGCTTCAGAAGCATTAAATTTATTCGAGAAAGCGTTCGATGCCATGCTCTATCACCTCCCTTTACCGGCAATTGTTGATCATGTCGTTGTTAAACAAGCCATAGACGCAGACCGTCATATTCGTAAATTGCTTACGCTTGGAAAAGAAGCGAATATTGCTATCTATACGGTTGGAGTACCGCAAAACGATTCGCTGCTTTTTCAATTAGGTTATTTTACAGAAGAAGATGAAAAGGTCATTTCAGAGCATGCTGTCGGTGATATTGCTTCCCGTTTTTTTGATAAAGATGGTCATATTTGTAATACAGATTTAAATGCTAGAACAATTGGCGTTGAATTGGAAGACTTGAAGAACAAAGAACACTCCATTCTTGTAGCCGGCGGTTTGAAGAAGGTCGATGGTATTAGGGGAGCGATTAAGTCGAAAATGAGTAATGTATTGATTACAGATGCTAACACGGCAAAAATACTTTTAAATAAAGAAACATAAGATTGGAAAAACGCGGTAGCCCTTTGGTTCCCGTGTTTTTTCAGGTGCCATCCTAATCAGGCTTTGCTAAATGGTAGATTTACTAAGGTTTTTTGGCTTGAGAAACATAAAAGGGAATATAAGGATATTGTGGTAATTTTACATAAGTTAATTTAGTGTTTTACAAATGTTTAATGATTTGCTATAGTGAAATCAAATGAATTTAATTTATCTGGGTTTGGCTAATGCGGTTTGATAGCGCTTTCCCCTCGGGAGTAAAGTTCTTTCAATTGTTTAGCAAATCGAGATAGAAAGGCGAAGGAAGTGAAAAGAAAAGTATAGATTATACTTAAATGTTTTCAATCCTTTAATTGTGTGCGAAATGTAAAATAATTGGATTACAGATGTTCGTACTAAATTTCAGTTGTCTGACTTCTGACCTTTAAAATCGCTATTTATCGTATTTAGGAGGATGTTGAAATATTACAACCTTTCCTAGAAAACCTGAATGGCGTTAAAACGCCACCAGTTACCATGAAGGATGTAGCATTAAGCACCGTACACTAGCCTAATCACAATGGTTGTGATACCAGTTATTATCTGAAAAGCAGAAAATTATAAAAGTAGAAATGGAGAAATTGAAATGGACAAGTTTGCATTAGTGAATCAGGCAATTAAAGCTAGAGAAAGTGCATATACACCATATTCTACATTTAATGTAGGAGCAGCCGTTTTGTCAGGAAATGATCAGGTTTTTCTTGGATGCAATATTGAAAACGCTTCGTACGGATTAACGAATTGTGCTGAACGTACGGCTATCTTTAAAGCGGTTTCAGAGAAAGAAACAGAAATGAAGGCGATTGCGATTGTGGCTGATACGGACGGGCCAGTATCTCCATGCGGAGCCTGTCGGCAAGTAATCGCAGAGTTTGCAAATCAAGATACAAAAATCTATCTTGCAAACCTAAATGGTGATATTCATGAAACGACAATTGAACAACTGTTGCCTGGTTATTTTACATCCAAGGATATGGAGAGAGGCTAAACGCCATTTCGATAAATAGTGATGTACTATTCGGTTATATCCATCATTAAAAGATTGCACATAAAGGGATACCGCTAGCAACTCGCGTTTTACTGGTGGTACACCGTAACATTTGGAGGGACTTATGAGATACCTAATATCATTTTGTGGATTATTATTAGTTTTCGGTTTGGCATTTTTAGTAAGCAAAAATAAAAAGGAAATTAAATATAAGAACATCATTCTTATGGTAATCATTCAATTTGTATTGGCTGCCGTACTATTGAATACACGCTTCGGTTACACTTTAATTAAAGGGGTATCGAATGTATTCGATCGTTTATTGGAATATGCTAGTGCAGGGGTTTCATTTGTATTCGGAGGATTGGCTAATGAAGGTGAATATTCATTCTTTCTCAATGTACTTTTGCCAATTGTCTTTATATCTGTATTAATTGGTATTTTGCAACACTTTAAAATCCTACCTATATTCATGAAATGGGTTGGCTGGTTGTTAAGTAAGGTCAATGGAATGGGGAAAATGGAATCTTATAACGCTGTTGCGTCAGTAATGGTAGGTCAATCGGAAGTGTTTATCACACTCAAGAAACAATTAGCTAAAATTTCGCCTCAACGGATGTATACACTGTGTGCATCTGCAATGTCAACGGTTTCGATGTCCATTGTCGGTGCTTACATGACCATGATTGAACCGAAATATGTCGTAACAGCGATTGTGCTGAATTTGTTCGGTGGGTTCATTATTTCGTCCATTATCAATCCGTATAAAGTAGATGAAAATGAAGATATCCTTACTATTGAAGATGAAGAGAAGCAGTCCTTCTTCCAAATGCTTGGGGAATATATCATGGACGGGTTCAAAGTGGCCGTTATTGTTGGTGCCATGCTTATTGGATTCGTTGCATTGATGGCCTTGATTAATGCATTGTTCGATATGATCTTCGGTATTTCGTTCCAGGAAATCTTAGGATACCTGTTTGCGCCGATTGCATTCTTAATGGGTGTTCCTTGGGCAGAGGCTATTTCAGCTGGCGGTATTATGGCGACGAAACTTGTAACGAATGAATTTGTCGCTATGATAAGTCTAGGAGATGTAGCTAACACTTTTAGTACACATACGCTAGCCATCATTTCAGTATTCCTTGTATCATTCGCTAACTTCTCTTCCATCGGTATTATTGCCGGTGCGGTAAAAGGCTTGAATGAAAAACAAGGAAATGTTGTTGCGCGCTTCGGGTTGAAACTTCTTTATGGAGCTACACTTGTGAGTATCTTGACAGCTACAATCGTCGGATTAATCATCTAAATAGAAAAGGAAAAAAGTAACTCCTGAAAAATGGGTATACGTTACTTTTTTCTTCATTCGTCTCTCTGCAAGAGAACGATGCACCAACAGGAGGTACTTGTTTATGATAAATGTAGGGATACTGCTTTCAGGCGCTGTATTATTCCTTAATGGTTTAATGTTAAAAGGAAAGGCAGAAGCTAAGAGTGTGGCTATCTTAAATTTTTTAGTGGGGATTCTGCAAATCGTCATCCCCTTCTATCTAATTATGATCTCGGATCAGAGCAATTGGACAATCTATGGACTTGCGGCTACCTTCTTATTTGGCCTAACATTTCTATATGTATCCGTCACATTCTATAAAGGAATGGACGGTAGTGGCTTAGGATGGTTCTCCGCTTGGGTGACAATGATTGCTATCTTCTATACGCTTGTTTCAATCGTTCATTTTCATGATTATGTGACAGCGTTGACTTGGCTGATGTGGGCATTTTTATGGTATTTATTCTATGCTCTGAATATTTTAAAGAAACCGATTGAAGAATATGTCGGTAAAGTGGCTCTTGTGCAGTCTTTTGTGACATTGACTTTCCCGGCCCTTCTTTCGTTTATCGGAATGTGGGGAGATTTGGTGATTCAGCGTTTGTGGCTGGTAGTTTTGTCAGTTTCCATTCTGTATTTCATCAAGGGAGCTGTCGATCTTAGAGCAAGTCAGCAAAAACAAGCAGTTTCTTAAATATGGAAAGGATCCCAAAGAGGAACACTACGGATCACGTGATGAACTTTTTTTCGCAAACGTTCAAGTGGTTTTTTACGTTTGTTCAAAACGGATTAAATAAAATTCAAAGAATGTCATCATCCCATATCAAAGCTAGTTTTACGACGAATATCTTTTTCCGTTCTTGAAGGCGGAAGCATTAATGCTCGGCAGGGATAAATCAACGAAATACTTTTTAATTGAAAGACGCTTTCGGAACAACCAAAAGGGCAGCATTATTCAGCGCACAATCAATCAAACAATTCATAAAGAGCAAAATAACATATACAAGAGGAGTTGGATTACATGAGAATGGTAGATTTAATCGAGAAAAAACGCGATGGTGATGAATTAACGAAAGATGAAATCAATTTTATAATTGAAGGTTATACAAGTGATTCTATTCCTGATTACCAAATGTCTTCTTTCTTAATGTCTGTATTCTTTAAGGGGATGACGGCTGAAGAAACAGCAAATATGACAATGGCAATGGTTAATTCAGGTGACCAAATTGATCTGTCAGCTATTGACGGCATTAAAGTCGACAAGCATAGCACTGGTGGTGTCGGCGATACAACGACAATCGTCCTTGCTCCACTAGTTGCTGCGGTTGGTGTTCCAGTTGCGAAACTTTCTGGACGTGGGCTTGGTCACACTGGCGGTACAGTGGATAAATTCGAATCTATCCCTGGCTTCCGCTCAGAAATAGAAGCTGACCAGTTCATCAATCAAGTAAATGAAGTGAAAGTCGCTGTTACAGGGCCAACGGGAAACTTGACTCCAGCGGATAAGAAGATATATGGTCTGCGTGATGTTACAGCTACCGTTAATTCCATCCCATTAATGGCAAGCTCCATTATGAGTAAGAAAATTGCCTCAGGTTCTGATGCAATCGTGCTTGATGTAAAAGTGGGTGCCGGTGCCTTCATGAAAGATGTGGAAAGTGCTAAAAAACTGGCTCATGCAATGGTTGAGATTGGTAAAAATGTCGGTCGTGATACAATGGCAGTTATCTCTGACATGGATCAACCGCTTGGATTCGCAATTGGTAATGTACTTGAAGTGAAAGAAGCAATCGATACTCTTCGTGGCGAAGGACCTAAAGATTTGGAAGAGCTTTGCTTGACATTAGGCAGCAAGATGGTTGTCTTGGCTAAGCATGCAGAAACGGTTGAAGAAGCACGTGAAATGCTTGAAGAAGTCATTGCGAATGGTAAAGCACTTGAAAAATTCAAGGAGTTCGTGATTGCGCAAGGTGGGGATGCTTCTGTTATTGACGATCCATTTAAACTGGCAAGAGCTCAATATGAAATTCCGGTATTGGCAAAAGAAGATGGATATGTAGCAGAAATCGAAGCGGATAGCATCGGTACAGCAGCTATGATTCTTGGAGCGGGACGCGCTACAAAAGACTCAGTTGTGGATTTGGCTGTCGGATTAATGTTGCATAAGAAAATCGGTGATGAAGTGAAAAAAGGCGATACAATTGTTACCATCTATAGCAATCGCGAAAATGTCGATGATGTTATAGAACGCATTTATGAATCATACAGATTTTCACTTACAAAAGTAGCGGACCCTGTTCTTGTACATGCAGAAATTCATTGATATTAAGCATTGCGGAACTTACTGTAATGGTTATTTCTAATCTAAAATTAACGGAGGTATGAATATGAATAAAGAACAAATCGCTCGCTTGATTGACCATACAATATTAAAGGCAGATGCTAGCCGTGAAGCCGTTATTCAATTGGCGAAAGAAGCGAAGGAGCATCGTTTTGCATCTGTATGTGTGAACCCTTCACAAATTGAAACTGCTTTCCAAATATTGAAGGATACGCCGGATGTAAAAGTATGTACAGTCATCGGTTTCCCATTAGGAGCTTCAACTCCTGAAACAAAAGCATTTGAAACGAGAGATGCTATTGAAAAAGGTGCAACAGAAGTGGATATGGTTATTAATGTTGGTGCTTTAAAAGATAGAAACGATGAACTTGTTTTGAACGATATTAAAGCAGTAGTTGATGCGGCACAAGGAAAAGCAATAACAAAGGTCATTATCGAAACATGCTTATTGACAGACGAAGAAAAAGTACGTGCATGTGAGCTTTCTGTAAAGGCAGGTGCAGATTTTGTCAAAACATCTACTGGTTTCTCTACAGGAGGAGCAACAGTAACTGATATCGCATTAATGCGTAAAACAGTTGGATCGGATGTAGGCGTTAAAGCTTCAGGTGGAGTCCGCAACCTTGCTGATGTGGAAGCGTTAGTAGAAGCGGGTGCAACTCGTATCGGTGCAAGCTCCGGTATTGCGATTGTAAATGGTCAACAATCCAACTCAGCTTATTGATTGGTTAATGATGATGCAGGCAAACGCCGAGAGCACTGAAAAACACATTCTATAATATGTGAATTAGCAAAAAACGCTGGGTTTTAATGAAGTTTTGTTACTGTTATTCCTACCCAACGTAAAAAATCTTTGGTATTAAGTCTGATCTTTGGTGAAAAGAATTTGATAACATCCAAAAAGCTAGCTTTGTTAAGCTAGCTTTTTAAGTTCATGGCGTTCTTCAATACGTATTTCAATTTTTTCTAATGCTTTTTTATCGTTAAGTAATTCTTGTTTATTCTCTTGCAATAATTCTTTAAATGATTTTTTGATGAGTCTCATAAACACGATACTCCTTTCTAATCTATTTTTGATTCTGAGAAGTAGGTAAAGGAATAACTAAGTTATTAAAGTAGCCTATCTAAATAATACAATAATTCTGATAATTTAATTGGGGAAATTTCGACAATTCTGTGTCCTTTGGGGTCAGACCCCATTACCCAATCTTGGTATAATAGATATACCCCTTGGTATGTAAGGGTTTTCGTGTTATTAAAAAGGGGTCAGACCCTATTTTCCGAATGTCTGTTTTTGCATGTGGTGCATATTGAATCACGATGGCAGCGACGAGCATGCAAAATATGCCTATTCCTTGAATGAAAGACAAGTGCTCTCCGAAAATTAGCGCAGCACCTATATAGGAAAAATAGCATTCGCCGCAATCAAAGGTGACGTGAGACTTGCAGGACCTTTTTCAAATGCGCTGGACATTTGGACATTGCCATTTTCATTCAAAATCCCAATAGCTGAACCAAGAATCAATGAAAGCCAATGCGGATGAAACTGACCGCTTAGAAGTCCGAAACTCGCTGTCAGGATAAAAGCTACTGAGTAAAAGAAAAACTGAACATGAATTTTTGAAATGGCTTTTCCGTTACTAATCTTAAACACCGTGTTATTAACCCCAAAGCATAAACTCGTGAGAATGGCCAATAATACCCACATTGATAACGCCCGCTACCTAAAATGAATGTATGAAAACTTTCATAATTATAAGATGATTTAGCTCCTAAATCAATTCTATGAGGGGAATGGGTGTCCTCTATAAAAGTACAAATGTACACATGAAAAGAATTACTCTTGCTTATTTAGTCGTTTAGCGTAATAATAAGATAATATTAACTGATAATTCTATTTATAGGGGTTGTATGATTTGAAAGTTGTGAAATTTGGTGGTTCTTCACTTGCATCGGGTGAACAATTAAAAAAAGTATTTGATATCGTGATCTCGGACTCGGAACGGAAAATTGTTGTCGTATCGGCTCCAGGGAAACGAAATTTTGAAGATATAAAAGTAACGGATTTATTAATTGCTTGTGCAGAGGCTCAGCTTGCTGACGATGATGCAATGGATTTATTAGAGATGGTTATGGGCCGATATGCTGAAATAGCTAAAGAATTAGAGCTGGAAGAACAGGTAATTGCGGAAATTCGTGAACACTTCATCAGTCTACTTCATGGTAATCAAAGCAAGCCAACAAGATATATTGACGCACTTAAAGCGAGTGGAGAAGATAATAATGCGAAGCTGGTTGCCGCTTATTTTCGTAAACAGGGGATCGAGGCCCATTACATTAATCCACAATCAGCAGGGCTCATCGTCACGGACGAAGAAGGCTATACGCAAGTCCTCCCAGAATCGTATGAACAGCTCTCAAAGCTTCGTGATCAATCAGGCATTCTTGTCTTTCCAGGCTTTTTTGGCTATAACGACGCTGGAGAAGTTGTAACTTTTTCTAGAAGTGGCTCAGATATTACGGGTTCAATTCTCGCCAATGGAACGAAAGCGGATTTGTATGAGAATTTCACGGATGTGGATGCTGTTTATTCAGTTAACCCTTCTGTCGTTGAAAATCCGAAGCCAATCAAGGAACTTACATATCGTGAAATGCGCGAGTTATCTTACGCAGGATTCTCCGTTTTCCATGATGAAGCGCTCTTCCCGGCTTTTCGTGCAGGAATTCCCGTGCAAATAAAAAATACGAATAATCCATCTGCACCTGGGACAAAAGTTGTCAATACTCGTGAAAACGAGAATGGTCCTGTTGTTGGGATTGCTAGTGACAAAGGGTTCTGTAGCATTTATGTAGGAAAGTACTTAATGAACCGTGAAATTGGGTTTGGACGCAAATTACTACAAATTTTAGAAGATTTTCATGTTTCTTATGAACATATTCCATCAGGAATTGATGATACGACGATTATTTTAAGAGAGCACCGATTGAACAAGGAAATCGAGACTAACATTGTGGAGAGAATCATGAATGAACTTCATGCCGATGAAGTGAAGGTGGAGCATGATCTCGCTTTGCTTATGGTTGTCGGTGAAGGAATGAAGCATAATGTAGGTACGACAGCTCGGGCTTCGAAGGCTCTTGCTAATGCAAAAGTAAACATTGAGATGATTAACCAAGGCTCTTCGGAAGTAAGCATGATGTTTGGTATCAAAGCGCGAGATGAAGAAAAAGCCGTTCGTGCATTATATCAGGAGTTTTTCACAAATGTAGCGGTGAATGTATAACAAAATGGGCAGACACAATTGATGTGTTTGTCTTTTTATTTTTGAAACCCCTTTTCATGATATGATTTTCTTGTTATGAAAAAAGTAAACTTTGGAAGGGGAGGGGAAGTATGGGAATTTGGTTAACGAATCTCAGAATTGTCATGTTTCTATTAATCAGTTTAATTTATTTTACGAGTACTCCCTCAAATAATAGTGGTGTACAAATCTTTATCGGAATCGCTGCTCTAGTATTTATTGCCAATCATGTGTGTCAATTTTATTTTGACCCAGGAAAGTGGCGCCTTGCAGCTATTAATGTTGACGGGGTACTAAGTTTTCTGTTTGCCTTTGTTTTTCCAGGAACGACTCTATATTTAATACTTGTTGGCGTTACAGCTATTACATTATTTATTGTAGAAGCAAGAAAAAAAATACTGGGAGTCCATGTTTTTGTCTTCTTCCTATTATGGAGCTTTGCGTTATTTTTCGCGTATATTCACACCAGTCAAATTCTTTTCTTTGAAAATGTAGCCAATTTTTGCTTTGTCGTATTTGGAGCGGTTGTTGGGAATTTAATTCACAGGCTGTTTGCTGCAAGCGAAACGGTCCGTAAACAGTATAAACAATTAAATGAGTCCCATACAGAGCTATCCCAAGCTCACCAACAGTTGACTCAATATTCACAGCAACTTGAGCAATTAACATTAATTCGTGAGCGAAATAGGATTGCACGAGAGATTCATGATACGGTGGGGCATAAAATGACTGCCTTACTTGTCCAATTAGAGCTGGTAAAAGAACTTATGAATCGTGATGAAAAGAAATCAAAAGAAATAGTAGGAGTTTGTGATAACTTGGTTCGGAGTGCTTTAGAAGAGATTCGTTTTTCGGTAAAAACACTTGAAAATGATACGACTGAATCGATATCTTTTATTCAATCAGTCCGTATCATGCTTGAAGACTTTCATCATTCTACTGATATGCAATCCGTTCTAGAATTAGAAGGGGATCCAGCTATCATCCCCACGTCATTGCAGCTTACGATAAGTAGAGTCATTCAGGAAACGCTAACGAATGCGAAAAGACATGGTGCAGCAACAATGAGCACGATACATCTTGGCTGCTTCCCAGAGAAAATTACATTGAACATTACAGATAACGGAATAGGCATAAATGAAATCAAACCAGGGTTCGGGCTAAGAAATATGAAAGAACGGATGAAGGAACATGATGGGACACTGCGATTTGAGAGTATCGAGGGAAAGGGATTTTACACGTATATTGAATTTGCGCTTACAAAAAAGCAATGGATCATTGGAGGAGACATATGATAAAGGTTTTGATTGTAGATGATCAACCGCTTATACGAGAAGGGTTGGCTGCACTCTTAAGTTTGCGTTCAGAGGTTGATGTTGTTGGAACGGCAACTGACGGACAAGAAGCATACGAATGCGCCAAACGAAAACAACTGAACATGATCTTAATGGATATCCGGATGCCAGGTGTAAATGGGGTTGATGGAACAAAGCTAATCAAATCTCATTTTCCGGAGATGAAGGTCTTGATGCTGACGACATTTAATGATAGTGAATTAGTCTTTTCAGCACTAGAAGAAGGAGCGAGTGGGTATTTATTGAAAGATATGTCGACTGACACAATTGTCCAGGCGATGTTGACGGTCCAGTCAGGAGGAATTGTCCTTCCCCCAGAAGCAACTGGTCAAATGGTGAAAGAAATGAAGAGAATTAAGCATCTCGATTCTGCGTCAAATGAAGTGGAGGTTCCCGCTACTTTTCATGAATTAACAAGCCGTGAAGTGGACGTGTTGAAATATTTAGGCTATGGGTACAACAATAAAGAAATTGCTAATACCCTGTTTATTACCGAAGGCACAGTAAAAAACCATGTATCGAACATTATTAATAAGTTAGAGCTCCGCGATCGAACACAAGCGGCGATTTTTGCTGTTCGATATGGGGTAGTTACTTTTCCTTAAGTTCTGAGCACTATCTTGACCCAAGCATTCATGACTTTCAGCATAGTGAAGGTCTTTTTTTTATGCTTCAATTTCTATCGGAAGCTAGATGGAAAGTCTCGCCACCTCTCATATGATGAAAATAGGAAGAGGGAGGGAAGCAAATGTTGCAGGTTAATCAGATAAGTAAGTCATTTCATAAAAATGAAGTAGTGTGTGATGTTTCTTTTTCGGTAAAGAAAGGGGAGGCATTTGGGCTCTTAGGTCCTAATGGTGCGGGTAAATCCACGACGATTTCACTCATATGTGGATTGTTTCCGTATGATACAGGAGAAATCTTAGTAGGGGGCAGATCGGTGAAGCAGGATCCCATGGCTGTTAAGAAGAAAATCGGCATTGTTCCTCAAGAAATCGCATTGTATCCGACGATGTCGGCATTTTCCAATTTAGTATTCTGGGGAAGAATGTATGGGTTGAACCGATCGGCTGCTAGAAAAAAGGCAGCAGAGGTTCTGGAAACAGTCGGACTAGAGGAAAAAGCGAAACAGAAAATTGAAACGTTTTCTGGTGGAATGAAAAGAAGAATTAATATTGGTGCCGCTCTTATGAATGCACCCGAATTATTAATTATGGATGAACCGACAGTCGGCATTGATCCACAATCGCGCAATCATATTCTAGAAACGGTGCAACAATTAAACCAGAATGGCATGACGGTCATTTATACGAGTCATTACATGGAAGAAGTCGATTTCTTATGTAACCGAATTGGGATTATCGATCATGGAAGGATGATTGCAGTTGGCTCGAAAACTGAATTAATTAATCGCCTTTCAAGTGGGATACTACTGGATTTGCATGTTAGTTCGATCACCGAAGCGGTAGTAACTGAATTGAAAAATATATCAAAAGTAGAGAGTGTTCAAGTGGATCATGAGAATCATACATTACAATTGTTGGTAGCGCCAGGAATGAATACAACGAGTGATGTGATTGCCAAATTGGTTCAAGAGAATATTCAAATTCTTTCCTTTAATCGAAAAGAACCTAATTTAGAGAGTCTGTTTTTACAATTAACCGGACGCTCATTACGAGATTAGGAGGGATAGAATGAAGAGTTTACTTATCGCTTGGAATGATTTTTTGATTCGGATTAAAGACCGCCGTGGAATCATTATGATGCTAATCATGCCATTGCTATTAACAGCGATTTTAGGATCGGCACTTAAGAATGTTTTTGGTGAAGATACTGAATTCCCAGAAACAATTGTTGGATTGATCAGTAATGAATCGGATCCATTAAGTGAGTCATTGAAAAATGAAGTATTAAAGAAAACGTCCTTTGTAAAATTGAAAACAGCAATGACAAGAGAGAATCTTGAGACAATGTTGAAATCAGGAGAAATTGACGTTGCTGTCATGATACCGAGTGATTGGAGTATTCAGTTAGGAGAAGGAAGGCTTCAAGGAGCAGAACTGCTGACAGATCCCCAAAAACAGCTCAAAGCCTCTGTCATTACTTCTATTATTGATTCATTTATTAAAAGGAGCCAAGTCATTTCAAATACGACCAATACGGTTGTTGCTCATTTACGAGAAACAAACCAAGCTGCTTCTATGGAACATATAATCGAAACCATTCAATCGGCTAGTAATCAAGAAGTCACGTTTAGAGAGACATCTATTGGTGAGAAGTCCGTTTCTGCCATGCAATATTATACAGCGGCAATGGCGGCGATGTTTTTATTATTTAATGTGACAATAGGAGCGAAGTCCATTACGAAAGAAAGGGAAAGTAATACGCTAGCAAGGCTTAGAAGTGCCCCTATCAGCAATAAATCAATTATTCTTGGTAAATTTTATGGCACGTTTCTTTTCGCATCGATACAATTTCTGCTTTTCTATTTGGCAACTTTGATCGTATTTCAAGTGGATTGGGGAAATCATGCATGGCAGGTCATTGCGACGGGTCTTGCATACGGAGTAGCCGTTGCTGGAATATCTATGATTCTAGCTGCGTTTATTACCGAATTGAAAACATTAGATCTAATTAGTGGAGTTGGGGTACAAATTTTCGCATTAATAGGGGGTTCCATGCTGCCGTTATCACAATTTCCTGATGCCTTAAAGAGTTTATCTAAGTTCACACCTAATCGCTGGGCACTGACCGGCTGGTTAGATAGTATGAGCGGTGTATCTTGGGCGGAACTACTCACGCCTATTATGGTCTTATTGTCGATTGGAATTATTTCTTTACTGATTGCAATCCTAAGGTTGGAATCAGGATTTAAAGGTGGTGCCAAATGAAGAAGATATGGGCGCTTTGTATGTGGGAGATAAAAATGGTGTTTTCCAACCGACGTAATTATCTGGTCATGTTTGCCATGCCATTAGTGTTTACATTGCTGTTTGGGCATTTGTTCACAACTGATGAGGAACCGGTTCAAAGAGTACTAGTGGTTGATCAAGACCAATCGATGTTGTCTTCTTCGTTTGTCACTGCAATGGTAGAAGATCAACGCTTATTTCAAGTAGAGAAGGAATCAAAAACTGTTGCATTATCGCAATTAAAAGAAAAGACTACTCCTGTCGTACTTACAATTGATAAAGGGTTTGAAGAAGAAATGAATGCGAAAATACCGGTATTGTCCCTGCAACGGATACCTGAATTTACAGGGAGTGAAGTGCTAACGGAGTTTATTGCTAACAAACTTGCGGAAACGCGTATCCGAGCTGTGGCTTCTAAAGAATGGAGCAAGTTGACAGGGGAGAACTGGGAGACAATGTTTACGAAACTAAGGGATGATGCAAAAGAAGCAACAGTTAGTAAAAAGACGACGCTAGAAATAAACCAGCATTCACAAGACAGTTTATCAAGAAGTGCTTCAGGATTTTCCATCATGTTTCTGATGATATGTGTGCTGAGTGTGACCGGAACGATTCTAGAAGCACGAACGAATGGTGTCTGGCAGAGGTTAATGATTATGCCTGCCAGCAGAACTGAAATTGCTGTAGGCTATTTATTATCTTTCTTCTTAATCGGCTGGATTCAATTTGGTGTATTAATTCTTACTACTCATTTTTTGTTTGATGTTAGCTGGGGCAATCCTTTCTATCTCCTGATTTTATTATCTGCACTAATACTTGCAATTGTCGGACTGGGTTTACTGATTGCCACAACAGTAAAGACCATTGAACAGCAATCGATGCTTAGTAATCTTCTTGTAATTTCCACATGTATGATTGCAGGCGTATACTGGCCACTAGAAATTGAGCCAGTTTTTATGCAAAAAATGGCTGAGTTTTTACCGCAAACCTGGGCGATGAGAGGAATTGAGGAAATTGCGAGTGGGAGTACTTTCTTTGATATTTTAGACAATGTGGGTATTTTACTACTATTTGGGTGTGTTTTTTTGCTGCTCGGAATAAGGAAAATTAAATTTTAATAAATAAGAAAAAGGATGACTCAGGGGAAGTTTTTTACCAGAGTCATCCTTTTAATTTAATTCATTACCCATTTATCTTTCATGAACATGATTCTTCCGATGATGAAGAAGAGAATCATGCAAATGAGGTTACTGCCAATTGTAAGCGTAATATGTTCATAGTTGATGATGCCAAAGATTAATTCCTTTAGCAGGCTGAATATGTTTAGGATTGGAATGACAAAGTGCTGGTATGAAAGTTCATTAATCCCTATAGTTGAAGTAAATAAAGTTGGGAAGACTGCAACCATTAGGATTGGTGTGCTGTAGCTTTGTGATTCCTTGATAGTTTTCCCAATGATGCTTGTCACCATAAGAAGGGATGCAATGAACATAGCATAGATGATCGAAACTAATATAGCTAGACTGATGACCAGGTAGGCGTTGTCACCAAATGAAACGGCTTTTTTTAGGTTTTCTGTTAAAAGGGTAATTTCTAATGCTACAACGACTAACGTGATGATTCCAGTTATGGCACCAATGGTTGAGATTGTTAACCATTTTGAGAGAAGCAAGGTGGAACGTTTTACTGGTGTCATTAATAGAGCTTCCATCGTTTTCTTTTCTTTTTCACCAGCGAATAAATCGGAAGCTGCTGGACCTGCACCTATACCAATTGCAAGAGCTAACATCATTGGAATTAACATCGCAATTAAATTAATGTTAGGGTTTTCTTCGGACATTTCTTTTTGATGAATCGTAAATGGCTCGATTAATGCTGAATCTATTTCTTGGGCTTGCAAACGATCTGAAATAACAGACATTTCATAGTTGGATAAAGCATTCGTAACGATGTTCATTAGGTTAGCTGAGTTTTGGCTGAAAGAATCGCCAATAAGTGTTACCGACGCTTCATTAGCGTGTTCAATATTGTGGATAAAACCAGGCGTTAATAAAAGGGCAGCTTGTGCGTCTCCATCCTGTACGGTTTTTTCGGGATTTATAGACTTAACAAGTTCAATATTCTTATAGGCCTCAAAAATATTCGCTTCATCTGTACCGAAAGAGGTATCAACAGCAAGTTTGTACGTATCATCGCCACCATCGGAGACTAATTTTTCATAAAATAATGTTAAACCAGTCATCATGACAATCGGCAGAAGAACAGTCAGCAATAAAGTCCTTCGATCTCGGAAGCAATCCTTGATTTCTTTTAGATAGATATTAAGAAGCATAGTTTCCATTCCCCCTTACAAGTTTGCTCATGAAAATATAGTTTAAATCGCGGCTACCTTCAGATTTGTAAAGATTTTCTAGGTCGCCATGATAGACAAGTTCTCCTTTATGCATCATCGCCACTGTGTCGCAAAGCATAGAAACCTCTTCCATGATATGGCTTGAGAAAATAATCGTCTTTCCATCGCGCTTTAGCTGATGGACGAGCTGACGGAAGACATTGGATGATGTAATATCGAGACCTGTTGTCGGTTCGTCAAACAGGATAATATCAGGATTATGAATCAGCGTCCTTGCGATGGCGACCTTTTGACGCATCCCTTTGGAAAAACCGCCTACTTTCCTATTTAGATAGTCTTTCATCCCGAACATTTTTGCCAAGTCATCGATACGTACCTTCGTTTCATGTTTGCTTAATCCGTATAACATGGCGAAATACTCGAGGTTTTCACGGGCAGTTAAGCGATCATATAACCCAGTTTCACCACCGAACAATACCCCAATTCTTTTTTTGATTTGATCTGCATGTTTCAATGTGTCATATCCCGCTACGAATACTTGCCCGTCTGTTGGCGTAAGCAGAGTTGCGATCGTTCGCAACAAAGTTGTTTTTCCAGCACCGTTCTCACCGAGTAAACCAACCACCTGGCCTTTTTTTATAGAAAAAGAAACATGCTTTAATGCGGTAATGTATACTTTTTTATCTTGGAACTTTTTTGTCACTTCATGAATTTCAATCATTTTCATTCCTCCTGACTCGTTTGTTTTCTTGTTCTTATCATACAAAGAATTCTGGAAGGAATCTGCAACTATGTCGTAAAAATACCATTTATTGTCGCGAAAAGGTCATTTTTCCATGTTGAGATGGTAAAATAGAAGAAGCAACAGGCAAATGAGGGTGATTGTATGAAGGTTGGTCTTGTAGATGATCGAATGATCGATTTAGATAAGTTACTTGCTATTGTGCAAGGAATTTCAGACGTAGAGGTTGTGTTCTCGACCGTTTCCGCGGAAGAAGCGTATGATCAGATCAAGAAGGAATCGATTGATTTATTGATTGCGGATATTGAAATGCCGAATTTATCTGGCTATGAGCTGGCGGATATTATTCATTCTCATGCGCTAGACATTTCGGTCATATTCGTTACAGGTACGAGTGGATATGCGGTGCATGCTTTTGAATTGAATGTACACGACTATATCATGAAGCCTTACTCAAAGGATCGATTAATACAATCGATTGAGCGGTTGATGGAGAAATCTAAATCGGCTGAGATTACAGGTAGACTATACTTAAAGCAAAAAAACGATATACATATTATTCAAAAGAAGGATATTGTTTTTATCGAAAGGTCTGGCCGATCGACAACGATACATACGAAGTCAGGTCCGATAAAAACCTATCAAACTCTTAATGAATTAGAAGGTGAATTGCGTGAGCGTGATTTCCTTCGCTCCCATCGATCATTCATCATTAATATTCACTATGTGAAAAATTTCTCGCTCTATGCAAAAACTTCTTATATCGTCACCTTTGAAGGAATGGAAGAACAGGCGATGATTACAAAGGAAAAAGTAGAGTTTTTACAAAATCATTATTTTTAAAGGATGGAGAAGACTTGAAACCGTTTCTGATGTATTGGGGATTTATCGCAGTGCTTGGGATTGTTCATTTGCATGCGCTTTTGATGCTATTACCTTGGGGAATACCTATCTATATACCATGTGTACTAGTGATAGGAATCATTTATTACTTCTTTAAAAAAACATTCATACAGATAGCGAGTTTAGGAAGAAGTTTCAATGGAATGTTACTGGTTATGCAGCTTTTGTTGCTATCTATTTATGCAGTTAATAAGCCATCGTTCATTTATCTTGTTCCGTTTTTATTATTTGTCGCTATTGAAATAGTCAGGCAAAACTGCGCATGGAAAGTTTCAGCATTGTTAGTAGAGGGAAAGCAATTTGAAGAAGAACGTACTCACTTTAATGAAACGTTTCGTGTAGTTCGCAGTGAAAGGCATGATTTCCTTAAGCATGTTTCAGCAATTCACTTTATGCTGGAAAATGAACAGAATGGAGAGGCTAAGGCTTATTTAGATGATTTAGTCGATGGATATAAAGAAACGAATCTGTCGATTAAAGGAGAGAAAGGGATGGTCGCGGGAATACTGCATCAAATGTATCAACGGGCACAAGATGCTGGAATTTCAGTCGTCTATGATTTGGATTTGCCATTATCTACATTGCCGCTGTCAGATAAAGAGATCGTTACACTGGTAGGCAATCTTTTATCCAATAGTATTGATGCTTGCGAGGAATGGCAAAGTGAACATAAGAAAGAAGCTTTGCTTAGTTTGCAATTGTATAAAAGAAGTGGGTTATATGTATTAATTTGCAAGAATCATAGTAAACCGATTCCGACGCCCATTTTAGATTCATTGTTTGAAACGTATGGAAAAACAACGAAAACGGGTGAGCATGAAGGGCTCGGAACCAAATTGATTCATGATGTTATTAAGGAACATCATGGTTTCCTGGATTTTGTATATAAAGAAGAAGAGTTTACGGTGAAAATTAAAATCCCGGCAATCCGTTAAGTGTATTTTAAAGTTCAAAAAAGGGTAAGCGCTTGTTCGCGTTTACCCTTTTAAAATTATAAAACAGTGAAAATTTCTTCAATAGATTTGCGCTCACGTGGATTTGGAATCATATCTGGATAACCGACATGAATACTACCAACGATTTTTTCTCCTGGTTGCACGCCTGCAGTTTCCCGGAATTGCGTAGCAAAAATCGTGGCATAGGTCGCCCAAAATGTTCCTAGTCCTTGTTCCCATGCCAATAATGTGAAATTATGAATGACGCAATTTATAGCTGCCAAATCTTCTTCACGAGTAACAGGGTTAGGATCTTCCTTCATGACAGCAAGAAGAATGGAGGGAGGGGTACTGACTTTATTAAACTCACGTTGACCCGCAGCCTCCTTTTTCGCAGGATCTTTTTCCTTAGTCATGGCTGCATTACGAGCAGCCTCAGCTAACGCGATCAGGCTGTCTCCTTGAACAAAGATGAAGCGCCAAGGCTGCGTCATCTTGTGGTTCGGCGCCCAAACAGCCGTCTCTAGCAGCTCTTGAATCAAGTCAACAGAAACCGGTGTATCCTTATAGCGTTTCACTGTACGTCTCTCTTTAATAATGGTCGATAAGCTCATTTTTAATAGACTCCTTCATCTGAATGTGATTGAAGAACTGTGTGTAAACGGATTACATAGCATAACTGTTAATATGTATGTTACCTGTAGTATATAAAGAATTCAGTAAATATTCAAAAGAAAATGCTGATCCCATATATGCTTAAAAGTAGGGGGTAAAAACATCTGGAATAAAGAGGGGGCAATATTCTAGTTATTTTTAAGTAATAAGCATGAAACACATATGGGAATCAGCAATTCATCTATAGTGGCTACTAATAAGTAGGCTCACCATTTAAGCAATCTATTATGCTAAGAGCATAATTTTTCGAGATTCAGAAGTCGATAATGATATTGAAAATCATTATCAATTAAATCTTCTCTTATTTTATCAAATATGTCAAGGGAATAATAGAAAAGTTATTCGGTTTTTTAAGAGAAGGATGATAAAGTATAATTCAGACTATTTAAAAATATCAAAAATAATTGTATGATAAAAGAATCGATCTTTCGTTTCACTAAATAGTTCCTTAAATGAAGGCTTGCATGATGCGAGACAGGCCGGTGTAAAACCAAGGCCGGGAACAGGAACAGATTAGTCAAAGTTCATTGCTCACAGAACTTACACTTGTTTACTTTGAAATAGAAATTTTGCGAAAGGAAATCATGGTGAAGTGTATGAAGATTTATTCGTATTTAAAGCCTTATCGAATGATGGTGGCGCTCGCTCTTTTCCTTATGCTGGCTGAATTAGGTGTGGAGTTGCTGCAACCGCTGTTAATGGCAAAAATAATTGATGATGGTATTATGCAGGAGAATCTTTCCGTTGTCATCAAATGGGGAAGTGTAATGGTGGGGATTTCTATATTCTCCTTTATCGGTGGAATCATTAACTCGTTTGCTGCGTCACATGTGAGCCAAAGTTTTGGCTATGACATTCGAAGTCATTTGT